>CAMTVO010000001.1:0-91141 GCA_947085205.1 uncultured Nitrospiraceae bacterium
AAACGGGAATCCAGACTTGTCCCCGCAAAAGCGGGGAACTATACAAAGGAATTAGGTTCCCGTTTTCACGGGAAACCCTGGATTCCCACTTTCGTGGGAATGACAAACTCTTCTCTTTTTATGACTTTTGCAAGAGCCTCTATTTGCAAATGAAAGGAAATCTAAAAAGAAAAATAAAAGAGGGCGCTATAGAGGCAACCCTGTTTTTAGCAGCCATCTCTTCTGTATTTATAACCATTAGTATTGTTGTTGTTTTATCCTACGAGTCTTTTGGATTTTTTAAGGCAGTACCCATAAAGGAGTTCCTTACAGGAACTCAATGGATGCCCCTTTTTGCAGAGCCGAAATTCGGCATCCTGCCACTTGTCGCCGGCACACTTTTAACCACATTTATAGCATTGATGGTGGCATTGCCTCTTGGTCTCATAGCAGCCATTTATCTCAGCGAATACGCGCCGCACAGGTTCAGAGAAACGGTAAAGCCCATCCTTGAGCTTCTTGCCGCTGTCCCTACGGTTATTTATGGATATTTTGCGCTCCTCTTCCTTACTCCACATCTTCAAAAGATTATACCCGACCTCTCCGGATTCAATGCATTAGGTCCGGGAATAATAATGGGTATAATGATAATCCCCTATGTTAGTTCGGTAAGCGAAGATTCCATGAAGGCCGTACCCATGCAGATAAGGGAAGGCTCTTATGCTATGGGCGCAACAAAGTTTCAAACAGCTCTTAAAGTAATAATACCCTCTGCATTCTCAGGCATTGCAGCAGCCTTCATAATGGGAATATCGAGGGCGATAGGAGAGACGATGGTCGTGGCAATAGCGGCCGGCATGATGCCGAACTTTACCGCAAACCCTCTTGAACCAATACAGACATTGACATCCTACATTGTTCAGGTAAGCCTCGGCGATGTGCCGCATGGAACCATAGAATACAAGACCATATTCGCTGCAGGCATTGTACTCTTTTTAATGACATTGATTTTGAATATAATAGGATTCTGGTTGAGAAAAAGGATAAGGGAAGCGTATTAGTGCGACATAGTGCGACAGTTAATAGAGCGACAGAGCAACATCAGTGCTACAGTTAATAGAGCGACAGAGCAACATCAGTGCTACAGTTAATAGAGCGACAGAACGACAGTTTTTTATAAGGAATAAATTTTTCCATAATTTAACTGTCGCACTGCCGAACTATCGCACTAATTAACTAATTAAAAACTGTCGCACTATCGCACTGTCGCACTAATTAACTATCGACACTATTTTTATGGAAGATATTAAAAAAAGAATAAGGATTACCAAGTTTTTGGATTACATCTTTGCGATTGTGGGACTTTTATCCACCCTTGTGGGGCTTGTCCTTTTGTTTACCCTTTTTATTGACCTGTTTATAGACGGCGCGCCGAGATTGAGCTACAAGTTCATGGCATCCTTTCCATCAAGGTTTCCTGAAGAGGCGGGGATACTCTCTGCATGGGTGGGGACATTCCTTGTTATGCTCGTCACCGCGTTCGCTGCAATTCCACTCGGCATAGCAGCAGGCATATATCTTGAGGAGTATGCAAAGAAGAACTGGCTGACGAATATCATAGAGATTAATATCTCTAACCTCGCAGGTGTCCCTTCCATAGTCTATGGACTCCTTGCGCTCGGTTTATTCGTCTATTTCTTCAAATTCGGCGAGAGCATACTTACAGGAGGGCTTACTTTAGCGCTTCTAATACTTCCAATGGTAATAATAGCCACAAGGGAGGCGATAAGGGCGATTCCGAATTCGATACGAGAGGCTTCTTATGCACTGGGCGCTACGAAATGGCAGACTGTCCAATGGCATATTATACCGTATTCTACCGGAGGAATCCTGACAGGAATAATAATCGGACTTTCGAGGGCAATCGGAGAGACAGCGCCGATAATAACTGTAGGCGCATTGACATTCATAGCCTTTTTGCCCTCATCACCCATTACGTCGGAATTCCCTTTCATGTCCTTTAAATGGCTTTCAGACCCCTTTACTGTTATGCCTATACAGATGTTCAACTGGGTATCGAGACCTCAGGCAGGGTTCCATGTCAATGCAGCCGCAGCGGGTATAATACTCTTGTTAATGACATTGCTTATGAACGGCTTTGCAATTTATATCAGATATAAATTCAGGAAGAGGATAAAGTGGTAATAAAGACAGTGAATAGTGATTGGTGGATAGTGAATAGTTAAAGAGGAATAAAATGTCTAATAATCTGAAATCAGAATCCAGAAAACTCAACTTTTTCTACGGCAATGTGCATGCACTGAAAAATGTCAGTATGCCCATAGAACTGAACAAGGTCACAGCCCTTATAGGACCTTCCGGCTGCGGAAAGACTACATACCTCAGATGCTTTAACAGAATGCATGACCTTTATCCGCACAACAGATACGAGGGAGAGATAATACTATATCCTGATAACATCAATATCATCTCATCCGGCATAGACCCTATCGAGGTAAGGATGCGGATAAGCATGGTATTTCAGAAGCCTAATCCATTCCCTAAATCTATATATGAAAACGTTGCCTATGGCCTCAGGGTAAGAGGCGTCAATAACAGAAAGATATTAGCGGAGAAGGTCGAAAAATCCTTAAGAGGAGCGGCATTATGGGACGAGATAAAGGACAGGCTCGATAAGCCTGCCTTTGACCTCTCGGGCGGACAGCAGCAGAGGCTCTGTATTGCAAGGGCGCTCGCAACCGACCCCGAAATACTCCTTTTCGACGAACCGACTTCAGCCCTTGATCCCATAGCGACTTCAAAGATCGAAGAACTTATAATAGAATTAAAGAAAAAGGTCACCATACTCATTGTCACTCACAACATGCAGCAAGCTGCAAGGATATCTGACTGGACCGGATTTATGATGTTAGGTGAGTTGATTGAGTTTGACAGAACTGATAAGATTTTCACAGCCCCCTCTGAAAAGCTTACAGAGGATTATATTACAGGGAGGTTTGGATAATGGCTATCTTTGACGAAGAGTTAATGCGTCTAAAGGAAATGATTCTTAAAATGGGCGCAATGGTTGAGAGTTCTATAAAAGACTCTGTAAAAGCCCTTGTAGAAAGAAATGACGGGATGGCCAAGACTGTCATAGAAAAGGACCATCAGATAAATGCCCTTGATGTGCAGATAGACGAAGAGTGTATAAGACTTATTGCATTAATGCAGCCAAAGGCAGGAGACTTGAGATTTATAACAACAGCCATGAAGATAACCACAGACCTTGAAAGAATGGGTGACATGGCTGTTAATATAGCTGGAAGGGCATTGGAACTCAATAAAGAGCCGATACTAAAACCTTACATCGACATCCCCCATATGAGCCAGATATCGCAGGGAATGACAAGGGATGCCCTCGATGCCCTCGTGAACAGGGACAAAAAGTTAGCCATGGATGTGATAATGAGGGATGATGAGGTGGATGACCTTAAATATGGGATTTTTGAGGAGTTGATCTCTTATATGGTAAGGGATCCGAATACTGTATCGAGGGCAATGAAGATAAGCTTTGTTGCTCAATATCTGGAGAGAATTGCAGACCATGCCACAAATATTGCCGAGATGGTCATTTATCTTGTGGAAGGAAAGATTATAAGGCATATGGCGTTGCCGGAGGAATAATGCTCAGATATTTTCTAAGATAACCCCTCGCTATTTCAGCCAGAGGTGTGATTTGATCGGCTGCGCCCAATTCTACCGCATATTTTACTTTTCCCTCTTCTTGGTAAAATCAACCTGTATGACATGCCCTGTCCGAGACCTGTCCTTTGAAACTTTCACGCCTTCTTTATGTTCGGACTTTTTTTCCTCCTTCATGCCGCTTAAAGCGGGCTGCTGCGCGGTTGCTGCTGGAGGTTGAGGAGATGTAACGAACTGGGCATTGAGTTCAGGAGAATATACAGCCATGATGTCTTCAACAGGGATAAAGCATTTCTGTGGAGAAGTGCCGAAAACAAGGGCCGCGGTAATGCCGTAATCGTCCCACATAAAATTCATCTTTGAGTTAAACACGAGGATAATGCCGTTTTCCTTTTCCTCTGCTGTAAAACCTCGGTTTCCCAGAATCACATTGTCGGACTGCCTGACGAGGACAAATGCCCTTCCTGCGAGATTTAAGAATTCAAAAAATATATGTTTTTTTAGACTGTTAAGGCCTTCATCCATTCCTGTTCCCCTTGACAAAACAAGACTACTTAAAAGTATACCATATGAAGGACTTTATCACTGCTGTCTTTTCTTTCTCATATAAATAATCCAAAGGCCGAGACATATCATTGATGCGCTTAATATCTGTCCCATTGTGAATATGCCTAAAATAGAGCCAACCTGCACATCGGGCTCTCTGAAGAATTCGACAAAAAATCTGAATGCGCCGTAGAGGATGAGAAAAATTGATAAAAGAATGCCTGTCCTGAAGCCTTTATCTTTCAATAGCCAGAGGACTGTGAAAAGCGCAACGCCCTCTAAAAAAAACTCATAAAGCTGTGACGGATGTCTCGGCAGCGGACCCCCTGTAGGAAAAACCATTGCCCATGGAACATCTGTAACCCTTCCGTAAAGCTCGCTGTTTAGAAAATTTCCGATCCTTCCAAGCCCTATTCCTATAGGCGCAGTGATGATAACAAGATCTGTTGTCTGCCAGAAGTCTATCCTGAATTTATTACAGAAAAAAATGCCTGCAATGATGCTCCCGACCAATCCTCCATGAAAGGACATGCCTCCGTGCCATACTGCAAATATTTCGATGGGATGTTGGATGTAGTATGAGAGGTTGTAAAAAATCACATAGCCAAGCCTTGCGCCTATTAAAAGACCTAATATTAAATGAGAATAGAGGGAATCAACATAGGCTATAGGCAATGGTCTATAGGCAATAGGCGAAGTCCCCTGATTTTTTAACTTCTGACTTTTGACTGCTGACTGCTGACTGCTTTTCTTTATCTGATACTTGACCAGAAGATATGATGACGCAAAGCCGATGATATACATCATCCCGTACCACCTTACAGCAAGCGGCCCGATTTTTACGATTTCAGGATTTATATCCGGATAAGGAATCATTCATGCCCCCACGATTTTGACTGAACTTTTTTATTATAACTTAAACAAAATAAAAGGGACTGATGAGAAATCAGTCCCTTTTATGCTTTTGAATTATTACAGGCTACTTATGGTAAGCCTCTCTAGCCTTAATTGCATTCTCGTATCCACTACGCTCTTTTTCGTATACTGCCTTTTTCTTAATAGGCGGAATAGAGAAATCACCCTTCACCTCCCACTTATCCTTCAGATAATACCAGGGTGCAAAACTGGAGAGTTTCCAGCCTTCTTTGACTTTTATATCTGCAGCAGCGTGCATGTCTCTAATGAATAGGCCATCTTTATTAGCTATTACAGTGTGTTTGCCATTAAAGGGATCCGCTCCCGGATCCGTATATCTCCACGAAACCTCCTGTCTCTGCTCCCCATCCTTTGTGTGGCAGCTTTCACAGCTTCTTGATTTTCCATATTTGTGGGATACCTTATCCATCTGTATCCAGGCAAGGACATTGTCATTTTCAGGCATTCCGCTCAGGAGGCCGACAAAGGCGTAAGCATCATCAGTTCTTTCGAGGTACGGAAGATTTACAGGGAATCTCCATGCAAGACCTGGTTTTAATTCTCCGGCAGTCTTCTGGTTCATAACAGCCATTGCATATGGTTTAACAGGTATCCACTTCCCCTTCTGACTCCTAATAAGCACTGGTTCTTTCATAACCCCATAATAACCGAGATATTTCCTGAATGGTGTATCAACTCCTGCCACCTTACCAGGTCCCCAGAAAGTGCCGGCATACCCACTAACATTCTGGATATGGCATGACTCACAGGAAACATTTTTATGAACAGACCTTTTTACATGCTTTACTGCCTTTTCATGGCATTTAGAACAGTCAACCTGCCTCTTTATCTCTCCGTGGAGGAGTTTTTTGTTTGTCCTTTGTGTTTCATGGCAGTCTGTACAGAGAAGACCTTTCGTATAATGTACATCAGGCGTCGCACCTTCCGGCTTGGAATAATCACCTCCTATATAACCGGCGCCTCTCCTTCTATCCATAGGGCCTGCATGACAGATAGAGCCCCTTCCGCCGCCATAACAGGACTGCGGAGATACCTTCTTTGCAAAAGTGTGTGGGCCCAATGCAGGGTCGTTGGAGTCCTTTTTCTTAGGGCTATAGTGACAGTCAAGACAACCCACATGACACCTGTTGCAATGTTTCTGGTTTATGGCATTCATATCCGGTGTAAAGGGCACAGTGGTATTTTTTGCAATAGCCTCGTAGTTTTCTCCAAACCATGGTCCGCAGTTATGAGGCCCCATCTTTTTATCTGCCCATTCTTTATATAAACGCTGTTTTGTGTTATTTCCCATCGCTGTTTTTCTGAATTCCTCTACCTGTTTGGGATGACAGGTGCCGCAGGTCTTTTCAGAAATCGAGTGGTCCCATTCAAGGGTCTCTCTCTTTTTGTCATGGAAGAGTATCACATTTGCATCAGGGTCTTTAACGAGTTTTCCTTCCTTTTCAATCATGGGCATCAGTTCATCCATCATATTCTTTCCACGAGGCTCCAATGATTCAGGCCTGTATTTTTCGAGTTTATCCCTCGTCAATGCCTGAAATCCCTTTGTCCTCACATAATAGAGTCTGAGCATATCTTTATGGGCACCTTCTTTTGTGCTGTTTTTTGGATTGCCGAGATGACAATCTGTGCATGATGCAGGCATCGTTGTCTGCTTTTCCATCTCTTGTTGTGTCACTACAAATTGGGGGAACCCCATCTCCTTCATCTTTGCGGCGTTACTATGACATTCAAGACAGCTATTGACTTCCTGAAATTTCTGCTGGGCAGTGGACTTATTGCCGGCTATGAGTAAAACTATGAAACCAAGTGTCAGTGCAAATACTACTCTCTTTTTCATCGTTACCCTCCTTCATTTATCTAAATTGCGTTTACTTGATTATCAGATGAGTAGCAATTAAAATGCCAGTTTTAAAATGCATTATTTACAATGGGTTAAATAATGGATGAAAATCCGGCAGGTGCAAAATGCAATTCCAAATTGTTCAAAACAGTGATTTTAAAGGATTGCAGGATGCAATTGAGATTGCAATTTGCAATCCTTATTCGCTATTCACTCTATACCGTATCTCTTTGCCTTTCTCCAGAGGGTCGTTTTATCTATACCGAGTAATTCTGCTGCCTTTGCCCTGTCGCTGCCTGTTTCCCTCAGAACATAAAGAATTTGCATCTTTTCTATTTCTCTCAGTGTGGGTATCTTTCTTTTTATCTCCTTCATCTCATCCTTTTTAAAGATGTAGTCAGGCAGGTCAGCCATTGTTATCACATCACCCTCCATGAGGTTTATAGCCCTTTCTATTACATTTTCCAACTCCCTCACATTACCCTTCCAGCTATATTGCAAGAGGTAATTAAGGGCATCCTCTGTTATGCCTTTTACTGACCTTCCATAATAGTTATTGAATTTCTTTATAAAATATTCAACCAAAAGGGGGATGTCCTCTTTCCTCTCCCTCAGCGGAGGTAATGAAATGGTGACCACATTCAGCCTGTGAAAAAGGTCTTCCCTGAATTCCCCCCCTTCCATCAGTCTTTCGATGTCCTGATTTGTTGCACAGATAAACCTTACATCTACTGATATTTCCCTCGTGCCTCCCACCCTGTAAAAGCTTCTCTCCTGAATTACCCTCAGGAGTTTTATCTGCATTGCCTCGCTTATGTTTCCAATCTCATCGAGAAAGAGTGTCCCCCCATTTGCTGCCTCTAAAAGCCCACTCTTCTGTGTAACTGCCCCTGTAAATGCGCCCTTTTCGTGTCCGAAGAGTTCATTTTCAAGGAGGGCGTCTGCTACTGCTCCGCAGTTTACTGCAATAAACCTATTCCTCCTCCTCGGCCCATTGAAATGGATAGCCCTCGCTATCAGTTCCTTTCCTGTTCCGCTTTCACCCAGAATTATCACATTTGACCTGAACCGTGCCACCTTTTTAACAATCTCAAAAACCTGCAACATCCCGGGATGATGTCCAACAATACTTTCAAAGCCGAATCTCTCTGACAGTTCCTCTTTAAGCATCCTGTTTTCATCAATGAGCCTTTTATTCTCCAGTGCCCTTTCGATGATAAGAAGCAATTCATCGTGGTCTATCGGTTTGCGCACATAATCATAGGCGCCTGATTTCATGGCCTCTACCGCACTTTCCACAGAGGAAAAGCCTGTAATCATAACAACAGGCACATCAGGATATATTTTTTTACTTTCCTTTAATATGGTCATGCCGTCAACATCGGGCATCTTAAGGTCTGTAATCAAAAGGTCATATTTCTCACTGCTGATTTTCTGTATGGCTTCTGAACCGCTTCTGATAATTTCGTATCCACAGCCATATCTGGCAAGTATCCTGTTGACAATGGAGCATGTGACGGGGTCGTCATCTATTGCAATTATTTTTATATCCTCATGCATGATCTACTCCGTTTGCAGGAATGGTTATAATACATCTTGTGCCTTTACCCGCCTCGCTTTGTAGTCTTATTTCACCACCGTGCTTTTTAATTATCCCGTAACTGATGGCAAGGCCGAGTCCTGTGCCCTCTCCCACTTCCTTTGTTGTAAAAAATGGATTAAATACCTTTTTTAAGTTCTCCTCCGGAATGCCGGTTCCTGTATCTGAAATTTCCACTACCGCATCTTCACCCTTCATTTTTGTCATAATCCCTATATTTCCGCCCCTTCCTGTTGCGTGTATGGAATTCAGAATTATATTGGAGAATACCTGCTGCATCTGAGCCCTATCCACATAAATTTCTGGAATTTCCTTATATTCCTTATATACACCGATTCTTCTGTCCTGAATTTTATTATTAAGGCTGATAATTACCTCATCAATAAGGCCAGACAGGTTTTCTAAGGTTTTGTATAAAGGCATTTCCCTCGAAAAGTTAAGAAGTCCGGTAACTATACCCTCACATTTCTTTCCTTCTTTTATAATTGTATCAATATCTGTATTCATAGCATTAATATCATAGCCTTTATTTTCCATATCCTCTCTAAGAAGCCTTGCTATGGAGATGATATTGCCCAGTGGATTGTTTATCTCATGGGCAACACCTGCTGCCAGTTCTCCGATGGATGCCAGTTTTTCTGCCTGACACACCCTCGACTCAGCCTCTATTCTTTTGGCGATACTTTCTTTAAGCGCCTCGGACATGGAATTAAATCCCCTGGCCAGGTCCCCTATTTCATCTCCTGATGAAACATTAATCCTGTAGTCAAGATTACCGGAGCCTATCTCCTTTGCGCCCATGAAGAGAAGGCTTATGGGCCTTGTGAGCGTCTTTGAAAGCAAAACAGCGCTTATGGCTGAAGCTATCATGACGATGATGCCAACTGTAAGCATAACCTTTCTCTGCTTAATTACTGGGGCAAGTACTTTTCCTTTGTCAGCAACGGTTGCCATAAACCATCCCCTCTCCTGCGAGGCATATGGAGAATAATACACAAATGCAATTAGTTCTTTAGATGAAGATGGATTATGGATACTACCTTTATCTTTGCTCATCAATTCTGTTGCCTCTGAATAATCCTTAAAGAAATTGCCGCCTCTGCCTGTCTGATTTAAAAAACAGATATCAGTATCAGGATGGTATAAATATATCCCATGACGTTCTGTGTCGAGGAGGTTTTTCTCCGCAAGGAAGGAATAGCCATAATCTTTCCCTATAGTGTTGCTTACTATCTCTCCTATCCTCTGTCCCCAGATGTTTACGAGTAAAATCCCTGATAATACATTATCAAGATAGATAGGTGTAGCAATCCGTATCATTGGCGGGCAGAATTGATTATTATCAACGCCCAGTTCAAAATTAGACATCCACGCCTGTCCTTTTTTCAACCCCATCAATTCAGCAAAAAAATGCTTTTCAAAAAGGGAACCGACAGACATAACAGGCAATTCCGGATGCGCTCTGGCTTTATCAATAATCTTTAACTCTTTTACCTTTATAAGCACCTGCCCCTTTGTATCCACTACCCTTATGGCCTGAACCGCCTTCCTGTTTTTCTGGTATTGGAGAAAAAAATGCTCTATTAATTTTCGATTCCTTTCAAAATCACTATAATTTCCGTTTTTCAGGGAACCAAATAAATCACTTAACCACGGCAATTCAGCAATAGCCGCAACTTCATCCTTTTGGTCCTGCAGGAAATTATTCAGGTCTTCTGAGGAACGCTTGAGGGACAGTCTCAGTTCTCCTTCAACCTTATTTGTAAGGGCGCGGCTGCTTACTATATAACCGAAGACAAATACGGCAGTAGCGGATAAAATGGTTATACCCAAAAATGCAATCAGGAGTTTTTGACCGATTTTCAACTGCATAGATTTTAAATAAAGTTTAACATATATGCAGACTTCAGAAGTTTTCATTCAGTCCTGAAAAAAGTTTCAAAAAAGAATAAAATAAAAAATAACTATGATAGAATCACGAGATTCTCTGACAATAACCAAGCAGGAATACTGACCATAAAATTATGGATGCCCAAGAGGAGATACAGAAAATTTTATTTTTAAATCCAAAAAATTGCAAAAAAGCTTAAAAATATCTAAAAATTTGAGATAATCTGAAATATTTAGCCATAACCATCCTTGCCTCTACACCCCTTTTACAGATATATTAGCACTCGTCTGATGAGAGTGCTAATAGAATTAGACCGGTGATTTCAGGTTTATGTTTTAAATCTGAAATCAAAAACCAAAAATTTTAAACCGATCAAAGGAGGTATGTATGAAGATCAAACCGCTTAAGGACAGGGTAGTCGTGAAGTACTCTGAAGAGGAAATCGAAAAGACCGCAGGCGGCATTTATGTGCCTGATGTGGCTAAAGAGAAGCCACAGAAGGGTACTGTAGAAGCCGTGGGTTCAGAGGTCAAGGAAGTAAAGGCAGGCAATACCGTGCTCTTCGACAAGTATTCTGGCTCAAAAACCAAACTCAATGATACAGAATACTTAATTATCAAAGAAGAAGACATCTTAGGAATAATCGAGTAAAGGAAAAGGAGGAGATAAAATATGGCAGCAAAACAGCTATTGTTCGATGAGACAGCAAGACATGCGATTTTAAAAGGTGTGAATGTTTTAACCGATGCAGTAAAGGCGACACTTGGCCCCAGGGGTAGAAATGTAATAATCGACAGGAAATTCGGCGCGCCAAACATCACCAAGGACGGCGTAACAGTTGCAAAGGAAATCGAATTGAAAGACCCCTATGAGAACATGGGCGCACAGCTTCTGAGAGAGGTTGCATCCAAGACCTCTGATGTGGCAGGAGACGGAACAACAACTGCAACTGTTCTTGCCTATGCGATTTATAAAGAAGGCATGAGGCATGTAACTGCAGGCGCCAATGCAATTGACCTAAAAAGAGGCATTGACAAGGCGGTTGAGGCTGTCATAGACGAATTAAAGAAAATGAGCAAGCCTGTTGCCGAAAAGAAAGAGATAGCGCAGGTCGGAACAATCTCGGCAAATAATGATCCGTCCATCGGAGAGCTTATCGCCGAGGCAATGGACAAGGTCGGCAAAGACGGCGTAATCACAGTTGAAGAAGCGAAGAGCATGGCCACAACCCTCGATGTAGTAGAGGGAATGCAGTTCGACAGAGGTTATATCTCACCATATTTCATTACAGACCCGGAGAGAATGGAATGCACCCTTGATGATGTCTTTATACTCATCCATGACAAAAAGATCTCAAGCATGAAGGACCTCCTTCCGATTCTTGAGCAGATTGCAAAGATGGGAAAGCCGATGCTCATAATTTCAGAAGAGGTCGAAGGAGAAGCCCTTGCAACACTGGTAGTCAACAAGCTCCGCGGAACACTCCAGATATGCGCAGTAAAGGCGCCTGGTTTCGGCGACAGGAGAAAGGCAATGCTTGAGGATATAGCAATCCTTACAGGCGGAACAGTCATATCGGAGGACATAGGCCTCAAGCTCGAGAATGTGAAGCTCAATGACCTCGGCAGGGCAAGAAAGATAACAGTAGACAAGGAAAATACAACAATAGTCGAAGGCGCAGGAGACCACGCAACGATTCAGGGCAGGGTAAAACAGATCAAGGCCCAGGTAGAGGAGACAACATCCGACTATGACAGGGAAAAGCTTCAAGAGAGGCTCGCAAAGCTCGTAGGCGGAGTAGCAGTCATTAATGTCGGCGCTGCAACAGAGTCGGAGATGAAAGAGAAAAAGGCAAGAGTCGAAGACGCACTCCATGCCACAAGGGCGGCAGTTGAAGAAGGTATCGTCCCAGGCGGAGGAGTCGCTCTCTTAAGATGTATCAAGGCGCTGGATAAAATGAAATTGGACCACGACCAGCAGTTGGGCGTGACCATCGTCAAAAAGTCCATGGAAGAGCCGATAAGGCAGATCATACAGAATGCAGGAATAGAGGCATCCATTATTGTTGAGAAGGTTAAAGAATCAAAGGATGTCAATTATGGATATGATGCATACAGAGAGGACTATACGGACATGCTGAAGGCAGGAATCATTGATCCGACAAAGGTCACAAGATATGCCCTTCAGAATGCAGCATCTGTTGCCGGCCTTATGCTCACAACAGCGGTCATGATTACAGATCTCCCAGAGGAAGAAAAGAAGATGCCTCACATGCCGGGCGGTGGAATGGAAGGAATGTACTAAAAAACAATAGGCAGAATTAGAGCGACAGTTCGGCAGTGCGACATAGTGCGACATAGTGCGACAGTTCGGCAGTGCGACAGTTAAATTATGGAAAAATTTATTCCTTATAAAAAACTGTCGTTCTGTCGCTCTACTGTTCTAATTGTAGTTTTAATCCCCAATCTGTTATCCTAAGTGTATCGAAAAAATCATGTCTGAATAACATACCGAAAAAACACTCATAAGAATCGATGTTAAAGGTGTTCAAGATGAAACCCAATATCAAATTAATCGCAGTAGCCATTTCTTTTCTTTTTCTGTCATACACAGGCATTCAGATCTTTGTGCCGTCGAATATAGGCGGCAAACAGATAGAGATAGAAATACCAGAAGGGGCGACATACAAACAGGCGATACATATCCTCGCAAAGAACAACCTCATACGGGACAGAAATCTATTCATAGTCATCGGGAAGATAGTGGGTCTCGACAGGAAGGTAAGAGCTGGATACTACGTATTCTGGGGAAATATGAGCCCTCTGCAAGTTTTTAGAAAACTAAAAACAGGCAAGATTATCGAAAACGAGATAACAATAGTGGAAGGCGACAGCCTTCTGGAGATAGGCAAAAAACTTGTCTCCAATAAGATTATGTCAAGGGAAGACTTTAATGCGCTTACAACAGACAAGAGCTTTCTGAAATCCCTCGATATCGAATCGCCGAGTCTCGAAGGCTATCTCTATCCGCAGACCTATAAATTTCCTAAAGGAGCAAAGCATGCTTCGGTATTAAAACTGATGGTAAATAAACTGAAGGATGAATTTAGCGATGAGTTGATGGATAGGGCCGAAGAAATAGGCTGGAGCAAAAATGAGGTCTTGACCCTTGCGTCGATTATAGAAAGAGAAGCCAAAATAGACGAAGAGAGGCCTTTAATTTCCGCTGTTTATCATAACAGGATAAAAAGGGGAATGCCTTTGCAGGCAGACCCGACGGCAATTTACGGCGTTAAAAGCTACAGGCATAAAATAACGAGGAACGACCTGAGAAAAAAGACAGCTTATAACACCTATGTAATAAAAGGACTGCCTCCAGGCCCCATAGCGTCGCCGAGCATACAATCCATAAAGGCTGCGTTATATCCGGCAAAAGCGCCTTATCTTTACTTTGTTTCGAAAAAAGACGGGACCCACCACTTCTCCAAAACACTCTCGGAGCATAATGCTGCCATAAAGCGGATTAAGGCAATGAGAGAGTCTGCAAGGCTTAAAAAAGAAAACCTTTCTGCAACTAATATCTCGGAAGATGAGAAAGGGTAGAAAAAATACAAGACAAATTCATGTCGGCAGTGTGGCGGTGGGCGGCGGAAGTCCAATCTCCGTGCAGTCAATGACAAAGACGGATACGAGGGATGTGAATGCAACTGTTCAGCAAATACTCGCCCTTGAGTCTGCAGGCTGCGAGATTATCAGACTTGCAGTGCCTGATATGGAAGCGGCACAGGCTCTCGGTTCGATAAAAAGAGATGTTAATATCCCGATTATCGCAGATATACATTTTGATTGGAGGCTTGCCCTCGAAGCAATCAGACAGGGAGTGGACGGGCTGAGGCTCAATCCCGGAAATATAGGGGCAAAGCGGAAGGTCAAAGAAGTTGTTCTGGCTGCAAAAGAAAAGAATATCCCCATAAGAATCGGCGTGAATGCAGGCTCATTGGAAAAGGAATTACTGCAGAAATACGGACATCCAACATCAGAGGCGCTCGTGGAAAGCGCTGAAGGACATATAAGGATATTAGAAGAACTTGACTTCCAGAACATAAAGGTATCCCTGAAGGCGTCCAATGTGATGAGGACGGTGGATGCATATAGGCTGTTTTCCGAAAAATACGATTATCCCCTTCACATTGGCATTTCAGAGGCAGGCCCTCCATTCAGCGGCATGATAAAAAGCGCAGTAGGCCTCGGCATATTGCTCTCTGAAGGCATTGGGGATACAGTCAGAGTCTCTCTAACAGCAGAGCCCGAAGAAGAAGTAAGGGTCGCCTACGAAATCCTGAAGTCACTTGGATTAAGACAGAGGGGGCCGGAAATAATCTCATGCCCGACCTGCGGTAGGTGTCAGATAGACCTAATGCCTCTTGCACAAAAAGTAGAAACAGCCTTGAAGGAAGTCAAAAAACCCATAAGCGTGGCTGTCATGGGATGCGTTGTAAACGGTCCGGGTGAAGCAGGAGAGGCAGACTTTGGCATAGCTGGCGGCAAGGGTATGGGACTTGTTTTCAAGAAAGGGGAAGTGGTAAAAAAAGTAAAGGAAGAGGAGTTGCTGGCGACACTGATAGAATTAATAAACAGTGAGAATACATAATTTTATAACCCAATGCTCCATTACTCCATAATATATTATGTTTACCCTCAACAGTATAAGGGACATCCGGATTTATCAAAACAAAAACGGCTACAGATTTTCTGTTGACGCACTTCTGCTGTTTTCATTTATTAACCTGCCGAGAGTAAAAAAAATCGCCGATTTGGGCGCAGGCTCAGGGATTATCGGAATACTCCTCGCAAAGAAATATCCGGAATCAGAGGGCACATTAATCGAGCTTCAGGCAAGTCTTGCAAAACTTGCAAAAAGAAATATCATTTTGAACAATCTTGCTGAAAGGGTAAAGGTTATTAAGGCAGATGTGAAAGAGTTTGGAGTTAAGAGTTTAGAGTTGAAATACGATAATCACTTCAGATTCAAAACTCATAACTCCGAACTCATAACTCTGAACTCTTTTGACCTTGTTGTCTCAAACCCTCCTTTCAGGAAAACAAATACAGGACTTCTCAGCATAGGCGATGAAAAGGCCATTGCAAGGCATGAAATCAAGCTCTCTTTGAAAGATTTATTAAAAGCATCATCATCTCTTTTAAAGCATCACGGAAGGCTCTGTATAATCCACCTGCCCGAGAGACTGACTGAAATAATCGGTACAATGAAAGAAAACGGTTTAGAGCCGAAGCGCCTTCGATTTGTCCATTCACACACATATTCAGAGGCAAAGATGGTTTTGATAGAGGCGGTTAAAGGAGGAAGAACGGGACTGAAAACTAAAAAACCACTTTTCATTTATAATGAAGACGGAACCTATACGGATGAGATGAGAGATATTTATGGCTGTTGACTTTAGTCTCCTCATCCATTAATTTACTTATATGCTTTCATACATACTGAAACGTCTTTTGTTAATGATTCCGCTTATTTTCGGGATAACCCTTATTACATTTGCCGTCATCCATCTTGCACCCGGGGGGCCTGTTGAGGTGGAAACAGAGATGCAACTAAAGGCATCCGCACAGGCGAGGGAAAATCTCAAAAGACTGTACGGACTCGACAAACCATTACATATTCAATATCTCGACTGGCTAAAAAGGTTTGTAAAACTCGACTTCGGCAAATCCTTTGTCGACGGCAAAAAGGTTGTTGACAAAATCAAAGAGAGGATTCCTGTCACGTTGACCATCAACATGCTCTCTTTAATCCTCATAATGATTATCGCCATTCCCATAGGCGTATTGTCGGCAACAAAGCAATACTCGCTCTTCGACAAACTGACAACTGTATTTGTCTTTGTGGGCTTCTCGACACCTACCTTCTGGCTCGCATTAATACTTATGATTATTTTCGGAGTAACTCTTGGACTACTTCCAATCTCAGGAATACAGAGCATTGATGTGTCAGGAATGACAAAGATGGAAAGATTATTGGATTGGGCAAGGCATCTTATACTGCCGGTGGGTTTGAGCGCATTCGGAGGCATAGCAGGACTGAGCAGATACAGCCGTTCGAGCATGCTTGAGGTCATAAGGCAAGATTATATAAGAACTGCTCGGGCAAAAGGACTGAATGAGTCGGATGTGATAATCCATCATGCATTGAGAAATGCCCTAATGCCTGTTGTAACTATTCTCGGGCTTTCTGTCCCCGGACTTATCGGCGGCAGCGTCATATTCGAGACCATTTTTGCAATACCCGGCATGGGACAGTTGTTTTACTCGTCAGCCATGGCAAGGGATTACCCGACAATTATGGGAATACTCGTTATCGGTGCGGTGTTAACATTAATCGGCAATCTCATTGCAGATGTTTCTTATGCAATGGTTGACCCGAGGATAAGGGTAAAGGGGAAATAAATGCTCAAGATAATCTGGAAAAGATTTAAGAAAAACCCTCTGTCCGTTGCAGGGCTTGCGGTAATTTTCTCGCTTGCAAGCATTGCATTGCTTGCGCCGTTAATTTCTCCGTATGAGCCTACAAAGATTGATGTTTATAATGTCCTCTCTCCTCCAAACGCTGCGCATCCCTTCGGAACAGACGAACTCGGAAGGGACCTGCTTTCGAGGATGATATGGGGCAGCCGCGCATCCCTTAAGGTGGGATTCATTGCCGTAGGTATCGCCATTACCATAGGAACTATTTTAGGAGCAATAGCAGGCTACTACGGCGGCAAAATCGACACTGTGCTTATGAGGTTCGTCGATATAATGCTTGCATTCCCGACTTTCTTTCTCATTCTTGCAGTAATAGCTATTGTAGAGCCGAGCATTTCCACTATAATGATTATCATCGGGCTCACAGGCTGGATGGATGTTGCAAGACTTGTAAGGGCAGAGTTTCTGACGCTTAAAGAGAGGGACTTTATATTTGCTGCCAGAACAATTGGCGCAAGCGATTTTCGCCTGATATTCAGGCATATAATACCCAATGCCCTTTCTCCTGTATTTGTCGCCGCGACCTTCGGCATTGCAGGCGCAATACTTGTGGAATCAGGACTCTCTTTCCTCGGTCTCGGTGTGCAGCCTCCGGAGCCGAGCTGGGGAAATATCCTCACATCGGGAAAGGATAATATAACAGTTGCGTGGTGGTTGTCCCTGTTCCCCGGCTTTGCAATTCTAATCACTGTCTTGAGTTACAACCTCGTTGGAGAAGGACTAAGAGATGCAATTGACCCGAGATTATGGACTTCAACATCTTCCTGACCCTGAGCGGGCTCAGAAAAACATCGAGACATTCCTCTCGGAACATCCTGATTATACCGAAAAATTAAATTCCAGCATATCTGAGGTATCTGCTCTATTCTCATACAGCCAGTTTCTTGCAAATTACTGCATAAAAAATCCAGATGCATTATTTCATGCCCTAAATAACCTTTACGTAACTTTTGACTCGGAACAAATCAAAACAGAACTAAAAGAACTCCTTTTTTCCTGCATATCAATAAGCGATGGAATGAAGACAGTCCGCAACTTTAGAAAAGACAAATTTCTGATTATTACGCTTAAAGATATTCTTAGGCAGGCAGAGCTTCAGGAGATAATGCTCGATATGAGTAGTCTCGCGGATGCCGTTTTATGCGAATCCTTGGACTTTGTCGAATCATTTCTAAGGCAGCGATACGGAACTCCGGAAAACAATTCCATTGCAATTATAGCCCTCGGCAAATTAGGCGCTCTGGAGCTCAATTACAGCTCTGATGTGGACATAATCTTTGTTTACAGGAAAGAAGGCGCGACCAGCGGGATATCTACGATTCAGGGTGTGACCATGAATAAAATCTCTGCCTTTGAGTATTACACAAAGTTAGTTGAGGACTACACACGATTCCTTTCTGCAAATACCGAGGATGGTTTCGTCTACAGGGTGGATTTGAGATTAAGGCCTCAGGGGCAGCGCGGCAGCCTTGCGTTATCACTAAAGGGGTATGAAGAATATTACGAATCATGGGGGCAGTTGTGGGAAAGGGCTGCACTGCTTAGAGCAAGGCCTGCGGCAGGAGATATGGGGTTGGGTCAGGAGTTCCTGCAATTGATAAAACCTTTTGTTTACAGGAAATACCTCGACTTCGAGGCCATCGACGAAATCAGGAGGATGAAATCTCAGGTAGAGCAGATAAAGACCGGGACGCTTAGCAGGGATATAAAGAGGGGTTACGGCGGGATAAGGGAGATAGAGTTTTTTATACAGATATTCCAACTGATTTACGGTGGTAAAGAACTGCTTTTAAGGGAACGAAGCACATTCAAGGCTTTGCACAGGCTCCTTCAGAAGGGATTAATCGGGTACGAGGATTTCGGCAGGCTTTCTGAAAATTACATATTTCTAAGGACTCTCGAACACAGGCTGCAGCAACTGAATGACATTCAAACACACAGCCTGCCTTCCGGCGATGCGGAACTCGATATTCTTGCCCAAAAAATGGGTTTCCCTGACAGGTCGTTATTCCTCTCAGAACAGAATAGGAGAAGGCATACCGTAAGAGTCATATACGACTCCCTTTTGGAATCGAGAAAAGAGCCTTCACAGGGCTTATTGAGCAGCGTATTCTGGGATATTGAAACTCCTATAGAGAATCTCCTGACAGAAGAGTTCTCAAAGACAAAAATCAGAGATGTCCAGAAAGCAATGCGCTGCCTGATAAAGATAAGAAACAATATCTACTCGTTTCAGACAATAAAGGGACGAAGGCTGCTCGAGGAAATACTGCCGAGATTCGTAGATGAAGCGCTTCGAGGTGCAAATCCCGACCTTGCCCTTCTCCAACTTGTAGACTTCTCAGGTATTCTGGCTGCAAAGGAATCCTATCTCGAAGCCATACAAAGACATGAAATAATCTCCGCGCTTAATTTTGTATTTTCTCAGAGCGAATATCTATCGAAGATACTGATGAGCAGTCCTGAATACATCGAGTCACTTGTTGAAGGTGAAGTAACAAAAAAATCATTAAAGACGTTAAAGGATGAATTAAAACCCTTGATTAACAGACACGGAGAGCATACCGCTATCCGATTATTCAGGAGGTTTGAAGAAATAAGACTGGGAATTCTCTTTCTGAACAGAAAAATAAGTGTGATGGAACTTATGAGGGCGCTGAGTAAGGTAGCAGAAGCAATTTTATCATCACTCCATCACTCCATCACTCCATCACTCCTCTCTATTATTGGTTTTGGCAAGCTCGGCGGCAGGGAGATTATCTTCAATTCTGATCTTGACCTTGTATTTATAACACATGGTGAGCCTACAGAAGGCGATATTAAGGCAGCAGAAGGATTATTGAGGGCATGCATGTCTTACACAAAGGACGGAATAGCATACAAAATAGACACGCGTCTGAGACCGGAAGGCAGCAAAGGCCCCCTTGTAAGCTCTTTGAAAGGCCTCAGGGATTATTACCTGAAGCATGCACAGGTTTGGGAACTGCAGGCGCTTCTAAAGGCGCGGCCTATCTTAAAAACTCCTCAACTCCTGAACCCCTCAACTCCTAAATTCTTTATGGATATGAGAAAAGAAGTTTTAATGGAAAGGGGCAATGAAATAACTTTAAGCGACATAAAAAAGATGAGAGAGAGGATTCAGAGAGAGCTGTCAAAAGAAACTTCCGGTGCTTATGATATAAAACTTGGAAGCGGCGGCCTCGAAGATCTTGAATTTATCATCCAGTATCTACAGCTTAAAAACTGTAAAGATAATCCACAAATCCTCGTGCAGGGAACACTCGATGCAATCAGGAGTCTCCATGCGAATGGCATACTTAAGCATGATGATGCGGCAATTATGAAAGAGGCATACCTGTTTTATAGGACCATCGAGATAATGCTCAGGTTGAGGAATGAGTCTGTCCTGAAGGATGGAAGCAGCACGTTGCAGAGCATTGCCGGCTTTATGGATATGAACGAAGAGAAAATCTTAACCTCGCTAAACGAAAAAAGAGAACGGATAAATGCCTTCTGGAATAGATTAGGAGATTAGCTCATACAAGAGGGTTTTGAGAGTGTAGATTGGAGCGCCTCATGTTAAGGTTTATGCGCCTGTTTTTGAGCGGCATAATGCTGCGAGGGTGTCTCGTGCGGGATTATATCGAGCAGGTGTTTAATGCCGAGGGAATCAAAGAAGGTCTGTATCTCTGTGCCTACAGAGTTAAAGATAATGCCCTTGGGGTCATCCACTACTGATGTGAGCACTAATTTGCCTGCGTGTTTAAAGCTCTCTCGTACAAGCAGTTTGGCCATTCTTACGACCGTTGTTATGGATAATTCATGCGGACCGTCAAAAAAGATCAACGTTCTCTTTTCAAACAGGTCTTTGAGGAAATCGGGCAGTCTGTATTTTTCTATCATCTTGAGTCCGAATTTTCCGTGGTGTATGGCTATGAAGTCCTCGGTCATTATCTTAGCCACGACATGGTTTCCTGCCTGCTGCTGTCTGTAGAGGTAAAGCGGTATCTTGCCAAACTCGCTGACCAGCGCGCATAGCTGAACCTTAGGCGTAAGGTTCCTGTCATATCCCAGGACATTATGCACAATAGCCAAAGAGAGGCCAGTGGTTGCGAGACACCTGTTTTTCAGATCCTGAATGTCTTTATTGCCGGAGGATACCCCAAACAGGGCGCTGTTAAATATGAATGACTTCATGTTTTGGAGGCCGAGTATCTCTGAAACCTCCCAGAAGTCGGTGGCTGCCTGCATGCCTGGCTTTCTGTAAAACGGGGAGTTTGCGATATGAAACAAGTCGTTTCGCACACTGACCGGCAGTTTTTCTTCGAGTTCGACTATCCTGGATTTGCTCGCAAGCTCAGGATTTTCGAGCAGGGCCTGATCTCTTGGGCTAAGGCAGAAGCCAATCTTCAAATCATCGAGGTATTTTTCTATTTCTTCGAGTAAGAAGTCAGTGTCCATCAGTCCTCTTTGTCAGAAGTGCCGGTGGGGAAGGTCGAACTCCCATGGGGTTGCCCCCAACGAATTTTGAGTCCGTCGCGTCTGCCTGTTCCACCACACCGGCGGGTTGATAATTGACAAGTTTTCCCTTAAATAACATGGGAATAAGTCATTACATGAAGTGCTATAGAGTATCATAAAGTATCATGGAGTGTCAAAATTGCCCTCATTTTCTATCACATGGGATGGATAAGGCAAGGATGATGACTGCAAGGACAGAATGTATGAAAATCAAGATGCGTCTATTCATTGAAAACTCCTCATGCGCATATTATAATATAGTGACTTGGTCTCTCAGGCTCTTGCAAGAGCCTCGAAAAGGAGGATGTTATGGAAATACTCGACCTTAAAAAGCTGATAAAATTTCAGCCTGACAAAATTTCAAGAGAAATGCTTTCTGACAGGCCCGAGATGAGGATTGCCCTTATGTGCCTCGAAGCAGGTCAGGAATTGCAGCCGCATAAAGCGCCGCTCAGGCTCATAATGTATTGCGTTGAGGGCAAAGGCACATTCACAGTCGGTGATGAAGAAATCGTTGCGGATGAAAAGACAGCAATACTCTGCGACCCTATGGTTCCGCATGGCTTCAAGGCAGATAAAGGCGAAAGGCTTGTTGTAATGGCGGTGGTTACGCCTGTGGAATAGGCGAGAGGCTATAGCATAAAAAAACAGTGCAGTAGAATAGCAGAACAGTAGCGCAGTAAACAGTAATACAATTAACAATTACGAATTATGAATTATAGAAATTTCCTTAATTTATAATTTTTAATTCGTAATTGTTAATTTATTCTGTTGCTCTGTCGCTCTGTCGCACTAATTAACTACTGTTAAATTTTTCGGGTTAAGATTCAGCGGTGATCTCTCGATTTGAGTTAAAATAAAATTATGTCAGATGTATTTCATTCACTGAAAGAACATGCAGAGCAGATACATGAAAGGCTGAAGTCGAGCGATGTAAAAAGGATTTGCAACATCTCCATTTCGCACTTCGCCCTGCTTCTTCCATTCAATGAAAAACCTTTTATAGTCATCGAGGATTCGGCTGAATCAGCTTTAATGCTTTATAATGACCTTTTATTCTTTAGAGAAATAATAGACTCCGAACTCCAAACTCTTAACTCTAAACTCTTTTTATATTTTCCTCCTCCATCCAGTCCGGAACATGTCGGGGAGAGGGCAAGAGTATTAAATATTTTAGGCTCAAGGCTCAAGGCTCAAGGCTCAAGAAATGGGAAAGAAATGGGGATAATAACTTCAAAGGAGGCTTATTATTCAGGCTTCAACATATCCGGGATAGGAAATAGTGTTTTAAGCATCAAAAAAGGAGTGGGAATCGGCAGGGAAAGATTAGCGGAATGGCTTACAGCAAAAGGATACAGGAATGTAAGCGTAGTAATGGAAAAAGGAGAATTCAGCCGGAGAGGATGGCTCTTCGATATATATCCGGTTACGGAGGATTCGCCTGTGAGGCTGGAGTTTTTCGGTGACGAGATAGACCTGATAAGAACGTTCAACATCGAAACACAGAGGTCTGTAAAAGAGATAGACAGTATGGAGATTTTTCCTGCAGAAGAGGGAGAACCTGTAAATAATCTGACAGACGATTTGGCGAGGCATCTGGATATTGATGTCTTTGTTGTTAATTATCACTCCATTACTCCATCACTCCATTCCCCAGTTCCTCCAATACTCCATCACTCCATCATAATCTCACACCTTCCCTTCATCGGAGAGGGTATTGATTCAGGTGAAATGACAATCAAGGGTCTCGGCATTCTTCCAGAGGAGAGAAAGGGCTTAGATGACATTCCTAACGCTTTGACACAAACAGGCAAGCAGGTTATCTCTGTCCTTTCGTCAAATGCTCAGGCAGAGCGGCTTAAAGAGATTATGCTTGACGGCGGAGCTGCCGCACCTGTTATCGAAAGGCAAGACTTAAAATCATACGGCGGAAGGTTCTGCATAACCACAGGAAGACTCTCTTCCGGCATAAACATACCGGAGCTTTTAATACTCACAGACAGGGAGATATTTGGCGAAAGGCCTTCATACAGGCCGATGAAGAAGTCAAAGGTATCAAGGCTACTTCTCAGTATTGAGGATTTAAAGCCCGGAGATTTTATTGTCCACAAAGACCACGGGATAGGGAAATTCACTGGATTGCAGAGGCAGAAGACAGAGGATTACGAAGAAGACCTCATAGCCCTCGAATATGCAAACGGAACATTATATGTGCCTTTTCACAGCATAGACAGGCTTCAAAAATACAGCGCAGGAGAAGGTCATACCCCCACCCTCGAAAGGTTAGGCGGCAAGACATGGATCAATACAAAACATAGGGTAAAAAAAGGAATCAAGGAAATGGCTGAAAAACTCCTGAAACTATACGCCGAGAGGAAAGCTGCAAGGGGCTATAAGTTCAGCGAAGACACGCCAATGCATGTGGAGTTCGATGACTTCTTCCCCTATGAAGAGACCCCTGACCAGACAAAGGCGATAGATGAGATAAAAAAACACATGCATTCCGAAATGCCGATGGATATGCTCATCTGCGGCGATGTGGGATACGGAAAGACAGAGGTCGCTATAAGGGCTGCATTCAGGGCTGTCTATGACGGCAAACAAGCGGCTGTGCTTGTGCCCACAACACTGCTGGCAGAGCAGCACTTCAGGACATTTAAGGCAAGGGTTTCCGGATTCCCTATGAAAATAGACTATCTCAGCAGGTTCAAAAATCCGAACGAGATAAAAAAATCCATAAAGGCCATTGCAGACGGAGAGGTGGACATAATTATAGGCACACATATGCTCCTGAACAAAAAAGTTCAGTTTCGTGAACTCGGCCTTCTGATTATAGATGAGGAGCATCGGTTTGGAGTGGCACAAAAGGAAAGACTGAAAGAATTGAAAAAGAGCGTAGATGTCCTCACACTTACGGCAACGCCTATTCCAAGGACATTGCATATGTCGCTGTCCGGAATACGGGAGATGTGCACTATCGAAACGTCTCCTGAGGAAAGGCTTGCAGTAAGGAGCGCTGTAACCGCATTCAATGACAGGACAATAAAAGAGGCGATAGAGAGGGAACTCCAGAGGGATGGTCAGGTATTTTTTGTCCATAACAGGATAAAGGATATAGATAAAATATTCGCGCATATCAAAAAGCTTGTCCCTGATGCAAGGATAGCAACAGCCCATGGCCGGATGAGGGAGGTCGAACTCGAAAGGATTATGCTCGATTTTTTGAATAAAAAAACAGATGTGCTCGTATGCACTGCAATAATCGGCGCAGGCCTTGATATTACGGCAGCCAACACCATAATCATAAACAGGGCTGACGCCTTCGGACTTTCAGACCTCTATCAACTCAGGGGAAGGGTCGGAAGGGGCAATACGCAGGCATATGCATACTTTCTCATACCTGGTGAAGACATTATCACGGACGATGCGAAAAAGAGGCTTCAGGCAATACAGGAGATGAGCTACCTCGGAGCAGGATTCAGGCTCGCATTAAAAGACCTTGAGATAAGAGGCGCTGGCAATCTCATCGGAGCCGAACAGTCAGGGCATATATACAAAGTCGGGTTCGACATGTACATGGAGATGCTCGAAAAGGCGGTTTCAGAGCTTAAAGGCGAAGAGATAAGGGAAGAGATGGAGCCTCAGATAAGGCTGAGGCTTTCTGCATTTATACCTGAAGATTATATACCCGACATAACATTAAGGCTCAGCATTTACAAACGCCTATCGTCTGTAAAGTCGCTCGATGCATTGACAGAATTAAGAGATGAGATTATCGACAGGTTCGGCAGCATGCCTGAAAAGGTTAATAATCTTATGCATGTAATGAAAATAAAGATACTCTCAAAGCTCCTGTACATCTCAAGGGTCTCTGACATTGAAGGCAGATACAGGTTTTCTTTTACCTCTGATCCGGAAAATAAATATAAAATTCCGGAGGACTTCTTTGATAAACTCCTGAAAGTTCTGTTTGCGCTCCAGAAAAAAGAAAAGCAGATCCGTTTCCTGCCTGACGGATTTGAGTTGGACACACGCGGCATTTCATCAAAAGACTCTATCACAAAGACCGAAGATGCGCTCCAGCGCCTATGGACAAGCCTGTCAAAATAATTTAAACCTGAATTACGCAAGGCTATGATGGTAATATTTGCGTAATTTGGGATAAACTAAGGGCATGAAAATAAGAAGTCAGAATACAGAAGTCAGAACATATTCCAATTTCCTATTTCCTATTTGTAACTTCCTATTTATACTAAGCTCTGTGATCTTGATTAGTGGCTGCGCTACGGTTTCTGTAGAAGAACTGAAGGAAGCGGAGTTCCATTACAAGATGGGAGTCTCCCATCTCAATGAAGGCAATATTCAGATGGCCTTTGTAGACTTTCAGAAGGCATACCGGATTACCCCGGACAACAAGGAGATTCTCAACAGCCTTGGGCTTGTTTATTTGCAGCTCGAAGAATTCGAAAAAGCAAAGAACCTGTTTTTAAGGGCTGTATCCATAGATTCGGAGTTCTCCGAGGCATACAACAACCTTGGCGTGACATATTCAAAAAGGGGACAATGGACAGAAGCCATAGACGCTTTTAAGAAGGCGTTAGCCAATCCTCTTTACCAAACGCCTGAAAGGGCATTTTATAACCTCGGCATGTCTTATTACAGGGTAAGGCAATATGGGCCGGCAATTGATGCATTTAAGGACGCCATTAAGAGGGCGCCGCTGTTCTCCTTGCCTTATTACGGACTGGCGCTTGCCTATAACAAGGAGAGCAGGTACGGAGACGCCTCTGCAATAATTGCAAGGGCGATAGAGATAGACCCTGCATACAGAGGAGACAGGAAAAAATTCATCGCGGATGTAAGACAGAGGCTTATTACGGCAAAAGGCGAAGAAGAGGAAGATTTCAGGGACTATCTTGAGATGATGAGGTATTGAAATTTATTTAATTCCTCGGATGTTCTCTTCTCCACTCCTCAGGACTCTTTCTGAGACCTTTCTTGCCCCAAATTCCGGCCTTTCGTAACTGTGCCTTTTTCTGGGCGGCTGCAAATCTTTCTGTATATTTCACATTCGGAGGAATTGTATAAAGGACTACATATCCGTTTTCGAGCATCTTTTCATTAATCAGTTCTCTTTTTTTATTCCAGACATAGCCCAGAAGCCTTTCATATTTGTCCAGCTGCTCAACATCAAACTCCACGCTTACAATCCAGTCGCTTTCGCTTATAAGTTTTTTTAGATATCTCTTCGATAACCTCCCCCACGGCTCCTGTTTCAGTTCCGGTGCGTCAATGCCGATAAGCCTGACGCGCTCTATCTTGAGAGGGACGCCTGCAAAGCTCTTTGTCCTTATGCTTATCGTGTCGCCGTCATGTACTTCGGTTACGCGGAATTTCTCGCCGTATGCGGCATTTATAGGCGGTGTAATGAATAAAGTAAGGATAATAATTGTTAAAATTCTTGTATAATAGAAATGTTTCATGGGGATATATTAAGACAGGTAAGCTGCAATTGGCAATAGGCAAGAGGTATTTTCAAGATGAAAAACATTGTTTTGACAGGTTTTATGGGGACAGGAAAGACAGAGGTAGGTAAAATATTGTCCCTGAAGCTCGGTTATGCTCTTGTTGATGCCGACACAGAAATAGAGAAAGAGCAGAAGATGACGATAACCGAGATTTTCAAGCAATACGGCGAACCGAAATTCAGGGATATAGAGGCGGATGTCATAAGGCGGCTTTCGATGATGGAAAATGCAATAATATCAACAGGAGGCGGAGCAGTATTGAGGCAGGAGAACATGGATAATCTGAGGAAGAACGGTGTGATTGTCTGTCTTGCCGCATCTCCAGAAACTATCCTGAGAAGGACAGGCAATAACAACGACAGGCCGCTCCTTCAGGTCGAAAATCCCCTCCAGAAAATAAAGGAACTCCTCGAATTCAGAAAGCCGTATTACGAAAAGGCTGATATAATGATAGAGACAGAGGGAAAAAGCCCATTTGAAGTGGCAGAGGAGATAATAAAGGCAGTAGATGCGACAGTTAATAGAGCGACAGAGCAACATCAGTGCTACAGTTAATAGAGCGACAGAACGACAGTTTTTTATAAGGAATAAATTTTTCCATAATTTAACTGTCGCACTGCCGAACTGTCGCACTAATTAACTAATTAAAAATGGAAAAAGTAAGAGTCGAACTCGGCGAAAGAAGCTACTATGTTGCGATTGACAGCGGAATACTCGCAGACATCGGAGAGCGCCTTAAAGAATTCAATTTCAGCCCAAAGGTCGCTGTAATAAGCAATCCTACAGTTTTTAATCTTTACGGAGATGTAGTTATAAATTCGCTGAAAAACGCAGGATTTGAGCCTCTTCATGTCATTATTCCTGATGGCGAGGAGTATAAAAATTACGACCAGACCTACCAAATACTGACCGAGCTCTTAAAAAATAAACTCGACAGGAAATCATCTCTTATCGCTCTCGGAGGCGGTGTAATCGGCGATATAACAGGTTTTGTCGCATCAATATACATGCGGGGTATCGATTTCATTCAGGTTCCGACAACACTCCTTTCACAGGTTGACAGTTCAGTCGGCGGGAAAACAGGCGTGAATCATGAACTTGGGAAAAACATGATAGGCACATTCTATCAGCCGAGACTCGTATGGATAGATATAGATACGCTTAAGACTTTGCCGAAAAGAGAAATTTTGTGCGGCATTGCAGAGATAATAAAATACGGCATAATCTGGGATGAGGAACTGTTTAATTTTATGGAAAACAAAAGGGATGATATTTTAAATCTAAATATGGATGCCCTGAAATTTATCATAAGGCGTTCATGCGAGATAAAAGCAGAGGTCGTTTCAAAGGATGAAAGGGAATCCGGATTGAGGGCTGTTCTGAATTACGGGCATACCATCGGTCACGCCATAGAGACAGAAACAGGATATTCAGAGTTCCTTCATGGCGAGGCTGTTGCAATAGGGATGCATCTTGAAGCAGTGCTTTCAGAACTGTTGGGATTGATAGACAATACGCAGGTTATGAGAATTAAAAACATTATAGACTCTTACGTCCTGCCGTCGGAACTGCCTTTGGATTTGAATGCCGACAAGCTTGTTTCGCTTATGAGACTGGATAAAAAAGTCGAGGCAGGGGAGATGAAGTTTATTCTTCCTGAAAAAATCGGGAAGGTAAAAATTCAGAAGGGCATTAATATCGAAGATATAAAGAAGGTAATGAGTCGGTGAAGAAAATCCTTGTCATAGACGATGAGACAGACATTGTCGAATTAATCTCTTATAACCTCAAGAAAGAAGGCTTTTCTGTAGATTTCGCCTATGACGGAGAAACTGCCATCAAAATGATAAAGGACAATAAATACGACCTTATTATCCTTGACCTTATGCTTCCCGGAATTCAGGGGCTTGAACTGTGCAGGATTATAAGGAGCGCTCCTGAAATATCCGGTTTGCCTATTATTATGCTGACTGCAAAGGGAGAAGAGGTTGATAAGGTGCTCGGACTCGAGATGGGAGCGGATGATTACATAACAAAACCATTCAGCATAAGAGAACTTGTTGCTCGGGCAAAGGCAATCCTGAGAAGGGCGGAGAAGCCGACAGCCCATGAAGCGCCTGCATTAGAAGCTATCGCAGGGTCCGGTAATATATTAAAGATAAAGGAAATGTTTATTGACAAAGAGAAATACATAGTTGCGGTTGACAAGCGGCGGATAAAGCTGAGCGCAACAGAATTTAAACTTCTTTTGTATCTTGCAGAGAGGCCGAATAAAATTTACAGCAGGGACCACCTTTTAGATGCGGTGTGGGGAAATGATGTTTATGTAGAGCCGAGGACAGTTGATGTCCATATAAGAAGGCTCAGGACTAAGATAGAGACAGACCCCAATAATCCCAGATATATAAAGACAATGCGAGGCATCGGATATTTTGTCGAGGCATAACTATAGCTGATAGCTTGTAGCTGATAGCTCGTAGTATTGATTCCCTCTGTGAGCTATGAGCTATGAACCATGAGCTGTTTATCATAATAATTCTCTCCATAGCATTACTTTTCCTCGCCGTTCGTTTAATCCGCGTTTCTGCATTCATAAAAGATATAAGCGGATTTTTAAAAGAGCTTTCATCAGGAAATTTAAATGCAAGACTCTTGCCGATGGGAAAGGGAGAACCGGTCGGTATTATACGGGACATCGTCTCTATAATGGATAAGACAAAGACAAGGCTCGATTTTGCAGAGGCCGAGATGCAGAGGATGGAGGCGATACTAAGGGGCATGTCCGATGGCGTGCTTATTACCGATGTTCGGGGAGTGATAATTTTAGCAAACCCGACATTTAGAAATCTTCTGTCTGTGAATGAAGATATAGAGGGAAAGCAGATTATGGAGGTTTTGAGGAATGCAGAACTCATAGGTATTTTCAGGAAGGCTGTTGAATCAGGGAATATCATCTCGGAAGAGATGGGCATATCGAGGCCCCATAAAGATATGCATCTGATTGCGACTGCAGTGCCTGTATGTTCCGGAGATTACGTAACCGGCGCTGTGCTTACACTGCATGATATTACGAGGCTGAAACAGCTTGAAGAGATGAGAAAGGACTTTGTTGCGAATGTGTCACACGAGATAAAAACCCCAATAACTGCGATAAAAGGATTTGCAGAGACGCTTCTCGACGGCGCTATAGATGACAAGGACAATGCGGTAAGGTTTCTGGGAATGATAAAAAGCCACAGCGAAAGGCTTAATACGCTTGTGGATGACTTGCTGGCGCTGTCGAGGATAGAGCTTGGCGATGCGCCTATCAATAAAACAGAGGTCAATATCGAGCAGGTTATAGATACGGTCTTTATGACCCTGAAAGATAAGGCAGACAAAAGGGGTCTTTATCTAAAAAAGGCAATACCGTCAGGCGCACAGATTATTTATGCGGATAAGGACAGGCTTATCCAGATAATACTGAATCTCGTTGATAACGGAATTAAGTTTACAGAAAAGGGAGGGGTTACTGTCGGAATTGACGAGGCCGGAGGAAGACTTACGCTGTATGTTCAGGACACCGGCGCCGGAATTCCGCAAAATCACCTATCAAGGCTCGGCGAGAGGTTTTACCGCGTTGACAGGGCAAGGTCGAGGGAGCTTGGAGGGACAGGCCTCGGGCTTGCGATTGTTAAACATCTGGTCAGCGCCCATAAGTGGAACATGTGCATAGAGAGCGAACAGGGGCGCGGCACGAAGGTCAATATAATAATCGACAGGTATCTGTAAGCAGGTTCGACATCTTTCACAGAATTGCTCAAAAAATATTTTATTTTTAAAGTATGACGCAAATCATAGACGTTTCATTTGACATCTATTAAAATTTAACTCAAATTACTTTTTGCAATGAAGAGGAGGTAGGTATGGAGCAAAAGATGTTTTGTTATCAGTGCGAGCAAACAGCAAAAGGGGGCTGTAAGGTTATTGGAGTCTGCGGGAAATCTCCTGATGTGGCAGCGCTTCAGGACATTCTTGTGCATACCCTGAAAGGTTTGTCTCTTTATGCGGTTGAGGGAAGGAAGGCAGGAGTGAATGACCGCGATGTCAATGTATTTACCGTTAAGGCCCTATTTTCAACACTTACCAATGTGGATTTTGATCCCGACAGGTTTGCAGCGCTTATCAATAGGTGCGTGGAACTCAGGGAGAAACTCAAAGGAAATATTAAGGGCAAGGGCGGAAGGGTTGATTTTCAGGAGGCGTGCGCTGCATTTAAACCGGAAGCAACTCTTGAAGGGCTGGTAAAACAGGGAGAGGCGGTAATGGAAAAGGTGTCTGCTCCAGGTATGGACCCAGATATACAATCCCTGCAGGATATACTTTTATTCGGACTCAGAGGCGTTGCAGCATATGCCGACCACGCACAGATTTTAGGGCATGAAGACGATGCTATCTATGCTTTTATCCATGAGGCATTAGCGGCTATGACGAGAAAAGATTTGTCTCTCAATGATTGGCTTGGGCTTGTACTGAAATGCGGAGAGATAAATCTGAAGACAATGGAGCTGCTTGATGCGGCAAATACAGGCGCTTACGGCCATCCGGTTCCTATAAAAGTGCCTTCAGGTCATAAAAAAGGCAAGGCTATTCTTGTTTCCGGACATGACCTTAAGGATCTGGAAGACATACTCAAACAGAGCGAAGGCAAGGAAATTTATGTTTATACGCATGGAGAGATGCTGCCATGTCACGGCTATCCTGCGCTTAAAAAATATCCCCACTTCTACGGGCATTACGGAACAGCATGGCAGAACCAGCAGAAGGAATTTGCCGAATTTCCCGGTGCAATAGTTATGACCACCAATTGTCTCCAGAAACCGAAAGATGCTTACAAGGACAACATCTTTACATGCGGCCTTGTCGGATGGCCTGACGTAAAGCATATATCCGGCGGAAACTTTAAGCCGGTAATAGACAGGGCGCTTGAACTGCCGGGATTTACAGAAGATTACGAAGGTAAATATGTAATGACAGGCTTTGCCAGAAATGCGGTTCTGGGAGTTGCTGATAAGGTTATAGAAGCGGTAAAGAATAAAAACATACGCCACTTCTTTTTAGTCGGAGGCTGCGACGGGGCAACGCCCGGAAGGAGCTATTACACCGAATTTGTCGAGAAGGTTCCAAAGGATTGCATTGTGCTGACGCTTGCCTGCGGCAAGTTCAGATTTTTTGATAAAGACCTCGGCGACATCGGCGGCATTCCGAGACTCCTTGATATAGGGCAGTGCAACGACGCATACTCGGCTATTCAGATAGCAGTAGCGCTTTCCAAGGCATTTAATGTCGGCGTGAATGACCTGCCCCTTTCTCTGGTGCTTTCATGGTATGAGCAGAAGGCAGTGGCTATACTGCTGACGCTCTTATACCTCGGGATTAAGGGCATAAGGCTTGGCCCTTCGCTTCCTGCATTCATAACGCCTAATGTGCTGGATGTGCTGGTGAAAAACTTCAATATTAAGCCTATAACAACGCCTGACGAAGACCTGAAGACCATTCTCGGCTGATACATAGGGAGAGGTGTGCACAGTATACCTCTCCCTTATTATTTTTTGCCCTTCCGCTTGTTTTTCAGTATAATTACATTTATGGAAAGACAGCAGATTTACGACATTATAATAGACACCCTTCCTGTTGGTTTTTCGATAGTGGATAAAGACGGAATCATCATTGACTTCAACAATACCGCAGAGAAAATAACAAGCTATACAAAAAAGGATGTAATCGGCAAGTCCCACCTTAAAATGCTCCACGGCACGGATGATAAAGATGCATGCCCTTTATTCAAGCATGCACTCCAGAAGCATGAGCAATTGATTGCAACAGAGGCCACTATAATGAAGAAGAACGGCGACTTTATTGCAGTATCTGTTACGACATCTCCTCTTTTTGACAGCAATGGCAATTTTATCGGAGGCATAGAGCTTTTCAGGGATATTACTGAATTAAAACGGCTAGAGAGGGAACGGAAAAATATCCTCTCGATGTTTGCCCATGACATGAAAAATCCGGTTATTACTGCAGAGGGTTTTATATCGAGGCTGCTTTCTGGAAAGGCGGGACCTCTGTCTGAAACTCAAAAAAATTATCTTGAATTGGTAAAGGAAGAGCTGGATGGACTGCAGGGATTGATCACAGATTTTCTTGAGTTTTCAAGGTTTGAAGCAACAGAGTGCAAACCTGTACTGGGACCATTCAACATAGAAGCTTCCATGCGAAAACATATAGAGGCAGCAAAGGTAGAAGCAGAGAAAAAAAATATTACAATTATTTTTGAGCCTCGCGAAGTAGGGGCGGTGACCAATGCCGATGCAATGTTAATCGGCAGGGTTATTACCAATCTGCTGGATAATGCAATAAAATACACAAATCCCGGAGGAGTTGTGACAATAAGCCTGATTGATAGCAACAGCAATATAATTGTTCGGATCAAAGATACAGGTATAGGTATTCCTGAAAACCATCTTCCGTATATATTCGATGCCTTTTATAGAGGTAAAAGGGATATGAAAGGTTCAGGACTTGGCTTATCAATTGCAAAAACAATAGTAGAGGCACACGGCGGTAGAATCTTGGTTGAAAGTACGCCGGGAAGGGGAAGCACCTTCAGTTTTACACTGCCTAAGAGATAGACAAAGAGAGCTTGCATTAATCTACGAATAGCGATATGATTTGTTAAAAATACTTATTATGAGGAGGGGACAAGATGAATCTGCACGACGAAATAGCAAAGGTGGCACATGATCTCTATGAAAAGAGCGGAAGGATCGAGGGCAGGGACCTCGGCAACTGGCTTGAGGCAGAAAGGATTGTAATGGCAAGGCACAAAAGTGAGAAAAAAACATCCTCGAAAACAGGTGCTAAAAAGTCAGAGACAAAAAAGGCTGCAGTCCCTAAAGCAACCGGAAGAACAAAAAAGACAAAATAGTGAAAGAAGCGATGCTCTATGAAAAGATTGCCGATGGCAAAGTGAAGTGCCATCTGTGCAATCATTACTGCACTATTTCACCCGGCAAGCGGGGGATATGTGCGGTCAGGGAAAACAGGGACGGCACACTTTATATCCTCGTCTACGGCAAGGTCATAGCAAGGCATATAGACCCGATAGAAAAAAAGCCTTTATTCCATTTTTATCCGGGCTCGAGGTCCTATTCCATCGCTACAGTCGGCTGCAACTTCAGATGCCTGCACTGCCAGAACTATGAAATCTCCCAGTATCCAAAGGAATATCCTGACATCCCCGGAGAGGAAATGACACCGGAACAGGTTGTTAGAGATGCAGAACTCACAGGATGCAAGAGCATATCCTACACATACACAGAGCCCACCATATTCTTTGAGTTCGCATACGATTGTGCAAGGCTTGCACACGAAAAAGGGATTAAAAATGTATTTGTGAGCAATGGATATACGAGTCCAGAGGCAACGAGGCTCATTGCACCATATCTTGATGGAAATAATATTGATTTAAAGGGAGATGATAATTTTTATAAGAAGATTGCAGGCGCAAAACTACAAGCTGTTCTGGACACAATTAAACTTATGAAAGAGCTCGGCGTCTGGGTTGAGGTAACCACGCTTATTATACCGACCTATAATGACTCGGAAGAGTTCTTAAAATGGACGGCCGAATTTATAAGGTCTGTTGACAATGCGGTGCCGTGGCATGTGACCCAGTTCTATCCTACTTATAAATTAACAGATCAGCCGAGGACACCCGTAAAGACCCTGAGGATGGCGAGGGATATAGGATTAAAGGCAGGCCTGAAATATGTTTATGAAGGGAATGTTCCGGGTGAGGGCGGTGAGAACACATATTGTCCTTCGTGCGGGGAACTGCTTATAGAGAGATTCGGATTTTCTCTGACCACTATTAAAATGAAAAATTCAAAATGTTCAAAATGCGGGGCGCAGATTGACGGTATCGGAATGCCTTGATATAATTAGGAAATGGCAAGGCAGATAGCGATTAGTTTTGAAGATGATATAGTCAGAGTAGTATATGCGTCTATAAAAGGGACAAAGTTAACAGTCAAAAAGACCCTTGTCCTAAAAGATGAAGAGCTTGACGACTTTCTAAAAAAGGAAAAGACCCGCCATTTCAGAGTAGTATGCAATTTTAAATCATTCTATCAGGATATTCTGCTTCTGCCTCCTGTAAAGGAAAAGTTCTTGAGAAACATTGTCGAAGCGGAGATAAGAAAGAGGTCTCCGGAGATGAAGGAGTTTTCATTTTTTCATGTCTCTCTCGGCGAGAGGATGCACGAAGGAAGAAAAATGAACGAGACCTTTGTGTTTGCCGCAAACAATTATGACCTCTCCAATGTTATCGAGAGGTTCGGCAGATGCGGCAAGGTAGTGAAAGGCATATATCCGGCAGCCTTTACTATATCGCGTCTGGTAAACTTATCTTACGGCATTGCCGCCGACCCTTTGCTCTGCGTTGCGGAGTCCGAGGCAGGGAAAATCCTCCTTCTGATGAAAGACGGCAAACTCTATTTCATAAGGGCTGCGCAGTCGTTTGAGAGCGGTATACACGACATAGATGTCCAGAACATCAACATGACCGTAAACTACTGCCGACAGACATTGAGATTAAATCCTTTGCAGGTAATATTATTGGGAACTGCGTGTTCTCATTATGAGACGACTATGGATTTGACGCTGCCGGCTGTCTGCATGGAACCGACTTCTGCTATTATTGCCTCAAGAGAGACTTTTATGGAATTTATTATTCCCCTGTCGGCTGTCGTAGACGTTAAAAAGTCTGAAGCAGGGAATCTTCTTCCGCAGAGTTACAGGAGTTTTTACAGGCAGAAGGAGATACTTACGTATTACACAGCGTTTTTTGTAATTTTTTTCATTATAGGGCTCGGCTATCTCAAGATAAAGCAGACAGAGATGGAAGACGTTAGAAAAAAGATTAATTCGCTCAGGTCCGAGATGCAGGCAATGGAGCCTGCAATTGCCGATTACGAGAATAAGAAAAAGGAGTTGGATAAGCGCATGCCTTTAATAAATTTTATTAATTCGATGAATTCTTCGCCGGACATGCAGATGGCTCTCGTTGCCCTGTCTTCTTTAAAAGAGGCGCGCGAGAAGGGAGTAAATATTGATGCAATCGATATGTCTCCGGAAGGGAATGCTGTCCGCATAAAGATTAAAGGCGGTATTACAGCTAAGAGTTTTACGGAAATGCAGCAGTTGTATCAGGGCATTACCGAGTCCATAAAAAAGACAGGCGGAATGCATCTCCTTTCAGATAAAATAGACTTAAGTGGTAAGGTCTTCCATATTGAGATAAAATATTCCGGGGTGGCTGATGCGGCAAGCCGACGTTGATTCAGGATTGAAAAAACTGCTTTTTTTATATGCTGTTTCAGGGGTATTGTTCTTGATTGCTCTTGGAGGCGTTATTGTCCTTAAAAAATACGGGGACTCCCTTTCGAATACCATGAACAGGCTGCAAACAGCCAAACAGAATCTGATAAGGATAAAGGAAGCGCATAAGGATATTGCCGAAACAATAGCGGAAATGAAATCGATTGTTCCGGAAGACGCAGCAGTGAGGGGTCCCGAGGAGCGTATCTTTATAGGCATTGATGAATTAAAATCGCGCCTGAAAAATGCGGAGGTCTCGATAACAAATATCGAATACAAAGGAGACGAAGTCAGCCTGCCTGTCGGCATAAAGGCTTCAGCGGCAGGAAAAGATTACGCTGCATTTGTGAATGCCGTCGGGTATCTGCAGTCGATGAGCTTTCCGTTCTTTTCGATAGGCAGCATATCCATTTCGGCATCTCAGGATAAAACAGCGGTCTTATACGAAATAAAGGGAACATTGAAGACATTTAAAACAGCGGAAGGCGGGCGATGAGATGGAGGGCGTGAATAATAAACAGATAATACTTCTAACGTTACCGTTTGTTGCGGTATCCCTTGCGGTATTCGCCTTGTCGTATGTCAAATTCAAGCCGGCGCTGCTTCCTATGGAGCAGAAGCTTTCCGGTCTTGCCTACGAAAAGGTCAAAATAATAAGGCGTCAGCCTCTTGTGGTTACTGCGGCGGACAGTCCTATTGCCTTAGAGAAACAGGCTTCTTTGAGACGTGATTATCCGCAGGCGCCTCTTTCGACCGTAGCGCCTCCCGCGGCTGCGGAGGAGATGAAAGTGTCATTCATTCTTATAAATGGCGGGAGAAGGATGGCAATAATAAACGGAGTGGTTGTAAATGAAGGTGATACGGTCAATCAGAAAAAGGTTGCAAAAATAGAAAAAAACAGGGTATTAATAAAAGATGAAAGGGGGGAAAGATGGATAAGGGTGGATTCGTAATTTATTCTGTTCTCTGTCTTCTGGTTTTCTCATGTTCTTCCACCGACATAAAAAGGGAAATCCAAATTCCCGAGGAGTTCAGGGAAGTAAAGACAGAAAGGCATGCCCCGTCTGAGCCGAAAATCCCTGAGTTTATTCCTGTCACCGAAGACATCTCTCCTGTAAAAACGAGGATTGTTGACATAGCGGCGAGGAATACTCCTTTAAGGGATGTGCTTCATGTAATTGCAGAAGCAACAGGCCTGAATCTCGTCATCGAAAGGGGAGTTGCGCCTGAGACCCCTGTAACGCTCACTCTTAAGAATATAAGCGCCGAAGATGCACTGAATACAATTTTCACATCCGTGGATTATTTTTACACAATTAAAGACAATATGTTCATTGTAAAGGCCGTTGATACTAAGATATTCGAGCTCGGACATCCTGCCATAATCCAGACTTACAGCGTGGATGTCGGAGGAGATATACTCGGTGGCGCAACAGGGGCATTGACCGCAGGCGGAACGGCTATAGGAACTCCAAATATAAAGGGAAACGTAACCCAGACGGTGAAAACCGATGCTACGGCATTTAATTTTTGGGATGCAATAGAAAAATCCATTGGAAGCATTCTTGGGCCAACCGCCCCAGCAACTGCAGGCGGGATGCAGCAGGGTTTTACTGTGAACAGGATGACAGGCACTATAGCAGTGACGGCCTCGAAAAGGAATATCGAGAGGGTCGAACAGTATATAAGCGCTATCAAGAAGGTAATCAACAGGCAGGTTTTGGTCGAGGCAAAGATTATAGAGGTTCAGTTGTCCGAAGGCCTGAAGTACGGAGTTGACTGGAGTTTCGTAAACCGGACATTGGGTAGCGGACAGCTTAACATTGCTTCGACGGGATTTTCCGGAGCCGTGCCTTTGGCGGGCCCTGCCGTCAGTATGGGCGTTACAAGGGGAGCAAGCTTCAGCTCGCTTTTAAAGGCTATTCAGCAGCAGGGGGAGGTGAGGACCCTATCGAATCCGAGAGTGAATATCATGAACGGTCAGACCGCTCTTTTAAGTGTCGGCAGGAACGTCAGTTTTATTTCAAAGGTCGAGACAACAACCACCACTGCGGCAGGCACTGCGCCGGTAACTACATTTACGGTGCAGACGAGCAACATACTTTCCGGAATTATTATCGGAATAGTGCCTTACATAAACGAAAACGGCGACATATCGCTGACAATAACTCCGATAATATCGGACCTCATCAGGCTTGAAGACAGGACTATCGGAAGCGGGACCAATCAGGCGCAGATTTCCCTTCCGACAGTAGACCTGAAAGAGCTCAGCACTACGGTGAAGGTAAGGGACGGTCAAATGGTGATAATCGGCGGTTTGATATCAAAGAAAGAAGGCCTTCAGGACTATAAGGTTCCGGGACTGGGAGCTGTGCCTGTAGTAGGAGAATTGTTTAAGAGCCGGGACAGGACAGAAACAAGGTCAGAGCTGGTTGTTGTCTTGCAGCCGGTGCTGGTCTCAAGATAGTTCATGGCGACAATAAGGATCGGCGATTTACTAAAGGCAAGAGGGCTTATTAACGACAGACAACTGCATGTCGCCTTAGTCCAGCAGCAAGTAACGGGAGACCTTTTAGGCGATACGCTTGTAAAGCTGGGGTTCGTATCGTCAAAGGAGCTCGGACAGATACTTGCAAAGCAGTCGGGCATAAAATATATAGACCTTGCCGAGCATGTCATTTCCGAGGATGCGCTGAGGGTTGTGCCTAAGGATATTGCGGAAAAGACCGGATTCATCCCCATAGAAATGGAAGACGGCAGGCTGAGCATAGGAATAACAAACCCGAGCAATATATTAGCCGTCGATACTGCTTCAAGGATTACCAAAAGCCAGCCTAATGTTTATATGGTCGATGCGGACAGTTTCAGAGACGCTGTTGAGAAGGCGTATTTCTTTTTAGAAAATCCCATACAACACCGGATTGAAGAAATAATAAGAGAGATAAAGGCAACTGAGACGACCACAGGCGCTGTCGTAACAAATCTCACGAACCTGATTATTATGGATGGTATCAGAAGGAATGCCACAGACATTCATATCAATCCCACGGCGGATATTGTCAATATTTTTTACAGGATAGACGGAGTGCTTCAGCACGGGCACGGCCTTCCAAAGGCAGCGCACAACGGCATTGTGTCAAGGATTAAGATATTATCCCAGCTCGATATAGCTGAGCAAAGGCTGCCGCAGGACGGTTCATTTACATTCACATTTCTCAATAAGGCTTACGACATCCGCGTATCTGCAGTCCCCACAATATACGGAGAAAATATCGTGATGAGGGTGCTTGTCGGCGCTGGTCAGCTTTTGAGAATCGAAAGACTCGGATTCGATGAAGAGAACACAAAAAAAATAAAGACATTGTTCCATAAGCCTTTCGGCATAATCCTGATTACAGGCCCTACCGGAAGCGGTAAGACTACTACGCTATATGCGGCATTAAGGGAGATAGACCTCCTCGAAAGGAATGTCCTTACTGTCGAAGACCCTGTTGAATACAAGCTGAGCCTGATAAAACAGACTCAGGTCAATGAAAAGGTCGGCTACGACTTTGCGCTTGCAGGAAGGAATTTTATGAGGCAGGACCCCGATGTGATGCTCCTTGGAGAGATAAGGGATGAGGAGACGGCAAAGATAGCCATCAGGGCATCCATAACAGGACACCTCGTCCTTTCGACCCTCCATACAAATGATGCAGTAACTGCAATACCAAGGCTTATAGACCTGAAAGTGGACAGGTTTCTCATGTCATCATCGCTTCTTGCCATAATGGCGCAGAGGCTTGTAAGGAAGATATGCGGCTATTGCAAGGCAGAGTATGCTCTCGATGACTATGAAGTCGCTGTGTTTAAGGAGCATGGATTCTCCTTGAACAGTGCATACAAAGGCAAAGGCTGCCCCAAGTGCAGCGGCACAGGATATTCGGGAAGGACGGTTATAGGAGAGATAATGATTGTCGACGACGAGATAAGGGAACTGATATATTCCGGCGCCTCTGTTACAACGCTAAAGGCTGCTGCTGTCAAAAAAGGAATGGTTCTTTTAAAACAGGATGCGGTCGGCAAGGCCGCTGAAGGAATAACAACGCTGAATGAAGTCTTAAGAGTGGCAGGATGAACTATTACTCCTATAAGGCTATAGACACAGAAGGCATAATGGTAAAAGGCATTGAAGAGGGAGAGGATATATCCTCTGTCTACGGAGACCTCTCATCAAAAGGGCTTTATATACTGAGCGTAAGAAAGGCAAACACCGCTATTGCAAACCTTAAAAAGGGATTTATGGCGCGTAAAATAAAAAGGATGGATGTCATAGAGTTTGCCAATAGCCTTTCTGTCATGCTCAGGGCCGGCGTTCCGCTTCTCACTGCACTTGGAGATATAACTATTACAGCAGAGAATAAATACCTTAAAACCATTATAGCTGATATAAAGCGCCGGACAGAGATGGGGAGAAGGTTTTCGGATGCAGTTGATTTTTATAGAGACATCTTCCCCGATGTCTTCGTAAGGCTGGTAAAGGTCGGAGAAGAGACAGGCGGCCTCGAAAAGAGCCTGTCGGATGTAGCCGCCCATCTGCAAAAAATGGAGGACCTCGCTTCTGCAATAAAACGGGCTCTTATCTATCCTGCCTTTGCCATTGTTACAACAATGGGCGCCATGATTTTCTGGCTTGCATATGTCCTGCCCAAGATTATGGTCACATTAAAGGAGATGGGAGTAAAACTCCCGCTTATAACGAGGATACTCCTGCATGTCAGCGATTTTACACAGTCATACTGGTACTTAATCCCCCTTCTGCCTGTGGCCGGTTTTTTGGTTGTGCAGGCATTAAAACAGAAGGAGATTACAAGATATTATGTGGACATCCTGAAGATTAAGCTTCCCATAATGAAGCTTGTTGTTTATAACAAGCTCCTTGCCCTTTTTTCCGAGCAATTGAGGATATTGATAGTGGCCGGACTCACTATAGACAGGTCATTCGATATAATTGCGGATGTGATGGACAACGAGGTCTTCAAGAGGGCGATTATTGCATCAAAAGAAAGCATATCGTCGGGAAGCAGGATATCGGACGCATTAAGAGAACACAAGGTATTCCCTCCGCTGGTCGTAAGAATGGTGGATATAGGAGAGACGAGCGGCAATTTAGACGAGCAGTTCGCCTTTCTGTCGGAACATTATCTGAAAAAATTAGACGACATATCCGAGAAGATGGGAAAGATGATAGAGCCTATAGTTATTGCGGTCGTAGGAGTCCTTTTTGCGGTGATTATTATAGGTCTTATGTTCCCGCTTTACGACCTTATTTCACAGTTCGGGAAGGCGAGATGATGGATTACCTGGAATTTTTCGATTTAAAAGACGACCCCTTCAGACTGACGCCCGACCCGTATTATTTTTATCCGTCGGAGAGTCATAACGAGGCATTGTCGTCTTTTAATTATATCGTTGAGCAGAAAGAGGGTTTTTTCCTCTGCATCGGAGAGCCGGGCACAGGCAAGACCACGTTGCTGAACACATTTCTTAATACAGAAAAATGGAAGGACAGGGCAGGCATGGCGCTTGTGCTGACGCCGAGACTTTCGCCGGAAGAATTCCTGCTTACTGTGCTCGAAGACCTGAATGTAAAGGTTAAGAACACGAATAAGAACGAGATTATCAAGGCATTCAGGGATTTCCTTATAGAAAACTCGATGTTAGGAAGAAGGATTATTATTATCGTCGACGAAGCGCAGAATCTGCCAGACGAGACCATCGAGGAATTGAGACTTTTGTCGAATCTCGAGACAGAAAAGGAAAAACTGCTCCAGATAGTCCTGATAGGACAGCCTGAATTAAGGAAGAGGCTGCTTTCGGAGAATTTAAAGCAGTTGAACCAGAGGGTAACAGTAAGGGCTACATTGAGGCCTTTAACCGAGTATGAGACATCGGACTATATCAATTTCAGACTGGTAAAGGCGGGAAAGGGCAATGTCATGTTCGATGAAAAGACAAAGAAGCTTATATACAAGCTCTCGAGAGGCATTCCGAGACTTATTAATCTTGTATCCTCAAGGGCGATGATGGCTGCATATCTTGACCTGAGCAGGAGCGTCAAAAAAAGGCATGTAATGTACGCTGTAAAACATATTTCGGACAGCCTGATAAAAACAACAAGGCGCTTAATGACATTTTCCCGCGCAGCGATCTATTTTATGCTTATTGCTGTCGTTGTTGCAGCGCTTACCATAACAAAAGACATTTTTGTGAAGACAATTTACGCTCCGGAGCATAAGAATCAGACTTCCCGAATTCCTGTAATCATAAATAAGGAAAGCCAAAATGCCGCTGTTGTCCGGCCCGAAAGCATAGCCCCTGAAAGCATAGCAATAGAACAGAAAAGTCCCAAGCAGGATACAAGGAGGACGGTAACGGTTATTGCAGGCGTTGTTAATTTGAGGGCAAAGCCTTCTTTGGACGCCGAGACTGTCGGAAAGGCGCAAAAAGATGCAGTCCTTGAAATAATCGACGAGTTTACCGATACAGCAGGCAGAAAGTGGTATAAGGTAAAGACATCAGGCGGAAGGGAATGCTGGGTTGCAGGAAAGGTGGTAAGGGTTAATAATGGAGTAATGGAGTGATGGAACGTTGGGTTAGTGTCCTAACTGCAGCAGCCTGTCGTTTGCAAGCTTTTTGATCTTGGGGTCGATGTTATTCATTGATAATATCTCTTTATAAATCCTCGCCGCATCGGAAATCATGCCCTGCTTTTCCCATATTCTTGCAATACCGAGATAGCCTTGAATATTACCAATTTCCGAGAGCTTGTAAAAATAGCCGTAAGCCCTTTCATTGTCGCCCCGCTTTTCATATAAAATGCCGATATTTAAGAGGGCATAGCTGTTCGAAGGCTCAAGCGACAGAGCCTTTGAGAGATGCATCTCTCCTTCTGTTGGATTGTTGAGCCGTATATGCGCTATTCCTAAATTAATAAGGGAAGGCGTATAATCCTTTCTTGTGTTCAGCGCGCTTCCGGCATATTTTATAGCCTCTTCCATAGAGCCGAGATGGATAAGCACGCTCGCTATGTTGTTCATTATGATGAAGTTATCGGGCTCTATCTCCAATGCCTTTTTATAATTAAGAAGCGCCTGATGATAATCCTTTCTGGACTCGTATGTCCTTGCAGTGTAGAGATACACGTCCTTTTGCGGACTGTGTGTTTTCGGTCCCGGCTTTTGTTCTGCAACTGCCGGTTTCTGAATTTCCTTTGGGTCATCTTTAGTTTTGGCTTTAGGCATGGCTTCAGCCTTGCCTGTCAGTTTTTGTTTTTCCGAAGTCTTCTTTTCCTCAATAGTCTCCTCTTTAGCCTCATTTTGCGGCTCCATCTTTTTAGCAAGCTTGGGTTTAACGGCCTTCGGTTTTAGAACAGCATCGGTTTTGGCATCTGCCCCGGTTTTGGGCTTTGGAGGTTCAGACGTTTCTGAACTCTGAACTCTCGACTCTTGCCTCTCGGCCGTTATCTCCTGATCAACTGCTAACTGCTGAATATTTTTATCTGTTTTCTGTTCTCTGTCTTCTGTTTTTTGACTGTCATCCTGAGCTTGTCGAAGGGCTGTTTTTATTGCAGACGGCTTTATGGAGAGTTCTATAAGATAAACGCCTCCGATTCCGGATATGATTGCAAAGAGGATTAAGACTGAGAATATGATAATCCTTTTTTTGACCGCTTCCTTTTCTGCGGAGTTGGATACGACCCTTTTTAAATCAGGGGGGACGTCTGTTTTGTGCCCTTCCATGCCTGATGCGGATTTATACTTTACCTTCGATAATAAATCCGCAAGGAGACTCACTGCGCCTCCATCTTTAGCTCAAGGGACTGTCCCAGAATTACGGGCGGAGCCGTAGATTCGGGACTGTCCCTCTCACTTGTTGAGTTCACTTGTTTTTCTCTCACGCTGAAATAAAGTTCGGAGTTAGGAGTTTTGAGTTCGGAGTTTTGAGTTGGTATGCCGCTCTGTTTTTTGTCCTCTGACTTCAGCCTATTGAATATCTTCCACGAGTACCTTACCTTTTTGGGTTCGCTTACTGCATTGTAGCAGCCCACCGCCTCCCATGTATATCCATATCGGTCAATGCACTGTTTTAATATCTTTGCCCCAATCATTGTGTTATAGCATGGATTTGAGATAAGTTTTTCGGCGTCCAATTTAAGGGGTTTCAGCCAGAATGAATTTATCTGCATAAGTCCGATGTCTATAGAGCCATTTTGGTTCTTATTCATAGCCTTTGGATTGAGGCTTGACTCGATCTGGGCAATGCTCTTGAGAAGGGATGGATTTATACCGTAGGTTTTGCCTGCCTCTTCAAAGCAGAAGGCATTCGCATCAGTAAGCAGTAAGCAGTAAGCAGTAAGCAGAATGAAACAAACAAGCTGAAAGCCTTTCTTTGAACTTTGAACTTCCATGCATAAGTATAATGATAAAATTGTTGACAAATCAAGAAATAGTGGTTAATATTTAAAAGCTTTAATAAGCTTTTCAGGAGAGACATCAATGCCTATGCTGTTGGACAAAAGGATATTTACATACGAAGACATAGATTCCCTGCCGGAAGGCAACTACGAAATCATAGACGGCGAGAGGCGTGATATGACACCAACAATGTTTAGACATGGCAAGTTTGAAGGAATTTTTTACGAACTGTTACGAAAACATTTAAAAGATAAGGGCTATATTGCAGTTGGAGAAGTGGGCATTGTAATCTCCAGAAATCCTTTCAGGCTCAGGGCAGCGGATGTTGTTTATATCAGCAGAGAGGCATCTCCGGTTGAGCCTGTCGGCATGCTTGAAATCCCGCCTGATTTAATAATAGAGATAATCTCAGAGGACAATACAGCGAACTACATAAATGATAAAGTTAAAGATTACCTGTCAATAGGTGTAAAAAGGACTGTACTCATTGACCCTTATACAGAGACTATTACCGTTTTTAAGCATGGCAAGAAAGAAGCAGGTTATTACAACTTTGATGAAGAGTTTGAGCTGATAGATGGGGTTTTGGTAAAACTGAAAGAAATCTTATGACAAAGGCCAGTCAGGAACTTGCCACAAAGTATGACATTGAGCTTGTGAGAAAAGAGATAGACCTTGTGAGAAAGGACATGAAGATAATGACTATAATTTTAATAGCTGTTATAATATTGTTAAACCAGAGCGCCCTTGAATTCATAGCAAGGATTCTGGGATTATTGAAATAGGAGGTGATACCAAGGGGAACTAAGGTTTAAAAAGGGAAGCGTTAAACCATAATCTGCCTATATGGGCGCCATGGTGGTTATGGTGATGCTGAGTGGCGCAACCGGCCTCTAAAAATTAAAATCTGGAGGTCAAAGATGAAAGAAGTAAGCAGTAAAATCAAAAACCTATTCACGCATCACGCATCACGGTTCACGGATTCAAAGGGTTTCACTCTCATTGAAATTGCGATAGTGCTGGTTATTATCGGTATCATCATCGGCGCTGTATTGAAAGGTCAGGACATGATTGAGAATGCAAGACATAAGAAGTTCACTACCAATGTGAAACAGTTTGAGACACTCGCATGGGGATTTTTGGACAGGAAGGGATATTTCCCTGGAGATACTAATAAGGATGGAAAAATTGAGGATGACCCAAAGACTGATATAACAACTAAAGGAAGATTTCTTGACCCTCCTACGAGCAACTCAATCACCCTCGGCTCATATACATTTTATATATGGCTTGGCAATGATGGAACAAAAAATATTATAGCAGTAACCAATCACGATACTACTCCCGCTGGATTTTCCGACCCAGAGCTTGGTCATATGGAGGCATTTGATACCTCTATTGACGGAACAGCGGATGGGAATGCGGGCAGAGTAAAGGCTGCAACAGCTCTTACTGTTAACAGCGCTAAATGGCTTGGAACAGGGCCTACTATTACAGGCGACTGGACATCTGCAACAAAAGCATTGATTTATTATTTTGACAAAAAGTGATTAGGGAAAACAGTGAGTTCGATAAACCATAAGAAATAGAAAAACCTAACAACGAAGGAGGTCTAAGATGAAAAACGCACAGACCAGAAAAGATTCATGGTTCAGGGGGCAAGCCGGTTTTACCCTCATCGAACTGGCAATAGTGCTTGTGATAATCGGAATCATCATCGGGGCAGTGCTTAAGGGGCAGGATTTGGTCGAGAACGCAAGGCACAAGAGGCTTGCTTCGGAGATTAAACAGTGGGAAACCCTCATATGGACATATTTAGACAGGGAAAAGAGGTTTCCGGGAGACGGTGATAGAGATGGAACCATTGGAAATGGAGTCACTGAAAACCCCAAAGCTGACTTCGCAGCCGCAGATTTTGCTACCATACCTTCTAGCGATCCCATTATTATGGGTTCTTTAACCTTTTATATCTACTTCGGCAATGCCGGCTCAAAGAAAAATGCAATTATCGTTTGCCGTGATGCAAATTGTACCACCGGATTTGTAGATGTTGAAGAACTTAATTATGCAAAATCCTTTGACGGTGTGATTGATGAGGTTGTGAGCGGAACAGCCGGCAGGGTTCAGGGATTTCTCGGCGCAACTGCAGATTCAGCCAAATGGAAGGCAACATTAACGGCTGCCAGCACTACGGCTTATACATCTGCTATGAAGGCTTTCGCTTACTTCTTTGACAGAAAGCTATAGCAATCAAGTGAGCAGTAAGCAGTGAGCAGTGAACAGAGAGCAGAGAAGGGAGGCAGCCGCCTCCCTTTTTTTGTTTTTGACAAGCCCTTCTGGTTTTGATATGCTATTAACATGCAGCGCTTATTTTGGAGGGCAGGGATGAAGAGATTGTCTTTTATTATTGCTTTTGTTCTTCTGGTTAGCATTGCCAATTTCTCTTTTGCAAAAGAAGTCTCATTCACTCAGGACGACAGGGACAGACTCATAAGGCTTGAGACGAAACTTGAGGCTTTTGAAAAAAGTGTTGACAAGCGTCTTGAATTCATGCAGAACCTTATGATAGGCATGCTTGCAGTGTTTGGCGGTCTTTGCGGTGTGTTTGTGGGACTTCTTCTCTGGGACAGAAAGACATTCAAAGAAAAGGCAAAGGAAGAGGCGATGAGGGAGCTTGAGAAGAAGTGGAGAATAGGGGACTGGATAGAGGCTTTTAAGGAATATGCAAAGTCCAATAAAGAATTGGCAGAGATATTGAAAAAGTGCCATTTGTTGTAGAGGAAGTAGGGACAGGAGAAAATCAGGGTCAGTTAAACCCTAAGCGTTTTTTATTGCCCATCCTATCAATAACCTTTCTTTTTATCATGCACATTTTTCTTCCGAATGTCGGAGGGGCGATTGCACACCAAAGGGAATACATAATATGGATTGCGATAGGCACAATAGTATTCCTTGGAATATTGAATGTCGTTATGAAAAGGCAATTGGCGGAATCTCCCCTCAGGATGTACTTCCTCTTGTTTGTTGTATTGCTTTTTTTAAGCAGCATATTCAATCCCATCAAAAACATGGATCTTTTCATTACAAACTCTGCCCGGCTTGTTGCCGGAATCCTCCTATGGCTTGCCCTCCTTCAATTCGATTTAACCCGCAGAGAAAAAATCTCCATTCTGTTCCTGATATTCATTTCTGCGGTTATAGAATCGGTTATAGGCATTATGCAGTTCTTCGGACTTTATCAATATATTCCCATCACTCCTGCGCCTGATGTTGGAATGGTCGGCGGGGTGTTTCAGCAGAAGAACCTCTTTGCTTCGTGGATAGCAACAGGATTGATTATCAGCCTTTACCTTATAACTACCGATAGGTTTGAATCTTACAAAAGAAAAAAGAGAATGCTCTTTCTTGCAAGTATAGGCATCCTGTCTTTAAGTCTTATTATCGCCGGCTCAAGGACAGGGCTTTTGGGCGCTGCGCTCGCAATGGCAGTAATCCTGACAATGATGTGGAAACAATACTCTGCAGCAAAGAGGCATTTGATTGTCTGGCTTCTGGTCTTTTTTATCGGCACGGCAGGGGGCTTTTATTTATTGAGTATAAAAGATAAGCTGGGCATAAAAAAACTCGCGACAAGACAAATAGCGTGGTTTTCGGATACCCAGCAGGCATCTTATACACACCGCATTTTAATGGCAAAGACATCTTTAGAGATGTTCGGAGAAAAGCCGTTATTCGGTCAGGGATTTTCTAATTTCGGCAGTTTTTACATGTATTATCAGGGAAAGATTGCAAAATCTGAGCCAAAATACAAAGAAGTAATTGGTGATTACACTTCACACCCCCATAACGAACTCTTTTTGATAATCTCAGAAAGCGGCATCGCCGGAGCGGCGGCTATTTTAATCGTAATATATGGATTTTTAAAGGTGGTTATGAGACTCGGCAATGAGCGTGCCGGCTTATACATAGCGCTTCTAATGCCTCTCGTTGTCCACATGCTCGTGGAATATCCTTTGCAGCTTTCAACCGCGCATTATCTTTTATTTGTGATACTAATTTATATGGCATCATCACATTCTATAAATGCAGCGCAATTGAAACTGTCTCCATTCATGGCTAAATCGGCTGTTATAATATTCTCCGGCATTTACATGGTTTTCCTGGCATATGCGCTTATGACCTTTAATGCATATAACGGTCTTGTAAGATGGTATATAGATTATACGGAAACAGGCAGGGCCAAGGACAAAGATATACTGCCTTCGACTAAAAATCTGTATCTCAGAAACTGGGCAATACCAATGTATATGTTTACAAGGTCTGAAGAAGCTGTAAAGGATGTGGAGAAAAATAAAGATTTTCTGAATGATTTTCTGAAATGGAGCAATCACGAGAAAAAGCGTCTGCCCGTATTCCCGGTTTTTTACTATGACGCAAATGTCCTGCTTGCTATGGGAATTCACTATAAGCAGCACGCATATTTTGACGAGGCCATGAAGACCGTTGAACAAGGGCTTTTGCTGTATCCGAACAATGAAGACCTGAAGAAGCTGAAACCAAGAATAGTCTCTGAGGCGTTTAAGGCGATTTTTCAGGGAGGACAACAGAAGACCAAATCCTGATTAACCGAAAAATAGAGATAGAAAGTTGTCATTCCTCTCAACCCCCTCCCCTTGCGGGAGGGGGCGAGGGGGAGGGGTAACCTTCTGTTCACACATAACGCATAACGCATTACGGGAAAAGGCTTTACGTGTTTTAATGCTTATTTTATAGTATAATAACCAAAAGACAGGCGAGGGGTGAGAATAATGGAAGCATTGGAGATTAAATCGACAAAAGACAGAATGATAATATCTATTGATAAGTCCTCTATTGACAGCGACTATATCATAGAACTCATGGAACGGTTGAAAGTTGAAACCCTTGCTAAAAAGGTCGATTTCAATAAGGGGATATTGAAGCTCGCCGATGAAATAAAAAAGAAGTGGTGGAAAGAAAATAAAGATGAGTTTTTAGAGGTTGCAGCAGGGTGAAAGTTGTTGTTGGTGCGGGTGTAGTTTTTTCATCGCTTTTATCCGAGTCAGCAGGACAGAGGAAAATACTTTTTAATAAAGAATATAAATTCTACTCGCCTAATTTTGTATTTCTTGAAATATTCAAGCATAAAGAAAAAATCTTAAAACATACAAAGACATCTGAAGCGGAAGTGTACGAATATCTTATTTTTGTTTTGCAAAGGATACACTTTATAAATGAAGAAATCATTTCTGTTGAGAACCGCAGGGTCGCCTATGAACTGTGTAAAGACATAGATAAAAATGATACGCCTTTTGTCGCGTTAGCTTTAGAACTGGGCGCATGGTTATGGAGCAGCGATAAAAAGTTGATAAAAGGTTTGCAGAAAAAAGGTTTTGACAGATTTTTTAAATAGGCAAATTTCCAAGCGGCATAAATGGATTGTAATGAAAGGTGAGTTTGAAGGCAATTCAAAATGAAAGAAAAAATCAAAAAACCGCTCACAGCTCACGGCTCACGGATTCAAAGGGCTTTACTCTCATCGAACTGGCGATGGTGCTGGGGATAGATTAACAGTTTTAAACTATAAACGGAGGTGATAGATATGTTGACAGAATACATACAGAAGGCAATGGAGAATGCCCATTATGAAATCATAGAGGATGAAGGAACATTCTGGGGCGAGATACCGGGCTTTCAGGGAGTATGGGCTAAAGCAGAAAGTCTTGAACAATGCAGAGAATCTTTGCGCGAGGCATTAGAAGAATGGATTGTTTTCAGGCTGAAAAATAATCTTGATTTGCCTGTCATAGAGGAGATAGACTTTAATGTGGTGGAAAAAGTAGCCCGATGAAACTGTCGCCGGTAAGCTGGAGGGACTTTGTATCAAGGATGAGAGAGCTTGGATTTGAAGGCCCGTTTTTTGGAGGAAAACATCCGAAGATGAGAAAAGGTGACTTAACAATTATAATTCCCAACAAGCATGAGTCTGAAATTAGTATAGGGTTTTTGAAAAGACTTTTAAAACAAGCAGGCATTACGGAAGAAGAATGGCTTTCAAAATGACGCAAAAAATCAAATTAGTTGATAGGCTCATGGCTCATGGCAGAAACCACAATAAACAATCAGCTATGAACTATGAGCTATCAGCTATGAGCCAGAGAGGCTTTACCCTTATTGAACTGGCAATGGTGCTGGTGGTGATAGGGCTGCTCATTGGACTTGGTGCAAGCCTTATAGGCCCTTTGACTAAAAGGGCAAAGCTGATTGAGACGAGAGAGACGGTCAAAGCTGTATATGAATCAATATTAGGATATGCTGCTGCCAATAAAAGATTGCCTGCTGACTTATCTGTTCTCGGCATAAAGACAATAGACGCCTATACACGCCCTTTGCAATATTTCAGGGCTGACGCACTTGTGACAAATAACCTCTGCACTTCTGCAGCTACATACTTTACTGTTAATGACAGCAGCAGTGGGACTCTTCAGACAAAGAGCAATGTCGCGTTCATAGTCTTTGCCGAAGGAGATAACAGAACTAACAACACAGGATCAACCTCTCCATTTACTATAAAAGAACAAGGAGTGGACGACTATGATGATATTGTAATGTATGTGGATATCGATAAGCTCAGAAGTCAGATATGCACCTCTTTCCGTATAACTACGGAGACACTGCCAATAGGGACAGAGGAGATACCGTATCCTCTCTCAACGACATTAGAGGCTACTGATGGCACACCCTCGTACACGTGGGGTATACAATCGGGTTTATTACCACCTGGGTTAAGTTTGTCATCTGCTGGTATTATTTCAGGCACACCAACAGCAGATGGAAGCTATAATTTTACGGTTCGTGTGTGTGATAACGATGATACTAATCCACCAAACGATTGTCCTCCCACTACTAATAAAGATAGATTGGCAACAAAGAGCCTGACCATAACAATAAACCCCAACAAGCCACGGATAACCACAGAGTTTTTGAATTATGGGACGGTAAACCAAAGCTATGCGGCTACACTAAGTGCAACAGGTGGTCTGTCGCCTTATTCGTGGAATATTCCTTCAGGTCTTCCACCAGGCCTTACATTGAGAGATACGGGAACATGCGGTTCGTTTACCTGTACGGCTTCAACACCATGCATCTGTGGGACTCCAACAACAGCAGGTACTTTTACTTTCACTCCGACCGTTACAGATAACCGTTCAAGAACAGCATCAAAAACCTTATCTATTGCTATAAATGCCGCTGCCGCTGCGGGTTCACCAACATGCAGTCTTTCGGCAAATCCAAGTTCTATGCCAACAGCAGGGACGAGTGTCCTAACATGGTCTATCAATAACGGGCCTGCGACAGGAACATGGAGTTCTCCTCCAGGCGGAACGTGTCCATCGCCGGTTCCAAGCGGAAGCGGTGGAAGCTGCACAACCGGAACAATCTCAACAACTACGACATTCACTCTTACCGTTACAAATGCGCAAGGCAGCAGTAGCTGCTCTGCGACTGTTTTTGTCGGCACACCTCCCGGTCCGGCTCCATCCTGCACATTGGAGGCGAGTCCGAATCCAGTTACAATTGGAAATCCTACAACACTTATATGGACAATAAACAATGGACCTGCAAATGGAACATTTTCACCATCAAGCGGGACATGCACAGGCTTTTCAAATTCTTATGGAGGCAACTGTACAACAGGAAACATAAACGCTGACACTACTTTTCAGCTTTCAGTAACTAATTCCAATGGCACTGGTCTGTGTGCAACAAGGGTATATACAACTTCGCAGGATTTTTGTACAGCATTAACTGTCAGAAATGACCCCACCGGAAGCACTATCTATGTAAAAGGCGGACAGTATGGCACAACCTGCACGCGTGTGAGAACTAACAGGACATTCAGGATAAATTACTCGGATACAAGCCCTGTTACTTTATGGCAGAACAGCACTTGCACATCAAATCCGCAGGACATTAAGAGTATTACATATAACGATGCGGTGAGCGCTGATGGTAATAAAAACTGTGCAGTGGCGATAAATGATACGGATACAAATGATTGGGAACTTGTTGATGAATAAAAAATTATCTAGATTAACAAAAAAATGGGACGGCAGGCTGTCCCAAAATACCAAATTGCCGTTGAGTCACATCAATATATTGTAGTTACTCAATTTATTGAGCCTATATATTGTGCCTGATAAATCAGACGACCACATTTTGGGACAGCCTGACGGTTCCCTTTATATAAATATCTCTTTTTTACCCGAAAAATGCAATTGAACGCTAATCATGAGCAGGCATGGGTGGATAAAAGGCTTTACCATCGCCACCTTTGTAAGACATTTATAAAACTATCAATAGGCTAAAAATATCCCCGCGTATGTGACAATTCAGATAAACCAAATTGCGATTTGTAAAGACTTTTAGACAACTATACCTGCTCATAAATGCATTTTTTGGATTTAGGGCATCTTAAATTACCAGTAGAGAATTCTGGTATAATTAATTCATGAGGAAAATTACTTTGAAATGGTTAAAGCAAGCAGAAGCAGATCTTAAGGCTGCAAAGGACAGCCTTGATGACGGGAATTATGAATGGAGCTGCTTCCAATCACAACAAAGCGGCGAAAAGGCATTGAAGGCATACCTTTATGAAAAAAGGATACACATCAATTATGACGCACATGTTAAAGGAACTTGTGAAGGAATGCTCAAAACTTGATGAGTCATTTAATGCGGTAATGAAAGATGCAAGGAATCTTGATATGTTTTACATTCCTACAAGGTATCCCAACGGACTTGGTGGGGACCTTGCTCCAACTGAGTTTTATGAAAAGGAGGATGCTGAAAAATGTATAAGCTCTGCCGAATTGATATTGAGCACAGTAAAGAGCTTATTGATAAAATAAGGAATTTTGTCGGCGAGCTAAAAAGGACACTCCCTGTGAAAGATGTTTATCTATATGGTTCTTTTGCTAAAGGCGAGATTCATGAAGGTAGCGATATAGACCTGCTTATTATAGGTGACTTCAAAGAGAGATTTTTTGAGCGTATAGGAAAAATCCTCGACCTTACGGACCTCCCTATCGAACCAATCGTATATACTACTGAAGAATTTGAAGAACTTAAGAATTCCCAAACCCCATTTATTATAGAAGCGCTTAAAACAGCTATAAGGCTTTAGCTCCCATAACTACCCTCTCCTTCCCAAAACTCTATCTTTCTGATATACTTTTTTATAATCCTCAAGGAGGTGTGCCATGCTTGTAATCGCTGAAAATCTTAACACAAGAAACAAGGCTTATATGGAGGCTGTTAAGAACCGGGACAAAAAGGCCATAGAATCACTGGCTAAGACACTTGCTGAAAGGGGTGCGGATTTAATTAATGTCCAGTGCTCCCTTGACGGCATTGGCGATGAGGAAATACTTCCATTGGTGGCAGAGGCCGTACAGACGGTGGCAGACCTGCCCATATGTCTTGATTCAAGGAATGCAGAGGCGCTGAAAAAGGCGCTTACAGTATGCAAAGAGACTCCTTTGATAAATTACCTTTCGGCAGACGAAAAAAGTGCAGATGAAATACTCAGCCTTGTAAACAGATACAAAGCCAATCTCATAATCAGGGCATTGAAAGGGACTGTGCCGACAAGTCTTGAGGCTAAGCTTCTTATTTTGGAGGATTTAATAGAAAAGGCGAATGCTGCTGATATCCCGAATGAAAGACTTTTTACAGACCCTTCTGTTGTGCATATAGGCGGCGGTATGGGGCAGGAACATCTCCTGAATACCCATGAATGCATTATGGCGCTCAATGAGATGGTTGACCCTCCGATAAATACCATTGCATGGATTTCGAATGTATCAACAGGTCTGCAGAAGAAGTTAAAATCCCATGTGAATGCAGGATTTCTCTATTATCTTGCCGGAGCAGGACTTGATGCAGCAATGGTGGATGTGACAGATGAAGAGGTGATGAAAGCAGTATATTTGATCAGGGCATTCAGGGACGAAGTTGTATTTTCTCCGGCGGATATTTCGTAATACAAATAATACATTTATGACAGGTATGCATACGGAAAAAAGCCTTGCAAATGCACAATTTGGTTTTAATAAATATGCAGTTCTTTATCCACTAAAGAACGATTGCTTAAAAGCGTATAAATGTCTTACAACGGTGGTGCTTGTAAATCTTTTTACCGAACGCATACCTGTCATTCTCAACTGGAGATTAGAATTTGCTTAAACTCCGTGACGGTATAATAGAACTGTATAAAAAGGTTGCTACATCCATTCCGAGCGATGTGGAGGAGGCGTTGAAAAACGCTCACTCCGGCGAGACTTCTCCTCTTGCAAAGGAATTTCTCAATGTTATTCTCCAGAACATCAAGGCCGCAAGGAAAACCGTCCGCCCCATATGTCAGGACACAGGGTTCCCTGTTTTCTTCATGAAGATTCCCAAAGGATTGAGCCATCAGCTTGTAAAAGAGGTAATAATTGATGCCACCCGCATTGCCACACAGAAGATACCTTTAAGACCCAATGCCGTTGATGTTATAACCGAAAAAAACTCCGGCGACAATGTGGGGGAATACTTTCCAATGGTCTATACAGAGGAGACAGAAGAACAGTCCCTTGCAGTTGACCTCATGTTAAAGGGTGGAGGATGCGAGAATTTGGGAATGACTTATAAACTTCCTGTGACACTTAACTTTCAAGATGTTTTTAACTCCAAACTCCAAACGGTTCGACTGAGCTCGCCGAAGTCTCCAAACTTCGAAGTGTTAGCTGAGCGTGATTTTGACGGTGTAAGAAAGTGTGTTTTAGATGCTGTCTTTAAGGCTCAGGGCAAGGGGTGTCCTCCTTACACAATCGGGATTGCAATAGGCGGCGCAAAGGATCAGGTGACATTTCTTTCAAAGAGGCAGTTGATGAGGAGGATTCCTGATACGCACCCCAATCCCGAGATTGCTGCGCTCGAAACAAAAATTCTCAGTGACATTAACAGCTTAGGCATAGGCACCGCAGGATTGGGTGGCAAAACAACTGCCGTCGGTGTAAAGATTGCAGCAGCCCACAGACATCCGGCATCTTATTTTGTCGATATATCTTTTTCGTGCTGGGCCAACAGAAGGGGAAGACTGATATGGTGAATGAGTCAGCAGTAGGCAGTGAGCAGTCAGCAGTCAAAAAAATAAATACGCCCCTGTCAAAAGATGCCGTCCTGAAGCTCAAGGTCGGAGATATGGTTCTTATCAGTGGCAGGATTGTTACAGGGCGCGATAAGGTTCATAAATTCCTGTTTCACGACAAGCCTGGCAGGAAACAAATCCCATTCGAACTTGATGGGAGCATAATTTACCACTGCGGACCTATAATTACCCCCGCCCTCCCCCTTGAAGGGGGAGGGGTGGGCGGGGGTAAACTAATTGCAGCAGGACCTACAACGAGTATGAGAGTTGAGATGTACGAGGCAGAGGTGATAAAGACTTACGGCATAAGAGGCATAATAGGGAAAGGCGGAATGGGCGAGAAGACACTCGATGCAATGAAGGAATGCGGCTGCGTATATCTTCATACAATAAGCGGCGCTGCCGCATATCTTGCGGACAGGATTAAGAATGTGGTCGACGGATGGAAGATAGAAGAATTCGGAACGTCCGAGGCGATGTGGCTGCTGGATATTGAGGATTTTCCAGCAATAGTGACTATGGATGCGCATGGAAACAGTCTGCATAAGGATATAGAGAGAGTTTCGTTAGAAAGATTGAAGGAAATAATAGGATGAAGTTTTTTATTGCCGGCGGCACGGGGTTTATCGGAAGGCATCTTATAAGCGCCCTGAGTAAAAACGGCTATAATGTGCGCTGTCTTGTAAGAACAGAAGAAAAGGCGAAGGTCTGCAAGAGCGTAGGCTTTGAGGCAGCCATCGGCGATATTACCGACAGGGAGAGTCTAAAGGAAAAGCTTGACGGATGCGATGTTGCTGTTCACCTCGTTGGTATCATTGAAGAAAAAGGTGACATAACCTTTGAAAGAGTGCATGTTGAAGGGACAGAAAACTTTGTTAATGAAGCAAAAAGGGCAGGAGCAAAGCACATATTTTATCAGAGCGCGCTCGGCGCTTCTTCAACTTCATGGTCAAAGTACTATAAAACAAAGGCAGAAGCAGAAGAGGTAATAAAGGAAGGTGGTCTCCCTTACACTATCTTCAGACCATCCCTTGTAATAGGGAAAGGAGATGGTTTCACAGAAAGGTTGAAAGAACTTATACGATTGGGACCGTTTGTGCCTATTCCCGGCGACGGAAATGCAAAGTTTCAGCCGATTTATGTGGGAGACTGGATAAAATGTTTTCTGAAGATTTTTTCTGATAATCCCCCCTCACCCCCCTTTAGTAAAGGGGGGATGGGGGGGATTTACGAATTTGGCGGGCCTGAACATCTCACATACAATGAACTGGTTGTTCAGCTTATGGAGGCTATGGGAATCAACAAACCCCTGATACATCTGCCGATAGATATGATAAAACTTAGCCTGCCTTTCTCCGGAATATTGAGGAAGATAGGCGGGCTGCTGGGTAAAAAAATTCCGACAGTTACCGGCGAACAATTGAGTCTACTGCGGTTGGATAATATATGCGATATCAAATCCATCGAAAACAGCTTCGGTTTTAAGCCTCTGACTTACAGGGAGGCGCTGAAGTTGTTTGTCAAGGAATAAAACTATTTAACCACCAGCACCGGGCATTTTGAGTAATCGACTACTTTGGATGAAACGCTTCCGAGTAGAAATTTTTTTGTTCCGTGCCTTCCGTGCGAGCCTGTTATAATCAAATCAACCTTCATTTTCTGTGCTGTTTCGAGTATTTTTTCCGCAGGGTCGCCCTGTCTGATGAGAGTCTTGACCTCTATGGATTTGCCTGACAGCGATTTCCTTATTTTTTCCATCGACTCTGATGTTTCACGCGAAAGGGCGTCAAAGATGCGGTTTCTGTCGACATCAGAAAGCTCTGTAAGATAGAGCTCAGGTATTACAGCGAGCACAGTAAGTGAGGCATTAAAGCTTACAGCCATCTCAACCGCTTTTTTCAATGCCTTGTCCGAAGATTTAGAGCCGTCGTGGGCTACAAGTATTTTCTGCATAATTTTCCTCCTTTTGCTAATCTTTCAGGTTTCTCACAAAATCTCTATTTTCAATATACCATTTAACAGTTCTCTCGACACCCTCTTCTATGGATATCTTAGGGGACCAGCCGAGCACTTCCTTTGATGAGTCTATATCCGCCCATGTAGCGGTTATATCAGCCGGATGGAGTGGAAGCCATTGCATCTCGGCCTTTTTCCCGAGTTTATCTTCGATTAGATTGATTACATGCATGAGTTTTACAGGACTGTCGCTGCCGAGATTGAATGTATCATAGCCTACCTTTTTAAGCCCTTTTATGGTTCCGTCGGCAATATCGTCTATATAGGTAAAATCACGCTTTTGTTTTCCATCGCCGAAGACAGGTATGGGTTTCCTCATGTCCATGTTTTTTATAAATCTGAAGATGCTCATATCAGGACGGCCTGCCGGACCGTATACTGTGAAATATCTAAGGACTGTTGTATCGATTCCGTACAGATAGTGATAGCTGTAACACATTGCCTCTGCCCCCTTTTTTGTAGCGGAATAAGGAGCCAGCGGATGGTCTGTATTGTCATAAACGCTGAAAGGCATCTTTTTGTTATCACCGTAAACGCTGGATGTCGATGCAAGGACAAATTTCTTTACATTGTGTGTCTTACAGCATTCAAGGAGATTCAGAGTTCCCTTTAGATTGGTATCGAGATATGCCCAAGGGTCTTCTACAGATGCCCTTACTCCTGCCCTTGCAGCAAGGTTGATTACTGCATCTATCGTGTAATTGGCAAATACTGTTTTGACCGCATCAAAATCGGCTATATCACATTGATGAAAACTGAAGCTAACTCTTAACTCTTCACTCTTAACTCGTAACTGTTTTAGCCGCCACTCTTTCAGTCTCGGATCGTAGTAATCGTTCATATTATCGACTCCTGTTACCATATGCCCCTGCCCTAAAAGCAGTTCAGAGACCTTATGGCCTATGAAGCCGCAGCATCCTGTAACTAATATGCGCTCATAGTTCATAGCTCATAGCTCATGGTTTTCACTATGAGCCATCAGCTATCAGCGATGAGCTAAGGTATTTTACCATATTTCATCGGGACTTAACATGAATCCTTATGGGCGTGCCTTTGAATGAGTAGGCTTCACGTAAAGACTTCTCTATATACCTGAGGTGATGGTCTTTGACGCCTGAGGGGTAATTTACAAATATTGTAAACGCAGGCGGCTTTACCCCGACCTGTGTGATATAGAAGAACTTCAGCTCTTTTCCCCTGTATGAAGGGAACGGCTTTTCAGAGAGAATTCCCGACAGAAACTTGTTTAGTTCTGCCGTCGGTATCCTTTTCTCCCTCTCTGAGATAATTTCGTCTATAATCGGGAATATCTTTGTTATCCTTTTTTTTCCGAGGCCGGATATGGTTATGCAAGGCGCATAGTCTATGAACCACATTTTATTTTTCAGTTCCTGCATAATTTTCTTGTACTCTGCATCAGGCTCTTTTACCAAATCCCATTTGTTCAGCAGAAAGATTCCGCCCTTTCCGTACTCTTTGACCAAGCCTGCTATTTTTTTATCCTGCTCGACTAGGCCTTCTGATGCATCGAATATTACTATGACAACATCGGCCTTTTCTATGCTCCTGATTGCCCTGACAACAGAGAATCTTTCTATGGAGTATATCTTGCCCCTTCTCCGTATTCCTGCAGGGTCGATGAACAGGTATTTTTTCCCGTAGTAACTGCAGACAGAGTCTATGGAATCTCTTGTCGTTCCGGGCACGGGGCTGACTATAAGTCTCTTTTTTCCCAAAAGCGAGTTTATCAGTGTGGATTTCCCTACATTCGGTCTTCCTACCACAGCAATCTTAGGCATATCTTCTCCGGCAGGAGGCATATCTTCTCCGGTAGTGACACCAGAAACAATCTTATCCATAAATTCATCGAAACCATAGCCTGTTTCGGCAGATACCGGTATAATCTCAGCAGCGCCGATTCTGTAAAATTCGAACAGCCTGTCTTCTTTTGAAGGGGTGTCTATTTTGTTTGCGACCCAGAAGATTTTTTTCCCCGATTCCCTGAGGATATTTGCCATCTCTGCATCAGAGGGATTGAGTCCCTCTTTTCCATCGAGCAGATGGATTATTATATCAGCCTCTTCAATTGCGAACAGCGCCTGTTCCCTGACCTGCCGGACCATCTCTTTGTCCTCATGAGGCATCCCTTCTGCATAAAACCCGCCGGTATCGACAACCATGAACCTCTTGCCGTTCCATTCGGTCTCCGCATAGTTTCTGTCCCTTGTAACTCCTGGGATACTCTCGGTGATAGCGGTGGATTTTGTGCGGTCCGCACCCATCCGTATCATGCGGTTAAAGAGGGTCGATTTCCCTACATTAGCCCTTCCTACAATAGCAATTATGTTCATAGGTTTTCCATTGTTCCAATACTCCATCACTCCAATTCTTTTTACCTAAATTGAGCGATTCTAATCATAGAAATATGAGTCAGGTGCTGCGAAAAGACTTTAAACCACGCACTTGTAAATTCATCGTCTTGTATTCGTCATCCGCGTCGGTGGTCTCTTGTTTAGTGATACTTTTATAATCTCTCATATACACTGAAATCAACACTTTTTAAAGTCTTTGAGCAGTGCCTGACTCATAAAATCGCTTAACTTAGGTTTTAGTTTTTCGGTTCCGCAATATCGTATGCCTTAATTTTTTTGTGGAGATTGCTTCTCTCTACATCGATAGCCGCTGCTGTCCTGGACACATTCCAGTTGTTTTCCTGAAGCTTTATTTTTATGAAGCACTTCTCGAATGAATCGCGTGCGTCTTTGAGCGTCGTGTAAGAGAAATAATCGTATTCCTTCGATTCCGGTTGGCCGAACATTCCTAATATATCCACATCGCCTTTTGTGATTATATTGGACGGCGCCATTATCATTAGCCGTTCGACGGCATTTTTCAGCTCCCTTATATTACCCGGCCAGTCGTAATCCTGAAACAGCTTCACCACTTCCGGAGTGATCTCTTTAGGTTTCGCGCCGTTTTCTGATGAAAATGTCCCGATAAGATATTGTATTAACTGCGGTATATCCTCGCGCCTTTCCTTCAAAGGCGGGATTGTTATCGGGATAACATTCAGCCTGAAATAAAGGTCTTCCCTGAAGTTTCCGTTTCTTGCCTCCTCCTGAAGGTTTTTGTTCGTGGCTGCAATAATCCTTACGTCGACCTTTATATTCTTGCTGCCTCCGACCCTCTGAAATACCTGCGTCTCTATTACCCTCAGCACCTTTGCCTGCGTCTGCAAAGTCATATCGCCTATCTCATCTAAAAAGAGCGTTCCTTTATCGGCAAGCTCGAACTTGCCGCTCTTTCTCTCTGCAGCACCTGTAAAGGCTCCTTTTTCGTGGCCGAACAGTTCGCTCTCGATTAACTCCTGCGGTATCGCTGCACAATTCACCTCGATAAACGGTCCATCGGAACGTTGACTCTTTTCATGCAGCAGCCTTGCCACAAGCTCTTTTCCTGTTCCACTTTCGCCGAGTATTAGCACCCTGCTGCTGCTCTGAGCAGCCATCTCTATCTGCTGCTTTAAGAGCCGCATCTTTTCCGAGTCGCCTATTAATCTGTATTTCTTGATCAGGTTCTCTTTTAAAGAGCGGTTTTCTTCCTCGAGGCTTTTGCGCTCAAGCGCACGCTTGGCGGCTATCAGCACTTTTTCAAGAGACAGAGGCTTTTCTAAGAAGTCATATGCGCCGAGCCTTGTGGCCTTAACTGCAATCTCGATATTGCCGTGCCCGGAGATCATAATTACAGGTATTCCGACGTCTGTTTCCTTTAATTTAGACAATGTTTCGATGCCGTCCATTTCAGGAAGCCAGACATCGAGGAATACGATGTCCGGCATGTGGTCCCTTGCTGCTGCCAATGCCTCTTCGCCTGACGAGGCGGTCAGCACGTCATAGCCTTCGTCTTCCAGTATGCCTGAGAGGCTTTCCCTTATGCCTTCCTCGTCGTCTACTATCAAGACTGATTTCTTGGACATTATCAACTCCTTATACGTTATAGCGTTCAGCGTCAAGCGTTATAGCGTAAAATATTATCTATAACTCTATAACTCTACTCTATAACTCACTACGCTATAGGTATTTCCACGGTAAAGATACTTCCTTTTGGATTATTGTCTCTAATCAGAATTCTTCCTCCGTGGTCAGTCACTATCTTGTTCGCTATGGCAAGGCCGAGACCAGTGCCATCCTTCCTCTTGGAGAAGTAAGGAATAAAGAGTTTTTCCTTTTCTTCATCGCTAATCCCCGGCCCTGTATCCGCAATATCGATTACTACACTATTTTCGTTCATTTTCACGGAAATATCAATGACTCCTCTGCCGCTCATTGCATTTATGGCATTATCTATAATATTTATCAGCGCCCTTTTGAACTGCTCAACATCGATATTGACGGACGGAATCCCTTCCTGCATCGCAATATCTATCTCCAGATACCTGAATCCTCTGTACAAAGACACCGCATCGTCTATCAACTCAATTAGATTCGCAGGAGCCTTGTTTACTTCAGGCATTCTGCCGTACCTTGAAAAGACATCGACGAGTCTTTTCAGGCTCTCGACCTCTGTAATAATTGTCTTCGTCGATTTTTCGAATACTGCATTGAAGTCCTCATCCTTTTGCTGCCACTTTTTTATAAGACGTTCTGTTGAAAGCTTGATCGGCGTGAGGGGATTTTTAATCTCGTGCGCGATTCTCCTTGCTACTTCCTGCCAAGTTATTGCCTTCTGCGCCTTAATGATGTCGGTCAGGTCGTCAAAGACAACTAACATGCCGAGAGAGCCGGACGTATAGGATTCCCTTATCCCGGATATGTAAACTATCAGTGTGAGCATCTTGCCTTCGATGTTTACCTTCACCTCTTTCTTTATCTCCCTTATCTTTTTGCCTTCCATATCTTTAACCATCTGTGTTAGATCTTCTGAATTTAGTCCTGCAATGAAATCCTTGTAGTCCTTGTCTATTATATCTTCCTGTCTTGCATTCAGTATGGAACAGGCTGCCTTGTTGAAGGTCAAAATCTTTCCGGTATTGTCGAGGAATATTACTCCTGAGTTGATGTTTTCGAGGATGTTTTCGAGATAGAGTCTTCTTTTGTCCGATTCCGTATAAGCCTTTTCAAGCGAATCCTTGCTGTCCTTTAATTGCTTCACCATCTGGTTGAATGAATTGATCAAAAGACCGACCTCATCCTCACTTTTTACATCGACCTGCACATCCAGATCGCCTGATGCAACCCTTTCTGTCGCCATTGCAAGGCTCTGAATAGGGATTGTGATGCCCCTCGATATCTTTAGCGAAACCCATAATCCGGTAAAGACCATCATAAGGGTCAAAAAGCCTAAAATAAGTATGTAGTTAAGTCTCAGAGGCTCTTTTAGGGATTCGAGTTTTAAGTAGTCCTCGTAGAGGTTTTGTATTCTTTCCGTCTTTTCCGAAAAGGCCTTTGGAAGGATAAAATCAACTACTATTACTCCGCCCTTTGAACGGTCAGGCACAGCAGCCCTTATGATGTCGCCTGTGTCTTTTGAAATGACCTCTGTGCCTTCGTTTCCGTGCAACGCGTCCTTAATTATATCTGTAGCATTTGGCGGAAGACCGGCATAGCGGTGAACCGACATGTCCGGCGGAAGCGGCTGTTTGCCGGCAGCGGCGAATCTTGCCGCTTTCAGCACCCGTTCTCTTTCGAGGTCGTAAAACTCCCTTGCAAGCTCGACCGACTTCTGGAAAGGCTCTTTCATCTGTGGAGAAAAGATGCGGCTGATATAATTGGTTGCAAGGCCGCTCGCAGCAACAAACAGGAAGGCCGACGGTATAAGTGTGAGAATAACAAAGATGGTCATGAGCTTTGTCCTGAATTTATAGCCCAATACCTTGTTCTGTCTTTCGATATACAGCCTGAAGATGTTTTTTCCGACAAAGAACATGAGGGTGAGGAGGGCAAGGATGTTGATGGTGAGAAGCCCTATGAGTAAAATCCTTGTTGTTATGTCAACCGACGGCAGTTTGATAAAGTAAAGCTCTACGGCTGTAATGACAGAAACCAAGAGGAGCAGTCCGAATACTATTATCAGGGGTTTGAATATTCTCATTTTCTGTTTATCCGGAACCTTTGCGAATCTTTCGAAATACTGAATTCCTTCTCAGGAACAAAGAAGAGGAGATAGCCTATTACAGGGGGCAGTTTCCTTATTCTGGAATCAACGGTTATTTTAACGAAATATTCGCCCGGCTCCAATTCCCTTATGTTTGTCAATTTCATTTCTGCGATGCTCATAGACCATTCGACCATCATCTCTAACTCTTTAAATCTCTTTTCTAACTGGATGCTGCCGTCGAGGCTCGATGCAACATATTCGCGTTTTATAGGATTGCTTTTAATTATCCTCACAATCTTTCTGCCGGTAACGAACTCATCAGGCAATATGTCCCAAACCCTGAAAAGGTCTATGTAGAATACAAGCTCTTTTGACAGTCCGCTGCTCAAGTCGTTCATGAACTTTGTGTCAGGCTTTACAGAGGTTGTGACGTATATGTCATTGTTATGTATTTTTACATCGACGACAGATATCTCGGCAGCAAAGCCTGGAGCCGCGAGCATGAGAACACAGAGCACCAGAGCAGCAGAGCAGTAGAGCAGCAGTCTTTTAAAGGAATAAATTTTTCCATAATTTAACTGTCGCTCTGTTGCACTATTAACTATCGCACTATGTCGCTCTGTCGCACTATTTTTCATCTTGACATATTACTAAAAATTTATTTTCATTATAACATAGACATTAGATGAGTTAAGGAGCTAATGAGTTAGGAGTTGAGAGTTAACGCTATTAAATATTCTGAATCCAATCAAGAACTGTCCTGAAGTCTGCAGTATTTATTGTGCTACGGCAAATCCCTTAGAGGTTCTTGTTGCCTCAGCAGAGCAGGGAAATGGTATTATAGGCGTTATTGACGGCTTTCCGCCAAAGGGGGTGGAGGGCGAAGAAGACAAAAAGCACAGGAAAGAGTTTTTAAGGAAGATAGGGTAAAGGAAGTGATGAACAAGTGAAATGGACGGTTTATAGGTTTATGGGATGAATAACAAGGAAATTCAAGATTTTGGTTTTCAGCCGGGTGAAGTAGAAATACCCAAGCAGGAAGAGTTTTATAAGCTTCCCCGCAGGTTTGGGAGTGTGCCTGTGGATGAGGCGCCGCATCATCCTGATTTATTCCCTAAAGGCGCAAACAGGCTTTTCTTTGGCGACAACCTTCATGTGATGAGGCAGTTGCCTTCAAACTCTATTGATTTAATCTATATTGACCCGCCGTTTTTCTCTAACGGTAAAAATTAACTAATGAAACAGCGAGACCAGTTATTTAATAACAAACCAATACATACATCTATCGTCAATGAAGTATTTGGAAAAGACTTGTTATTGCTTACCTCAGTGAATGAACTTTTCGAGCTTGAACTTGCATTGATAGAATCTCGTTCCTTGTCTCGACAAGAATTATTATTAGGAATTGATTCTATTGGTATTGATGTTAGCCCGTTTTGCCGACTATTGGCGAGGGTTGTTTAATATTGACAAGTAAAGCTGTTATAATCTGATAACAGGTATTAGAAAAGACATGCTGACAAAAGAATATATTAATGAATTAAAAATAGCGGGTAACGGCGCATTTTCCGAAGCTATTAGGAATTTAAAAGATAACGGCAGCATATCGTTTTTACTTCAAAAATTAGGTCATTTGCCCAAAGATTTTGACGGACATTTGTTAATTCCTTTATTAAACAGTGAAAGCTCGCAAGTCAGGTTGTGGGCAGTAAAAAATCTTGGGAAACTTGAGGATGTAGCATTTCTTAAAATACTATCAAAAGTTGCTACGGAAGACGATGATTCAATGGTCAGGAGAGAAGCAGTATCCTCTATTGGAAGAATGCGAAATCCTCAGAATAAATCAATACTGATTAAACTTTTAATCGATTCAGACCCAAAAGTTATTTTGCAGGCTATTCGTGGATTGTTGGTTTTTAAAAATGATGAAACCGTAGATAATAGTTTGAAACAGTTAATCAAGCACCCGAATGAGATGATTCAAACTGTTATCCACAAAGAATACTTTGCAAAAGATACAAACAAAATTGAACAACCGCATCCAGAAACCTATAATTTTTTAAAGAATGTTGTTGTAAATGGTGATGTGAGAGATATTTTAAAACTTGTTCCTGACGAATCAATTCACCTAACGTTTACCTCTCCTCCTTATTATAATGCACGGGATTATTCTATTTATCAAAGCTATAAAGACTATTTGGAATTTTTAGCAGAGGTCTTTAGAGAAGTTCATAGGGTTACTAAGGAAGGACGCTTTTTTATCTTAAACACCTCACCAATTATTATTCCAAGAGTAAGCCGACAACATTCCAGCAAAAGATATCCCATTCCTTTTGATATTCATCACCATTTAATTGCTATGGGCTGGGAATTTATAGATGATATTATTTGGTTAAAACCTGAATCAAGCGTAAAAAATCGTAATGCTGGTTTTTTACAGCACCGCAAACCACTTGGATATAAACCTAACCCCGTAACAGAATACTTAATGGTATATCGTAAAAAAACTGAAAAGCTTTTGGATTGGAATATCCGGCAGTATGATTGGAATATTATTAAAGAAAGTAAAGTGCAGGGCAACTATGAAACATCTAATGTATGGAAAATTGACCCAACATTTAGTAAGGTTCATTCCGCAGTGTTTCCTATCGAGCTATGCAATAGAGTAATTAAATTCTATTCATTCAAAGACGATTTAATTTTTGACCCATTTGGTGGTAGCGGTACTTTAGGGAGAGCAGCAAAAGGTTTAGAAAGATATTTTTTCCTGACAGAGAAAGACGAAAAATATTTTCAGGAAATTAAAAAGACTTTAGATAATAAACCCTTTTTCACTAATAAAATGCCTCAATATCTCACTATAGAGCAGTTTAAACGGATGGTTAAAAAATGACACTTACTGAATCAGTTGCTAAAAATATTATTCAAAAACTTATTAAGGGACAAGACTATAGGATAGAAATTGTAACCCTGATTAATGCAGAGTTTTTACAGTATGCAATTGACTTTTTCAAAAAACTAATAGACGCAAAACTTAAAAACCAGGATATTACCGTTGATTGGTATAAGAAAGAATTTTTGAATCCAAATCTTCCAGCAAAAGACATTGCGATTCATTCGGGGCTAAACAAAAAAACTATACATAACATGTTCAATTCTTCTACTAAGGAAATCGTTATTGATGCTTCAAATGAAAATTATGACACACTTTTTGAAGCCATTAAAAATTTAGTTGATACTGAACAAGAATTAGAATTAACCCTAACCATTAAATTTAAAGGGGTAAGTGTTGATTTAAATGTTAGTGAGAGCTTAATCGTTATCAATACACTGGCTGTTAAACGAGCAGAATTAAGAGGCGGCTTATGGAGTACCGCGGGCAAAAGAGTAGAAAAGCCGTTAATGTTAACTTTATGCGAGTTATTTAATGTAGATAACAAAAATTACGCAATAAAATATAAGGGTAGATCAAAAAAGAAACCCGAATTTGAAAGAGAAATAGATTTCTATCTGTTAGAAGGCGATAACAGTTACAAGTGTGAGGTTAAATTAATGGGCAGAGGAAATCCAGAGAGCGCTGATGCAGTTATAGCAAGAGACAGCAAGGTTTTTGTTGCCGACAAATTATCTGATACTAATAAGAAACAGTTAGATAGTCTGGGCGTTGAATGGGTAGAACTCAGAAGTGACAATGGATATAAAAGGTTTGCCACCGTACTAAAGCACTTGAATATTCCTTATCGAGATTTTAGTGAAGACATTGGACCAAGACTATCTCAAATCTTCAAAAAAATACTTATATGAGGACATAAACAGTTATGGCAGCAAATGCGAGCCAGTGGTGCACTAAAGAATATTCTGAATACAAAAGGAGTAAATTATGTCTCTAAAAGTCGAACAAATATTAGACAACTTTTTTTTCACAGAGGGAAGTCCCAAAATCTATGCTACAGGAGTTTATATAGAACCGGCCAAGATTAAAATTGGGAATAAAGAAAGATTTGTGTGGGTTGTGTCACAATTTGATGGAGATTCATACTTGAATGGCAAATTGTGTTCTCCTGAAGTAATGTCAAAGAACTTAAAAGACTTATGCAATATTAACAATCAAAAAGAAGGTTAATTAATGAGATTGCCATTGAAAGAGGCTTAACCGCAACACAATGGGTTACTGATTATGACCCCATGAAAAAACAGATATATGACAGAAGTGAAGTTGAGATTACACGGGTTAACCTGAGTGGAATTAAAGGAGTTGTTCTCGATGAAACGAGGAAATATCGCCCTGATTTTTTGATTGAACGTATTGATGGAACTAAAGAAATCCATGAGATTAAGGGCAGACACTTTCTTGAAAACCCTGATACATTGAGAAAGCGGGAGGCTGCTGAAAATTGGTGTAAGAGACGGGGGATGAAGTTTATTGTAATATCAAAAGAGAAATAAAACTTTAGGAGGACAGATGCTGCCTGAACTGAAATATGATGAAAACGGCCTTATACCGGCCATAATACAGGATATTGAAAACGGCGACGTGCTGATGATGGCATATATGAATGAGACATCTCTGAAAATGACTATCGATACAGGGTTTACGCACTTCTGGTCGAGGTCGAGGCAGAAGTACTGGAAAAAGGGTGAGACCTCGGGCAATCTGCAGGAGGTAAAAGAGATACTTTACGATTGCGATGCAGACACGCTTTTAATAAAAGTCAAGCAGCACGGCGGTATCGCATGCCACACAGGGAATAGGACATGTTTTTACAGGAATATTTAAAGGTAATAAAAGGTAATAACAAGAAAGGCATCTGCCTTCCGCTTCATTCTCGAATGGCATCCGGCCATTCTCCGAAGCTACGCCAGCCCGCTTAGCCATCCCTGGCACGCTTGGGCTGCCGAAGTCGCTCCAAGCAAATGCCTTTCTTGTTATAATGGTTTTATTCAAGAACTTTGCTGTCAGGAGGTTTTATGAGCGATTGTATATTTTGTAAGATTGTTGAAAAAAAGATACCTGCCAAGATAATCTATGAGGATGAATATGCCCTTGCCTTCGAGGACATAAATCCTCAGGCGCCGGTTCACACCCTTATTATTCCCAAAAAGCATATCCCCACGCTCCTCGATATTAAAGAAGAGGATAATAACCTCGTCGGACATCTCCTTAAGGTGGCAAATAAGATTGCCAATGACAAGGGCATTGCAGAGAGGGGTTTCAGGATTGTGACAAACTGCAATCCTGAGAGCGGGCAGACGGTTTACCACATCCATCTTCACATTCTCGGCGGCCGCCAGATGCACTGGCCTCCGGGATAGAAGAAAATGGAGTGTTGAAGTAATGGAGTGATGATTATTTAAAAGAACACTTTTATTATGCAAACAATCGATAAAAAGACAGTCTGGCAGGGGAATTACATCAGGTCGATAATTTTAACCTACAAGGACTATTCGGGAAATTTAAGGAACTGGGAGGCTGTAGAAAGGGTTAACTGCAACGGCATAGTTGCCGTTGTCCCTGTGACCCCAAACGGAGAACTCCTTCTGATACGGCAGTTCAGGCCTGTTGTGAATAATTTTGTGGTTGAGTTCCCTGCAGGGCTTAATGATAAAGGTGAGAGCCTCATTGATGCAGCAAAGCGGGAGTTGATTGAAGAGACGGGTTATACTTCTGATGAGTTTATATTCCTTTCCGAAGGGCCTTTGTCATCCGGTCTGTCCACAGAAATATTGAGTGTATTTCTGGCAAAAAATGCTGTTTCGGCTGCGCCTCAATTAAAACAGCAGTACCCTGCCGAGGAGACAGAAAATATCGAGATAATAAAAACGCCCATGTCTTTGGCTTATGAAACACTCGGAACCCTTCGGGAGAGGGGAGATTACATAGACTTGAAAATCTATGGGCTTGTGGAGTTAGCAAAGAAGCGTTTATAGCGTTATAGTGTGGAGCGTTATGGTGTTAAAAAATAAGTTCCATAGACGCAACAAGCGCTATAACGTTCAACGCTATAACGCATTACTCAAACTTTATCGCCTCAGTAGGGCAGATGTTTGCCGCCTCCTCACAGTCGCATGTATTGCACTTGCCGGGGCCTATTACCCATGCTTTGTCATCCCTGAGTTCAAAAACCTCCGGGCATACTTCGATGCATGAGCCGCAGCCAATGCAAAGGTCCATATCAACTACCGGTGCTGCCATAGAAAACCTCCTAAAAAGTTTAATTTTTGGTTATTATAACAAAATACCCCCACAAATATTCTATGATAAAAAGCAGATTCCTGAAAATTTTATTGATTTTGGTCCCTGTTTTAAGGATAATTTAATAGTTCATGACTGATAGCTCATAGCTGGCAACTGATAGTGAAACAAACTATGAGCCATAAGCTATGAACGATGTACTAAAGATGGAGGTTTTAATGGATATAAAGCAGTTTGTTGTCAATAAGGCTAAAGAGGCCAAAGAAGGCGCAAGGAGTCTTGCAAAGGCATCGTCAGGACAGAAGAATTCAGCCCTTGTAAAAATGGCGGAGGCCCTCAGAAGCAGGGCAGGATATCTGATTTCGGAAAACAAAAAAGATGTAGAGTATGCAGAAAAGAAAGGCCTCTCAAACGCCCTTATCGACAGATTGACCCTGAATGAAAAGCGCATTAACGAGATGGCGCAGGGACTTGTGGAGGTTGCACAATTGCCTAACCCTGTTGGTGAGATAACGAGGATGTGGCAGAGACCGAATGGCATGACTGTCGGCAGGATGAGGGTGCCTATAGGTGTTATAGGAATAATTTATGAGGCCCGTCCCAATGTTACAGCAGATGCAACGAGCCTGTGCCTGAAGGCAGGCAATGCGGTTATATTGAGGGGAGGGTCTGAAGCTATAAATTCAAATAGGGCTATAGTTAATATCCTGAGAGATATTGCAAGGGCAGAGAGGATTCACGAAGGAGCCATTACATTTATAGATATCCCTGAAAGGGAAGCCATAATGGAGATGTTAAAGCTCGAGGGGATTATTGACCTTATAATTCCCCGCGGAGGAGAAGGGCTAATCAGGACAGTTACTGAAAACTCGAGAATTCCTGTACTTAAGCACTACAAGGGAGTCTGCCATGTCTTTGTGGACAGGGATGCTGATTTGATAATGGCAGAAGAGATATGCTTTAACGCAAAGGTCCAGAGACCGGGAACCTGCAATGCAATGGAGACAATGCTCATTGATGAGGCCATTGCGGAAGGATTTTTACCTAAGATGCTTAAGAGATTTGAAGAGGCAGGGGTTGAACTGAGGGGCTGCCCGAAGACCATATCCATTTACCCTGATATAAACGAAGTTAAAGAGGAAGACTTCTATAACGAATACCTCGACCTGATTTTAAATGTCAAGGTTGTCAAAGACATGGACGATGCAATGGAGCACATTGCAAGATACAGTTCTTCACATTCCGATTCGATAGTTACAATGAATTATGACAGGGCAATGAGATTTTTACGGGAAGTTGATTCATCTGCGGTGTTTGTTAATGCATCTACAAGGTTGAACGATGGGTATCAGTTCGGACTCGGTGCAGAAATAGGGATATCAACAGACAAGATCCATGCAAGGGGGCCTATGGGGCTTGAAGAGTTGACATGCACAAAGTTTATCGTGTTTGGAAGCGGCCAAATCAGAGAGTAAATAAGTAGAGGAGGGATTGTTATGTCAGAGAAGTTAAGCTTTGAGGAGTTTGTAAAAAAGGCGATAGTCAGCCTAAGAAAAGAAGGGTACAAAGGCATACATACGGTGTATTCAGGTTTTAATGATGCATTCAAAAAATATTTCAACGGAGAAGACCCCATAAAGACAACGAATCAGCTTGCATCGGAGGGCAAGCTCGTGATAATGCCTGTTAAGGGTGGTGTAATGCTTTACCTGCCTGAAGATGCCCCTGCATCGAGGACGCGGGGAGAAGATGCCCTTGAAAAGATGGGGTTGTAGATGTGCGTTTGGGAATTCTTGGAGGTACATTTAATCCGGTGCATTTCGGCCATTTGAGGGCTGCAGAAGAGGCAAGGTATAAGGTTAGTCTCGATAAGGTTATCTTTATGCCTTCCGGCAATCCGCCTCTTAAGGCAGTCGATTTGATAGACGCATTTCACAGATATACCATGACAAGGCTTGCGACTGTTTCGAATGTGAATTTTGTCGTCTCTGATATAGAAATAAGGCAAACAGAGAAATCGTATACAGTCAACACGCTCCAAAGGCTTCGAGAAATCTATCCTGATGACGAGCTCTTTTTTATTCTCGGCATAGATGCCTTCTTGGATATGCCCAACTGGTGGCAGCCTGATGCGCTTGTAAGCATGGTTGACCTTATATTGGTAACAAGGCCGGGTTTTGATTTTAAGGATATTATGAAGTCGCCGTACATTAAAGACAGTAACAAGTTACAAGTAATGAGTAACGAGTTGAAAGAAAAAAAAGACACTAACAGGTTACAAGTTGCAGGTTACAAATTAGAAGACTCTGAACTAAAATTAAAAAGTGGAAGAAGGGTCATTCCCCTTAAAATGACACCGTTAGGCATATCGTCTACAGAGATAAGGAGGTTCTTAAAGGAGGGTAAGAGCATAAAATACCTTTTGCCTGAACCAGTGGAAGAGTACATATATAAGCATAAACTATATCAATAAATGGAAAATTCCAATAACCAAGTGCCAATTTCCAAATAAACTCCAATAATCAAGTATAAAATTCCCAAAACTTTTGCGTCATTCCCCGACCCCCTTGTCATTCCCCGATTTAATCGGGGAATCCAGAGGGCAAGCTTAATCAGGGGGTAAGAAAAGTGATTTATTCCATAATTTAACTGTCGCACTATAGTTAATTAACTAATGTCGCTTTGTCGCACAAAGGTGGCGATGGTAAAGCCTTTTATCCGCCCATGCCTACTCATGATTAACGTTCAATTGCATTTTTTGGGATAACTATTTGAGGTTGTTTGCTTTTCCATGTTATATTACTTTACCCCGTTAGAAGGTCGGGGCATTCTAACGGGGTGTACATTTAATTTTTACAATGGACATAAAGGAGGTTCTTGATTAATGCTTATTGTTCAGAAATACGGCGGCACTTCTGTTGCGAATGTGGAAAGGATAAAGGCTGTTGCCGAGCGTGTTTCGAGGGCTGCAAAGCAAGGCAATAAAGTCGTTGTTGTAGTCTCTGCAATGGCAGGAGAGACCGATAAAATGATAAACCTTGCCTATCAATTATCATCCAACCCCAGCGAGAGGGAGATGGACCTTCTCCTTTCATCAGGAGAGCGCGTAACCAGCGCCCTGACCGCTATGGCAATCGAGGAACTCGGACATAAGGCGAAGGCATTTACAGGAAGGCAGATGGGGATAATAACCGACGCTGTCCATACAAAGGCAAAGATAGAGAAGATAACAGCAGAAAGGGCGAAGAGGGCGCTGAATGAAGGTTATGTGATTGTCGTTGCAGGTTTTCAGGGCATAACAGAAAACGAGGACGTAACAACCCTCGGAAGGGGAGGCTCTGACCTCTCCGCAGTAGCAATAGCATCGGCGCTTGATGCAGATTTGTGCGAGATTTATACCGACGTCGACGGCGTTTATACGGCAGACCCGCGTATAGTTCCCGAGGCAAAGAAGATGGACAAAATATCGTATGAAGAGATGCTTGAACTTGCAAGCCTGGGCTCGAAGGTTTTGCAGACGAGGTCTGTGGAGTTTGCTATGAAATACAATGTGCCTGTTGTCGTCAGGTCAAGCTTTAACGATAATCCAGGGACACTTGTTACCAAGGAGGATGAGGATATGGAGAAGGTTGTAGTATCTGGAGTTGCACATGATAAAAACCAGGCAAAGATTACCGTGCTTGGAGTGCCTGATAAACCTGGAATTGCCGCAAAGCTCTTTAAGGGCATTGCAGATGCAAATATAGTCGTTGACATGATTGTCCAGAATATAAGCAGCGCCAAAGATAAAGATGAAATGGCTACAGATATATCATTCACTGTTCCAAAAACAGACAGCGGGAAGGCATTAAAGCTCACTGAAGATATAGCAAAGGAGCTTGAGGCAAAGGGTGTTGACCTGAGGGAAGACATTGCAAAGATATCTGTGGTGGGCGTCGGCATGAGGACTCATTCAGGAGTAGCAGCCCAGATGTTCGATACTCTTGCAAAGCACGGGATAAACATTATGGCTATCAGCACATCTGAGATTAAGGTGTCATGTCTGATAGATGCAAAGTATACGGAGCTTGCAGTAAGGGTGCTGCATGATGCATTCGGATTAACTGGCGGCAAATAAGCGGGATAAGAGATATGAGACATATTGAGATATATGATACAACTTTAAGGGACGGCTCGCAGGCAGAGGACATCGCCTTCTCTGTCGAGGACAAGCTGCGTATTACGGAAAAGCTTGATGAATTAGGTGTGCATTACATCGAGGGCGGCTGGCCCGGCTCCAATCCAAAGGATGCGGAGTATTTTAAAAAGGTTAGAAAGCTGCCGCTCCAAAACTCCGTGGTTGTTGCCTTTGGGAGTACCCACAGGCCAAAGCATCGTGTTGAAGATGACCATAATATAAAGACCCTCGTTGAATCAAAGGCAATGATTGTCACAATATACGGAAAGACATGGGATTTCCATGTAAAAGAGGCATTGAAGATTTCCCTTGCGGCAAACCTTGACATCATCTATGACTCCATTGCATACCTTAAAAAACATGTTGAAAAGGTATTCTTCGATGCAGAGCATTTTTTTGACGGCTATAAGGACAATCCCGAATTCGCCATAAAATGCCTGCTTGCGGCTCAGGACGCAGGCGCAGACCGCATAATACCATGCGATACAAACGGCGGCACTCTCCCGAATAACATAAAAAAGGTAATGCAGGATGTAGCAAAAAAAATAAAAAAGCCTCTGGGCATTCATGCCCACAATGACTCTGAATGCGCAGTGGCAAACTCAATAATTGCTGTTGAAACAGGCGCTGTTCAAGTTCAGGGAACTATCAATGGGATTGGGGAAAGGTGCGGTAATGCCAATCTTGTCTCTATTATTCCAAATCTGCAAATAAAGCTTGGATACAAATGTCTGATTGATGAAAATCTCAAAAAATTAAGGGATGCGTCGAGGTTTGTAAATGAGATATCCAACCTCAGGCATTTTAAGCGCCAGCCGTTTGTCGGTGACAGCGCCTTTGCACATAAGGGCGGAATTCATGTAAGCGCAGTAAGAAAGAGGCCGGAGACATACGAGCATATCAGGCCGGAACTTGTAGGCAATTCAACAAGAGTACTGATATCAGACCTTGCCGGTAAGAGCAATATCCTTAGAAAGGCCGAGGAGTTCAATATCCACCTTGAGGCAGACTCTCCTGAGATTCAGAGCGTTCTTGATACATTAAAAGATTTGGAGCATCAGGGCTTTCAGTTCGAGGGAGCAGAGGCATCATTTGAACTTATTATGAAGAAGGCGCTGGGACTTCATAGAAGGTTCTTTGACCTTATAGGATTCAGGGTTATTGATGAAAAGAGAAAGGAAAAGGAGGAGCCGTACAGCGAAGCGACCATTATGGTGAGGGTCGGTAAAAACGTAGAGCATACTGCCGCTATAGGCAACGGTCCTGTGAATGCCCTTGATAATGCTTTGAGAAAGGCGCTTGAAAAATTTTATCCTGAACTCAAAAGCGTAAAGCTTCATGATTATAAAGTCCGTGTCCTCACGGCAGGGAAAGGAACTTTAGCCAGGGTGCGCGTCTTGATTGAATCAGGCGATAATGAGAGCAAGTGGGGAACTGTCGGCGTTTCAGAAAACATAATCGAGGCTTCATGGCAAGCGCTGGTTGACAGCATTGAATATAAGCTTTTGAAAGAAAAGGAGTGAAGTGGAAGAAACCGGAGTGGTAAAAGAGGTTATCGGACCGAAGGCTATCGTAACTGTTCAGAGACAGAGCGGATGCGACTCATGCCCCGGCGGCTCTGTTTGTAAGATGATGGGAAATGAGGCTGAAATCGAGGCCGTAAACGAGGCAAAGGCAGGGGTCGGTGATACTGTCAGACTCGCATTCAAATCATACACCTATCTAAAAGGCACTGTTTTTATTTACGGCATACCGTCCATAATGCTCATAATCGGCGCTGTTATCGGAAAGGAATACTTAAGTAAGCTTTTGCCTAATATGGACCCTGACATTGTATCGGCCATGGGAGGTTTCGGCCTGTTTGCGCTGAGCTTCCTTTTTATGAAATTCTGGACGAAAAGGTATGAAGGCAAAAAGGAATACATGCCGGTAATAATAAAAGTGCTCAGTGGTTAGTAATCAGTGGCCAGTAGTGCCTATAGTCAGGAGATTACTATTTTCTAACTACTGACCACTGTTCACTAATCACTATTCACTAAAAAGAGGGGGTAAATATGGCACGGGTAGATGTCGAAAAGATCAGAAACATCGCTGTAATCGCGCACAGCGGCGCGGGCAAGACTTCGCTTACAGAGGCAGTTATCTTTAACGCAGGCGCTATCGACAGGATGGGAAACACTGAGGCCGGAAATATGACCACCGACTACGAGCCTGAGGAGATTGCAAGGAAGATAAGCGTTACATCAGCCATTGCTTATTGCACATGGAAGGGAAACAGGATAAATCTCATAGATACACCCGGCTTTATTAACTTTATAGAAGATACAAGAGGCTGTTTGAGGGTTTCTGACGGCGCGGTAGTAATTGTCAGCGCCATATCTGGTGTTAAGGCAGAGACAGAAAAGGTATGGAAATACGCCTGCGAATTCGAAGTGCCGAGGATAGTATTCATAAACAAGATGGACAAGGAATCCGCAAATTTCTATAGAGCGCTCGGTGAACTCGAAAAATCCTTTGAGTCTGAGGCCATACCCTTGCATATACCTATCGGAGAAGGCGAAAACTTTAAAGGCATAATTGACCTTATATCCATGAAGGCATATATGTCTGAGAATGGAAAGAGTGTCGAGACCGAAATCCCTTCGGATATAAAAGGTAATGCCGATGAATACAGGAAAAAGCTTGTAGAAAAGATTGCAGAGTCGGACGATTCCCTTCTGGAGAAATATCTCGAAGGCGGAGAATTGACTGCTGAAGAAATTATGAAAGGAGTAAAGGAAGGCTCTCTTACAAGAAGGTTTATTCCTGTGGCGTGCGGCGCTGCTACCATCAATGCAGGAATAGCACAGTTTATAGACGCAATGCTCCTCTGTCTGCCGTCTCCTGTTGAGATGAGCAGGATTTCTCCTGTAAGGGGAAAGCATCCCAAAGAGGGCAAGGAAATGGAAAGAAAGCCTGCCGAGACAGACCCGCTAACTGCATATGTCTTTAAGACCGTTGCAGACCCTTATGCAGGCAAGCTTTCCATATTCAGAGTATATTCCGGTGTATTGAAGGCAGATTCGACAGTATTAAATGCGAATACGGGAACAAAAGAGAGAGTAGGGCAGGTTTTCTATCTTTTAGGCAAAAAACATATTCCTGCACAATCCATTGGCCCGGGTGAAATCGCAGCGGTTGTAAAACTTAAAGATACTAATGTCGGCGATACATTGTGCGAAGAACATAATCCTTTAATTTTAGAAAAGGTAAAATTTGCAGATCCCATAATATCATATGCCATTGCGCCAAAGAGCAAGGGTGATGAAGAAAAGGTAAGCTCAGGCCTCCACAGGATTTTGGAGGAAGACCCGACACTTCATTTTACGAGGGACGAGGAATCGAAGGAGATGATACTCTCAGGAATGGGACAGGTTCATCTCGAAGTGGCATTAGAGAGGTTAAAGAGAAAATTCGGCGTTGAAGTCGTAATGAAGACTCCGAAGATCCCTTACAGGGAGACAATAAGGATTTCTGCAAAGGCGCAGGGCAGATACAAGAAGCAGTCTGGAGGCCGCGGCCAGTACGGAGACTGCTGGATAGAGATAGAGCCTTTAGCAAGGGGCGGAGGATACGAGTTTTTCGATAAGATTGTCGGCGGCGTAATACCACAGCAGTACAGGCCTGCTGTTGAAAAGGGGATAATTGAGACAATGAAAGAAGGAATACTCGCAGGTTATCAGGTGGTTGATATGAAGGCAACATTATATGACGGCTCTTATCATTCGGTTGATTCTTCTGAAATGGCATTTAAGATAGCAGGCTCGATGGCTTTAAAGAAGGCTTTTCAGGATGCAAAGCCTGTTCTTCTTGAGCCAATAATGAAGGTTGAGGTGATAGTTCCTGATGATACGCTCGGCTCTGTGATAGGAGATTTGAATTCGAGGCGCGGAAAGGTTCAGGGGGTTGAGCCGCAGGCAGGCTCAAACCAGAAGATACTGGCCCTTGTGCCTATGGCAGAGATGCTTACATATGCAAACCAGCTTCAGAGCATAACATCAGGCAGGGGGTTGTATTCCATGGAGGCGTCGCACTATGAAGAAGTACCTGCTCATATCGCGCAAAAGATCATAGCGGAGAGGCAAAAGCAGAAGGAAGAAGAATAGACATATGAAAAAACCGTGGGCAGGAAGGTTTAAGGAAAAAACAGACGGTATTGTGGAGAAATACACAGAGTCTATTTCCTTTGACAAAAGGTTATGGAAATACGATATTGAAGGAAGCATAGCCCACGCTAAGATGCTTGCAAAACAGGACATCATTCTCAAAAAAGATGCTGATAAAATTATCAAAAGTTTGAAGGAAATATACAGAGAGATAGAAGAGGGCAGATTTGTGTTTAAGGAAGAACTTGAAGACATCCATATGAATATAGAGTCTGCCCTTATCGAGAATATCGGTGATGTCGGCGGCAGGCTCCATACCGCGCGTTCAAGGAATGATCAGGTTGCTCTGGACATCAGACTTTATTTGAGGGCAGAGGTCAAAGTGATAATCTCGCTTCTGGAAACCCTTGAAACAGTGCTTGCAGATATGGCAGAGAAGAATCTCGATGTCATCATGCCCGGATATACGCATATGCAGAGGGCTCAACCTGTGCTTTTGTCCCATCACCTGATGGCATATGCACAGATGTTTGAAAGGGATAAGACGAGATTTGAGGATGCATTAAAGCGTATCAATATTCTGCCGCTTGGCTCATGCGCCCTTGCAGGCACAACGCTTCCAACAGACAGGCATTATGTGGCCGAACTTTTGGGATTTGATTCTATCTCAGAAAACAGTATGGATTCTGTTTCTGATAGGGATTTTTCCATTGAGTTTCTCTCCTGCTCTTCCATATTCATGATGCATGCATCAAGGGTGGCAGAAGAATTAATCCTCTGGTCTTCTGAAGAATTCTCTTTTATCGAATTGCCGGATGCCTTTACCACAGGCTCAAGCATAATGCCGCAGAAGAAGAATCCTGATGTGGCTGAATTGATGCGTGGAAAGACAGGCAGGGTTTACGGTAGTCTTGTAAGCCTTCTTACAACAATGAAAGGCCTGCCTCTAACTTACAATAGAGACATGCAGGAGGACAAAGAGCCTGTCTTTGATACAGTTGATACAGTGAAATTGACATTGAATGCCCTTATCCAGATGCTTCCCAAAATAAAATTCAATGAGAAACGAATGAAGGATACAGCAGATGCAGCCTTTTCCACTGCAACTGATATTGCCGAATATCTTGTTAGAAAAGGTATACCTTTTAGAACTGCCCATGAAATAACAGGCAGGGTAGTCAGGCACTGCATTGATAAAGGCAAGGGGCTTTCTGATTTAAGCATCGCGGAATATAAATCATTCTCGAATGTTATAGGCAGTGACATTTATAAGTTCATCGGCATATCAGAATCTGTGAATGCAAAAAAATCATACGGCGGCACATCGCCTTCAATGGTGAAGGAACAAATAAAGAGGTTTAAGAAAAGGTTGAAATGAAATTGAGAAGACCATTTCAGATTAGTACAATTGTTTTATGCATGTTACTTTTTGCCTCCTGCGGGAAAAAAGGCGACCCAACTCTCAAGACCTTTGAAAAACCAATGCCTGTCAAGGAAATAAGGGCAGTTCATCGCGATGATGAACTTATAATCTCGTGGTCGTATCCTGCATCTGAAAGAAAAAAAATTAAGGGTTTCTATATAGAGAAGGCAGAAATAAAAAGTCAGGAATCAGGAGTCAGGAGTCCGGAGTTTAAAAATCTTGGTTTTATAAAGAATGATGCATCACAATTCATTGACAAGGACTTCAAGGTAGGAAATCTTTATTTCTATAAAATTCGCGTATACAGCCTAAGGGACATCATAAGCGACGACTCTCCGATTATAAAGGTAAAGCCTTCGGTTCTTCCTGAAAAGCCTGCGGGATTATCTTATTCTGTAACAAGCGATTCCATAAAAATAAAGTGGGATCGGGTCCGCAATGAGTTTAAATACAATATCTATAAGAGCTATGAGAAAGGTAAATATTCATCACCGCCTTTAAACACCACACCTCTAACCGAAACCTCCTTTAGCGACAAGGTGGAAAAAGATAGGCTTGTCTATTATAGTGTCAGAGCGCTTCTTGATACAGACATCAAAGATGAAGGCTATCCGTCGGAAGAACTTGAGATTAACCCCGGGTCCTTTGTTCCTTCAAAACCGAATAAAGTCAAATATGTTCCCTCCAGTCAAAAGGTCTATCTCATATGGGATGAAAATAAAGAAACATGGGTTAAGGGATACAGGGTTTACAGAAAAAAAGCATCGGAGACGGAATTCAAATTAATAGGGGAGTCGATTTTACCCGCCTTTACGGATAACGATCCTCTTTCTTCAAAGAGGTCGTATTACATAACCGCCGTCGGACCCAAGAGAGAAAGCATATTCTCTGAGATTATAGAGGTTCATCCTCTCGTAGAAAGATAGAATGGAAAAAATACTTTTAGGACACGGCGGCGGCGGCATATTGATGTACCGGTTGATTAAGGAATATTTTGTTCCTGAATTTGGTTTGAAGGAACTCAGCGACTCAGCGGTAATTAAAAGTTCGGAGTTCGGAGACTTCGGCGAGCTCAGTCGAGCCGTTCGGAGTTCGGAGTTTAGGTTTGCTTTTACCACAGATTCCTATGTGGTTTCTCCTATCTTTTTCCCGGGCGGAAATATCGGCGGGCTTGCAGTAAACGGCACTGTAAATGACCTCTCAATGGTTGGTGCAAGGCCGCTTTATCTTTCTGTAGGCTTTATTATCGAAGAAGGTTTTCCGATGCATGACCTTAAAGCTATCCTTTCCTCCATGTCAGAGGCTGCAAAAAAAGCCGATGTGAAAATAGTTGCAGGGGATACAAAGGTCGTTGATAAGGGCAAAGGGGACGGCATATTTATAAATACAAGCGGTTTTGGAATAATTCCGGATGGGATAGAGCTTGGCCCGAATAAAATTAAGGCAGGTGATAAAGTAATAGTGAGCGGATTGATAGGGAGCCACGGCATAGCTGTTTTATCAAAGAGGAACGGCCTTTCCTTTGACCCGCCTGTTTTGAGCGATACAGCGCCTTTAAACGAATTTGTGGAAGTTATGCTTGATGTATCAAAACAATCCGCAATTAAAATGATGAGGGATCCGACAAGGGGAGGAGTTGCAACTACATTGAAGGAGATGGCTGGCGATTCAGGCAGTTGTATTACCATTTATGAGAATCTGTTGCCCATATCATCAGGTGTAATTGGCGCCTGCGAACTGCTTGGTTTAGACCCGCTTTATGTTGCGAATGAAGGAATCCTTATCGCAGTTGTCTCGCCGGATAAAGCCGAATCACTCGTTGAAGAAATGAGAAAACACTCTTTGGGAAAAAACGCAACAATAATCGGTGAAGTTACGGATAATGACCCCAAAACCAAAGGAATGGTCTTGTTCAAGACATCAATAGGCGGCACACGGATTGTTGACATGCTCACTGGAGAACAACTGACGAGAATGTGCTAAAATAGCGCATAGTTTTTTGCCATGAGCCATCAGCCATGAGCTAAAATGGAGGTTTGATTATGCTTAGAAAAATATTACTTGGTATCTGCGTCATGCTGCTCGGGTATGCAACAATTGTAAACAGCGCCATACTGCTCGATAAGATCATGGCTATAGTGAACAAAGAGGTAATAACATGGAGCGACCTTTACAAGGCGATGGAGTTCGAGGCTACTGATGGGATGAAGACAATGAAGGACGAAGATAAACGCAGGTTTTTCAAGGAAAATGAACAGGAATTTCTGGAGAGCCTTATCGATATGAGGCTTCAGCTTCAGGAGGCGGCAAAGGCAGGCGTCTCTGTAAGCGACGAAGATGTGAGCAGGGCTATAGAAAACATAAAGAAGAAATACTCAATGACGGACGAAGTGTTTAAAGAAGCTATCGGCAAGGAAGGGTTTACCCTCGCTGAGTATAGAAAGAAACTTTCAGAGCAGATAACAATAAGCCGCGTTGTGGAGCAGGAGGTAAAAAGCAAGATCCTTGTGACCGAAGGCGAGGTTGATAAATATCTCTCAGAAAATAAGGATGTGGCAAAGGAAAGCGACGGCTTTAATATAAGCCATATATTTTTCAGAAAGACGGGTGACAGAAAGCAGATCGAAGAAAAAGCGGCTGAGATATACAAAAAGATAAAGACAGGAGAAAACTTTTCGGAGGTTGCAAGACAGCACTCCGAAGACGCGAGCGCAAGTAGCGGTGGGGAGCTTGGTTTTATCAGGAAGTCCGACATGTCAAAGGATTTTCTTGACGTCCTTTCGAAGATGAAGGCAGGCGATGTGAGCGAGCCTTTCTGGGGCGGCAATGGTATTCATATAATCAGGCTGAACGATAAAAAAGAGATCAAGAGCCTGCAGGAATTGAGAGAGATGGTAAGGCAGAAGCTGTTGGAGGAGAAGTTCAACAAGGAATACAGGAACTGGATTAAAGGGCTGCGTGAAAGGGCATATGTGGAGATCAAGCTTTAGGGCATGGAGCAGAGAATTCAAAAGATCCTTGCCCTGACGGGTATAGCTTCGAGGCGAAAGGCAGAGGAGTTCATAATCGAAGGCAGGGTAACGGTAAATGGAAAGACGGCAGTCCTTGGAATGAAGGCAGACCCTGCAAAAGACCATATAAAAGTTGACGGAAAGCTTTTAACAAAGCCGGAACCTAAAATATATCTGATGTTAAATAAGCCCGCAGGCGTTGTAACGTCCCTTTCCGACCCGGAGGAAAGGCCTACGATAAAAGATTTCTTAAAGAGTATAAAATACAGGGTCTTCCCTGCAGGCAGGCTTGATTATGACTCTGAAGGACTTCTGCTTATAACCAATGACGGTGATTTTGCACATTCGATAATTCATCCGTCTAAAAAGATACCAAAGACCTATGCGGTTAAGGTAAAAGGAATCATCGATGAAGGCGGAATGGAGAATTTGAGGAAGGGCGTAAGACTGGAAGACGGCTTAACAGCGCCGGCAAAAGTAAAGAGAATAAGGCAGACGGAAAGTAACTCATGGGTAGAGATAACTATATATGAGGGCAGGAAAAGGCAGGTAAGGAGGATGCTCGAAAAGGTAGGGCATCCTGTGATCAGGCTGAAAAGGATTGCGATTAACGGTATAAAGCTCGGGGATTTAAAGCCGGGAGAGATAAGGCGTCTGGCGCAAGAAGAAATTAAAAAGCTGAAGTGAAGATAAATAATCTGGAGTGCTGGAGTAGTGGAGTATTGGGTAACAAAGTAATTTTAGGCAAGACAGATAATACTCCAACACTCCATTACTCCAATTAAATTTGTTGGAGGTTTTATGGTTCGCGATAAATGGTGCGGTGAAATCATGGAGTCTGACATAGGCTCCAACATGAGCCTTGCCGGATGGGTATTCAGAAGAAGAGACCACGGAGGCTTGATATTTGTGGATTTAAGGGACAGGAGCGGTATCGCTCAGGTTGTCTTCAGTCCCGATGCCTCAAAAGAGGCGCACGAGCTTGCCCATGATTTAAGGGGCGAGTTTGTTATATCAGTATCAGGAGAGATTAGAAAAAGACCCGAAGGGACAGAGAATCCGAATATCCCCACAGGAATGGTGGAGCTTTATGCAAAAAAACTGACTGTTTTAAATGAGTCGTCCCCCTTGCCGTTCCCTATGGAAGAGGCAGCAGAGGCGTCCGAGTCTTTAAGGCTGAAGTACAGATATCTTGACTTAAGAAGGCCTGAACTCCAGCGTAATTTAATTGTCAGGCACAGGGCCGCAAAGGTTATAAGGGATTATCTTGATGAAAAAGGATTCCTCGAGATAGAGACACCAATGCTCACAAAATCTACACCTGAAGGTGCAAGGGATTATCTTGTTCCGAGCCGTCTCAATCCCGGCCACTTCTTTGCGCTTCCGCAGTCGCCCCAGCTTTTTAAGCAGATACTCATGGTATCAGGACTCGAAAGGTATTTCCAGATAGTCAGGTGTTTCAGGGATGAGGATTTGCGGGCAGACAGGCAGCCCGAATTTACGCAGGTTGATATGGAGATGTCATTCATTGATAAGGAAAATGTTATTGATGTTATCGAGGGAATGATTAAGAGGCTTTTCAAGGATGTCCTTAATATTGAGATGACAGTGCCATTTGAAAGGCTCAACTATAAAGAGTCGATGGATAGGTTCGGCAATGACAAGCCAGACATGAGATTCGGACTTGAATTAAAGGATATGGCTGATTTGGCAGCGAAAGGAACATTTAAGGTCTTCCTTGATGCTATCCATTCTGGCGGCAGGGTAAAGGCCATTAACGGCAAAGGGATGGCAGGACTTTCCAGAAAAGAGATAGATATGCTTACAGAGGAGGCACAATCCTTCGGCGCAAAGGGACTTGCATGGATAAAGGTCAGGAACGGCTTTGAATCACCCATTGCAAAATTCTTCCCTGAAGAGATTCTGAGGCAGATGGCTGAGAGGCTCTATGCATCTGAGGGAGATATGATGCTCTTTGTTGCAGACAAGGAGAAGGTTGTCCATGATGTACTGAGCCGCATGAGGCTTGAGCTCGGCAAGAGGCTGAATCTTATACAAGATGGATTTAAATTTTTGTGGGTAACAGATTATCCGCTTCTGGAATGGGACGAAGAAGGCGGCAGATTTACAGCCATGCACCATCCATTTACTTCACCTATAGATGAGGATATAGAAAAAATGTTATCTATAGAGATGTCTTCACCGGAACTGTTCACTGTTCACCGTTCACTGTTGACTGCTTTAAAGGCAAAGGCATACGATATTGTGTTGAACGGTTATGAAATAGGCGGAGGCAGCATCCGTATCCACAGGAAGGATGTACAGAAGAAGATGTTCGAGATACTGAAGATATCCGAAGACGAGGCAAAAGTAAAATTCGGTTTTTTGCTTGATGCCCTCGAATATGGAGCGCCTCCGCACGGCGGAATTGCACTCGGTCTTGACAGGCTGGTGATGCTGATGGTCGGAGCGCACTCCATAAGGGATGTCATCGCATTCCCCAAAACACAGAAGGCAGTGTGTTTTATGAGCGGCGCGCCTTCGATTGTCGAGCCGAAACAGTTGAGAGAGTTGAATATAAAAGTGGATATACCGCTATAACTTATTCCTAAAAATAGACATAGAAGACTGTCATTCCTTATAATCCCCCTTCCCTCTCTATTTTTCGGTTATTGACAATCGTTGTGTTTTCTGTAATTATTAACTAAACATGTTTAAAAAGAAGAATCCTATAGGGCTTGACATTGGTTCGGCTTATATCAAAGCCGTACAGATTAATGACACCAAGACAGGCTATGAGCTTGCCCTTTTTGATATGATTCCTGTTCAGCCGGGTATTATCGGCGACGGAGTCATTGCTGATAAGAACAAACTCATTATCTCTATAAAGGAGTTGTTAAAGAAGGCGGGCATAAAAAGGAACGATGCTGTAATTAGCGTTTCAGGCCACTCATCTGTAATTATAAAGAAGATAACGATACCTCTTATGACCGAGGATGAACTCGGAGCTTCCATCAAATACGAGGCAGAACAGTATGTGCCGTTTGATATCAAAGATGTGGAGATAGACTTCCAGATACTCGGACCGAAACTTGACGAAGAAGGGCAAATGGATGTGGTGCTTGTGGCTGTTAAGAAAGTTGTAATAAAGGATTATCAAGAAGTTGTCGCGAAGGCGGGACTTGATCCGGTTATTGTGGATGTCGACTCATTTGCCATCAGCAATATGTATGAGATGAATTACGGTATTGCCGAAAGAAAAAATATAGCATTGATTAATGTAGGCGCAAGCGCTACAAATATAAACATACTCCAGAACGGCTTGCCGGTCTTCACAAGGGACAGCGCCATAGGAAGCAATCATCATACAGAGGCGCTCGAGAAAGAACTGGGGGTGTCGAGAGAGGACGCGGAGAGGCTGAAGATGGGGCGCGCGGTGGAAGGCGTTTTTCCGGCAGATGTGCAGCTTGCCATCAATTCCGCCTCAGAGGAGATATATGCCGAGCTTTACAGGTCATTCGAATACTTCAGGAGCAGCGTAGGAGAGGAAGAGATAGACAGGGTTATCCTGAGCGGCGGGGCAGCTATTATAAAGGGTTTTCCGGAGGCGATGGCAGGCAGGCTCGGCATAGAGGTAGAGGTTGCAGACCCGTTCAAAAATATAAGAATCCCTGAAAAGCTTGATGCAGCTTATATAAAAGAGATTGCTCCTATAGCTGCTGTGGCTGTTGGGCTCGCATTAAGGCGCGTTGGAGATCGGTAATGATAAGGATAAACCTTTTAGCCGAAAAGAAGAAAAAGAGAAAACTAAGAGGTACTGCAAACTTCCTTGTAACAATTGGCATTGCCAGTGGTGCAGCGCTTCTTGTAATGGGGCTTATTACATTTGTGCTTGCATCCATGGCATCTAGTTTGAGGAAGCAAAGCGAATCAAATAAGGCAAAATTGACCGAGCTGACCAGAAAAATAAACGAAGTGAAGAAATACGAAACGCTGAATAAAGAAATCCAACAGAGAAACACCCTTATAGATACACTTAGAAAGAACCAGGCTGTTCCTGTAAGAATACTTAATGATGTGAGTGCGGCGATACCTGAAGGCGTCTGGCTGTCTTCGATGACATATAAAGAAAACGGCGTAAGGCTGGAAGGATATGCATTTACGAATATCGATATAGTAACTTATGTTGAAAATTTGAAAAGGTCGGAAAATTTTATTGATATATATCTGGAAGAATCAAAACAGGTCGAATTTGAGAAGGTTCAGGTTTACAGATTCAATTTAAATTTTAAGGTGAGGGTGTAGTGCAGCTATGGCGCTAAAAATCGGGTTTGACATCGAGAATCTTTCTCCATCGAAAAAGAAACTGCTGCTTGTACTGCCTGCATTGCTTACAACTGTTCTCTTTGCGGTCTTCTTTATAATGCCTGCTGTCGAAGAGCGGAGTAAATTGTCTGTAGAAGTCGATAAGCAGAATAAGGAAATTCAAACAGCGCAAAAAAATGCAGAAAAACTCCCGGCATTAATGGCAGAAAATGAAAGGCTGAAAAGCAAACTTTTCGAGCTTCAGTTGCAACTGCCGGAGGAAAAGGAGGTATCGGGACTTCTTAGGCAGGTCTCGGAACTCGGCATAAAGTCGGGACTCCAGATTGTCTCATGGAGGCCGAGAGAAAAGTCTGTTCATCCGAGCAAGGAAGTTTACGAGATACCTGTTGACATCGAGATGCGCGGTGGTTATCACAGATTCGGGCAGTTTTTCAGCAATATAACGAGACTCGGCAGGGTTGTCAATGTATCTAATATAAATGTGAAGACGATAGAGCAGAAACAGAAGGGCGCGGCATTGAATGTAAGCTTTACTGCCATGACATACTCTTTTATTCCGGAAAAAGAGAGGAAGGAATTGGAAAAAGCGGCAAAAGAGAAAGAGAAGAAGAAATGAAAACAAGGCTTTTATTAATACTTTCGATTCTATGCATCGCTTCCATCATTGGCGCTATTGTTGCCTTTGCAGAAGAAACAACAAAGACCTCTACTGCCTATGAATATACTGCCGGTAAAAAGAGAGATCCTTTCATACCGCTTATTTTCAAGGCAGAGGCTAAGCCGCAGAAAGGGCTTATTCCTATAGAAAGCTATGAAGTTTCTGAATTTAAGCTCATAGCCGTATTATGGGACAAGACCAAATATTATGCGGCAATCACACTTCCCGACGGCAAATCATACACCATTAAAGAAGGAGCCAAGCTGGGTTTGCATGGGGGAAAGGTGTATAAAATCACAAAGGATTCTGTTATCATTAGAGAGAGCGTAAGAGATTATAGAGGAGTCCTTAGTCCTAAGGACTTCATCTTAAAACTCCGCAGGGAGGAGGAATGATGAGAATATTTGTTTTCTTGCTTACTGCTTACTGCTTACTGCTTACTGCTAATTCATATGCAAGTAATTATCAAATCACAAACATTGAGGCGCTTGACAACGTTGTCGCAATCAAAATCAGCGGGCCTATAAAATACAAGATATACAACCCTGCGGACCCATTCAGGGTTATTGTAGATATGGAAGGTGTGGGCCTTGGAAAATTTAAGGAAAAGATTTTTTTTCAGAAGGCAGGCATAACCGAAATAACACCTTCTCAGATTGAAATGCCTGTGATTACTTCACGGCTGGATATTCTTCTGCAGTCTCCTTCCGGCATTAAGCCGGAGATAAAAGGTGATACGCTTATGCTTTACATAGAGACGCAAGCCGATAAGACAAGGCATGACCGCAGAGTTGAAGCCAAGTCTGAGACAGGCAGCGCCGCAAAAGAGATAGCGGCTGTTTTATTTGATAAGACTGATGAAGGTATTGAGTTTGTTATAAAAGGCGATGGAATAATGCCGGAGCCTGCTGTATTTGAGCTTGACGGAAAGATTATTATAGACATCCCTGATGTGGTGATGAAGGCATCCCTGCCGTCCAGCATACCGTCTCCTGTTAAAGACCTTAAATATAAGGCTGAAAAAGGGATAGTGAGATTTATACTGGACATCGAAGGAAAGGCTGATACCGAAATAGTTGCGATGGAGGATGAAATAATAGTTGATATTGCTTTTAAAGATAGGAAAATTGATTTGGCAAAAAGGGATGATATTCAGAAAGCCCCAAACTCCAAACTCCAAACTCCAAACTCTAACTTAGTTTCCCTGGATTTTCAGGATGCCGATATAGTTCCTATTCTGAGGCTTTTGGGCGATGTCAGCGGATATAATATTGTCGTTCATCCCGATGTAAAGGGAAAGATAACAATGAAGCTCATGAATGTGCCTTGGGAGCAGGCGTTGGATGTGATATTAAAGACTTTTAATCTCGAAAAAGTGGTTGAAAAGAATGTCATCAGGGTTGCGACAATAAAGGCATTTCAAGATGAAAGAAAGGCTGTTGTCGAAACAAAAGAGGTCTTTGGTAAGGCGGAGGATGTAGAGACAAAAGTATTTGTTGTGAACTACGCCAATGTCGATAAAGTTAAAGACTCCATAGATAAGGCAAAAGTGCTTTCTCCAAGGGGCAGCATAAGTACTGATACGAGGACACGCTCCTTGATTGTTAAGGATATAACATCGGGTCTTAATGAAATCAAGAAACTTATAGAGACTCTTGATAAGGCTACCCCGCAGGTGCTTATTGAGTCGAGAATTATCGAGGTGAGCACCAACTTTTCAAAGAGCCTTGGTGTTGAGTGGGGTTTAAGGTGGACACCTAAAATGGGAGACCAGAATACTAACATCGTGGGTTCCGCTCCAAACTTACCGACAGTTGGAAGATCGCCAGGCCTGATAAACCTGCCTGCTACTACTACAAAGATTGTCTCTCCTACAAGCGCTATAACGCTCGGCTATTTAAATGCAGCGCAGACCCTTGGCTTGGATGTAAGGCTGTCTGCAATTGAAGCTATTGGCAAGGCAAAACTGCTTTCAACGCCGAAGATTATGACTCTTGAAAATGAGCAGGCGATTATAAGACATGGCAAGAGGATACCGATTACTACTCCAGGCGCAACGCAGGGCACTTTTACAACAACTTATATTGATGCAAATTTAAAGATTACCGTGACTCCACAGGTAGCGCCTGACGGCACAATTTTCTTGAAGATAGAAGTAAATAAGGATGAACCTGATTATACAAACAAAGATACACTGGGTAATCCGGCCATAGATACGAGGTCTGTATCAACTCAGGTGCTTGCAAAAGATGGTGAGACGGTTGTTATAGGCGGAATACTGAAGAGCTCGGAATCGGATAGCGGCTCGGGAGTGCCTGGAATTTCCAAGGTTCCTATACTTGGATGGCTTTTTAAAAGGGAGACCAAGGAGACAAGCTCCGAAGAGCTACTTATCTTCATAACCCCGAGGATTGTAAGGCAGTAAATTGACGGCTTTAAGTTTTCCAGATATTGTATTCATCTATTAGTCTGATACCTGTGTAATAACAGCAGAGTTCATTGTTCATGTCATTTATGAATGAGCGCTCATCACCGTCCTGAAAGGCGATTCTCACAAAGCAGAAACCGCCGGGCAGATCCGAGTGTTTTTCTTCGATGACCTCTCCGGCGCCCCATGAGAAGTATTTCAGGTGCTTGACCTTATCACCGACTCTTAGAAATAATCTGCAATTCATTTACTTAAGAGGCTCTTGCAAAAGTCGTCATTCCCGTACAAACGGGAATCCAGACTTGTCCCCGCAAAAGCGGGGAACTATACAAAGGAATTAGGTTCCCGTTTTCACGGGAAACCCTGGATTCCCACTTTCGTGTGAATGACAAACTCTTCTCTTTTTATGACTTTTGCAAGAGCCTCTTATTATAACAAAATTTCTCACTTATCTTATATAAGCCCCGTAAAGGGAATATACAAAATGCC
>CAMTVO010000002.1:0-37373 GCA_947085205.1 uncultured Nitrospiraceae bacterium
AGAACTTCAGGGCGCTGAACAGCCCTCATTTGCTGGCGGATGTTTATGCCGGAAAAAAGTTCGTCAACGGTGAAATGATAACCGCTGAAAAGGCGTTAGAAAGGAAGGCCGCCTAAATGGTTTTTACACACCTATCGACAAGACCCCCCAAATAATTGTGAGTATAATCAATCAGCCTGATAAATTGAGAGACCACCAAAAGGCTGTAGAATACTGGAGCAAGATAGTTGATAAGGTTTTATCCCGAAAATGGATTACATGGAATGTACTCGATACTAAGAATTTTACGAGTCCTTTTTATAATCCGGAAGAAAGGGTGCCTTGCCCTTGGCCTTTTGAGAGGATACATATTACAAGCGATGGCGATGCAATCTTTTGTGCGGATGATTTGCAAAGGGAGCATATCATAGGAAATGTCACGGAATTCTCTATGAAAGAGCTATGGAACCATCCAAGGTTTGAACAATACAGGCAGTATCATCTTGACGGGGACTTTAAGAAAATCAATATTTGTGAAAATTGCAAGGATTGGCCCTATAAGTCATGGAATTATAATTATCATAAAACAGTGAAAGAGTTCGATGAACAAAAATAACAATACAGCAGTCATATTGCAACCTGCATACCTGCCGTGGATAGGTTTTTTTGACATGGTGCATAAAGCTGATATTTTTGTCATATTTGACGATGCTCAATTTACCATAAGAGACTGGAGGACAAGAAATAGAATTAGAACCAATAAAGGATGGATATGGTTATCTGTGCCTGTGTCTTTAGATAGACCGTATTTTGAATATCTTATAAAAGATGTTCAAATTTCATACGGATACGATTGGGCATATAAACATCTCAGCACGATAAAAAGTTTTTACAAAAAATCGCCCTTTTTCGACGAAGTGTATTCCATTCTGGAAAAGCATATTCCCAAAAGGTACAAATTTCTGGCAGAACTTGATAATCATTTGGTTCTTGACATTTGTGAATATCTCGGATTATCTCTCTCCAAATTTAGATTCTCTTCAGAAATGGGAATACCAAAATCAGCAAAAAAAAGTGAGAGATTGATTTATATGCGCGATAGCTTGGATGTGAAAGTAAATTATTATCTATCCGGTATTACAGCCAAGAATTATCTGGATATATCTCTTTTTGAAGATAGAGGGATTAAAGTTTTGTGGCATTGTTACGAATATCCTTATTACAATCAAAATTTATGGGGAACAGATGTTTTTATATCCTATTTGTCTATACTGGATATTTTATTTAATCACGGGAAAGAGGCTATGGGTATAATAACAGGGGACAAAATAATTCCTGTTCCTGCAAAAGTAAAAATAGCAGGGGCTGAAAAAATAAAAACCTGAAAATACAGAAAGAAAAGGTGAGATCATAAGAATGAATAAAACATTTTTAGTGACAGGCGGAGCTGGGTTTATGGGGTCAAATTTTGTGCATTACATTTATAATAAGTATCCTGATGCCAAGATAATAGTGTTAGACCTTTTGACTTATGCGGGAAGTGTTGATCACTTTCCTGTAAAACATTATGAAACAAGTGAAAGGTTTGAGTTCTGGTATGGCGATGTCAGAGACTCTTCTTTGGTTGAGTCGATGGTTGCAAAGGCGGACATCGTTGTTCATTTCGCAGCAGAAACCCATGTTACGAGATCGATTTTTGACAACAGGAAGTTTTTCGAGACAGATGTCCTCGGCACACAGGCAATAACGAATGCCGTATTAAAGAATATGGACAGAGTAAAAAAATTTATTCATATATCAAGCTCTGAAGTTTATGGAACCGCCGAAATTGAGAAGATGGATGAAGATCATTCTTTAAACCCCACCACCCCTTATGCTGCTGCAAAGGCAGGTGCCGACAGACTGGTTTATTCCTATTTTAAGACATATGATATCCCGGCAATAATTTTAAGACCTTTCAATAATTATGGGCCGAGGCAACATCTGGAAAAGGTAATCCCAAGATTTATTACAAGTTGTATCTTAGGCGAGGATCTCCATATACATGGGGAGGGATTGATGAGCAGGGATTGGATTTATGTGGAGGATACCTGCGAAGCTATAGATGCTGTAATTAATGCAGATGCAAAGAGAGTAAACGGGCAGACTTTCAATATCGGAACAGGGAAGAGCATTACAATAAAGGAATTGGCATATATCATTACGGATATTATGGGGGTTGATAAAGAAAGGATTAAATACATTACAAACAGGCCCGGACAGGTAGACAGACATACTGCTGGTATCTCCCAAATCACGAATATATTAAACTGGAAGCCGGGGACAAGCTTCGAAGAAGGGATAAGAAAGACCATTAAATGGTACAAGGATAATAGACATTTGTGGGAGAAGCAGCTCTGGCTGAGACATGTGCCGATCGTATTGAAAAACGGACAGAGAGTGATACATTGAATCCATTTGGGTTTAATCGGATATGTTTAAAGAGGAAGACAGATGAAAATAGAGTTTTTCAGACACGACATAAACGATGAGGATATTAAAAGGGTTAATAAAGTTTTAAAATCAATTTTTCTTACCAATGCACATGTTACAGAAGAATTTGAAAGAAAATTTGCAGATTATCTCGGTATTGAACACTGCATCGCAGTGAATTCTTGCACTGCGGCATTGCATTTATCTCTAATAGCGCTCAATATAGGGCGAGGAGATGAAGTTATAACAATTCCTTTAAGTTTTGTCGCCACAGCAAATGCAATTCTCCATGCCGGGGCAAAGCCTGTTTTTGTGGATGTGGAAAGAACCACTGGAAATATAGATATATCTATGATTGAGGAAAAGATTACAGATAGGACAAAAGCTGTAATCCCGGTGCATCTTTACGGAAATATGGTTGATATGAAAGGGCTGAGAGGGATTGCAGATAGATATAACTTGAAGATTATAGAAGATGCTGCCCACTGTATTGAAGGCGAAAGGGACGGGATTATACCCGGAAATGTTTCTGATGCTGCCTGTTTTTCTTTTTATGCTACAAAAAACATAACCTCTGGTGAGGGGGGCGCTATTGTATGTCATGACAAGGAACTGGCAGAAAAACTCTATATGCTCAGGCTCCACGGAATAGATAAGGATGCAAGCAGCCGATATACCAAAGAATATAGGCATTGGGATATGAAGCTTTTGGGATGGAAATATAATATATCGGATATACAATCAGCTCTTCTTCTCGGACAGCTTGAAAGGGTTGAAGAAAACCTTAAAAGGAGAGAGGAAATAGCATCTTTTTACGAAAGAGAATTCGAAAAGTTAGGGATAGACTATATAAAGGTTCCCAAGAATACAAAATCAGCAAGGCATCTGTTTACCGTATTAGTCGATAACAGGGATGATATATTGGCAAAAATGCAGGACAAAGGGGTTGGCGTGGCAGTGAATTACAGGCCGATACATCTGCACAGTTACTACAGAAATACCTTTGGATACAAAACAGGGGATTTTCCTGTTGCAGAATATATAGGAGAGAGAACGATATCTATCCCATTATATCCCAAGCTCACAGACAGCGAAGTCGCCTACATTGTCAGGACATTAAAAAGGATAGTTGCGAGAGTATGAATACTAAGGGATGCATGATTTATGGCGCAGGGTTGTCAGGAGCGGCAGCGGTGAAGGAAATCAGGGATGACTATAAAATGTTTATAGAACATCACAGTATAGGATTAGGTGAAACGGTTCTCTATGCTGTCTAATGCTACAAGTTTTATATCATACAAGGCTATCCCCTTTTTAACAGGTGAGAATAAGGCACCGGAAGTATATATAACTAATGTTTTTTATTTGAACTGGCAACAATTAAAGGCATCTATAATAAAATCCCTACCTTACATTAAAGGAATTTGCCTTGATATAGGGTCAGGCAATTCACCTTATAAAAAATATATAGTTGGTCCGGCTGATAAATACATTGCTGTTGACAATGAGAATACGAATAAATATATGTTTAAAAATGCTAATGAAAAATTTATTAATGCCGATATTAAAAAACTGCCATTTGATGATGGTTTTGCAGACACTATACTCTTAACACAGGTTTTGGAACATATAGATGAGCCATTTATTGCAATAGCAGAAATTTCAAGAGTTCTTAAAAAGGATGGCATTTTGATTTTATCAGTGCCATTTATGTTTCAGGCACATGGAATGCCATATGATTATTTCAGGTTTAGCGAATATGCCAGCAGGAAGATTTTAAGCGATAATAACTTTGAGACTTTAGAATTTCATTATCAAGGATATTTTGGAACGGCAATAATTTCTATGATAAACGGGTTTATATGGACAATTGCAAGTAAAAGCAAGACCCTGCGGAACTTTGTTTTACTGCCTGTTTTGCTCCTTTTATTTGCCTTCAACAATATTGCCGGCTTAATGTTAGATGTAATTAAAAGTAAAGAGTTTTGTCCTAATTTTTGGATTATAGCGAAGAAACTGTGAACATAACATTCATTACCCATAACCTTTACTTTGGCGGTGTTCAGAGGGTTGTCTCAAAACTGGCAAATCATTTGGCTGAAAATAATTATGTCAGTATCATACTGTTTGAAAATAAGCCTATAGCCTTTGATATCGATGAAAGGGTAAAAATTCATACACTGCCTGAAAAGGCATTGAGCGCCTTAGTTCTGTCAAAAAGAGATGTAGGGCTGACCCTGAAGGCAGGAGAAGAGCTATATAACGATAGAGTCTCTCACCTGAAGGAGTTGGTGAGACATATTGATGCAGATGTCTTCGTGTCATTCGAAGATTACAACAATTTAATCGGTATCGAGGCCATCAAATCCATCTGCGGGGGTAAAAAACTAATTATTTCCTCAAGGGTATCTATAGAAAACCAGTACAAGGGCGCCTTTGTGCATCTACTGAACAATGATTTCTATGTTAACCATATCAAAAAATTGTATAAAAAAGCCGATAGGGTGATAAGTGTAAGCGAGGGAGTGAGATTGGAACTCCAACGACTGGGGATAGGGTCGGTTGTTATACAGAACGGCATAGATATAAATGAAATAAATACATTGGCGAGAGAAGATACAGAGTTTAAAGATTATATTGTGAATGTAGGAAGACTGTATAACAAGCAGAAAGGGCAGGAAGACCTTATTAATGCATTTGCAATGATAAAAGATGCGATAAAAGAAGATATGATTATTATAGGAGACGGGCAAGACAGGAAATACTTGAATGACCTGATAAATACATTTGGCATGGAAGGCCGCATCAAGATTATCGGTTTTGCCATGAATCCTTACAAATATATGAAAAATTCAAAGTTTTTTGTATTCCCATCCTATTATGAAGGCTTTCCCAATGCCCTGCTTGAGGCAATGGCATGCGGCTGCGCATGCATCTGTTATGACTTTGAGCCGTCAAGCGCATTTATATCTGATAATGGAAGTTATGTCCATCTTGTCAGAAAGGGTGACATTGAAGGGCTGGCGTCTGCTATGAAGGAATTTTGCAATAATAAGAATCTGTTGTCTTCTTATCAAGGTTTGTCACTAAAAAGGATAGAGATGTTTGACATGCCGGCTGTGCTTAAGAAGTGGGAGGAGGTAATCTATAATTAACATCACGCTTTTGGGAACAGGCACCTGTCAGATAGAAAAGGACAGGATGGCGTCAAGTATTCTCATAGAGGTTGATACTGTAAAGGTTGTCTTTGACTTTGGCAGGGGCGCTTCACAGAGGATTTATGAACTTTCCCTGACGCAGGATGATATTCAACATATAGTGATTTCCCATTTCCATCCGGATCATATATCCGATTTAATCCCGTTCTTGCATGCCGGACTGTATTCTCTTAGCGACAGGAGGAGTAAAGATTTGAATATCTATGGCCCGAAAGGAATTGAGGAAGTCATCGGCCGGATATTTGATATTGTAGGAAGAGATGATATTAAAAGTGCAGGATTCAAAATAAATATACATGAGATAACAGACAGGAGATTTATTATAGGCGATCACGAATTCCGGTTTGATAGACTGTCTCACGATAATAATCATGGTTTGAAATACATGCGTGATGGGGAAATTTATGCCTTCACAGGGGATATTGCATTTGATGAAAAGGAGATAGGCTTTTTGAGAGGCGCAGATTTTGCAGTTGTTAATGTAGGATATTTAAGAGACGAAGACATAATAGAGTTGTCTGTTCTGACACAAGTGAAAACAATAGTCTGCTCGCACCTTTATAGAGATCTCGATGAAGATTGGCTTAACTCTATGGCAAAGAAGAAAAGCTATATTGGAAGAATAATAATTGGAAAGGATTTGATGAGATGGACAGATATCCGGTAGGTATAGCAAACGGAAGATTTCAAATTCTCCATATGGGGCATATGGAGTATCTCCTTGCATGCAAGGAAAGGTGCGGGCATTTGATAATTGGAATTACCGATCCAGATCCAACAAGGTCATTTTTTGAAACTGATATTGAAAGGGAAGATTCGAGAGATCCCTTCAGGGCTGTTTCATATCCTTTTTACACTTTTACTTTTTACGAAAGGGCTCTCATGATAAAGGAATCTCTTTTAGAGGCCGGAGTGGACAGAAAGTCATTTGAAATAGTTCCATTTCCAATACATTTCCCGAAGCTTCTGAAATACTATATCCCGATGGATGCGGTTGTGTTTGTCACGATCTATGATGATTGGGGATATAAAAAAGTGGATATTCTCAAGTCACTTGGGCTACAGGTGGAAATCCTTTGGGTAAGGGATATGTCGGAGAGATTCACTACCGGGACTGATGTTAGAAATCTCATAGCTGAGGGAAGAAATTGGGAATATCTTGTCCCTATAAGCGTGGTGAAAATAATAAAAGAACTGAGGCTGGATAAAAAGCTAAGGGCAATCTGATTAAGGGTAGGTAAAATATGTGCGGAATATTCGGCATAACAGGAAATTATGATGAAAAGTTAGCCTTAAAGGCTTTAAATCTCTTAAATCACAGGGGACCGGACAATCTCGGCTATTATAAAGACGGCAATACCTTCTTAGGACATACGAGGCTTTCTATACTCGATCTGTCTGAAAAGGGAAATCAGCCGATGCCGGACATGGAAGAAAGTATCTGGATTGTCTTCAATGGAGAGATTTACAACTTCAAAGAGATAAGAAGTGACTTGGAAAGGTATTACCAATTCAGAAGCAATACAGATACGGAGGTTTTAATTTATGCGTATAAGCATTACGGCTTGGAATTTTTTAAGAAGATTAACGGGATGTTTGCATTCGCCATATGGGACAGAGAAAAAAATATATTCCTCTTAGCAAGGGACAGATTCGGGAAGAAGCCTCTCTATTATACCTTTCAGGATGGGAACTTCATATTTTCGTCAGAGATAAAGGCAATTTTGCCCTTACTTGACAGAAAACCCCAGATAAATAAAACAGCATTCCTTCAATATTTAAGTTTTCTGTCAAGTCTGCCTCCTAACACCATGTTTGAAGGCATAAATAAGCTGCAGGCCGGACATTATCTGATATTCGACGGAAAAAGAATAAAGATAGAGGAGTATTATGACATTCTGGATAACATACAGCCTTATAAAATAAGAAATACCGGCGAAGCGTTAGAGGAGATAGAATGCCTTTTGACAGACAGCGTAAAGTACAGGCTGATGGCTGATGTTGAGGTGGGGAGTTTCCTGTCAGGTGGGATAGATTCTTCCCTTGTGAGTTCTATTTATAGCAATCAGAAAAAAAGTCCTATTCATACATTTTCCATCGGATATGAAAATTATAAGCACTATGATGAACTTGAGTTTGCAGGTATTACCGCAAGGCACATTAATTCTATCCATTATCCTAAATCAGCATCAAGAGAAGATTTTATCAATGTCATGGATGATGTTATCTATCATTTAGACGAGCCAATAAATGATTCTGCATGTATTCCAACATATCTTTTATCTCAACTCGTAAGGAGAAACGATATTAAAGTAATTCTATCAGGAGAGGGCAGCGATGAAGGCTTTTTAGGGTATGACTTTTATTTTGAGATGCTTGAATATTACAAAATGCAGGAAGATATAAATAAAAAACAGAGAGAATTCCTTTTATCTTACTTTATGGATAACTTTAACCTGTCTAAACGATGGGAGAATTTTAGGAGGAGTTTCGGGGAACTGCCGATATATAGAACCATAGGGGAGAATTTTAGCGACAGACAGAAAAAGTTATTGCTTAACGGAGAGGTCTTTAAATATCTTCATGATGACATGTCATACGAGTTTTTGGAAGATCACTGGAAAAATTTCTGCGGGTCAAGCTTGAGGGAGCCTTCTTACTGGTTTTCGTACATAGACTTTAAAATATGGATACCCGAGGTCTTGATGATGAAGATAGATAAAATGACAATGGCTAATTCTGTAGAAGCCAGGGCCCCATTTTTGGATCATAGATTGGTTGAACTGTTATTCAGCATTAATCACGAATTAAGGGAAGGGCAGCATGCAAAGGCGCTGCTAAAGCCTATTGCTGAAAAATTTATTCCCAATGAAATCGTTTACAGGCGGAAAAAGGGGTTTTCGAGTCCGCACCTTGAATGGTATTATGAGCATTATGGAGACAGGATTCTGGAGGCATGGATAAAGCTAAATAATGAACTTGGATGGTTTAATAATGAATTTTTGGGATTTCTCTATAATGAAGGAAGATATGGAAGGTTTAAACAGCATGTATGGTCGCTAATTGTATTTGAAAGGTGGTTCAGGGGAATATATGGTTAAAATGAGCAGGAGCATGGATATGAATACTATCTGGTTCGACATAGTTACGCCTAAATTCGTTTTGTTCTTCAAGGATATAATAAAAAAGTTCCATGAACTCGGTTATGAAACCCTTGTTACTGCGCGGAAGAGCGAAGGATATACAGAGGTAACTCAGCTTTTGACGCTTCACGACATTAAATACTTTGAGATTGGAAGTTTTGGAGGAGAAAAACTTAGAAATAAATTCTCAACGAGCCTCGAAAGACAGATAGCCCTTTGTGAGCTTCTTAGGAACTTCAGAGTTAAGACCCTCATATCAGGATGCTCTGTTGATGCCAACAGGGTGGCTTTCGGTCTCAATATCCCGAATATAAATTTTTATGACATACCGTTATCAGACCATACTACAAATTTTAAAAAGGCATTGCCGCAGGCGAGGCTGACGATTCCGCTTTCGACCGCTATTTTTCATCCATTTATTGTTCCAAGAGAGATTTTTTTAAGGCTGGCGCTGGAAGACGACCAGATACTGAGCTATAACTGTATTGACCCGTTTGTATGGCTCAGGAATTTCAAGCCAAGCAAAGAATACATAGAGAGCGAGCTTAAAATAAAACTGGACAAACCGCTGATTGTTATCAGGGAAGAGGAGTTTAAGGCATCCTATGTGAGTGAAAAGTATTCTCTTCTATATGATGGTTTGGTGAGATTAACTAAAAAAATAGATGCAAACTTTGTAATTATTCCGAGATATGAAAGCAAGCCGTTAAAGGACCTGTTTCCGTTTGCCATGATTCTCGACAATGCCTCTGTGATACAGCACCTGCTCGCACATGCAGATTTGTTTATCGGAGGCGGCGGCACAATAAATATAGAAGCCACATATTTTGGGACTCCTACAATATCAACGAGGTCTTTTATTTCTCATTATGACAAATATCTTATCGATAAAGACCTGATGGTATGGGTCGAGAATGCCGACATGATGGTGGATGTGGCTTCAAATATTTTTGGAAAGCGCAAGGAAGGGCTTGCAAAGGCAGTATACAACACAATGGACTTTGATGAAGGCTTGATAGTGAACGATATACTTAATCTGTTAGAATAGACAATATGAAAAAGTCCCCGCTTCACTTCTCGCAATGACACAGTGTTGAACCTTGAGTAAATCTGCTATACTCTTAATAAAAGGCAGGGGCATGGGTGTGTTATAATGCCTGTTTCCAAATGGAAATCATGACAGACAAAGAAATAATAGATAAGCTGCTTAACGGCGCATCTTTAAGGACATTTATGATACCCGATGAGGCAATACCATCAAACTATCCAGAGCATATAGAGACCTATGATCTGCCTCATGTAATTATAAATGGAGAGTATTTCTGGGCAAAATCTGAAACAAGGCATTTAATCCATACATTGGGCAGTTTAGATACAGGCATTGTAGCTTTTTGCTATACCAATATTGATAATATTTTTGGTAGTTACAATCCAGATACGAATGGCATTAGATTTATGAATAAAAAACGCTATAAAAAACATGTATGGTCATTAAAAGGAGATTATAGGTTAATATGGGATTCTGAAAAAGATGACTCAACAGAATATATAAAAAAAGCGATAGAATCATGTTCAAAATTTAAGATTGCTATGCTGGATTCTGAAGACATCTGGAATATTCATCCTGTAGATTTGCCCATGTATTATACTCGCGAAGGGATTTCTGAATTTAAAACAGTGAGCGATTTCTACCCTATTCTTTTCAGGTACCCCCACGAAATAAAAAAACTTATTGATCAATTCTCTGATTTTTTTAGTGCGGAATCTGCCAATAAATCAAAAGTTTTACGATTTGAATATCAAAAATTCCCTACATTCTATTCTATCCGCTCAGATGGAACTTATTATAACGGCTTTGATATTCCAAGGAAAACTACTCAAAAATACAAGAGATTAAAGGTTTTTGTGGATAATGTTTAATATAGGAGAATACAATGTCTGAAACAAATATTGAATATGAGGCAAATTATAAGTCAGCCCTGTCATATTTAAAACTGTCTTTAAAAGAGCAGGCGATTGATTGCCTTAACAGGGCATATTCACAGGTTCCCGCCGGGCATAAGACCGGAGATAATATTATTTATCTCGATATGCTCGACAGTCTTGCGATACTTTATCTGGAAAAAGGAGACAGGGAAAAGACAAAATCCTTTGTTGAGGAAGGTCTTGCCGTTAAGAATAATCACACTGATTTGTTGTTTCTGAAATCACTCCTGCTGATGGATGAAATGAGATACGACGAGATGCTTGAAGCCATTATCCACTTTTTCCTTTCTATTTCCGAGGGGGATGCATTGCTTTATAATTATAAATATGTCCACGAAGGCGTTTTCAAAGAGATTTACGATAACCTCCTTCCTACTGCTTATAAATATGCCTTTGAATATAGGGCAATACGGGATGTAGTCGAAAAATTGCTCAAAGCCGCGAATAATGAATGGCTCAAAAAAGCCTGTGATATTATGGCAAAAATCGACAGTATGCGGCAGGAAAAGGAGAGTTAAGGAAGATTGGTGAAAAGAATAATACTTCCGATAGCGGAGAGGGAATATCATGCCACAATGGGACGGCTTTCGTATCTGATTAAATCATTGACTGCAAGTTTCTCGGTTGAGGTTTTTACAAACTCAAAAGATGTTTATGAGGATGCAGGCAAAAGGCTTGCAGATTGCAAGAATGTAAGCATAAGGCTTTTTGAGCCTAAATTTCTGCCCCTGTCTTTTTCTTACAGAGACGACCTTGCGAAGATATTTGTTAAATATACAAAAGATATTTTAATACCCGGCGCCGATTTAAATATATGGAAGACTGCCGCATTCGACGACTTCTGGGGACATGTCTCCAATATTGCATATCCTGATTTGACAGAAATCAAGACAGACGCAGTTCTTTTGCCGCTGCTGTCTTTCGACGATATGCCTACAGAGGAGATTGATGTCTTTTATACATCCATAGCATTTATGGCAAAGGACGCGGGAATTAAGGTTGTCGGCTATCAGATTTATCCTGTGTTTAATATACTGAAGCTCATGCCGAGACTGATGGACGGGCTTGCTGTTAGGACGGAATATGAAAGGGATTTTTTTCTGGAGATGGGCATATCGCCTGAAAGAATACATCTGCTTACTGACAGAAGAGATATTTACTCGATGTCAACCATTGAAGATACTTATAAAAATCATATCTATAACTCTCAGATTGAAATAAGCCGTAATGAATTAGGGATAGTTGTATGTAATCATCAAAAATTTAGACCTGTATTAAAAGAGATATTTGATGTTATCGGCAAAGCCGATGTCCCCAATGTATTGTCATTATTAAAACGGCAGTTCACAGTGAGGGAATTGGCGGAAGATGAGATAATGGAGGGGATATATTTTGATGCCATAAGAAAGATTACAAATAAATTTTATGCGGTAGAACCTCAGAGTCTTGTCCCGATTGCCATGATATCTGATGTTATTATCTCGCCTACATATATAACTCCGCTGGAGTTTGCCGTTAAGCATGGCAAAATGGCATTGGTGTTTAACCCGCTATTATATGCCGAAATGTTCGAGGTTAACGGGGTCGCTTTTGTAAATAATTCCGACGATTTGCTCTCACTCTTGAAAAAGGCATACGATAATAAGAAAAGATTGGTCGGCATGAAGGATATAGTAAATTCAGTTTTGAGGCAGACACACATCTGTCCAAAATAAGATTTCTTGGACAGCATATGAGAAATCGGAGTCAATATCAATTATCTGTCATTGTCCGACTTGATCGGACAATCCAGAAAAAAGGAACTGGATTCCGTCCTCCGACTTGATCGGGGGATTAAGCATGCCCTCTGGATTCCCCGATTAAATCGGGGAATGACAAGGGGGTCGGGGAATGACACATGCCCTCTGACCCCCGATCGCAGTCGAGGGCAGGCAAGTGCGGAATGACATTGCAGGAGTAAGGAATGAGTTTAAAAGGTAAAAAAATAGTATGTTTTCTGGCGCTTCCGCACCACACGAGATTTTTTATCCCATTAAGGGATGAGATAAAGAGGCAGGGCGGCGAAATATTATTTTTTGTCACCCTTTCGGAATATCCCTATGAGCTTGATTTAACAAAAAGAAAGCTGCCGTTTAGATATTTTACCGACTATATGACGCCGGAACTGAGGCGCAAGATTAACGACTCAACGGCAAAATTGCTGGATAGATGGGCGAAAGACTGTTTTAAGTGGGATGGATTCAGCAGATGGCCGGTATTCAAGCAAAGCTGGTTTTTTGAGGCGATAGTTGAAGAGTATTTCTGTGTCGAGCGCTTTATGGAGATTGAAAAGCCCGACCTGATTATGGCGCATCACGAATGTAACAGGTGGGGTCAGGCTATAGGACATCTTGCTTATAAGAAATCCATTCCGTTTGTGACATTTCAAGAAGGCGACTATCACGGCGATTATATAGGACATACCATACATACGCAATATTCTATTACCGATATGTTATGGGGAGAGAGGACAAGGGATGTCTTAAAAAGCTATAAATGCTCGATGGATAAAATAGTCGTAATAGGAAACACACATATTGAAAGCGCGGTTAAGACTTATTCCACTCCTCAAACTATAAGGGATGTCAAAAAAGAACTCGGGATTCCGCGCGGTAAAAAGGTCATTCTTTTTCTAATTGACATTAAATATGCCGGTGTAGCTAAGAAAGAGAAGTGGGAGCAGTTCCTTAATGGACTTGATAAATTGGATAAAGAGGCTGTATTGATATTTAAATGGCACCCGAGTATTCTGAGGAATGCTTATGAGGATATAAAAGCCATATTTAAGGAACTCTATCCATTCGCTGTTCTTCTCGATAATTACGAGTCTTATAAATTGCTTGCAATATCCGATTATTGTGTAACTCTGGGCAAAACTACCCTTGCCATTGAAGCCCTTGCATTCGGCAAGCCCTTATTTGCCTTTCCATCTCCCGACACATTCGAAGATTATTATGTAAACATAGGGGTTGCGCAGAGCCTTTTCCCATACGGAAACTGGGCAAATCTTTTCAATACAATGAAGCATGGAGTTCCTTCAGATATAAGGCAAAATGTAGAAAAATACCTCGAACATTATTTTTACAAACTTGACGGCAAGTCGGTTGAAAGAGCGATTAGTGTAATGAACTATGTGCTTGAGTGCAGACAATACAAGGCAAAGGGTAAAGGGCAAAAGGCAAAGGGCAAAGAAAAGGAATATGTTACCGGGCGGGTGAGTTTTGTTATGCCCTCTGGTAGCGATTCAGAGGCACTGCTTGCAACGCTCACATCCATTTCTCAGAATGTTAAATACCCGGACTGGGAAGTCGTGCTCGTGATAAACGATGAAAATATCAAAGAAACGCTTTCCGGCATCTCAGGCGATGTAAGGGTTGTGGAAGCGGAGGGTAATAATCTGTCTATTCTCTATAACAAAGGCGCAGAAGCATCTACAGGCGAATATTTGATTTTTATTAAACCCGGAATTGTCTACTTTAAAGACGAGGGATTAATTGATGCGGTCAAAGACGGCATAGCCGGCACGCCATTGAGAAATCCTGACATGACGCCATATTGCCTGGGGATAGGGTATGATTTCAATTTTGCCCCTTATAAAATCAAGGACAAAAACATAGAACCTGAAGCTGTCGGTGGGGGTTTCATTGCTATGATGCAAGATGTCTTTGAGTCAACGGGCGGGTTTGATGAGGAAATTGCAAACCACCTTATAGACACGGATATGTGTCTTAGGGCAAATGAATTAGATATTCCAATAAAGTATGTTTCCCAGTGCCTTATGGTTAATTATAAGGAAACTTTCTATGGTGAAGATATCTCGGATGAAAACTGGGAAAACAGGGTGAAGTTTTTTGCAAAATGGTGCGGCAAACTGCCGAAGGATGATGATTTTGTAAGATTTGCCGGGGATTTGCTGAAGGTGTAACATTTTTATACAGCATTTTAACATTAAATTTGCCTGACATATGTTTTTTGATAATTATTTAGACTAAAGTTTTTTAAATTCCCTCCGATAAAATAGACAGCAGTGGAAGGCGGGATAGCCAATGCGGAAAAAGGAGGTGATTAAAAAACAGTCACTAAAAACGCATGACGCTGAATGCTGAACGCTAAAAAAGGGCAGGAAGCCCGAAAAACAAAAATTCAAGGAGGAAAAAATGGCTCTCTCAATTAACACAAACCTATATGCTCTGAATGCTCAGAGAAATCTGAGGAAATCAGAATCGCCTCTTGCACAGGCAATGCAGAGGCTCTCATCCACACTAAGAATCAACTCAGCAAAGGACGATGCAGCAGGTCTTGCAATTGCAACAAGAATGACCACACAGGTTAACGGTCTTGCTGTTGCCATGAGAAACGCCAATAATGGTGTTTCATTCTCACAGACTGCTGAAGGCGCCATGGATGAAATGATCAACTCTCTGCAAAGGATTTATGAACTCGCTAATCAGTCGGCAAGTTATAACACATCGGCTGACAGAAGCTCTATGAACCAGGAAGTCCGGCAGCTCGTTTCAGAATTAAACAGAATAGTTGCCCAGACAAGGTACAACGGCGAGAAGTTCCTTAATCAGGCATTCTCTATCAGCCTCCAGGTCGGCACTGAGGTCAACGAGATAATATCGCTGTCTACCCAAAAGGTTTCTCCTGACAGTTTCGGAGTTCAGTCAACGAGGGCTGATTTTGACGACACATCTACAAACAGGAATGCAATAGCGAGCGCTGTAGCTGGAATGACACTGCGCGCTCTAAGCGGGTTGGAAAATGCTGCTGCACTTGCCGGTGTTGACCTTGGGGCCGCGATAAGCTACACGGATACTGCAAATAATTCGCAGGTGATTATCAACCGTATAAACGAGTATACAAGCTCACACGGCGTAACAGCATTCTCCTTTGGTAATACGTATGTTGCAACCAACGCAATGGTAAGCTCCGGTGGTGTAGCAAATGCCGGCTATTTAACTATTAACGGTGTCTCGATAGGTTCTACAACGACATTCGCTTCGAGTGCCGGCGGGACAGCAGCCGGTCTGGTGAGTGCAATCAACGATAAAACAACATCAACAGGTGTTTATGCGGTGCTTTTGGGTAGTGCTGATACCGGTACAGCCGGTAAGTATAGCATTTCTCTGGTTAATACATCTGGCGCTGCAATCACCGTGTCTGTAGCTACAGCAAATGCAGGAACTGCAAGCGCTCTTGCCGCCTACTTCGGCACATCCGGAGGCAGTATATCGGCAGGGCAGAATGGTCAGGTAACCTTCAGCACCCCGCTGGGTACATCCTCAAGAACTACCGAAGGCGCAAGTACTACTCTGGCATTGGGCTTTGGTTCGGCCGCAGCAACTATTTCAATCTCAAACAGGCAGTCGGCTAATGATGTGACTGTTACTACTGCAGGCAATGCAAATCTTGCAATACTTTCGGTAAAGCAGAGCCTTGATACCATCAACACTGAAAAGTCAAAGCTCGGCGCAACTCTCAACAGGCTTGAGTCAACCTTAAAGAACCTTGACAATGTCCGTGAGAACATCACAGCAGCGCGTTCGAGAATCATGGATGCAAACTTTGCAGAGGAGACGGCAAACCTGACAAGGGCTATGATAATGCAGCAGGCAGGTATATCGGTGCTTGCACAGGCTAATACATTGCCTCAGCAGATTCTTGCGCTTCTGGGCGGCAGGTAGGAAAGACAGTAATGCGTAATGCGTGAAGCGTTATACGTTACAGAAGTTGTAATAACAATTATGGGCGGGCCTCCATATTTGGGGGTCCGCCCATATAAAAACAGAGGGAACAAGTTATTGGTTTTATGATAAAGTAGTACGGATGATTTTGTAGGAATAACAGAAAGTTTGCCGGTGTAAATAAAGTGAAGATAGAAAGTATAATGCAGAATATAAATATACCTTCTATTAAAGGACAGGCAGAAAACGCCGCGCCTGTTATTGCGAGGAATCCTGAGCCTGCCGAAGGGCAGAAGCAATCTCAAGACAGATTAGGAAAAGGCTCTGCAATCTCAAAAGACGAGATTGCCACGCCTTTGGCTCGCAATGACAGGATAAAGGATAAAAATAAACAGGTCGAAATGCCTAAGAACAGCCTGTTTGATTTAAAGGCCGTATTTGCCATCGATAGAGACAAAAATGTTGTAATCAGGTTTTTGGATAAAAAGGGGGAAATAGTAAAGCAAATCCCGCCTGAGGAATACATAAATATGGTAAAAAAATTCAGAGAGAGCGTGGAAAATATTTTCAGCAAAAAGGTGTGAAGCGAGGTAAAAGATGGCTATTAATCCTTTAGGAAGTTCGGGTGCGGGTCTTGATACAAATGCTATAGTTAAGCAGCTTATGGAGGTCGAAAGGCAGCCTCTGCTTAAGCTTAAGCAAAAAGAGGCAGGCTATCAGGCAAAGATAAGCGCCTATGCAGCATTGTTGAGCAGCGTGTCAAGCTTTAAAAGCGTTGTTACTGCATTGAAGGACTCAAGTCTTATAGGCATGAAGGCAACAGTGTCGGATGCCAGTTATATGACTGCCACTGCTTCGAGCACAGCCACAGCAGGGACATATACAATGAAGATAGGCTCTCTTGCTGCTGCACAGAGCCTATCATCTCTCAGATTCGGCTCTCAAACAATGAAAGTTGCCGATCTGTCTGTAAATACCACCCAGAAGATCAAGATTCAGGTGGGCAGCAGTACAGCAAAGGAAATAACGATTGATTCAACTAATAACACTCTTTCAGGAATAAAGGATGCCATTAACTCCGCAAGCGCAGGCGTTACTGCTTCCATTGTCAAAGAAAACAGCAGTTTTGTTATAGATGCCAATAACAATACCATCATATTCAATGACGGCACAGCAGACAGGACAGCAACCATAGCATCAGGAACCTATACCAGCAGTCAGCTTGCCTCGGCAGTCCGGACAGCATTAAATTCAGCTCCAGGAACTACTAATACATTTGCTGTGGAATATGATACTACTCTAAGCAAATTTAAGATTACCAACACCGCTGTACCCAATGTCGATATTTTGTGGGGAAGCGCTTCGACAACCGCAGAGCAACTCTTAGGTTTTGACCCTACAACTGATACTGTTAATGCCGCATCATCAACAACAGGCGATAATGCTGTTGATGGGACATATAAACTTACACTTGCCTCAAATACAACAGGCGCATCAAATACGATTTCTTTATTGGTCGATGAGAATAATGACGGAATATACGGCGGCGCTGGCGAGACAGATACTGTAGGGCTTTCAAGCATCGCATCCGGCAATATGGCAACAACACAGGCGGCAGCGGACGCAAGCCTTACGGTTAATGGTTTAACTGTTGTAAGGTCAAGCAATACTATTACGGATGTTATTACCGGTGTTACCTTAAGCCTCGTAAAGAAGAGCGACCTAACCGAGTTTACTCTTACTGTTGGGAAGGACTCCAGCGCATTGATAAACAAATTGAATTCCTTTGTGTCATCTTACAATCAGGTAATGAGCACAATAAAAAGCCTTAGGGGTGATGCAACGACAAGGGGTATTTTAAGTGGTGACACAACCTCATCAGGCTTGCAGAACTCTCTGCGCACTCTGATAACTGCAACATATAACAATACAAACCTTTCATTGTTAGGGCTGTCACATGATAAAAACGGCGTTTTAAGCCTTAACAGTTCTACGCTGGACAGCGCTATTTCGAGCAATCAGGCTAATACAATTACGGCAATAAATACTATGGCAGCATCTCTGGAAACATCTTTAAGCGGTTATATAAATACAATAATACCTGCAAGGAAAGATGGGTATCAGGAAACGATAAAGAATATACAGAAAAGCGGAGAGAATCTGGAGAGAAGGCTGCAACTTACGGAAGCAGCCCTGAAAAAGAGGTTTATCGCCCTCGATAGACTACTGAACCAGCTTCAAGGAGCAAGCAATTATTTAACCCAGCAGATGGATATGCTCTCAAAATCTTTCGGAGGTAGGAAATAATGGTCAACACGGCATACGCGCATAACGCATATACGCAGGCAAGGGTCAGGACAACGGACAATCCGGTGGAACTCGTTATTATGCTCTACGACGGCGCAATAGACTTTCTCGATAAGGCTGCCGCCGCTATGAATATGCAAGAGATAAACCCCGTTAGAGATGTATCTCTAAACGGGGTAAAGATAAAATACATAGACAAGTCAATGGCTATAATTGAAGAGCTTCTCAATTCGCTTAATTTAGAGGCCGGCGGCGAGATTGCCTTAAACCTGCAACAACTTTACCTTTATATGACAAGGGAACTTGTCCTTGCAAATGTAGAAAACGATATAAACAAAATCAAACATGTAATTAATCTGCTTAAAGAGCTGAGGGAGGCGTGGGTTCAGATTAAAAATCAGGTATAATTGCCGCTTTAGTTAAGCTTCTATAAACCATCACATGCTATTTCTTAAGCCGTTTCTGGTATAATAATCAAAGTTATGGATATTGCGGCATTTTTAGGTTTAATTTTAGGACTCGGCGCTATCGTTGCCGGCAACATTATCGAGGGAGGCACTACCTCACACCTTGTTCAGGTCGCTGCAGCGTTGATTGTTTTCGGTGGGACCTTTGGTGCAACCCTGCTGAGTTTCTCGATGAGGGATATCTTGAATGCCATTAAGGCGCTCGGTATGGTATTCGGCGGAAAGTCGTCTTCTCCTTCGGAAATAATCGAAGACATACTGGGCATCCTCATTAAAGCAAGGAAAATGGGCCTTATTGCCCTTGAGTCCGAGATCAAGAATATAGATAACCCATTCTTAAGAAAAGGATTGAACCTTGTCGTAGATGGAATGTCCCCTGCAATGATAAAGGACATCCTTTATCAGGAAGTGACAACATACGAGGAAAAGATGAAAAATGCGTCAAAGGTGTTTGAGGCTGCCGGAGGTTATGCCCCTACAATAGGCATACTCGGCGCTGTTCTCGGCCTTATCCAGGTTATGAGGAATGTTACGGACCCTTCTAAAATAGGCAGCGGCATAGCGGTTGCCTTTGTCGCGACCATATACGGCGTGGGGTCTGCAAACCTTATATTACTGCCGATTGCAACGAAGGTAATGAACAGGCTGAAGGAAGAGGTATTTATCCGCGAGTTGATTATAGAGGGGATTATAGGCGTGGAGAGCGGCATGAACCCTTATTTCCTTAAGACGAGATTGAATGCTTTCTTAGCAGAACATGAAAAAACAGAGTAACAATGAGAAGAAGACGCAGAAAAGAAGAAGGGCAGGAAAACATACACAGATGGCTGATATCATACGCCGATTTCATGACACTGCTGTTTACTTTTTTTGTTGCGCTTTATGCGCTCTCTACAATGGATATGTCGAAGGTTGATAGGTTCTCAGGGTCTTTAAAGCAGGCGTTTAAGGTGATAGACGAGCCTATCCCATTGTATGAGGACAGAAACAGGGCTGTTATTGAGGATTTGAGAAAGCTCATCACTGATGTTTCAGGCGTATCCGTAAAGAGCGACCCGAGGGGTGTGGTAGTAACATTTTCCGACGGTGTGCTTTTTGCTTCAGGCTCGGCAGAACTAAAACGAGAGATATTTGGTGTCCTTGAGAAACTTTCAAAAAAGTTGAATACGGCGCCCGGAAGGATTATAATAGAAGGCCATACGGATAATGTGCCCATATCGGGAGGGAAGTATTCCTCCAACTGGGAGCTTTCCACTGCGAGGGCAGCAAGTGTCCTTAATTTTTTTATTACCAAGGGAATTGATCCTAATAGGTTTTCCATAGCTGGTTATGCAGAATACAGACCATTGACAAGTAATGAGACAGAGGAAGGAAGAGCAAAGAACAGAAGGGTAGAGCTTGTGATAAGTCAGTAGTATAAACTCGTTGAACGTTATAGAGTTATGGCGTGAAAGTTAAAGAAAGTGTTATTTTAAATAAATCATCAAATGCTATAACACAATAACGCAGCAAAGTTTGGGAGTGAAATAATGAGAATGGAAGATGAAAAACATGCTGGGATGAGGGAATTTTCGAGAGTAGACGCACATATCCCTATCGAAGTACGACTTGTGCCGTCTGAAGAACGTCAGAATATACGTTCTAAAATTTCAGGGGAAACTATTCTGGCCGAATTCCAGACATTGACCGATCTGGAAGACAAACTCCTTTCTGACTGGTTGAAGATGCTGAATGCAAAGCTCGATTCCATTATTAATATGCTTACCTTTCAGCGGGAAGGGTTCTGTTCACTGCCGTTCAGCAGGGTTAACATCAGTGGCGGCGGTTTGAATTTTTCTTCTTCAGAAAGATACAAGTTAGGTGATGTCCTCGAAATGAAAATGATGCTTCCCATGATACCTCCTGTCGCCCTTTATATTTATGGGGAGGTTGTCAAAATTGAAAAACAGATAAACAATTTCAATATTGCTGTTAAATTCATCGCAATGGACGAAGACATAAGGGATGAAATCGTAAAGTTTATCTTCAGAATGCAGAGGGAAATGCTCAGAGAGAAGAGAAAGCAAGGAGTAGGGAGTAGGGAGTAGGGAGGAATCGTTAGATGTTTGCAATAATCGGCGCGGTAGTTGTTTTTGCCGCTGTAATCGGCGGTTATCTGATGGCAGGCGGTAATTTATCGGTGCTCTGGCAGCCTGCCGAGATGGTTATAATCTTTGGCGCTGCTCTCGGAGGGTTTATAATCGCGTCTCCTCCTAAGGTTATAAAGATGGTTATCGGCGGCGCTTCCAAAATACTCGGCGGCAAGGCATATTCAAAAGCAGATTATATGGAAGTTTTGATGCTGATGAGCGAGATATTTTCAAAGATTAGAAAAGAGGGACTTGTCTCCATAGAGGCGGATGTGGATAATCCTCATGAGAGCAAGATATTCAGCAATTATCCGAAGTTCCTTAAAAACCATCATGCGATAGACTTGGTTGCAGATACCTTAAGAACCGTTATGACAACCAGCATAGCTCCACATGAACTTGAATCCTTGCTGGATACGGAACTTGAAGCGCATCATGAGGAGTCCATGATTCCCTCAAAGAGCATTAACACTATGGCTGAATCCTTCCCGGGTCTCGGTATAGTCGCTGCAGTTATGGGCGTGGTAATAACCATGCAGTATATTGATTCGCCCCCGGCGGTTTTGGGAGGAAAGATCGGCGCCGCGCTGCTGGGAACTTTTCTGGGAGTTTTGATGTGTTACGGTTTAGTAGGACCGTTGTCGAAAAATATCGAATATATAGCCACTGAAGAGAAGGAATACCTTAATGTGCTGAAAGTCGCCCTTGTGGCATTTGTAGGTGGAGCGGCCCCCCAGATAGCGGTTGAATTCGGCAGAAGGATTGTCCCTGGAAATGTAAAGCCTACATTTATAGAAGTTGAAGAAGCGTTAAGAGAATTGAAGAAATAGTGTCACCTAAGTTAAGCGATTTTATGAGTCAGGCACTGCACTGACACTGTCTATGAGCTAAAACATGGCAGATAGAAAATCAACAATAATCATTAAAAAAATTAAAAAAGGCCACGAGGGCCATCACGGCGGCAGTTGGAAGGTTGCCTATGCCGACTTCGTAACTGCAATGATGGCATTTTTCCTGCTAATGTGGCTGCTTGCCATGGTCTCTCCAGAAAAGAGGGCGGCACTGGCAGAGTATTTTAAACATTTCAGCCTTTTTGAAAAAGCAGGTCAGTCATTTATGATGGAAGGGCAGCAGCAGTTACTGCAGAAGAGTGGTTCTGAGACAAAGACCTTTGATTTTGGAGAAGGCAAAGTGGCACTCTCTCCAGAGGATTTAAAGGAGAAATTAAAGAAGGCAATTGAAGAAAAATTGAGGACATTAAAGGACCAGGCAATTGTGGATATTTATGAGGGCGGAGTAAGGATTCAGCTTGTTGATATACAAGGAAAATCTATGTTTCTTCCTGGAAGCGCACAACTTACCCAAAGCGCTAAAGAAATATTAAAATTAGTTGGTGAAAACATAAAGGATTTGCCCAACAGGATTGCAGTTGAAGGCCATACCGATGCGGCGCCGTTAAAGGCAGGACGGATTACAAACTGGGAGCTTTCGACAGACAGGGCATCTTCTGCAAGAAGGGAACTTGAGGTAAACGGCATAGAACCGGATAGGGTTGCAAGGGTTGTAGGGTATGCGGATACCGAGCTTTTATATAAAGACAATCCAAACGACCCGAGAAACAGAAGAATAAGTATAATTCTTTTGCAGTCAAAGCCTCAAGAGCCTAAGGCAGAGGCCAAGGCTCAGGAAGCAAAGCTGGAGCCTGTACCGCCTTCACCTCCACCTCCGCAGCTTAAACCAGAGGAGGTCAAAAAACCGCCTGTTTTGATTGAACCGAAACAAGAATTAAAGAGGGACATCCTTGGGACGGAAATAAAACCTAAAAAACCTATCGAGGGGTTGAAGCCTCTTGGTCCTGAATTCGCTCCGCAGCAAAAGACCCAGCAGCCCATACAACCGCCAAAGCCTAAAGAGGCAAAACCGGAAGCAGTCCAGCCCGTGCCGCCACCGCCGCCTAAACCTGAAGAGGTGAAAAAGCCGGTGGAAAAACCAGTGCAGAAACAGGAGCAAAAAAAGGATTCTATAAAACCTGATATAGGCATAGAACCAATAAAACCTATTGTGCCAGTTACTCCATAGTAGCCCTTTTAATGTGCTCCGTGAATTAATATGGGGAGGCATCTGACACAGACGAGTTTTTTCTCTCCCGAATGAATGCATGAAATATAGACCCTCTCTTTGTCTGTTGCCCCGCAAACGAAGCATCTTATCTCAATATCAGCAGACATATTAATTTCCCTCCAATTCGTTGATTTCTTTTATTACCTTTTCCGGGTCAACATTATGCATCATGGCGCCGAATCCTATGGATTCTACCTTTATGCCCGGACATGTAAAACAGCCGCTGCCAAAGTATTTTTCGATGACCTTCATCGCAGCAGGATTTTCTTTGATAAGGTCGCCGATTACGGTGTCCCTTGTCACCTTTGTTTTTGTTGCTTCCATAGCAGTCTCCTTTGAAGTTTATTTAGTTTTAGAATACACGAAATGCCGAATTTCTTTTATGACGGCGGTCATATGACCTGAAAAATAGACGAGGAATGACAACTTTCTATGTCTATTTTTCGGTATGACTTCTGTCATAGCATTCAGCGCTGTTTTGGGTTATTATTTTCTTAAAGTATCGGATTAAACAGGAGGACAGATTATGGAAAGATTTGTAAGAAACTTTATTGTGATGAGTATTGTGTATCTCGGGCTGGCAACATTTTTTGGAATTATCATGCTTGCCAATCCATCCTATCTTTATCTTAGATTCGTCCATTCTCACCTTAATATGCTGGGATGGGTTTCAATGATGATTTACGGGGTCGGATACCACATACTTCCGAGGTTTATGGGCAAGAAATTGAAGAGCACTAAAATAGGCGAGATTCAGTTCTATCTTGCCAATATAGGGCTTATAGGCATGCTTTTATTTTATACCCTGCAGATAAACAATCAGGAGGTTTCTTTATACAAGGCGCTTTCTGTTGCATTCGGTCTTATGGAAGTCCTCTCCATATTTTTGTTTTTCTACAATATGCTTGCAACGCTTCTTTCGAAGGAGGATGAGGGGTGATGTATTTTTGGTCGGTTTGTTGTAAAATTTAATAGTAAATCCCACCATATAGGAGGCTTTCATGAAAGAAGAAGACATCGTAGAGACCTTAAAAAAGGAGAACAAGGAATTCAGACGCATTTATCAGGAGCACAGAGAACTGGACAGCCAACTATTGCAGTTCAACAAAAAATCTTACCTTACGCCGGAAGAAGAAGCTGAGATGCACAGGATTAAGAAGGAAAAGCTTTATAAGAAGGACAAAATAGCGGAATTGCTAAGAGAGTACAAAAAACATCATTCTATGAATTGAGTCCAAATAATGCATTTTATACAGGGCATGAACGGCTGAAAGTCTGTAACCGTTCCCCGGCTATGCTGAACAGTTACAAATAAAATATTGAAAGGGGATATTATTGCCATGAGAAGTAAAACAATAAAAAGCGGCATTGAGAGAATGCCGCACAGGGCGCTTCTTTACGCTACAGGCATTCCCAAAAGCGAGATGGACAAGCCTTTTATAGGCGTTGCAACCAGTTTTACGGATATAATTCCCGGTCATATAGGCATGAGGGATCTGGAGAGGTTTATAGAAAAGGGCGTACACACAGGCGGCGGCTATCCTTTTTTCTTCGGAATCCCTGGAATATGCGACGGAATCGCTATGGGGCATAAAGGGATGCACTATTCGCTACCTTCGAGGGAATTGATTGCGGACATGGTCGAAACTATTGCAGAGGCTCACCAGCTTGACGGTCTTGTGCTCCTCACAAACTGCGACAAGATAACGCCTGGCATGCTCATGGCTGCTGCAAGGCTTAACATCCCAAGCATCGTTGTTACCGCCGGACCTATGCTGTCTGGACATTACAGGGGCAGAAGGCTTAATCTCACAAGCGACACCTTTGAGGCTGTGGGCAAATACAAGAAGGGTCTGATAAAGGAAAATGAACTTCAGGAGCTTGAGATGTGTGCCTGTCCCGGCGCCGGCTCTTGTCAGGGGATGTACACTGCAAACACAATGGCGTGTGTTACCGAATCGCTCGGAATGAGCCTTCCGGGGTGCGCCACAGCTCCTGCTGTTTTGGCGCATAAAAAGAGGATTGCCTTTGAGAGCGGTGTAAAGATAGTCGAATTGATAAAAAAGGGCATAACACCTAAAAAGATAATGACAGACAAGGCATTTCAAAATGCAATTACGGTTGACCTTGCTCTCGGAGGCTCTACAAATACAGTTTTGCATATTCCTGCAATCGCCCATGAAGCAGGAGTTAAATTACCTCTTGAGGTTTTCGATGAACTGAGCAGGAAAACTCCGCATATTGCCAACATGATTCCCGGCGGACAGCATTACATGGAAGACCTCGATTATGCCGGTGGAATTTCTGCTGTCTTGAAGAGATTGAAGGATATGCTTAATTCAAATCCAACAGTTTCCGGGAAGAATATTCTTGAGATTGCTGAACAGGCGTGTGTGATGGACGGTGATGTTATAAGACCTTTGGATAAGGCTCACCACAAGGAGGGCGGCATTGCCATACTAAAGGGTAACCTTGCACCTCAAGGAGCTGTTGTTAAACAGACTGCTGTAAGCAAGAACATGATGAGATTTGAGGGAACTGCCAGGGTGTTTGATTCAGAGGAAGAAGGAATGAAGGCTATATTGAACGGAAATATTAAGCCGGGCGATGTGGTTGTCATAAGATACGAAGGCCCGAAGGGTGGTCCGGGCATGAGAGAGATGCTTTCGCCTACATCAGCAATTGCCGGCATGGGACTGAACGAATCTGTGGCGCTGATAACCGACGGCAGGTTTTCGGGCGGCACGCGTGGCCCATGCATAGGCCATATATCTCCAGAGGCAATGGAAGGAGGGCCGATTGCTGCATTGAAGGATGGAGATAAAATAAGAATAGACATACCAAAAAGGAACATAGAAGTCCTGATTACTGATGAAGAGATGAAAAAGAGGCTCTCTTATTGGAAACAGCCAAAGCCAAAGATAAGGCACGGCTATCTTGCAAGATATGCAAAGCTTGTGAGCTCTGCCAGCAGCGGAGCGATAATGGAGTAACCTGTATTTAAATTAAGCGATGTTATGCGAGCAGGCACGGCTCAAAGTCTTTAAAAAGTGTTGTTTCAAGCGCATATTCAAAAATTATAAATGCATTACCCAATAAGTGTCCACCGATGCGGATGACGGATACAAGATAAATGTTAATATAAGTGCGGGGTTTAAAGTCTTTTCGCCGCATCTGCTCGCATATTTCAGAACAAGAATCGCTCATATATAATCAGATTACCTTTAATCCGTATTGCTCTATAAGCCTCAGGTCGTCATCAAATGTCCTGCCTGTGGTTGTGAGATAATTCCCTGTGAGCAGAGAGTCTGCACCTGCCAGAAAGACCATTGAGTTGAATTCACCGAGTATCTGCATCCTGCCGCCGCAAACCCTAATCTCTTTTTCGGGAAGGATAAGCCTGTAAAGACTTATAATCTTAAGGGCTTCAAACGGGTGGAGGAAGTCTCTGTCACCCATGGATGTGCCTTTGAGGGGTATTAGAAAATTGATAGGCACAGAATCCACATTTAATTCTTTTATTGCAAAGGCCATGTCTATCCTGTCCTGCCATGTTTCCCCTAAGCCAAATATGCCTCCTGAACAGATGGAAAGTCCAACAGCTTTTGCTGCATCAATTGTTTTAAGCTTGTCGTAATATGTATGTGTTCTGCATATCTCAGGAAAGAATCTCTCTGATGTTTCGAGGTTGTGGTGGTAGCGTTCAAGGCCGCTTTCTTTAAGAAATGAAAGTTCTTCCTTATCCATAAGTCCCAATGTTGCGCATGGAAGAAGTCCTATGCCCCTGATAGCTTCAACCATAGACGCTATCTCTTTTAGCTCATTTTTTGCTATCTTCCTGCCGCTTGTTACAACACAGAATCTTTTCACCCCTGCGTCCCTTGCCTCTCTTGCCTTTTCGAGAACCGCATCTTTTTTTACGAGCGGATACATCGATATATCGGTTTTGCTTTTTGAGGACTGGGCGCAGTAGGAGCAGTCTTCCGGACATGCGCCTGATTTTGCGTTGACAATAGAACACAGATCAACAGAAGCGCCCCTGAATGTTTCTCTTATCCTGTTGGCAGCAGAGAATAGATTAAAAAAGGGTTGAAGGCTGAAGGCTGAAGGCTGGATTTGAACAAGCTGGAGCGCTTCTTCTTTGGTTATTGAATATCCGCTTAAGATCTTGTCTTTCAGGTTGTCAATCACAGACGCTCCCCTAATACCTTATCCTGAAGTCGCTGAAGCCTTCAAGATGGTTTTCCCAAGAGACATCAATGTCTGTAACCCTTGAGGTAGGAGGCCCTTGTTTGCATTTCGAGATTGCCTGTTCTATCAATTCCCTTTCCCCCTCAAAGACCGCCTCAACTCTTCTGTCAGGAAGGTTTTTGACCCATCCTTTAAGTCCGAGGGAGTCGGCGATTTCCTGAGTAAAAGCCCTGTAATAAACTCCCTGAACCTTTCCTGAAATGTAAAGATGCGCCTTTGTTTTCATGGTTCTATGATATCATTTCAGGCTGTATTAAAGGCTTAATTTTCTTTTATCGGAGTTTCTGTTATTTTGATTTCTTCCTCAGGAAGGAGTCTCTTGGCTCCAATGAAACGCTTCAAGTAGTAAGGGCTTTCGAGGCTGTCGATGGTTATTTTCTTTGACCTTGTGGATGCATGAATAAAGAGGTTATTTCCTAAGTATATGCCGACATGCGACGGGAAAGGCGCGTATGTCCTGAAAAACACCAAATCTCCTGTGGCGAGATCTTCTTTGTCAACGGATTCTCCAATGCGGAACTGCTCTCTTGCGCTGCGGGGCAGCTCTATGCCTGCAACACCATATACCCTTTGAACATATGCAGAGCAGTCGAGTCCGAATGAGCCGTTGCCGCCGAATTTATACGGAAGATGAAGCATCTTCTTTGCAAACAGTATAAGTCTCTCCTTCATGCTCATTTTTGAGAGGTCGTTTGAATTCGATATCTCCTTTACCTCTGCCAGTCTTGCCGATGTTATGACAGGTGTTGCCTTCCTGTCGTAATTCGCTTGAATTGTCTTAATATCCTCCGGCTCTTTAGCATCAGAAGCTGATTTTGAGACAACAATTTTCCGGCCTGTTTTCAGAGAATTACTTGTAAGGCCGTTTATTTCTTTAAGCTCTTCCACGCTTATATCGAACTTTTTTGCAATCCTCCAGATGTTGTCTCCTTTTTTAACGGTATATGCAGTTTCCGTATCCTTATGCGATTTTTCCTTCGGGAGATTTTTACGGGCAGCTTTCCTGTCGTCATTTTTTATCCGTATTTTCTGTCCGACCTTCAGTTTGTTGGTTTTGAGAGAGTTAAGCCGTTTTAATTCCGATTCTGAAACATCGAATTTTTTTGAGATTTTGTATAACGAATCGCCGTTTTTGACGGTATAGGTCGTGTCTGCATAAGCGGTCGAAGCTAAGAAAAGCAATAGCGCTATGAATGCGAATGTTTTTTTCATTAATTCCTCCTCCCGTCCAAATGGGTATTGTCAAAACTTTTTAAGCAAAAATGCTTAAAGCCATTTGTTTTCAATATATTGTGTTAATATTGTTTGTCCCCCCTTTGCCTGTTATTCCGCCCTCCTTTAATCTGGATTCTCTGGTCAAGCCAGAGAATGACGAAAAGCAGAGGTCAAACATGCCCTCTGACTTGATCAGGGGGCCAGAGAATGACAAGGAAAACAATGCCATTCCCGATGCTACCACTTTGTCATTCCCCGATTTAATCGGGGAATCCAGAGGGCAAGCTTAATCGGGAAATCCAGTTACTTAATTTGATTTGTTCTTTTCATATTCCTCACTCTTTTTTCATAAAACTTTTGACATTACCTCCAAATGTTGGAATTATGCCGCTTCATCTTTTAAAAAATCATTAATAGGAGGCAGATCGCTTAAATTCTTAAGTCCGAAATACTGCAAAAACTCCTTTGTAGTGCCGTAAAGAAACGGCCTGCCAGGAGTCTCTTTTTTTCCGATAATCTTGATGAGTCTTTTGTCCAACAAATTCTTGACAGCGCCGTCTGAGTTAACCCCCCGTAACTGGTCTATCTCGAGCTTGGTTATCGGCTGCTTGTAAGCTATAATTGCGAGCGTCTCGAGTGTCGGTGGAGACAGTTTATTGCTCTGGTTGATATTTTTGAACTTTTTCACCCACATCGAAAAATCAGGGTTTGTAACCATCTGGTAGCCTTCGGCGATTTCTGCAATCAATATGCCTGAGTTTCTGTCTCTGTATTCTGCCGCCAGTTCATCCATTAATTTTTTAATCTCGGATTCAGGCATTTCTGTTGCCTTGACAATGCTGTTTATCGGAACAGGCTCTCCGGCTACAAACAGCAAGGCTTCTATAGCTGCTTTTTGAAGATGTTTGTTGGCTGAAACTCCTGTCTCTTCCATTGCCTAAAATTATAACAAAAAATGGCATGTAATGCAAAAAAATGGTATAGTAATTCAAAATATTATCGTAAAGGAGCGATATTCGATGATTAATATCAGGATGTTATTTTTTGCGGCAATGTTTTTTGTGCTATCTATAAATCTGTCTGTTCAGGCAAAAACTAATGGCATAGAAGGCTGTGGAGCGAAAGACTGCAAGGAGTGTCACAAAATAAACAGGCAGGACGTTGAAGATATTTTCAAAAAACTAAATGCAAAGCATATTAGGATACTGGACATCCGGATGAGTCCCGTGAAGGGTTTATGGGAAGTGTCTATGGAAGATAAGGGACAGAGAGGGGTTATATATATTGACTTTTCAAAAAATTATGCGGTTACCGGTTCTATAATATCGGTGCAGACCGGTCTGAATGTAACGCAGAAGAAGGCTGAGGAATTAGAAAAGGATAGAAGGGTTGATGTTTCTAAAATACCATTAAATGACGCCCTGATTATGGGCAATCCAAAGGCTTCTAAAAAGGTCGTTATGTTTACAGACCCCGGCTGACCTTTTTGCGTAAAGCTTCATCAGGAGATGAAGGCGGTTATAGAAAAGAGGAAAGACATTGTTTTTTACATAAAGTTTTTCCCTATAAAAAAAGAGACGCAAGAACAGATAAAGAGTATTGCCTGCAGCAAATCATTAACAATGCTTGATGACGCATACGCTAAAAAAGATATTGCTGTTTTAGATTGTGCAAAAAATATCAGTATTGAAAAAATGACAGAACTTGCAAAATCACTTGGAATCAGAGCAGTGCCTACTTTAATAATGTCAGACGGGAGAATACATTCAGGTTATGTCCAATCAGAACAATTAATAGAAATAATTGATGGGAGGCGATGAAAACCGCGCCGGACACTGTTGTTGTTTTTTTATTAGCCTCCGTCTTTGTCCTGATACTGCTTTTTGTTTTTTTAGTTTTTCTGCCCCGCCTTTTAAAGAGAGAAGACCAAAAGACAAAAACAACCGACATGGAGTCGGTTGTTCATGCATTCCGCTCGCTTGGAGACGAAATAAAATCCCTTAAAGACCAGCTTGTTACGAAAGAGCGGCTTGCAGCACTCGGAGAAGTATCTGCAGGAATAGCCCATGAATTTAGGAATCCGATGGGCGTTATAGCAGGTTATGCAAGGTTGCTTTTAAAGAGCTTTGAAGAAAATGACGGTAGGAGGGAGATTGTTCATGGCATTCTAAAAGAGATAGGCGAGATGAATCGCGTCATGGAGGAGCTTTTAAAATTTTCGAAGTCGGAACCGATAAAAAAGGATAACATGGACATTACAAGAGTCGTCAGAGATATAATCCGGAACTTTGCCAGAACTTTAATGAACCATGGGAAAAAAATGGAATTCGCTTTAAACGATAAAATTGCAATCAAGGGAGACGAGACATTGCTGAGGCAGGCAATAAGAAACCTTATTCAGAATGCTTTTGATGCCGGAGATAAAGTATGGATAAATATCGAGAAGGGGGTTTATCTCAATAAAGAAGGCGTATTTATTGATATTAAAGACAACGGCAGCGGAATACCGGAAGATAATTTGAGCAAAATATTCATGCCCTTTTATACGACAAAGAGCGGCGGCTCAGGAATAGGGTTGGCTCTTGCGCAGAAGATAATTATGGGGCACGGCGGGAATATCAGCGTGGAAAGCAAAGAAGGCGAAGGCAGCATGTTCAGGCTGTTTTTGCCAATGGAGTAAGGGTGCAGACAATTCTCATAATAGAAGACAAAAAGAGCATGGCGGATATGCTGGCTAAAACCTTCCAGTCCGAAGGTTTTAATGTAAAGACAGCACATAATGTTAAGGATGGTATTGCCTTACTTTCATCAGGTGTCTTTGATGCTGCGGTTACAGACCTGAAGCTGCCGGATGGCAACGGTATGGAGATACTTAAAGCAGTAAAGGAAAGCTTTCCTCTCACACCTGTTATTGTAATGACCGCTTATGGAAGCATAGAAATCGCTGTTAAAGCCGTAAAAGAAGGCGCTTATGATTTTATTACCAAGCCCTTTGACCCTGAACACCTCCTTATGATAATAAGGCGTGCTATAGGAGAGAGAAGCATCGAAAAAGAAAATCTTATCCTTAAAAAAGAATTTCAGAGATTTCTGAAAATGCCCATGATGGTCGGAGTAAGCATGGCATGGAATGAAGTGATGGAAAAGGTGAAAAAAGTTGCGCCGCTCAAAACCACTGTCTTAATCTTAGGCGAGAGCGGCACCGGAAAGGAGCTCATAGCAAGGACAATCCATCACCTGAGCCAGAGGTCGAAGGAATCTTTTGTTGCTGTTAATTGTGCGGCCATACCAAAAGATTTGATAGAGAATGAGATATTCGGACATGAAAAGGGGGCATTTACAGGTGCGGCAGAGATAAAATTAGGGAGATTTGAACTGGCAGATAAAGGCACAATCTTCCTCGATGAAATAGGAGATATGGAAATGCCTTTACAAACAAAACTCTTGAGGGTTTTACAGGAAGATGAATTTGAAAGAGTTGGAGGCACCAAGACAATAAAGATTGATGCAAGGATAATTGCAGCGAGCAATAAAAACCTTGAAAGGGAGGTTGCTGACGGGCGTTTCAGAGAGGATTTGTTTTATCGGTTGTATGTATTTCCTATAGTCATTCCCCCTTTGAAGCAAAGGAGAGATGACATTATCCCTCTTGCAAGGCATTTTATATCGGTATTTTCTAAGGATATGAACAAAACCGAGCCGTCTATATCTCCAGAGGTCGAAAACATACTTCTACAGAACGAATGGAAAGGAAATGTGAGGGAGCTAAGAAATATTATGGAAAGGGCGGTTATTCTGTGTGACGGACAGACACTTTTGTCATGTCATCTCAGTGGAGAAGGTCTGCCTGTGAAATTGCGCCATGATGCGCCTTTGCACGAGGTCGCAGAATCAGCCGCAAAGTCTGCCGAAAAGGCAAGAATAGAAAATGTCCTTAGACAAACACACGGAAACAAAAGCAGGGCAGCGGATATTCTCAAGGTCAGCTATAAGACGCTTTTGAATAAGATAAAGGAATACGGGATATTATGATATGTAGCAAATTACCCATCATTATGAACGCAGTTACATAAAACTACATGATACCAATCTCTCAGGCTCTCGTAAACACATTGAAAATAAAAGAAAATCCTAATTTATAGCCTTATGGCATTTTAATTGCTATAATTAATTTTATGAAATACATCGGACAAAAAGGCTTTTCACTCGTTGAGCTTCTAATAACTATTGCAATTATAGGAATTGTGGCTGCAATTGCAATACCAAATTTTATAAGCTACCAAAGAAGCTACAAATTTACTGACTATGCCTCTCAGATTGAATATCTTATTAAGTATGCAAAGATATATGCTATGGAGAGAACAACTAATGTAGGTATTTGCGTAAGCGGCAGCGAACTTACAGTCAGGAATATAGGAACAAGCAGGAGCGCAGGAATCTGCAGCGGCAGTGTTGTTAGTACGATGACGGTCCCAGAGAGTTATATTACCATTGCAGGCTCAGGCGCTTCTTTTGACCCGAGGGGTGTAGCAATATGGAGCGGCTATGTTTGCGTTAGCTATAACAATAAGTATTCTAAAATGTGCATAAGCAAGGCTTCTTTAAGAAAACAGGAAGGTTCTGGGGGATGTTCGCCATGCTCATAAAATCTAATGAAGGGTTTTCTTTAATTGAGGCGCTTATTGCAGTTGCAATTCTGGCAATAGGCATTGTAGGGCTTGTAACGCTGATGGGTGTTTTTGCAAAAGACACTGTTAACAGGACTCTTATTAACTCCCTTCTGGATGCTGCTTCAAGCGGACTTAACCAATGCATGTCTGTCAGTTCAACAACAAGTCCGCTTACCTATATATATGAAGGTAATTTGACTGTAACAGTTAACCTGAGCGGTTCGTGTAATCCAGCGGTAAATAACTGTAATACTGTAACAGCCACAGCAACTGCACAAGGTAAAAGCGTTGTTCTGACGACATTAGTTTGCAATTACAACTAATATGGAGTGAATGTGATGAGAATAGACAATAAAGGTTTTTCGTTAGTTGAACTCTTGATGGCAATTGTAATAAGTCTGATTGTATTGGGCGCAATTGTTCTTGCTTATACAGGCTCTCTAAAGGTATTTAAAGATGTCAAAAGCATATCAGATACGATTCAGACAAAAACTCCCTCTATTGAACTGCTTGGACGATATTTTGACAGATGGGGAGTGGGGGTGGTGTCGCAGCAGGAAAAGGCAACTTGCACTCAATGTCCACAGTATCAGAGGATAATGACGATTACCACAACGAACGGCTGTTCAGATATAACTTTCTATGGAAATTTATACGGCTTTGGTTTTGTGCAAAGCATAAGCGGGGCAACAGCGAATTTAATAAGCTGTAGATTAAGCAGGAGTTCCAATCAAAATTGTTATGTGATATGGAGGGATAGCATACCCCAGAACGACATTTCAAGCAATAATATACTGCCCGTGGGGCTTTCCTCAAATTTAAGCGCTAATAATGCCGACTGTTCTGCCCTTGCTTCTGGAACTACATCTAATGCAACTGTAAGTTCAACCCTTTCGGACAAGACTGTTCAGGCAGGAGATATTATACAAAGAACCCCTCACAAGATAAGGCTTTATTGCGCTAATAATTCTAATGATGGCAATAGAAAATGGCTCTATGTGGATTTGACCGACCAATCTGCAGGATACTGTGCAGATAATGAGTCTGCTTCTCCCATCACTCCTGTTGAGAGTTTTACTGTTTCAGCATTAGGAGGATGTACGCCTGCAAGTGGCAATTGCAGAGCTGTTCAAGTCTCTGTAACATTAAGGAGTCAGTCACAAAAATATGCAGGACAGTTTGATACATATACAGTAACAAAGGTTTTTGGGAGGTGAGAGAAAATGATTGATAGCATCAAAAATAAAGACGGTTTTGCCCTTGTAATTTCTATCGTAGTGCTTGCGTTACTTTTAGCCCTTGGCAGCGCTGCCATGACAATGTCCCAGTTAGGGTATCATACCTATACGGCAGAAAAAGGATACCAGTTGGCAACCTGGGGCGCTGATTATGCAGTCTTTGCAGGGGTAAGCAGCGCTTCAACAAGCGGTACTTTAACCAGCGGGGCGAGTTATCAATATTTTTATGTAGATGGAGGTGATTATCGCTTTATTCACGGCACAGGAACTTTTGGTAATGCAAGGGTTGTTAAGACAGTTGTTGTGCCGGCGCCGGGAAATTGGGCTGGGATGGTAACAAAAGGAGGAACAATAAATAACGGCGGTTCATCAGCTATTGCAGGCTGCGATGATGATGATAGTGATACAAGCTGCGGCGTTGTTCCGGGTGTTATATACAAAACAGGAGGTGGACTTAGTGTTTCCGGAGGCACTCAAACGCTGACAAGCTGTACTGGAGAAGGACCTCTAAACGGTGTAGCAGGGAATCCCCCTACACAGACTAAAGACCTTCCAGATGACCTTACATCTACATATTTTAATTCGGACAACTATAGCGACTTAAAATCAGACCTCGGCACAAAATACGGTGTTGATGTTACTAACTTAACAGCAGGGACTATTCCAACCAGTTGTCAATATACCGGCGCTTCATCATGTTCAACCACCTCATCGACCAATATTAAGTGTGGCACTACAAATATTGATTTGAGTACATGCCCGAAGGTATATATACAAAGTTCTATTTTAACTTTAAATACCAGCATTAGCAATGTCACAGTTGTTTCAGGAGGCACTGTAAATATCAGTGGAAATAATAAAACATTCACCAACACCAATGTATTTTCAAATACATTGGATTTTGATTTAGGCGCTAATACTGAAGTTAGAGGTGGAACTCTTTATTCTTCGGGTAATACTACAATAGGCGCTAATGGAAATCCCAGCCTTGGTACGACAAGTTCACCGGTGTTGTTAATATCGGGCGGCGCTACCTTTAGCGCACCGGGAAATCTCACTATAAATGGGCTTGTATATACCAGCGCTGCAAATATCTCTATTACAGGGTCTGTAGAATTACAGGGCGCGTTGATAAATAACAGCGCGAATGCCACTATAAACAATACCGGAAACGGGACGATTCAATTCAACAATAGTGTTTTAAAGGAACTTTCCAGTGATTTGGGCGGTAATATAACCAAAAAACCGAACTGCGGCAATAAAAAATCTTATATTTCAAACACAAAAACCACTGTTTACTGATGCTTTTTATCTGCAAATTTTTTTGGAGATTAAAGAAACGATTTTAATGGTAGGCACGAGGGGTATCGAACCCCTGACCTCTACCGTGTCAATTCATTTAGGGACTTTCATTAAAGGCCTTGCAAATACCCGCAAAGCCTTGTCAATTAAGGATTTGAGAAGCTTGAAAGTCGAGTTCAATTTTTTATGTTTTATCGGTTTTTGAGCACGAAAAAGAGCACGGTGTCTTATGTGCCTATTTCCAATCATTCCGGAGCATTCCGGTTTAGATGGTCGAAAATTAACACCAGCGCGGCCACCGACACATGGATGGCATCAAAAGGATCGAGCAAATGAACCAATTGAACGGTTCACGTTGCAACACAGCTAAACCATAGCAGCATGCAGTTCCGTATATGCCTTTACTCTTTCCAGTGCCTTTTTCTTTTTCTCTTTGACCCTATAGAGTTCATACTGCATTTGCAGGTTAATCCATAGTTCCTCTGATGTGCCGAAATACCTTGCAAGCCTCACCGCCATTTCAGGACTGATACCCCTTTTATGGTTGATGATCTCGTTTATCGTTCTGAATGTCGTATCAAGATCTTTAGCAAGCTGAGTCTGCGATATCCCCAACGGCTCCATAAATTCATGCAACAAAATATCCCCCGGGTGAGTGGGTTCTCTTTTAATATTAAACATAGATTTTCCTCCTTCAGTGGTAATCGGTTATTTCCACTTCATAAGCATCAGAAACCTGCCATATAAAGACTATCCTATATTGGTCATTTATTCTGATGTTGTATTTACCTTTATATTTTCCTTTTAATGCCTCAAGTCTATTCGCCGGCGGCATTTTAAGGTCGCCTAATTTTTTAGATGCATTTAAGTAATCCAGTTTACGGACAGCGACACTACAAACACCGGAAGGAAATTTTTTACTTTTTCCTGTCGTATAGAGTTGTTCAGTCTCTTTGTCCTTAAATGACTTAATCACTTTATACCACTATAACACATATAGTTATAAAACACAAAATCGGAGATACAGAACCAGGCAGGAGGCGATTCAGGAGATCAGTGAATACATAGAAGTCTTTTACAACAGGCAGAGGAGGCAGGCACGACTTGGATATTTGTCCCCTGCGGCTTATGAACAGAAATTCTACAAAA
>CAMTVO010000003.1:0-19507 GCA_947085205.1 uncultured Nitrospiraceae bacterium
TCTTCTTTTTTTCATACTCCACCCTTGCCATATACTCATCTTCCCTTTCGCTCGGTTTCATAAACATTCCCTCCTTTTTTGAAGTTTGTTTTTTGCCTTTTTCAATAACTTCCTCGCCCAGACAAATTCTGTGGCAAGGATTCCCAATCCTACCGGAATTACAATAAAAGCCGGACCCGGCAATACAATCATTGCAAGTCCGACAGCCAAGAGTGTGAAGCCGATTACTGCCACCATAAGTTTCTTTACTTGTTTAGCGCTTTTAATAATTAATGGGGTCATAAATTATTAAACCTAATCAAAAATATCAAATATCTTCCCGAATGTAGATTTCTTCTTATATTTGTATTTATCATAATACTCCTTCTTTTCCTTCCAGAGCGGCTTAAACTCATCATCAAGAGATGCCTCTGCCTGTTTTATCTGACTGGTGATTTTACCCATTTCACCCTTATCAAGCCAAATACCGCCGCATGATATGCAGTGGTCAATAACCACATCATGCTTTACAACCTCAACCAGTTCACCATTACATCTTGGACATACCATACTTTAACCTCCTCTCTCAATCGAGATATTTTTTTACTACATTATACCATTACATCTCTTTAATTGTTAATTCTGTGATTTCTGAAGGTATAGTTGCTACCTTTTTAAAATTAAACTCTAACCCATGCCTGCCCCTTCTATATTCATAGACCTCATTTTCAAGAGAAGCGATGATAACCTTTTTCTTAAAACCTAATGTTGCCATCTCCTTGTGATAGAAATCAATGGCTGCCATAAATTTCACCTTCCCTTTATAGACAACAGTTCTTTTCTGATCAGTTATTGCATAAGAGACCCTTATCATGCCAGGGTATCGAGGGACAGGTTTGATGTCTTCTCCTGCAACATCCTTTTCAGGTATCCTGTCAAAGGGCGATATCTCTTTAACCTTTTCTGTCATCTCTGGTGATATTTCTTTAGCCCTCTCTTTTATTGCAGTAAAGGCATCTTCTGCCTTTTTTATAGCCTCTCTTACTATCGTTTCTCCCCCTTTTGTCCATTCTGGAAATTGTTTCCATAAAAAACCTGCCCCTGCAATAAGTGCCCAGATTGTGATGATAACGACTACAATTCCACCAATGACTCCAAGTAAAATTACTTTCTTCATATGAAAATACCTCTTTCATCCTCCCCCTCCCATCAAGGGAGGGGATTATCAGTTAGTTCCCTCTCCCCTTGCTGGAGAGAGTTAGAGCCTGCCCCGTACTTGATACGGGGGTGAGACTGCGTATTACAAGCCAGTCAGGGAGGACTATATCTTTTATGAAAAGCTCATATAAACCCACAGAAAAAATAAAAAGGGCTGTAGTAATGAGGAATATATCCATAAGCTCAATAAGGGCGACAAGAGATAAAGGATCTTTTCCATAAGTTACAACAGGCCCCTTAATAACAAAAATAGTCTTAACAGCCCCCCACAAGAACGCTGCTGCTGAGGCAACAAGCAGTGAGACAACCGCAATCAGAACAAGCGATTTACTTTTCTGGAGCAATTTTTCCATGGTTTTAAAAAGAAAAATAATCAGGAAGCGGATCGATATCCTCAAACTAAAAAGACCTTTATGCAACCTGCTCTTTGCCCTGTATTTTTTCGAGCGCAAATAGAAGCTGTCCTTCCTGAACAGTATCGTTGAGCTTTACGCACACCTCGACAATCTGACCGTCAAATGGAGATATAATGGCATTCTCCATCTTCATAGCCTCTAAGTTTGCAATCTCCTCGCCTTTATGTACAATATCGCCTACCTTAAGCGCTCCCCTCTCAGGATTGCCGATTCTCCATATATTGCCGTTTATCTGAGCGCCTATATCGCTTGGCCCTTTCGCCATCCTGATTTCGGCCTTCTTTACCCTCGGCGTCTCTACCTTATAAACTCTCGTCTTGTTATTAACCCTCATTACTACATGAATTATACCCTCATGCTCCGCGCCTATCGAAACAAGCTCTACGCTGTAAGGCTTTCCCCATAGTTCGAAATCAACCCTGTCGCCTGGCTTCTTCAGACCTTCTCTCCATACATCGGTCGGAAGCGCAAGCGGAGCCTCGCCGTATTTCTCTCTGAATTCTATAAATTCAAGCGCATCCTTAAGATGCATGAGATAAAGGATAAACTCTTCCTCGTTTACCTCCCTGCCGAGGCTGTCGCAAAACTCCCTTCTTATCCTTTCGAGGTCGTCGTCCGGCACCGAATCAAGAGGCGAAAGCTCTTTTCTTTCTTTAATCTTTGACTCCCACTCTTCGCCGAATGTGCTTTTGTATACCCATTCTGCAGGCCAGCCTACAGGAAGTTTTCCATAATTGCCGAGGAGGAGGTTCTTAAAGTCTCCCGGAGCATTCCTGAAGAGCATGAGCAGTTCTTCCTGCTCATCCTTTTCCATTGCATCAAAATCCTGAGCCTTTTGTTCAACAAATTTTGTCATGAGCTCGATTATATGCTTTACTCCTGCGTCTCCGCGCTCCTTTGCATATCTGTTCACTATGCCGCTGCATGTGACCCATGTAATTTGGGAGCCCGGCGTGACGTCAAAATACTTCACAACCCTGTTATAAAGCGACATCAGTTTCAATATCGCAGGCATAAGATGAAGGAATTCCGCCTTTTGCGCCTGCTCAAAGGAACTTGGGAATGCGCCTCCTGGCATTTTGTGCAGCGTAACTGTGTGGTCGAGTCCTTTAAAAGGCGATTCAGCCCATTCATAATGCCCTATCCATTCCCTGACTTTCTGGACAGCGGCCTCTGCCTCTGCCCTGTTGAGATGGACAGGTATCCCTGATTCTTCAAAGATTGCATGTACGCTGAGTATCGGAGAATGGCCGTAAAAACGGACTAATGAATCTTCTTGTACATCAAATATCTTTGCGCCTGCTTTCGCGGCGGATAAAACGGCCGTAATCGCAAGTCCGTCTGTTATATGCCTATGGTAATTGACAACAAGCTCCGGATATGTCTGTTTTATCGCATCTATAAGATTACCTATCCTATTGACATCTCCTACCCCTGCCATATCCTTAATACAAAGGACTATCTCGTCGACTCCGCTGCACAGGTCGACAATGTCTCGCACAACACTGAGGTAATATCCATTTGTTGCCCAATCTGCTACGGTAAAGGATATTGTAGGCTCAAAGAGCCGGCCCCTTTTCATCACGACTTCTGCTACAGCACGCATATTCCTTACATCGTTAAGGAAGGAAAAACATCTCCAGACATCTATATCCACCTTCGATACGACATATTCAATAACATTCTTTGGATAAGGCCTGTAGCCCCAGAGGTTTGTTTCCCTTATCAATGTCTGGAGCAGGACATCAGGCATCAGTTCCCTGAGAATATTAATCTCCTCAAAGGGACTTTCCTTTCTGTTCATTATCCCAACGTGCCATCTTGCACCGCCGTGACATTCTGAACTGAAAAGCCCCATATTGTTGTAATAAGGAGCAAGGGTTTTTAAATCGTATATGCGATGCCTGTTCTTGAAATCGGACTGTCCCGCATCCCTCATCCCTACGGATGTAAGACAGACACCTTTAAGAGAATGCACTGCTTTCACTATCTCTTTCGGCGACATGCCCGGTTTTACAAAGATACTGTTTCCCGCAATTTTCCCCTGATTTCCTGCCATTACTCTATCACTCCAATACTCCAATTAGTATCTACATCCATTTCTGAGGTCCGAGCGCCGATATCTCCGCCACATACCTTGCAACTTTAAGCGCTTCATCCTCGCTTGTTTTCTCTCTAAACATTGATATAAGCTCGCTCATATGCTCTTCTATAAATCTGGTCGAAAACTCTCCTGCAATAAAGGCAGGATGCCTGATTATGCTCAACAAAAGCGGCGCAAGGGTCTTTATGCCTTCCACCCTGAGATTCCTGCTCAATGCGCGGTCCATAGTCCTTACAGCATCTTCCCTGTCAGCCCCTGCTGTCATAAGCAGCATAAAAAGCGAGTCATAATAAGGAGGAATATCTGCGCCTTCATATACGCCTGATGCTATTCTTACTCCAGGGCCGTGAGGTATCTCAAGACGTGTGATAGTTCCGAATGAAGGGCTGAATGTCTTCGGATCTTCTGCATTAAGACGCACTTCAAGCGCCCATCTGTTGGGATGAATGTCTGACTGTTTGAATGGCAGTTTCTTACCCGCCACCACATCCATCATTATGCCGACTATATCGAGACCTGTTATAAGTTCTGTTACGCCGTGCTCAACCTGAAGTCTTGTATTCACCTCGAGGAAATAGAATTTCTTTACAGAAGAATCGAAAATAAACTCCACTGTGCCTGCGGTCGTATAGCCTATCTCCCTCATCAGGCGGACTGCTGTAAAGCATATCTCCTGCCTGAGGTCTTCATCGAGGGAAGGCGAAGGCGCTTCCTCTATTATCTTCTGGTTGCGTCTCTGAAGCGTGCATTCCCTCTCAAATAGATGAATTACATTGCCGTGTTCGTCGGCAACTATCTGGACTTCTATATGCCTTCCGCTCTCGATATATTTTTCGACCAGTACGGTGTCGTTTCCAAAGGCTTTTTTTGCCTCTGAACGTGCCTGCGCAAAGGCCTGTGCAATCTGGTCTTCATCTTCTACCTTTACCATTCCCTTTCCGCCGCCGCCTGCCGCAGCCTTAATCATAATCGGAAATGAGACTTTTTCAGCCTTCATCCATTTTTTTATCTGATTGATGTCTGTGACATTGTTGATTCCCGGAATTGTCGGCACATTCGCCTTCTGCGCAATCTGCTTGGCCTCTATTTTGTCTCCCATCAGCCTTATAATCTTAGGAGAAGGGCCTATCCATATCAGTCCTGCATCTATAACCTTCTGTGCGAATTCCTCATTCTCCGCAAGAAAACCCCATCCCGGATGTATTGCATCAGACTTGCTCTGGAGCGCTGCATTAATCATCTTATCCATATTTAGATAGGATTCTATGGGAGGAGCCTCTCCGATATGCACTGCCGTATCGGCCATGAATACATGATGCGCAAGGCGGTCGGGAGTGCTGTAAACCGCAGTTGTAGGAATCTTTCTGTCCCTGCATGTATGCATAACCCTTACAGCAGGAACTCCCCTGTTTGCAATCAATACCTTTTTAATCTTTCTTTCCAATGTCGCCACCCGCTGAATATTAAAACTTGCCAATTGAAATTTGCCAATTAAGACTTGACTGTACGGCTGTACATTATTGCCGGATTTAACAAAAAATATCAAATGACCTTTTAATTTACAACAGTTCTTTACATTTCATACAGCGACTTATTAGAATATAAGCAAAACTCATATTTTTTTCAAAAACATCCGATAATGATAGAAAAATTCAAGATATTCTGCGCCGTCGTAGAAACCAGAAGTTTCTCCAAGACGTCAAAAATCGTGCACATCACGCAGCCTGCAGTAACTCTGCAAATTCAGGCCATCGAAGAGCTATTCGAAACAAAGCTTTTTGACAGGACAGGCAATTCATTAAGCCTTACCGCTGCTGGAGAAATCCTTTACAGGCATGCGCGAGACATCCTAAAGACCTATTCCGCATTGGAAAAGGAGATATGGAAGATTACAGGCACGATAAAGGGAGGAGTCACAGTCGGCGCAAGCACAACTATCGGCAATCACGTGCTGCCCGATATAATAATCAGCTTCAAAAAGAGGCATCCTAAGATAAAAATAAGCGTCCATATAGGCAATACAAAAAGAATCGAGGATTTACTGACTTCAGGGTTTATCGATTTCGGATTGATAGCAGGAGAACCTTCAAAAAGCAACTTAAAGGCCGAGATGATGATGTCGGATGAACTTGTTTTTATCACGCCGCCCTTTCATCCATGGTCTAAAAAGAACTTCATCTCGGTTTATGAGGCAATAAAAGAGCCGTTTATCCTAAGAGAGGAAGGCTCCGGCACAAGACAGAAAGTAGAAGAGTATCTTGAATCCCACGGCATCCGAATAGAAAAACTGCACATTGCACTGATGCTTGGAAGCAATGAGTTGATAAAAGAGGCGGTGAAGTCCGGCATAGGCATATCCGTTGTCTCAAAGCTGTCCGTTCAAAAAGAGGTGGAACAAGGGAAACTGAAAGTTGTGGCTCCAAGGGAAGGAAGGATGCTCAGAAATCTATCTTTAATCTTTCCCCAGAAGGCGCATTTCCCGCCGTCTACCGAAGAGTTCATCCTTTTCACCAAAAGATACATCCGCGAAAATTTCGCATTGGAAAAAGAATTTTAAATCAGCTTTTCGATATATTCCAATTTTTCCTTAACATCGTCTTCGGTTTTGCCTAATATATTTATATGTCCCATCTTTCTTCTTTCCCTGACGTCCTTTTTTCCGTAAAGGTGCAGCTTCACGCCCGGAATGGACAATAGACGCTCAAAATTTAAATCTCCTATTCCCTTGCCGAGGATATTCAGCATAGCAGCAGGGGCTAAAAGTTGAGGGGCTGTTAAGGGCAAATCGCAGATGGCTCTTAAATGCATTTCAAACTGGGATATATCGCAGGCATCGAGGGTATAATGGCCTGAATTATGCGGCCGCGGGGCAAATTCATTTATGAGAATATCATCATTTTTGAGCAGGAACATTTCGACAACAACGACGCCTACAAGGTCAAGCGCTTTTGCAAGTTCCGATACAATATCGTATGCCTTTTTTTCGGCCTTTTCGCTTATCCGTGAAGGGGCAATGGTATAAAAAAGTATACCCTCTTTATGAAGATTTTCGACCACAGGGTAAAGGACAATATCGCCTTTCCTGTTACGAGCGCAGATGACTGATATCTCTTTTACAAAAGGAACTAACTCTTCCGCTATTATCTCTTCTTTTAAATCGTCTTTAATATTTTCATAATCGACTATATTCCTTATCACATAAAGCCCCTTGCCGTCATAACCGCCGGTGGCTGTCTTTACCATCAAGGGAGTTTTACCAACGAGAGGCTGAATTTGGCAGCCGTCATTAAAAATCCAGAACCGCGGGACAGGAAATCCTTTATCCGAAAGAAAGGTCTTTTCGGATACCCTGTTTCGCTTTATGTCAAGAATAGCCGGAGAGGGGAAGACAGGAATGTTTTCTTCTATTTTTTTAACTATATCGATGTCGAAATGCTCAAACTCATATGTCGCCACATGGCATGCCCTAACGAAATCCATAAAAGAATCCGTACTAAAAGCCTCATTAGCAACCTGAGCGGCAGGGCCTTCTGTGTCGGGGTCTATAACTGCCGAATAATAGCCCATCCTTCTACATTCGAGAATTAACATCCGGCCCAGTTGCCCACCTCCTATGACTCCTATCTTCGAGCCGGGCAAAAGAGGCGTTCCATTATTCTTCATCATAAAGCTTTGTGCCGGATACTTTATCCCTTAATGCCTGCATATAGGCAAACACCCTTCCCTGAATTTCAGGGTATTTTATTCCCAGTATCCTCGCTGCAAGTATCCCTGCATTTTCTGCGTTATTTATCGCCACAGTGGCCACAGGAATGCCGGCCGGCATCTGGACAATCGACAAAAGGGAGTCCAGACCGTTGAGCGCTGTTGTCTTTACAGGCACACCTATAACAGGCAGGGTGGTTTTAGAAGCGGTCATCCCCGGCAGATGTGCAGCTCCGCCTGCGCCTGCTATTATCACCTCAAGCCCTCTGTCCTTTGCAGCTTCTGCGTATCTGAACATCTCATCAGGCGTTCTATGGGCTGATTTTATTGATATTTCATATGGTATTTCCAATTCTTTAAGAATATCCGCTGCCTTCTGCATCACAGGCAGGTCGCTCTTGCTTCCCATAATAATTCCAACAAGCGGCTTTGTCATAATAACTCCTCATTTATGAACCAAGATCCCAACACTCCATTACTCCAATTCTTTCAGCCTCCCATCCTCATGGATTCGAGCCTTGCTATCCTCTCGTCCATAGGCGGATGTGTGCTGAAAAGCTTTAAAAGTCCTCCGCCTGATAACGGACTTACAATAAACATATGCGCTGTAGCAGGGTTTGCGTTCATCGGTATCCTCTGGGATGCCATGTGAAGTTTTTTAAGGGCGTTGGCGAGATGCATGGGACTGCCTGCTATGGCAGCGCCGCCCTTGTCCGCTCCGTATTCCCTTGAACGTGAAATCGCCATCTGAACGAGCATAGCGGCAATAGGGCCTACAATCATCATTACAATGGATGCAATGGGATTGCTGCTGCCTTCCTCATCGTTATTCCTTCCGCCGAATATCATAGCCCACTGCGCCATCTGTGCAAGATAGCTTATTGCGCCTGCAATTGTAGCTGCAACTGTGCCTACGAGTATGTCCCTGTGCTTGATATGGGCAAGTTCGTGTCCTATCACACCTTCAAGCTCTTCCCTCGACAGAATTCTCATAATGCCTGCAGTTACAGCAACAACGCCTTTCTTAGGATTTCTGCCTGTAGCAAATGCATTGGGCTGGTCTTCATCCATAATATAAACCATTGGCATTGGAAGTTCTGCCCTGTGAGCGAGCCTTCTTACCATGCCGTAAAGCTCCGGCGACTCTGCCTCGCTGACTTGCCTTGCGCGGTACATCTTGAGCACAATCTTGTCGCTGAACCAGTAGGTGATAAAGTTCATGCCGAAGGCCATTATAAGTGCAAATGTCATCCCAGACTTGCCACCTAACATACCCCCAATTGCCACGAGCATGAGGGTCAGGGTTACCATCAAAACCATTGTCTTTAATCCGTTCATTTTTTACACCTCCAAATTAAAAGACCTTTACTGCAACGAATACTTATTAATAAATAGTTTACCAATAAATACTCACTGCGGTAAAGGTCTTGACATTTTATGTAACAAATGTTACTCTCTAATCAAGAGTTACATAAGTGAGGACGCAATGGCAAAGCAAAAAACAAACAAACATAAAACAGGCACGACTGGATGGCTCCTGTTCTTTTACAGCGTCCCTTCAAGGCCTGTAAACAACAGGATGCGGATATGGAGAAAGCTGATAAAGTCAGGAGCAGTCCAGTTCAAAGGCGCTGTGTATATTCTCCCTTACTGCGAAGAAAACCACGAGTTTTTCATGTGGCTTGCATCAGAGGTCGCATTCATGAAAGGAGAAAGTGCATTTATCAGGACAGATGCTATTGAGACTATGGATGATAATGAAATTATTGCAGTCTTTAACCGTCAGAGGGAAAGGGACTACGGCAATGTGCAAAAACATATCGATGAACTCGAAATAAAAACAAACAGTATACAAAAAGGTGCGGGCATACAGAACATAAAAAAACTCTTAGAGCATCTCGCCAAATATTCAAAAGAATTCGAGGAGGTAAAAAAAATCGATTTCTTTTCATCAAAGGCAGGCGTAATCTTGCATAAAAAGATAGAATCCCTGAAGGCTGCTTTAAAAAACATATCCGGAGCCAAGACAGACAAACAGCCTCCCTCAATAATCCCCAGACGCATTGAAGACTATCATAGCCGGATGTGGGCCACAAGAAAAAATCCATTTGTTGACAGGATGGCCTCTGCATGGCTCATAAAAAAGCTTATCGACAGCAAGGCATCATTCAAGTTTATTGATGAGCGAGACTTAAATGACCTCGGCAAAGAAATCGTCACCTTTGATATAAGAAGCGGAGAGTTCACGCATATCGGCGATATGTGCACATTCGAGGTCTTGGTTAAGTCATTCGGCATTAAAGACAGGGCGGTTAAAAAGATCGCATGGATTGTCCACGATATCGATATAAAAGACGACAAATACACAGCCCCTGAAGCAAAAGGCATCGAGGAAATTTTGACAGGTATAAGAAAAGCAGCAAAAGGAGACGCAGACGCTCTCGAAAGAGGGATGGCTGTATTTGAGATGCTTTATGCATCTAAAACTTAAAAAATAAGGAGGACAAAATTATGCCGCCGGTAGAAAAACATTTAAAGACAAGTCTTGAGAAGACAGGAAAGGAGTACAGGGAGGTTCACGAATGGATTGACGGCGACCCTGCCAAAAAAGCCGAAAGGCATGATATCACAAAAATCCATGAATATGGTCAGATGTTTAAGGAGAAATACGGAGACGAAGCTCTTCAGGAATATTTGCAGCATATTCATGATGATGTTAAGTCAAAATTCAGTCATGTTCAGGAGGATCTGGAAAAAGCCGTTGCAGAAACTCTTACATATTTTGGGGTGAAGTAATATAATGGTTATTCGGAAATGGAAATAGAGCTTTTATACACAGGGGATTGTGCCCATTATAAGCTCGCTCGACGGCTCATTCACGACACTCTCAAATCGCTCAAGCTCAATTGTCCATTGAAAAAGGTGGAGATCAAGACAGTAGAAGATGCTAAAACCCATTTGTTCGGCGGCTCTCCGACGGTACGAATTGACGGCGAAGATGTTGAGCCAGAAACCGTAAGAGCTGCCGGACTGACCTGAAGGATATATGCGAATGGCACAGGGATGCCTGATTCAGATGTATTGCGATGCAAGATTGCACAGGCATCTGGGCTGAGAACCATACTGTTTGTCTGCACAGGGAATTCCATTCGTTCACAGATGGCGGAGGCGCTGGTGAATAATTTTTTGGGTCAAAGGTGGATTGCCTTTTCCGCAGGGATTATACCCACCGAACTTAACCCAAATGTCCTAAAAGTTATGAAAGAGATAGGCATTGACATGAAAGGTCAAAGGGCAAAACATATCAATATATTTCATAACTGTTCTTTTACTAAGGTGATAACCTTGTGCTCTGATGCCGACCGGATGTGTCTTACCTATCCTGTCACCGATGAACAAGACCGCATAATATTTCATGATCCAATATCGTCTTATGGTCTTGGCTTTGGATCAATTACCTTATTCCGAACATTGCGAGATGAAATTAAGCAAAAACTGTTGAAATATTTCAAAGGGGAATAGTATGGCAGCATTGTTTAAAAAATTATCAAAAAAAGACAGGTGCGTCCCTCTCATGCACATTCAAGGTGGGGCTTCAAAAAAGTATAAAAACTTTAAACACTTCCTGAATCATAATTACACAGCGCTCAACCGCATGGCAGAAATGGAACAGATGTATTATAGTGGCAAGCCATTTAGCCTTATCACTGCACAAATAAAATATCAGGAACTTTCAGAGGCTGTGATGGGGCTTGTTTATGCCCTTGAGAGTATGTCACATGGCAAGTTTTCCAAGCTCATCAATATAATCAATGATATAGAGTCTGATATATTTGACTACTTTAGCCCGAAATTCTCTTTTCTCACAACAGACATTGTGGTTCCCCTCGAAAATATCATGCCTGAAATGAGGAGCATTGCCGGAGCAAAAGCTGCAAACCTCGCTGCCATAAAGAATGTTCTTGGTCTTCCCGTCCCGCATGGTTTTGTTGTTACCGCATATGCCTTCGATAGGTTCATCAAAGAGACAGGTCTTTCTAAACCGATAAAGAAGGAATTGGCAAGGATACCCTATCTTGATTCAGTCCATACAATGAGGAGGATGAGCGAAAAACTGAGAGGGATGGTCTTACAGGCAACCGTGCCTCCTTCTATCGCCGATGAAATAATAGGGGCATATGAATCCCTCGAAGAGAAGACTCAGAAGAACGTAAGAATCTCCATACGGAGCAGCGCCATCGGAGAGGATACAGAAGCGAGCTTTGCAGGTCAGTACGTTTCGGTCCTGAATGTCACGAAAGAGAACATACTCGAGGCTTACAAGACTGTGCTTGCGAGCAAATACTCCACTCGGGCGTTAACCTATATGTTCCAATACGGACTCCATGACAGGGAGACGCCGATGGCCGCGATAGGACTCGCCATGGTTGACGCCGTATCAAGCGGGGTTGTCTATACATTAAACCCTTCGCAGGACAACAGCCAGGCTGTAAAGATCAGCTCTGTATGGGGGCTTGGGGAGTATCTTGTCAGCGGGAATATATCTCCAGATGCATTTCTCGTTGACAGAGATGAAGACCGTATAATAGAGCAGGATATAAGGAGAAAGGAACATAAGATAATCCGCCTCGAACAGGGCGGCACCAAGGTCGTTGAGGTTCCTGAGGGTGAAAAAGACCTGCCCTCCATTGATAATGACGCCATTTTTATGATCAGGAACTATGCGCTTATGCTTGAGGATTTATTCAAAGGTCCCCAGGATGTGGAATGGGCCATCGGCAGTGACCGGAACCTCTATGTCCTCCAGTCCAGACCACTCAATATCCCTAAAATGCCCGATGTTCCTGATGTTGTTCAGAAGGAATACCCCGGCAACCCTGTGCTTTTTACCGGAGGCAAGACCGCCTCCTTTGGAATTGCCACGGGCAGGACATTTATTGCAGCAGAGGGAACTGACCTTTACGGGATTCCTGAAGATTCGATCCTCGTGACAAAAACAGCCTCACCTGATTATGTGGCCGTGATTGATAAAATCAGAGGTATTATCACAGATACCGGAAGTGTCACTAGCCACATATCTTCAGTGGCACGTGAATTTGGGGTCCCTGCCATAGTGGGAGCAAAGAATGTCACATCCATTTTAAAGGATGGCGACACAATCACCATGTCGGCTGATACGGCTACTGTTTATGAAGGCATTGTTGATGAACTGCTTAAAAGCAGAATGCCATTTAAAAGATTGATTTTTGAAAGCCCTGTTCATCAAAGCATGAGGAATATACTTGATAAAATTTCTCCTTTAAACCTTATTGACCCAAATGACCCATTGTTTTGCCCTGAAGGATGCAAAACCATCCATGATATTATCAGATTTGCGCACGAACATGCGATTAATCAGATGTTCGGCATCGCTGAAACACTGGAAAACAAGGATATATCTGTAAAGCTCACCTCGAATATTCCTTTGTACCTTTATCTCGTTGACCTTGGCAGAGGGCTTAAGGAAAATTTGACCACATGCAATGCGGTAACCCCTGACAAAATCGAATCCATACCCATGAAGGCAATCTGGAAGGGTTTTTCACATCCCGGGATCACATGGGCTGGAGCGATAAGCTTCGATACAAAGAAACTCATGACCCTTTTCGCCTCTGCTGCAACTTCAGAGTTCGGTGAATCTCCAGGAGGCGCAAGTTATGGGATACTTTCAGGGGACTACATGAACCTTAGTGCACGTTTTGGCTATCATTTCGCAACGGTTGATGCGCTCTGTGGAGAAAACAGCGACCAAAACTATATCTCAATGCAGTTCTCAGGAGGGGTTGGTAGTTACTACGGGCGGTCTCTCAGGATTCAATTTCTGGGCAATGTTCTCGAAAAATTAGGATTTCAGGTATCCATAAAAGGCGACCTTATAGATGCCTTTATTTCCCGCTACGACAGACAATCTTTGGAGGAGAGGCTTGACCAGATGGGAAGATTGCTGGCATCCAGCCGTTTATTGGATATGGCCATTTCTAATCAGGAAGATGTGAAACTGCTTACAGATAGGTTTTTCAGCGGTGACTATAATTTCCTTTCCAGAAAGCGGGAGGATGAACCGGAGAATTTCTATATCCATGGCGGCTACTGGAAAAAAGTTGTCGAAAATAACCTCGCTTATTGCATGCAGGACGGCTCAAAATCAGGATACAGCATCTCCTCCGGAGTTGCTGGAATAATGGGAAAGCTCGTGGGGCAATCCCTTCAGGACTTCCTTGATACAGTGGAGGCCTACTACTATTTTCCCATGGCTATCGCAAAGGGCAGCGAGATGTCTGACGGAAAAATAAGTGTCAGTGTCAAACCAGTTAAAGGAAATATCGACAGGGCAGGAGGAATCGCATTCGGCATACGGAACATTGCCAATTACTTCGTTTTCAGGATTAACGCTCTGGAAGACAATGTGATACTCTTTGAATACATCAATAACAAACGTATGCCGAGGGCTGTGGCAAAGGAATCCATAGAGTCCGGCAGATGGTATAATCTCTGCGTGGAGATCAGGGGAAATATTATTAGCGGATATATAGACGACAGACAGGTTTTAGAGTATGCATCTGAGAGCCCCCTGCAGGGATTAGCAGGGCTATGGACAAAGGCGGATTCGGTAACATATTTTGAAGGGTTGACAATCCAGACAGACAGCCAAAAAACAAAAATATCATGCACCTAAGAAGGAGGTTTTATGAGTTACAACATTAAGAATACGGATATTGAAATTCTCAGAAAGGCAGGGGTGTCGGAAGACGATATCAAACATTGCGTTAAAGTAGCTGAAAAGGCTCTTGAGATTGCAGAGCGCACAAAGTCAAATGTAGATATGGAGCTTGTCGGAAGAGGCGCATTGTTTCATGACCTCGGCAAAGCAAAGACCCATGCAATGGAACATGGCAAGATCGGCGCAGAAATGGGAAAAGAGTTGGGCTTGCCTGAAGCCATAACAGATTTAATGGAAAAACATATCAGGGGCGGACTTACCGAAGATGAGGCAAAAGAACTCGGCCTGCCTGTAAAGGACTATACTCTGAAGAGGCTTGAGGAGAGAATTGTCATATATGCCGACAGGCTTGTGGATATAATCACAGAAGGCATTGTGGATATTAAAGGTGATGAATTGGAGGCTGAAAGGAGATTTGAAGAGATATTAAGGGAATACCCAAAATACGGAAAGAACGAAATAACCCTTGACCGTTATCTCGGCTATCACAGGGAGATTCAGGGATTGATGGGAAAATGACCTTCAGTCCGTTCCTGCTGCTATGCACCACAGGGCTTTTCGCCATTTTCAGTTCAACAATAGCAAAAAGCCCTGTGCTGCCCCTTTTTGCGACCCACTTAGGCGCTGATCCCTCCGGTGTCGGCATAGTTGCAGCATTGTCAGCATTTACAGGCATAATTGCGAGCATACCAGCGGGAATGCTTTCAGACAGATTCGGCAGGCAAAAGATGCTCATCTTTTCGCTGCTCATATTTGCAACAGCGCCTTTTCTGTATTTGCCGGTAACCCAAATCTGGCAGCTTGCTATAGTGAGATTCTATCACGGCTTTGCCACGGCCATATTCATCCCTGTTGCAATGGCGCTTGTCGCAGACCTTTTTCATACAGAGAGGGGAGAAAAGATGGGGTGGTTTTCCACATCAACCCTTATTGGCAGATTTATGGCTCCGATAGTCGGAGGCAGCATCATAGGCGCAATGGTCTTTAATCCCGGCCTTAGTTATAAGATTGTGTATCTTGTATGCGGCGTGGCAGGCGTAATTGCCCTTATACTTACATTTAAATTGCCATCCGCCCATGATAAGAAAATCGAAAAACGAGACTGGGAAGAGACATTCGCATCTTTTAAATCGGTGCTATCAAACAGGCTTATCCTCATCACTGCAGGAGTCGAGGCTGCAATACTCTTTGCATACGGGACATTCGAGACATTTCTGCCGCTCTACGCGATAAAATCAGGCATCAGCGCCTATGAGGTCGGCGTATTCCTTTCTGCGCAGGTAATCACACTGGCGCTTACAAAGCCGATAATGGGAAGGTTTTCCGACAAACACGGAAGACAGCAGCAGATATTCGGCGGCGCATTAATCGGCGCTGTATGTATTGGAAGCTTTTCTTTATTTCAGTCATTCGTCCCTCTTCTTGTATTGAGCATATTATTCGGGCTGAGCTTATCGGTTGTCACTTCCGCCACATCCGCATTCATAGCCGATTTGAGCAAAAAGGAGACTCACGGTTCTGCGATGGGGATTTTAGGCTCGATAATGGACATGGGGCATACGGCAGGCCCGCTGATTTCGGGATTTGTGGCTGCATATTTAGGCTTCGGAAAGGCATTTATAGGAGCAGGGGTAGTCCTTGCAGCAGCCGGCATTGTATTTTTAGCGGGAGTAAGGCTTCGGCAAGTCCCAAGCAATAGTTGATTAGTGCGACAGAGCGGCAACTTTCTGGATTGTCCGGTCAATCCCCCGGTCAAGCCGGAGGAGGACAATGACAGACTTACTTTGAAACTTGCCCTCTGACCCCCGATCGCAGTCGAGGGCATGCGAGGCAATAAATAACTCAATCCTGCACATATATTAGGCATATAAACCTCTTTACCTGTGATACTTAGCCACCAGAAATCTCTCCGATTCAAGATATTCAACCGCTTTATTTATATCTTTCCTCTTGCCTATGAGCAAGATCACATCCCCTGATTTTAATACAAAATCCGGGGGCGGGTTCTGATAGACCTCATCTCCCCTCTGGACAGCGATAATCGTAACTCCGGTTTCGGCCCTGAGATGCAATTCCTTCAGAGTATGGCCGTCCACTTTTGAAGATTCCTTTATAAGATAGGTCTCAGTCTCTATGTCCTTCAGGAATTCATGCCTTTCTGCAAGATGTTTTTTAGGCAATTCAACGGTTCTCAAGACACTGTAACTGTCTTTTCTGATATTTTCTATATGCTCTGCTATCATATTCCTCGGCACATGATAGTGGTGGAGCACCCTTGAGAATATCTCTATGGATGTCTCAAACTCCTCCGGCAGGACTTCGTTCGCGCCGAGTTTAATGAGGTCTTCCACCTCGGCTACATACCTTGTCCTGACAACTATATGCAGATTCGGGTTTTCGAGCTTCGCTATCTGTACAATCCGGCGCGTAGCAGCAGCATCTGATATGGCAACTACAAGTGCCTTTGCCCTGTGCACTCCAATTTTGTGCAGTATCTCAACGCTCGTTCCGTCTCCATAATAAATCGGCTCTCCCTTCTTTTTCATTCTCCGTACCGTATCAGCATTCATTTCGAGGACAACATAGGGAATGTCCGATTCCTTTAATACCTTCGCAAGATTGCTGCCGTTGATCCCGAACCCCACTATTATCACATGCCCTGATTTTTTTGCGGGGAAGGCTTCTTTTTCCTTTCGCCTCCTCAATCTCTCAAAGCTCTTAAACGGAAGCCTTGAAACAACCCATCCCGACACTACAGGGGAAGCGCCTATTATGAAAGGCGTTATGAGCATTGTAAACACCGAGGCCGAAAGGAACATCTGATACGCATACTCCGTAAGCAGTCCGGCTCCCTTTCCGGCAAGGGCAAGCACAAAGGAAAACTCGCCTATCTGCGACAGATAAAACCCTGTCTGTAACGAAACTCTTATGGACTGTCCGGCAACCGCAGCAGAAATCATACCGGTAATTGACTTTAAAATTAAAATGCCAACTACCACCGTAATTACCGTAAAGATGTTGTCCACAAAAAAGCCTGTATTCATGAGCATCCCGACGGATATAAAGAAAAGACCCGTAAAGCTCTCTTTAAGGGGCAGTATGTCTGATATGGCCTGTGAGGCATACTCGGACTCGGATATGACTATGCCGGCAAGAAATGCCCCGAGAGCAAGGGAAAGGCCAAGTTTTGATGTGAGAAACGCTGTGCCGATGCATAATAATATAATGGTAATGACAAAAAGCTCACGGCTCCTCGTCCTTACCACCTCATGCAGCATGCGCGGCACTGCCCACCTTGCGGCAAAAAGGACTATGCCTACCACCATAAAGGCCTTGAGCATTGTAAATGCAATCTTTTCCATGCCCCCGCCATTGCCGGCGAGCACCGGAATAAGGAGCATGAAAGGCACTACGCATAAGTCCTGAAATATGAGTATGCCTACGGATGCGCGTCCGTGGGGGGCGTTTATTTCAGCTCTGTCCATAAGCAGCTTAATGACTATTGCTGTACTGCTCAGAGCCACGAGAAATCCGTCAAAGACAGCCGCATTCAGTTCCTGCTTTAAAAAGAAAAAGCTCAAAAGTATCACCAATCCGGTAGTCAATGTAACCTGCAGCAGCCCTCCGCCTAAAACCTGAGAGCGGAGCATCATGAGATTTTTCAGGGAAAACTCAAGCCCGATTGTGAACATGAGCAGTATAACGCCGATTTCGGCTAACAGTTCGACTTTGTGGACATCTTCTATAAATCCGAAGCCGTGAGGTCCCATTATAACTCCGGCAATCAGGAAGCCGACAATGGAGGGTATCTTCAGTCTTCCCAATATGAATACAACAAAGGCGGAGACACCAAAAATAACAACCAACGCTTTTAAGAATTCAAGTCCCATAGTTTTTTATGATAACAGCTTTTTGGTTCTAATGACATCATTTTGTCCTTAAAATGTCATTCCGCACTTGCCTGCCCTCGAAGTCCTTAATCGGGGGATGCGGAATCCAGTTCCTTATTCAAAAACTCTGGATTCCCAAAACGGATAAAAAACGGGGATAAAGGGGACGGTTCTATTTATCTTCAATACCAAGTGCCAAGTTATGCGCTCTTTTTATAATGTAAGGCATACCAGTCTATAACCTGTCTAATCATTTTTTGATACGAGGTATGATGTTTCTTTGCCTCTTTCTTGAAGAATTCAACGCTTGCTTTTTTTAAGGCAATCGTTACTTTAATATTTTCTTCTTTTAAGACCAGTTGCTCCAGCGGAGGAAGAAAATCTTTAATAACTCTCAAACTTTGGCGATTTAATCATTTAAATAGTTTAAATAGAACCGTCCCCTTTACATAATAAAACATGGTCCGCATTATCTGTTCCGTTTTATCGTCAAAAGATAGTGTCCGGCTGAGAGAGCGATAATAATGGCGCCCATTCCTATTAAGGTGAGGCTCGAAACCTCTTCTATATCCAGAATGACGACCTTGCGGGCGATAGCAATCATGGCAACCGTGAACACGACTTCAACATGCACTGTCTTTTTGGTTAGATACATCTTTACGGTCTCCAATAACTCAACACCTATCAGCACCAATAGAAACATGCCAAAAATGTCCAACAGTTCATTAATATCGAGCAGAAATACAGGAGGGCTGATAATATCTTTTATGATAAGCCATCCCAATTCCACTGTGGAAAGAAAAACAACCGACACCATCATAATCAAGAGCGATAAGACGATCACTCTTTCGACCTTCTCAAGATATTTCATGCCTGCTCCTTTGAAAACGGATAAAGGGGACGGTTCTATTTATCTTCATTTTCACTCTTTTTCGGCCTTCCCTGCGCTTTAATTACCGCCTCTACATTGTGCTCTTTGCTTACCTTTTCAATAAAGTCTTCACTGCCATATATCGCCCTTCTGTTCATCTCCCCTTTCATCGCCTTCTTATCCCTGATCATCCCTTTGACAAAGTCTCTGTATCTTTTTCTCCTGTCAGCTTCGTTGTCTGAGAGTCCTCTGTAGATTTGGTGTTCATCGGTTATCTTGTCAGCCTTACCATAGGCATATGCATTATAACTGCTCCATCTGTAATCCTTCGGGTCTTCAACTATCTTTGCCCTCACCGGATTCAGCTCAACATAACTGCCGCATGCAAGAAGATAATTGTCCTTTGATATGAGGATGCTTTTATGTCAATAATCAGAACCGTCCCCTTTTCCGTTCTCTTTTGCAAGAGCCTCTTATAAGTGTATTATATTGTTATGCCAATAGCCAAAGTAACACGCAAACTGCTTACTGCTCTCCGGGAAGTAATAATAGACATTCTTCCCA
>CAMTVO010000004.1:0-2930 GCA_947085205.1 uncultured Nitrospiraceae bacterium
AAAATTCTGCAAATCAACGTTGAGCGCAATGCAGGTTTTTTTGACAGCGAGATGGAAAAACTTGACAAATGGGCAGAGGATGTAAAAAATAGCCTTGAGATTGAATTGAAGGAGCTTGATAAAGAGATAAAGACCAGAAAGACAGAGGCAAAGAAGATTCTGAATCTTGAGGAAAAGGTCAAGGCACAGAGGCAGATAAAAGAAATGGAGAAGAAGCGAAATGCCTTAAGGATGAATCTTTATCAGGCACAGGATGAAGTGGACGGCAGGAAGGAAAAACTGATTGAGGAAGTAGAGGCACGTTTAAAGCAAACAGTGGAAAAGACAGAGCTGTTTACAGTGAGATGGAGTGTTGTTTAACACATGACTGAATCGGACAAAATAGAGATGCTTATTCGTGAAGGTGAAGGGCTCACAATTGAGTTTAAGGAGAGATACACTTCAAAGATTGATCGTGATATTGTCGCTTTTGCGAATTCAAAAGGCGGGCTGTTGCTTCTTGGTGTTGATGATAAAGGAAAGGTTGTTGGTGAGAAGCTGACTAATAAAATGAAAGCAGAAATAAATGCTATTGCCCTAAATTGTGACCCGTCAATTCACATAAAGAAGATCTCTCAGTTGGAAAATATTGTTGTTGTTGAGATTGCCGAGGGAGATGAAAAGCCCTACGGTTCATCATCCGGTTATTACAGGCGGCTGGACGCAGTAACACAGAAGATGACGCAGCGGGAGGTACGGTCTTTTTTCCGTGAAACTGATGATATTTCCTTTGAGGATATCCTTTGCAGAGATTTAAGCCTTAAGGATATTTCACTTAAGAAAATTAAATCATTTCTGCAGGAAGCGAATATGTCTTATAAGATCAGCAAGGCAAATCTTGCCTCCTTTCTCACAAGCCTGAGCATTTACAGAAAAGACAAAATCAACAATGCAGGGGCTTTAATGTTTGCTTCCAAAGTTGAAAAATTCATCCCTCACGCGGAAAGCATCTTTGCGGCTTTTAAGGGAACGGATAAAACGAATATTTATGACCGAAATGATGTGAAAGGAGACCTCTTAATCCAGTTTAGTGAAGCCGTTGCTTTTTTAAAGAAGCATTTGAACGTCCGCAGTGAAATTCGGGGTTTTGACCGCTTTGATATTTATGAAATTCCTCTGGACGCCTTAAGGGAAGCAGTTGTTAATGCTATAGTCCACAGGAATTATGCGATTAACGGAACAAGTATTTATGTAAGAATTTTTGATGACCGCGTTGAGATAGAAAACCCGGGAGGACTTCCTGACGGAATTACAAAGCGGGATTTTGCCAAGTCATCTGTAAGGAGAAATCCGATTATTGCTGATATATTCCATCGCATGGGTAAAGTTGAGCGTATGGGTTCCGGTATTGAGCGTATGAGAGATCTTATGCGTGATGCAGGACTGAAAGAACCTGTGTTTGAAATGGACGCATTCTTTCTGGTTACCTTTTATCGTGATCCGCGTTATTCTCTTAAAGCGGATAGTTTTGAAAAGGTCAGGGCAACTAGTGAGAAAGGGTTGGTAGAAAAGGGGGTAGAAAAGGGGGTAGAAAACCTCTCAGGAAATGAAAAGATAATTTATGATTTGATAAAAATGAATCCTTTTATAAGTAAGAGGGAGATAATGTTGCAAGGAAGATTAACCAAGAAAACGGTTGACTATAATATAGAGAAGATTAAGGTAAAAGGGTTTATCAGGCGCATTGGTCCTGATAAAGGCGGGCATTGGGAGATAGTGAATGGCTAAACACCAAAAACTTGAACTCACATGGATAGGCAAGGAGACTCAGCCGAGGAATATATAAAGGAGATTTTAGACAATGGGCAAGATAATTAAAAAACAACCGCACAAAAAGTTATTTGAGAATATAAAGGCTCTCCTGCATGAAGCGAGAAGCGCAGTCATCAGGAATATCAATACTGCAATGGTGATGACCTATTTTGAAATAGGCAGGATGATTGTCATGGATGAGCAGAAAGGTAAAAAGCGTGCTGGTTATGCCGAGGAAACGTTGAAAAACCTGAGTCTTGATCTGACAGGGGAATTCGGCAAGGGATTTTCCGAGAGAAATTTGAGGGCCTTCAGGCAATTTTATCTAACCTACAGTACAAGGGCAATTTGGCAATCACCGATTGCCAAATCTAAAACAAATGTTTTACAGACATCAAATGGCAAAATGCCGTTCAGGCTGAGTTGGACACATTATCTCTTATTGATGCGCATAGCCGATGAGGCGGAGAGAAGATCTTATGAAATTGAAGCTGCCGCTCAGAACTGGTCCATTCGGGAGTTGGAAAGGCAATTTAATACTTCTCTATATGAGCGGCTTTCATTAAGCCGGGACAAGAGAAAAATCAGGGAACTCAGCAAAAAGGGACAGATTATCACAACACCTCAGGATGCTCTCAAAGAGCCTTATGTTCTTGAATTTCTCGGACTGAAAGAAGAATCATCCTATTCGGAAACTGATCTTGAAACCGCTATTATTAACAGGATCGAGCACTTTCTCCTTGAACTTGGGAAAGGCTTTCTTTTTGTCGGCAGACAGAAGCGTTTTACCTTTAATGAAGAGCACTTTTTTGTTGACCTTGTGTTTTACAATCGCCTGCTGAAGTGTTTTGTCCTTATAGACTTGAAAATAGGGAAACTTAAACATCAGGATATAGGGCAGATGCAGATGTATGTGAACTACTATGACCGCCTGATAAAAAGCTCAGATGAAAACAGCACTATTGGAATAATTTTGTGCAAAGAGGCCAAAAAGGCGGTTGTTGAATTTACCTTGCCCAAGGATGATAATGAGCAGATATTTGCCCGGAAATATCAGTTGTATCTGCCAAGCAAGGAAGAATTGAAAAAGCAGTTGGAGGATTAAGTTAATTGACCAACAAACCTCAAAAACTTGAACT
>CAMTVO010000005.1:0-3419 GCA_947085205.1 uncultured Nitrospiraceae bacterium
TACTCAATGCCGACTTTGCATCAAATATGAACGCTATCTTTGAGGAAGACCTGAAAAATTCAACCGGAATAACGCTTGACGAATGGCTTAAAAGGCCATTCAGAGAAAAAATGAAAGAATGTTTCTTTTCATTATTCAGAAGAAGGCTCTAATGTTAAAGGTGTTGTATCCTGCCGTCCCTTAATCTTACAACCCTGTCGGCACGAGACGCTAGATCGCTGTTATGTGTAACCATAACAACAGTGAGTCCATTTTTATTTAGTTTTCTTAAAAGCTCGAAAATCCTCTCGCTGTTTTCTGTGTCAAGATTTCCGGTTGGCTCGTCAGCAAGTATAATTTCCGGCTTATTCACCAGCGCCCTTGCAATAGCCACCCTCTGCATCTCTCCTCCGCTGAGCCGGCCTGGGGTATGATTAACTCGTTCTTTAAGTCCAACCTGTTCTATCAGTGATAATACATGCTCTCTTTCGACCTTCGTCCTGCTGAACAGGAGGGGCAGGGCAACATTATCATAAATACTGAGTCCGGGTATTAAATAGAACTGCTGGAATATTAAGCCGATCTTTTTTCTCCTAATCAGCACGAGTTCCGGTTCTGTCATCAAATTAACAGCCGTATTATCAATCTTCATCTCACCCCCTGTCGGTGTGTCAAGGCATCCGAGAATATGAAGCAATGTGGTCTTCCCGGCGCCTGAAGGCCCGACAATGGAAACGAATTCACCTTTAGAGATGTCGAGATCAATTCCCCGTAATGCATGGACATCCTCAGAGCCCCTCTTATAAATCTTTTCTATGCCCCTCAATTGAATCATCCTTTTATAGCCTCTATTGGATTAATCTTTGATGCCTTCCACGCTGGATAAAGCCCTGCCAGAATCCCAATGACAAATGCAAACGACAGGCTCATCAACGCAAGTCCCGGTTCAAAACTTACAATCTCTCCGCCTGGAACATAGGGCATGATTTTCCTGGCAAACGCTTCCATTGCATCATTGCCAACAACGGATAAAAGTATACCTGTCATGCCTCCCAAAAGCGTTAAGAAAGTGGTCTCCATAAGAATTATTCTAAATATATCTGTTCTGGATGCGCCGATAGCCCTCATCATTCCTATCTCCTGCGTCCTTTCAAATACTGTCATAAGTATTGAATTCATAACTCCGACAGCGCTTATGAAAATAGTCACCATGGCAATCGAAAGGCTCAGCACTTTGGCAGATGCAGCAAGGTTGGATATGCTATTCATCACATCATTCATGGTCACTATCTGGATTCCTGGAATCTTTTCGGAAAGCTCATCCACCATTGTCTGTAATAATTCAGGCTTTTTGACCTTTACGCCGATGGCAGTGGCGCCGGAGGGCATTTTCAGCAAAACCTGTGCAGTCTTAATAGGCATGTAAACAAATGCGTCGTCCTGACTTCCTGTGCCTTTAACTATACCGGCAACTTTGAACTTCGCGCCGAGATGAGGATAGGAAAGATAATCTCCAACTCTAATCCCATGATGCTTTGCAACCTCAAAGCCTAAAATTATTTCATCCTCAGACAAAGGTATCTTGCCGTCGATTTTCCATGAAGGCTTGAGAATGGCAAGCGCCTGCATCTCTATACCGTATACAAGATCGATTCTGCCTTTTTCAGGATTTGGAAGCTGTGCGACAAGAATCGGAGTAGCAATCTCTATATCCTTAAATTTCTTTATCTTTTCCATTACAGATATGTCAAGAAACTTGGGAACAACAGCGCCGTGAAGCACAAGTGATGCAACCTCGTGGGCGCAGCCTGATGGAACAACCATAAAGTGAATTCCTGTTCTTGCAAGCTCCTTTGCAAGCCCCCTGTCAAAGCCCCTGTTAAAGGAAAGTATGGAAAAAAGCACTGCCACGGAAGCCGCTATGCCGAACATTGCAAGGATACTTCTTGTTTTGTGCCTTTTCAGGTTTGTTATGGCGAGTTTAAAAAAACCGTTCACTTTATCTCGACTCCACGGGCGATTATTTGATATCCCTGCTGGTCAGCGGACACTATTCCTGTAACCCTTGCTTTTTTACCCATTCTCGACGGCAGGGCAAAGTTATTCGGCTTGAGGTTTATAAATATCTGACCCGTCCCATCATACAGGAAAAACCAACAGCCGTTTGACTGGCACTGAGAGGTTATCTTTCCTTCAAGCGTTACGGTCCTGCCCACGAAATCCGCCGGTCTCAGGATGATATCCTTAACCTTTACAACAGGCGCGCCGCTGTCTATTCCCAAACCGTACTTTTCAGCACTGCAGCCGGTAAGCGCTAAAACAGTCATCAGAAACATTAGAAACATTCCGCTCTTCATAAAATATCCTCCAAACAAAGACATTCTGAATGATTTATTTGTAACCGCTATCAGCCTCACCTGAAATGGCATAGTGAACGCTTACATTTATGTTAATCGGTGGCATATGAAGAAATTATGAAGACTCCGAAAAATAGACATAGACCTTTCCCCTCTTCCGGAATCTGACTGTATGCTCTTCAGCCCTGCTGCTTTCTGTAATGTCTTGTCTTCTCTTGGTTCCCTTAAATCGGCTATGTACCTGCCACCTCCGTATTGCATCAGACTCAGCGGCCTTATGTATTGCCATGCACTCATCCCTCTGTTTGAACCGGGTACGGGCATAGCGAAAATAGAGGAAAATAGGGACAGAAACCATTTTAATTGACATTTATCGTGATAGAAAAATATAATTATAGCCATGCCGAGAATATCACGACCTGTTGCCGTAGGCTATCCACATCATATAACACAAAGAGGCAATTATCGTCAAAAGATTTTTGAGTCAGATGTTGATTATCTTCAATATCTTCAATGGTTACAACAATACAGCAGGCAATATCTATTAAAGGTGTGGGCTTATTGTGTAATGAGCAATCATGTGCATTTTATAACAGTTCCAATGGAAAGCACATCACTTGCAAAGACATTCCATGTTCTTCACATGAGATATTCTCAGTATTTTAATCAAAACAAAGGAACCGGCGGACATTTATGGCAGGGGCGGTTTTATTCGTGTGCGCTTGATGAGCAGCATTTATATGCGGCAGTAAGGTATGTGGAAAACAATCCTGTAAGAGCAAAGATAGTGGAAAAGCCGCAAGATTATAAATGGGCGAGCGCAAGGAGTCATGTTTATAAGGAAGACCCAAAAGGGCATAATAACGGTATCTGTCCCTATATAAACCTATATAAATTAATAAATTGCTATATAAATTAATTACTATATAAATTTACGATTTTCAGTCTTTAAGATACAACGACGAGGGGAATGTCGGAATACTCAATGCCGACTTTGCATCAAATATGAACGCTATCTTTGAGGAAGACCTGAAAAATTCAACCGGAATAACGCTTGACGAATGGCTTAAAAGGCCATTCAGA
>CAMTVO010000006.1:0-34142 GCA_947085205.1 uncultured Nitrospiraceae bacterium
CCGTGTTATGAGCCTGCTCGTACGGATAATTTCTTTTGTATTGATATTTGTATCTGCATTGTAGAAATCTCTGCGGGTTTTCAGAGCCATCACCACTTCTTCCATAGCACAGTTGCCGGCTCTCTCGCCTATGCCGTTTATGGTGCATTCCACCTGTCCTGCTCCATTAATAATCGCTGCAAGAGAGTTTGCAACAGCCAATCCAAGGTCATTGTGGCAGTGCACAGAGATAACGGCTCTGTTACCAATTCTTTCTTTGATGGTTCTAATGAGGTCTCCAAATTCAATGGGCGTGGTATACCCGACTGTATCTGGGATGTTAACAGTTGATGCTCCAGCTTCAATAACAGCATCCAGCACTTCAAGCAGATAGGGCGCTTCTGTCCTTGTCGCATCCATTGGAGAAAATTCCACATCCTCAACAAGGCTGCGTGCGAACTTTACCATTTCCACCGACCGTTTTAGAGCTTCTTCTCGGCTGACCCTGAACTGATATTTCAGATGTATGTCAGATGTGGAATGAAAGGTATGTATCCGCTTCATCGGCGCATCTGTGAGCGCTTCATAAGCGCTTTTTATATCGTTTTCTTTTGCGCGTGCAAGTCCTGCAATGACAGCGCCTTTTACTTCGTTGGCGATACGCTTGACTGCCTCGAAATCGCCAGGTGACGCAAATGGGAATCCAGCCTCGATGATATCTACGCCCAATTTCACGAGCTGTTTCGCGACCTGAATCTTTTCATCCACATTCATGGATGCGCCTGGCGACTGTTCGCCGTCCCTCAATGTTGTGTCGAATATTTTGATAATTCTCATAGCTATTCTTTATGCCTTTCTAAAAGAGTGTCCTGCTCCGAATGCTTCAGTTTCCTTCTTTTTATGAGAAGGAATGCGTTCTCAATTATACCCCAAAGGAGGTATGCCATTGCAAAAATAAAGATGGCTGTTGAAGGATGTATCAACAGGACAAAAAGGACTAAAACAAACACGATTAAAACCCAGAATGGCTTCCTCTCCCTGAAGTCAATTTCTTTGAGGCCGTGGTAGCGGAGCGTGCTGACCATTAATAAAGAGAGCAGTATTGTGATAACAGGGAAAAAAATGTTTTTCTCAGGCAGTCCTGTCCAGAATTCATAATAGAAAATGACGATAGATGCAACGATAGTTGCTGCACCTGGAATGGGCATACCTTTAAATGCCTTTGATCCCGGCGCGCCTGTCTGGACATTGAACCTTGCAAGCCTCAGCGCTCCGCATGCAACGAATAAAAATGCTGCTGCCCATCCCAGCTTGCCAAAGGGTATAAGCGCCCATTTATATATCATTACTGCAGGGGCAACGCCGAATGCCACAAGGTCAGATAGGGAGTCAAGCTCTATCCCGAATCTTGTGGTTGTATTTGTGAGTCTTGCAATCCATCCGTCAAGTCCGTCAAATATATTTGCAAGCGCTATTGCCCACGCAGCGTGAAGGAAATTGCCGTTTATGGCGGACATAATGGCATAAAAACCAAAGAACATCCCGCAGAGGGTTATGGTGTTGGGCAGAAGATATACGCCTTTTTTGGGCTTTTTTTCCTCTCTTTTGTGCTTTGCCATCATGCTTTTAAATATTATACCATTACATTGAGTTGGATGTACGGAATGTTCTGTGAGAAATTAATTCATTGCCTAATCGTTCCAATTATTGTTTCCCCTGCCTTTACCTTATCGCCCAGTTTTACTTTGATATCTGTATTTTTCGGCAAATATATATCCAGTCTCGAACTGAATTTGATTACTCCGTAACGTTCTCCTTTTTTTAGAGAATCACCTGGTTTTACTCTGCATACCGCTCTTCGTGCAACAAATCCCGATACCTGACGGACAAGCACCTTGCCGTGTTTTGTATTGAGCAGCATGGCGATGTTTTCGTTTTGAAGCGATGCCTCATGCTTGAATGCTGATAAAAATTTTCCTGGGGTGTGGACAACGGATTCAACGATGCCGTCGCATGGAGCCCTGTTTACATGGACATTTAAAGGAGACATAAAGATGCTGACTTCAATAAATCCCCCCTCGAGGTAGGGGGGGATTACATCTTCATCAACATTCTTTATCAGTATTACCTTTCCATCGGCAGGGGATACAAAAATATTATCTCCTTCAGGTATTATCCTTTCAGGGTCCCTGAAAAAGTACAGCATAAAAAGCGTAAGAATAAACGGCAAAAAGGCTATCCATATCCCGCCTGCTATGAAGAATGAGATAATGGTCAATGCGGAGAAAAAGATGATGAACGGATAACCTTCTGGTGCGAGTTTCACCTTAAATTACCCCACCTTTTTTGCATGTGTCGGCTGTCCTTCAGCAAGTTTGAAACTACCTTTATATTTATTATAAAAGTTATCATGGCTTTAAACCTCCTCAAAGTGCGAAGAAGGGCAAGACGTTACTTTGCCCTTTGCTGGCAACCCGTGCAAACTTTGCTGAAATCCAACCGATACATGCATTATGCTATTATTGGTCTATGATGGTTATGCCTTCGATTTATCTACCAGCTTGCCCTTTTTAAGCCATGGCATCATGGCACGGAGCTTTGCTCCGACCTCTTCGATGGGATGCTCTTCGCCTTTTCTTGTCAGGGCGTTAAACACAGGCTTGTTTGCCCTGCATTCAAGCATCCATTCCTTTGCAAAGACACCGTCCTGTATCTCGGTTAAAATCTTTTTCATTTCCTTTTTTGTCTCATCTGTTATTATACGCGGCCCTCTTGTCAAATCGCCATATTGTGCGGTGTTGCTGATGGAGTATCTCATATTGGAGATGCCACCTTCATAGATGAGGTCAACGATGAGCTTTACTTCATGCAGGCACTCAAAATAAGCCATTTCAGGAGCGTATCCTGCTTCTACCAATGTCTCAAATCCAGCCTGAATGAGGGATGTCAGCCCTCCGCAGAGAACAACCTGCTCTCCGAACAGGTCTGTCTCTGTCTCTTCTCTGAAGTTGGTTTCAATTATTCCAGCCCTTCCGCCGCCGATGGCTGAAGCATATGCAAGGGCGATTTCCTTTGTATTTTGGGATGGATCTTGATGCACTGCTATAAGGCATGGAACTCCGCTTCCCTTTGTATATTCAGACCTCACAAGATGTCCGGGGCCTTTTGGAGCAGCCATGAATATATTGGTGTCCGGCGGAGGCGCTATCTGTCCGAAGTGGATATTAAAGCCATGGGCAAAGGCGAGGTATACCCCTTTTTTCATATTCGGCGATATTTCAAGGTCATATACATATGCCTGAAATTCATCGGGAAGAAGGTTCATTATTATGTCTGCGATTTTTGCTGCCTCTGAAGGCATCATCACATTAAACCCTGCAGCCGCTGCCTTGTCCCAGCTTGAGCCCTTTCTCAATCCGATGATTACATCCATTCCGCTTTCTTTGAGGTTGTTCGCATGGGCATGTCCTTGGCTCCCATATCCCATGATTACGATTTTCTTGCCTTTTAAGATGTCCGGATTGGTATCTTTGTCATAATAAATTTTTATCATGTCTACCTCCATAATATAGTTATTAGTGTAAGTGTTTAGTGTCAGTTTGATAAAAATTTTAAAATTATTACTTCTTATCACTAACACTGACACTGTTCACTGACACTGTATATATTACACATTTCGAAAAATATTTTCTCATTTGTTGTTTATTTTTAGCTTTAGTCAGTAAAATTATTTAATGGAAAATCTGTGGATACTGTTTGCTCTCATCTCTGCCGTTACTCTCGCTACCAGCGATGCGCTAACCAAAAAGGCATTGTCGGTTCATAATGAATATCTAATCGCATGGCTGAGGCTTTTGCTTTCACTGCCTGTGCTTTTTGTATCTCTACTATTTGTCCCAATCCCTTCACTTGACAGAGACTTTTACCTTGCATTCTTTATTGCCTTGCCGCTTGAGATAGTTGCAATCATACTCTATATAAAGGCATTAAAGGTCTCTCCGTTGAGTCTTACTTTGCCGTTTCTTTCTCTAACCCCAATTTTTTTGATAGTGGTTCCTTACATTCTTCTTGGCGAAAAGGTCTCATTTTTAGGCGCAGTGGGTGTTTTATTCATTGCAGCAGGCGGCTATACGCTCAACCTGAAGGAATTCAAAAAAGGCATATTTGAGCCGTTTGCTGCAATAAAGAGGGAGAAAGGTTCCATATTCATGATAGGCGTTGCTCTTATTTTCAGTTTTACATCGTCGCTCGGCAAGATGGCTATCGAACACTCATCTCCTGTATTTTTCGGCGTTACCTATATCTTTGTTCTTGTCATACTTTTTACTCCTATTGCTCTGTATAAGGGCAGGGATGAACTGAAAGAGATATTCCATAATGGTGCAATAAGGGCTTCAATACTGCCGGGTGTGTTTCAGTCATTTATGATTATCTCCCACATGATAGCCATGAGTTTAACAAAGGTTGCATATATGATTTCTGTCAAGAGATTGAGTCTGTTGATAGGAGTATTTTACGGCTATCTGCTTTTTAAAGAGTCGGGGATAAGGGAGAGGCTGCTGGGAGCGGTTTTAATGTTTACAGGTTTTGTATTGATTGTGCTTTACCATTGAAGATGGAGCTGATTCATTTAATAAATTTTACAGCACATCTGTCTTGCCATTTATGCAGCGTTTAGTTTAATTTAACAACTTAATTATTCGAGCATCAAAAAGGAGGCAGAAGATAGGCAATCCACAGAAATTTTTCCCATTCCTCATATGGCTGAAAAGCTATAAAAAAGGAAACTTCGGTCGCGATTTATTGGCAGGCATTACTATCTCTGTGGTTCTGATACCTCAATCCATGTCCTATGCCATGATAGCTGGAATACCTCCGATATACGGCCTTTATGCCGCAGCCATTCCACCCATAATAGCGGCTCTGTGGGGAAGGTCAAGTCTTCTTGCCACAGGCCCCGTTGCCATGGTAAGTCTTTTGACCTTTTCATCCATCATACCCTTTGCAAAACCAGGCACAACTGAATTCATTGATATGGCTGTTAAGCTTGCGCTGCTGGTTGGAATTTTCCAGCTTTTGATGGGCATTTTAAGACTCGGATTCGTTATGAGATTTATATCCCATCCTGTAATAATCGGGTTTACCAATGCAGCGGCCATCATAATAGCATCCACACAGATCAAGCACCTCCTGGGCATAGAGGTTAAGGGAAGCGAATTTATTTTACCCATGTTTATTGAGATAGGGAAAAACATTATTCATACAAATCCTTATACATTCGCCGTGGGTGTCTTTTCCTTTGCCATAATTATTGGAGGATCATACATTCATAAAGGCTTCCCAGGAGCAATGGTTGCGTCTGTAGTGACCACGGTAATGGCCTATCTCTTAAACATGGGTGAACTCGGCGTAAAAACCATCGGTGATATGCCGACAGGACTTCCACTGCCTTCTTTGACCCTCGTTGACTTTGAGACAACAGCCCGTTTAATAGGTCCTGCCATAGTCATTGCCATAGTAGGATTTATGGAGGCATTCGCTATAATCAAATCCATATCGGCAAAGACGAAGGAGCCTGTCGATGTGAATCAGGAGCTTATAGGTCAGGGCGCTGCAAATCTAATAGGTTCGCTTTTCAAATCATATCCGGTGAGCGGTTCATTCTCGAGGACTGCCGTTAATTTACAGGCAGGGGGTAAAACAGGTCTTTCCAATATCTTTTCAGGACTGATTGTAATCCTGGCGCTTCTGTTTTTTACTTCCTCATTTTACTACCTTCCAAAGTCAACCCTTGCTGCAATAGTTATGTACGCTGTAATTGGATTGATAAAGCACAGCCAGTTTATCAAGCTGTATAAAACAAGCAGGCAAGATGGGATAGTTGCTTTAATCACGTTTTCATTTGCCTTTATTACAAAGCCGGATTATGCTATATTTATCGGGATAGCCGTCTCCCTGCTGTTCTTTCTATGGGAGTCTATGCATCCCCGTATCGTAACCCTGACAAGAAATCCAAAGACTGAGATATTTGAAAATGCCGAGGAGTCCAGACTTCCTGTCTGTCCGCAGATACTCTATCTGAGACCTGATTTTTCCATATATTTTGCCAATGCAGAGTTTGTAAGGGAGTTCATTCTCCACAAAACGATGGAAAAGATGAACGGTCTAAAATACATTCTGATAGACATGGAAGCAGTGAATAAAATAGACACCACCGGAGTGGACGAAATGAGAGAGTTAATAAATGAATTGAGAAAATTCGGGATTGAATTCTACATTGCCAATGTAAAGAAGCCTGTTCGCGAGATGTTAAAAAATGCTGGTATTATTGATCTCCTCGAACAGAAAAGGTGCCTCGACTCCAAGGCAGAATCCATCACCATGCTTTTTAACAAGATAGACCACGAATATTGCAGATACACATGCCCGCATGCAGTGTTCTGGGAATGTGAAACAGTGAAGGGCTAAAAATAAAGTTTTCATGTTATAATATTATATGCACAGAAAAATTGCCTCACTTATAATTATTGTTATCTCCATAATCCTATCTCTTAATATATCCTCCTATTCGATTGAAAACAAGAAACCAGAAGTGCTCGTTATTACTATAAACGGCGTCATCAATCCAGTTGCGGCAGAGTATATAGGCAAGTCCATTAAAAAGGCGTCAGAGATGCATGCAGAGGCATTGATCATCGAATTGGATACGCCGGGAGGGCTCGATGCATCTATGAGGAGCATTGTGAAGGATATTATTGGAAGCAATATTCCCGTAATAGTCTATGTCTCTCCAAGCGGCGCAAGGGCTGCGTCGGCAGGGGTTTTTATAACAATGGCCGGACATATAGCAGCGATGTCCCCGGGAACCAATATCGGGGCAGCACATCCGGTGGCCATAGGCCAGAAAATGGATGAGGCAGTGGTTGAGAAGGCTGTCAGTGACGCGGCAGCCTATATCAGATCCATTGCGGAGCAGCGTGGAAGGAATATCCAGTGGGCAGAGGATGCTGTGAGAAAGAGCGTTTCTGCAACAGAGACAGAGGCATTGAAAAATAATGTCATAGACCTTATAGCAAAGGACATAAACGCGCTGCTTTCCGCAATAGACGGTAAAAAGGTAAAGACTATCGCCGAAGATAAGATATTGAAAACCGCCAATGCCAAAATCACTAAACATGAAATAGGGCTGAGGCATAAGATATTAAACCTGATAAGTGATCCGAATATTGCCTATATGCTCATGCTCCTTGGTTTTTACGGGCTGTTTTTTGAACTAACCAACCCGGGCGCCATATTCCCGGGAGTATTCGGCGCAATATGCCTTATCCTTGCCTTTTATGCGTTCCAGATGCTTCCTGTAAACTACGCCGGTCTTTTATTCATTATACTGGGCATCATCCTTTTCGTCCTTGAAGCCATGATAACATCCTACGGCCTTCTCTCCATAGGAGGGATAATATCACTTGTCCTCGGTTCTCTCATGCTTTTTGAGTCCCCCCTGCCAGCGCTCAGACTTTCCCTTTCAGTAGTGCTACCCGCAGCCATTGTCACGGCGCTGTTTTTTGTCATCACCTTCAGGCTTGCATACAGGGCATATAAGAGGAAACCCATTACAGGTACAGAGGGACTTATAGGCATGGAAGGAATTGCAAAGACCGAAATTACGCCTGATGGCGGTATGGTCGTTGTTCACGGAGAGTTCTGGTCTGCATATTCCGGCGATTTGATACATAAGGATGAGAAGGTAATTGTCGAGGATGTCAAAGGTCTGAAAGTCCGCGTCAGGAGAATTTCTTGAAAAAAATTGTTGTCTATTCCTTATAATAAATCCAGATTTATGAAAGCTCTGATTACCGGTGCAACAGGTTTTATAGGGAGCCATCTCGCAGGCGCCCTGATTCGTGAAGGTTTCGATGTTACATGCCTCGTAAGAAATACATCCAGTTTGAAATACCTCGAAGGTCTCAATATTAAGTTTGTGGAAGGCGACTGCACTGACATAGGGTCTCTTCCTGATGCCGTCAGAGGAATGGATTATATATTTCACCTTGCAGGACTGACAAAGGCATGCTCCGAAGAAGATTATTACAATGCAAATGTCAAAGGGACAGAGAATATAGTAAAGGCAACTATTGAAAACAACCACGGCATTAAAAGATTTTTTTATCTGAGCAGCCTTGCAGCAGCAGGGCCGAGCTGCGACGGGAAGCCTCTTAAAGAAGACTGTGAGCAAAGACCTGTATCTCTTTATGGCAAAACAAAGTTTGAAGGAGAAAAGATAGTATATGCGAATAAAGACAATCTGCCGGTAACAATTATCAGGCCTCCTGCAGTTTATGGGCCGAGGGACAAGGATTTGCTGGTATTTTTTAAAATGGTAAAATCAGGAATAGCGCCATACTGGGGTAAATGCTACTACTCTTTTCTGTATGTTGACGACTTAATAAATGGTATAATACTCGCTGCACTGAGCGACGAAGCAGCAGGAGAGATTTTTTTTATGACCGATGGCAATATTTATTCGAGTGATGATATTATTGAGGCTATATCGGATGCCCTTCAGAATAGGCCGATGAAGCTGAACATCCCTAAGTTTGTTATGCCTGCGCTCGGGTTTATAGCCGAAAAGGCAAAAGGATTGAGTATAATAAGCGCTGACAGGCTTAGAGATATGAAGTATTCTCACTGGATTTGCGATACGTCAAAGGCAATGGAGAGGCTGAAATTTGAGCCTAAGGTAAAAATAAAGGAAGGAGCAAGATGGACGGCAGACTGGTACAGGATACATCAATGGCTATGAAAACTACAGACATATTTGAGAAGTGTTTTAAATTCAATACTGCAAAGGAACTGCAGAAGGCAGGCGTTTATCCGTTCTTCAGGGTGATAGAGAGCGCACAGGATCCGGAAGTAATAATGGACGGCAAGAACATGATAATGGTCGGCTCAAACAATTATCTGGGACTTACCAATCATCCGAAAGTGAAAGAAGCGGCAATCGAGGCTGTAAAAAAATACGGCACAGGCTGCGCAGGTTCAAGGTTTCTTAACGGAACTCTCGATATTCATGTAAAACTCGAAGAGAAGCTTGCACGCTTCATGAGAAAAGATGCAGCGCTTGTATTTTCTACAGGTTTTCAGGTCAATCTTGGAGTAATATCCGCCCTTGTAGGAAAAGATGATGTTGTCATAATTGATAAGATGGATCATGCCAGTATTGTTGACGGATGCAGGCTTTCATTTGGAGATGTGAAGCGTTTCAAGCACAATGATATGGCTGACCTTGAAAGGATCCTCAATGAAAATAACGGCAGGGGAAAACTCGTTGTCGTTGACGGCGTATTCAGCATGGAGGGAGACATTATCAATCTTCCTGAAGTGTTGAATATAACGAAGAAATACGGTGCAAGGCTTTTTGTTGACGATGCGCACGGAATCGGCGTTTTAGGAAAAACAGGAAGAGGCACTGCAGAGCATTTCGCTCTCGAAAAAGAAGTAGATTTAATAATGGGCACATACAGCAAATCCCTCGCATCTATAGGCGGCTTCATAGCAGGAGATGCTGATGTTATTCATTACATAAAGCATTTTGCAAGGGCATTGATATTCAGCGCAAGTCCTCCTCCGGCATCCATAGCTGCTGTCAGCGCAGCGGTTGATATAATTGAGAGTGAGCCTGAAAGGCTTGAAAAACTCTGGAAGAATACCAATAAGATGCTTAAAGGCCTTAAAGAACTTGGCTTTGAGATAGGCCCGAGCGAGACTCCAATTATACCCGTTATTGTGGGAGAAGACGGGGTTGCCTTCAAGTTTGTTATGATGCTTCAGGAAGAGGGCATATTCGCAAATGTTGCGGTTTCGCCTGCTGTTCCTCCTGGGAAGGCGCTTATCAGGACGAGCTACATGGCAACACATACGGACGAGCATCTCGATAAGGTGCTGGTGGCATTCAAGAAGGTCGGTAAGGCGCTTGAATTGATATGACATCATGATAGGAGATAAAGTATTTCCGCTTCATTCTCGGCAGGCATCCAGCCTGCCTCCGAAGCTACGCCAGCCTGCTTAAACATCAATGTTACGCTTGGGCTGCCGAAGTCGCTCCAATGCTTTATCTCCTATCGCTAAATTCAGCATATTATTTACTTTTTAATGATGATTAACATAATAGAAATTAAGACAAAATCAGATATTAATACCTTCATAAAACTTCCGCTCGACCTTTACAAAAACGATAATTTCTATGTCCCGCAGTTAACTATGGACATGAAGACTCATTTCAGTGATAAAAACCCATTTCTCAAATACGCGGATGTTAAGTTCTTTTTGGTAAGAAAGAACGGGAAGATTGCCGGCCGCATAGCATCAATTATCAATCCTGATCACATTAAGCTCCACAATGAAAGGGTGGGCTTTTTCGGATTTTTCGAATGCGTTAATGACAGCGAAGTCTCGGATGTATTATTGAATACGGTGCGCGATGAGTTGAAAACTCAAGGCATGGAGGTTATGCGCGGTCCCATGAATTTTTCAACCAACGAAGAATGCGGTTTTTTGCTTGAAGGATTCGACAGTCCTCCAATGCTCATGACTCCTTATAATCCGCCTTATTACAATAATTTGATGAATGCCTATGGAATGACTAAATCCAAAGACCTCAATGCCTATATTTATGATGTCATGGATGAACTGCCTGAAAAGGTTTTGAGGGTTGCATCGCTGGTTGAGAAGAGAGGTGTAAAGGTCAGACCGATTAATAAAAAGAATTTCCTGTCTGATATGCAGGTATTTCAAAAACTTTATAATTCGGCATGGGAGAAGAACTGGGGCTTTATTCCCATCATGGATGATGAGCTTACCTATAGCGCCGGAAGGCTCAAGCCTCTCGCTGTTCCTGAACTGACGCTTATTGCAGAAAAAGATGGAGAGCCTGTGGGCTTTCTCGGAATGATACCTGATTATAATTTTGTTTTGAGAAAAATACACGGCAGGCTTAATCCTGTGACTATCCTAAAGGCGCTTTATTATTCAAAGAGGATTAAAGACCTGAGACTGCTCCTCTTGGGAATTAAGGCAGAGTATAGGAATAGAGGAGTCGATGCGCTTTTATTCAGAGAGGGCTTTAAAGGTATAAAAAATGGTAATTACAAAAAGGTAGAATTCTCATGGATACTTGAAGACAATATGCCAATTATCCGCATAATAGAGATGATCGGCGGAAGGCTGTATAAGAAGTACAGGATATATGAAAAGGCAATAGCGTTATAGCGTAAAGCGTCGAGCGTTATAGCGCATGAAAAATTATATCATACCAAACAATACGCTATAACCCTATAACGCTATAACTCACAACGCTTTAATACAAGCACTGCATTTACTCCCCCGAATCCGAATGAATTTGATATAGCAACTCTGATATCCATCGTTTTCTTTTCTGTTACGATATTGATACTGCACTCGGGGGCTTTTTCGGTTAGATTTATAGTAGGCGGGATGATGCCTTCCCTGATGCTCAACGCAGTGCATGCAACTTCAAAAGACCCGGATGCTGCAAGCATGTGGCCTGTCATGGATTTTATTGCACTCACCGGTATTTGTGATGTCTTGTCTTTAAAAACTTTTTTTATAGCCGATGTTTCGATTTTATCACCTATCTGCGTTGATGTTCCGTGGGCGTTGATATAATCCACAGCTTTTGCTGATATTCCCGCATCTTCAATGGCATTCTTTATCGCTCTTATTTCACCTTCTACATCAGGTCTTGTAATGTGAAAGGCGTCTGTGGTATTGCCGTAGCCGATGATTTCAGAATAAATTTTTGCATTTCTTCTCAATGCATGCTCGTATTCCTCAAGCACCAGAATGCATGCACCTTCGGCAATAACAAAGCCGTCTCTTTTTTTGTCAAATGGTCTGCTTGCGGATGGATTATTTTTTTTTGATAATGCGCCAGAAACGCCGTATCCCTCGACACAGAGCCTGCATGTGGGCGCTTCCGTACCCCCTGCAAACATAAGATCAGAATAGCCATGTTTTATAAGCCTGTATGCCTCTCCAACGGCATTTGTCCCTGATGCACAGGCATTGGAGATACCAAGACAATTTCCTTTAATTCCCAATTTCTGAGCGGCATAGGATGCAGCCATGCTGATTGTAGTTGAAGGCATGAGATAGGGCGAAATCCGTGAACCGTGAACCGTGAACCGTGAACCGTATAATTTTTGTAGTTCTTTTTCTATTGTAGTTATTCCTCCCCTGCTTGACCCGATTATAACGCCAGCGGAGTCCAGAGGTTCTTTTTCTGACTTCTGACTTCTGACTTCTGACCTCTGTTTTACCAGTCCCGCATCTTCGGCAGCCATCATTGCTGATGCAACTGCATAATGAATAAATGGGTCAAGTCTTAGGACCTCTTTTTTATACAGATATAATTCGGGGTTAAATCCTTTAACTTCTCCGGCAACCGTCCATTGCAAGCCCGATGCATCAAACCTTGTAATCCTGCCCATCCCTGAAATGCCCTTTTTTAAGAGCGACCATGAATCAGAGAAATTATTCGCCAGCGGCGTAACTGCACCTATGCCTGTGATTACTACTCTTTTCATTATAAACTATATTACCACAATTGGTTTACAAAACAGAGGCACTTGCAAAAGTCACGATTTGTCACCCTGAATTTATTTCAGAGTCTCATAACTCATTGATATTCTTAGATGCTGAAACAATACTGAAACAAGTTCAGCACATGGTTCAGCATGACAAACTGCAGTCGTTTTAGACTTTTGCAAGAGCCTCTGCAGATACCTCTTTTATTTATTTCGAAATTGTGGTAAATTTATATCATATATATGGCAAAGCCCATTAAAGAACAGAGAGAGAGACTGAGACTGGAACTGAATGAAATTGCCAAGATAACAAGGATAAAGTCAAGTTATCTCAAGGCGATAGAGGAAGAGGACTTTGCTAAACTCCCCGTTGAAGTATATACCAAAGGTTATATCCGTGTGTATGCCAAATTTTTAGGCGTATCCCCTGATGTGGCGATAGCCCCTTACGAAACATATCTTGATGAGATAAAAGGGGTTAAGGACAAGGAGGCAGGAAAGAGCCTCCTTCAGGAAAAACCTTTAGAGAGTCATTTAACTAAAGAAGTCAGCGAAGTTCCTGCTCCTTCGTTGGAAAGGCGCGAGCCAGGCAAACCTATAGTAAAAGATTTCTCTAAGGCATTTTCCCAAAAAATAGCGTGGTGGGCTGTTTCTTTAGTTTTGATTGTTGCCGTGGCGTATTTCTTAATTCCGAAAGGAAAAGAGACCTCCACTATTCAGCAGAAGATAGAGCCGGAAGCGCAGTATAAAATACCGGAGATTACAGCTCCGCAGCCTATGCAGGATGTTTCTCAAGGTAAGGGAGTTCAGTCAACTGCTCCTGCTGTACCGACCATTCCACCAGTAGCGCAGGAAAGGGCCGAGGATAAAACCAAGCCGGTTCAGGGCGCCAAAAAAAAGCACAACCTCGATATAACCGCCACTGACAAGGCATGGATTCAGATAATTATAGACGGCGCTGACAAAAAAGAGATGCTCCTGAATGCCGGAGAAAAAGTGAATTATGAAGCAAGCCAATCCATTAATCTGTTGATAGGAAATGCAGCAGGGGTGAAGCTCAAGTTTAACGGCAAAGAATTCGGAAGCCTCGGAGACAAGGGACAGGTAGTTACATTGAGCTTTCCGGCTGCAGCGTCTACTCCACCCACGCCCCAGCCATCCAATTCCTCAAATCTTTAGCTCAGATAATGCATTTATGGCAGGCATGCTTGATGTCCAATCGCAACAACTGGGAGTAAATTTTAATTAATGAAGATTGGCACTATCAGCGAATACATAAATAAAAAGACAGTCGTCATTTTCGCCGTTCAATTCTTATTAATCCTCACTATTCTGGGTTACAAGGCGTGGAAGGATACGAGCGTGGAATGTATCAGGTGCCATTCCGACAAAGAAAAGATGGCGAAATTAGGCTATCCGCAATTTTATTTAACTAATGAAATGGTCGAAAAAGAGAGCAAACATCCCAACGTAAAGTGCCATGAATGCCATTTAGGCGATGGAAGGGCAAAAAAACCTGATGAGGCACACAAAGGAATGCTCGCCGTTCTTTTAATTGATTATGATGGCAATGTTTTAACGAGGAAAAAGATAGCCCCTGACGCATTGCTGCCAACAGGCGATGATAAGATACGAGAGATGCTGCCGCATATAAAAGAAGATGGTAAATTAATACCACATCCTGAAATTAGAAATGTCCTATGGCATGACAGAAATCCAGAGACATTTAGTTTTGATCCAAACATTGCAAAAAAAACCTGCGGCAAATCAGGGTGCCATCCGGATGAGCTTAAGCAATTCAATACAACTATCATGGCAACAAATTTCAGGCAGAGAACAATGAAGACATGGCTTGAGCCGTACGGCCCACACAACTGTGGCCCGTCTTTTGCTGACCTGCCGCCAATGGAGGTGTTAAAGAGTACAGGGTTCGCATTTAAAAATACAGAAGATATAGCAAAAGAGCTTAACGTGCCTTTTTCAAAAGAGCAAGCAATAGCAAAACAGCAGTTTTGCAATGTCTGTCATACAGGATGTCTCGACTGCCATTACGAGCCTAACAGGAAAAAGGGTGTTCACAATTTCGTAAATAAACCCACATCGGAGAGTTGCGGAGGATATGGCAGGGGCACGAGCATCTGTCATCCCGGTGCAATGCAAAGCAGGCGGGGTGAGACATATATAGGTGGAGATTACTCCATACCCACAGGCATGTCGCCGGATGTTCATTACAAGAAGAATATCCACTGTGTTGACTGCCATACGACCGGCGAAAAGGGAATGGGCGACATGCAGAGAATGGCCAATTGCCAGGACTGCCATATCGAGATAGAGGAGGCGCATTCAAAGAGCATTCATAAGAATATGGATTGCGCAACATGCCATATCAGCGAGTTGAGGGGCTACCAGATTACCACATGGGGACCTGGAATAGTTGCAGGAAAAGAAAACCCGTTTAAGAAATATTCCCTTTACTACGGCATTCAGAGCCCGCCTATACTGATTAAAGACCAGAAAGGCAAATGGATGCCTGCGAAGATATGGCCTCACAGCGTAGGCAATATTAAAACTGATGTCAGGCCTTCGGAGGGGCTTATGTTCAGATGGCCGGATGGAAAGACGAGAGATGCATATTATGTTGTCGGCACTTTTAATGCACCTGCCAACAACAAACACCTCTTGTGGCTTGAGATACAACAGGCCGCACACCCATACGGCAAGGCAAGGAATTGCGAAAGCTGCCACAAGGGAGATAAACAGATTAGCGTTTCGAGATGGGAGTTTCAAGATGATCAGGGCGCAGAAGAACCATTTAAAGGAGGTTATAAAATCACAGCGGATAAAAAAAGTCTGAGGATTACGGATATGAGAAATACGACTCCGATTAGGGTTTTGCAGGGCTATAAACTTGAGGACTTTGCATCATGGATACACTTTAAGGATAAATGGCAGATGCCCGGCGATTTTTCCATCAAGACGGAAAAAGCAAAGTACGATAAGTATTTGGCGATTTCTAAAAGTATTGACAGGGAAATCAAAATACTTGATAGTTTAGTTAAAAGGAAAGACAGGAAGACTCAGAAAAGATTCAAAAAACTTAAGGGCATCATCCTGCACAATCAGGACGGTGCGCTGGAGAGAATTCAGGAGTTTAGAGATAAGTTATGATTACAAAAGATTCCCTTCTATCATTTTTTAAAGAAAAGGTCACCAATCCCATCGGCTTTCGAGATATTGTTTTTAAGCTTAATCTTACCCCTCCGGAGAGGCGCAAACTGAAGAGGTTCCTCAGAGAGATGATCAATGACGGAGATATTGTTAGGACGAGAAAGGGGCTTTACGGTCCTGCGGAGGGGATGAACCTTGTTACAGGCTGTTTTGAGGCGCACAGGGACGGCTATGGATTTGTGATACTCGAAAAGCCCGGTGAAAGGGACATCTTTATCCCTGCAAGGGCAACCCTCGGCGCAATGGGCAACGACAAGGTTGTGGCGAGAATGGAGAACAGTCGCCGCAGGGAAGGCAGGATTATAAGGATTCTTGAGAGGTCGCATGCCAGCGTGATCGGAACCTTTGAAACCGGCAGGGCAGGATTTTATGTCAAGCCGAAAAACAGGTCTATACCATTTGACCTCTACATAGCTCCAAAAGAAAGAGGCAGAGCAAAGGACGGAGACAGTGTCGTTGCCGAGATAGTGAGCTATCCGACAGATAAGAGGCCTCCTGAGGGCAGGATAATCAAGATTTTGGAAAAACCTGAAACTCCGGCAGCAGAAGTGGAAGGCATTATAGATGAATTTAATCTCCACGGAAGGTTTTCCCACAATATTCATGAAGAGGCAAAAAGACTCTATTCACAAATCTCCCCCATCCACCCTTTACTAAAGGGTGGCGAGGGGGGATTACATAAGAGAAAGGATTTAAGAAATCTTCCTGCGGTAACCATCGACGGCGAAAGGGCAAAGGACTTCGACGATGCTATATCCATTAAAAGAATAGACGAAGGATACAGATTGTGGGTGCATATTGCAGATGTCGGTTTTTATGTAACATGGGACTCACTGCTCGATACGGAAGCGAGAAAAAGAGGTACGAGCGTTTACTTCCCTAACAGAGTCATTCCTATGCTTCCAAAGGAGCTTTCGGAAGACCTGTGCAGTTTAAAGCCGAAGGTGGACAGGCTTGCCTTTACGGTAGAGATGGATTTTGATGAGATAGGGGAGAGAGTAAATGCAAAATTCTATCCGAGCATAATCAACAGTAATGAGAGGATGACATATACATCTGTAAAGAAGATACTGGTTGATGAAAATAAAATGGAAAGAGAAAGATATGATTATCTGCTGCAAGTTTTTGAGTTAATGGGCGAGTTGTGCAATATTATAAAATCACGTCGGCTCGAGAGGGGAAGCCTCGACTTCGACCTGCCTGAGCCTGAAGTGCTTTTGGATATTCAGGGGAATCCGGAAGATATCATAGGGGCAGAGAGAAACTTTGCGCACATGATAATAGAGGAATTCATGATTTCTGCCAATGAAGCGGTTGCAGAATATCTCGAGGACCTTGAAGTGCCGAGTCTCTACAGGATACACGAAGAGCCAGACCCCATGAAGCTTGAGGATATAATGAAAATTATAAGTTCCCTTAAGATGTTGAAAAAGACAAAGGCTATTGTCCCAAAGGACTTCTCCGACCTGCTCAAACAAATTCAAGGCACGCCTGAAGAAGAGATAATAAACCACATGATACTGAGAAGCCTGAAGCAGGCGAGATATTCACCTGTCAATGTCGGGCATTTCGGACTTGCATCGGAGTCTTATACACATTTCACCTCGCCCATAAGAAGGTATCCCGACCTCGTTGTTCACAGGATATTGAGGGAAGTCTTAACAAAAAAGCATTTGAACGACAAGAGGATCAAGGAACTGGAATCCATTCTTCCTGATATAGCATTTCATTCATCGAGAATGGAGAGACATGCCGACGAGGCAGAAAGGGCAGTTCTGAATGCCATGCGGGTCTGGTTTATGAAGGACAGGGTTGGAGATGAATTTGAAGGAAAGGTTGTATCTGTTACACCTTATGGATTGAAGGTAAGGTTAAAGGATTACCATATTGAAGGTTTTCTACATGTATCTTTTATGACCGATGACTTTTACCGGTATGATGAAAAAAACTTAAGTCTCTGTGGAATTCACAAGAAGAAGATATTTACAATAGGCAGTGAGTTACATGTCAGAATCGACAGGGTTGACATGGAGGATAGGGAGATAGTTTTTGGATTATGAAAAATAGAAGGAGTTTTCTGGAAGTATCATATCTGTTTGTCGTCCTGTGTTTTTCCTTGTCTGCTTCCGTCTTTGAAGTTAAAGCGTCCGACTTTGTATTGAAACAGAAAAAGGCTGTCGTAACCATTTATGTCAATGACAAAAATGGAAATGAGATAGTTTCCGGCAGCGGTTTTATTGTCGACAGGAATGGAATCATAGCTGCTAATTGCAAATTAATCTCCAGATGGCTTGAAGATGTCGAATATACGCTTATGGTAAAGACAGAAGGAGAAACTTTTTATCCTATAAATAAGCTTATCGCATACAGCCGCAGACATGACATAGCATTATTCGAGATAAATGCAGAAAGCCTTCCTGTGGCCGGACTTCCGGCAGATTTTAAGGCTGCAGATTACATAAAAAGACATCTTTTGATTTATAAAAGAACTGTAAAGACTGCACTTCCCAAGCCTCCTGCCGAGCGTCCTAAAGGTGCTGCTGAGTCTCGGTCTAAAAAAACTTTACTCGAAATCGCGAGGCTTCCTGAAAGTCCTGTCGAGATTAAGAAGCCAGACGTAGCTGAAGATCATTTTATGCGCGGCCTGAAATATGAGAGTGAAAGAAAGTATAAGGATGCCATTGAAGCATACAAACAGGCTGTAAAGATAAAGCCCCATTATGTAGATGCTTATCTTAATCTCGGGCAGGTGCATTATAAACTCGGTAAATACCCGGAAGCCGTTGATGTTTATAAGCAGGCTTTAAAAATGAGGCCTGACATGCAGACTTACAATAAACTCGGTACTTTATACATTGTCAGCGGTAAATATTCTGAGGCTATTGATATATTCGAACAGGCTATCGGCATTGATTCGAGAAATCCCGAGACCCATTTCAATCTCGGTATCGCTTATTTCCTGAGTGGAGACAAGGATGCTGCTTATGAGGAATACATAATCTTAAACAGGCTTGATGAAAGGCGTGCCGAAGATTTGTTCGATTTGCTTTATAGATAATTATTTTAAGGCTTGATCTCTATTGGTGTGCCGTCTGATACAAGGTGCCAGATTTCATCTATCTCTTCGTTGGTGACGGCAATGCATCCGTCTGTCCAATCCATGCGCCTGTGGAATTTGTCGAGGTCTTCTAAATCCTTCGGCAGGCCGTGAATTGCTATGTTGTTGCCGGGAGACACGCCGAGCCTTCTTGCATTTTGCATGTCTGATTCATTTGGGTATGAGATGTTGATTGACTTATAGTACTTACTGCTATTATTTCGTGAAGTTATGACATAAGTCCCTTCAGGGGTCTTCTGGTCTCCTGCCTGTGTTTTGCGACCATTGGGATTTTTCCCGAGGGCAATCCTGTAAGTTTTTATGATTTCTCCGTCTTTTAGCAGCATCAAGACTCTTTTGCTCTTGATAACTATTGCTTTGTCGGCTTTATTCAATGTAGCAGATGCGATTGAGGAAAAGAGCAAACAGCTTAATATCGATATGGCGGTTAAGGATAATATTCTTTTTACCATCATTACCTATATTTTCGGGAAGTTGAAAAATTTATTTATTATATAAATTGAGCGATTCTAATACTTTGTCATTCCCCGACTTGATCGGAGAATCCAGTCCTTTTTGTTTTTTTCTGGATTCTCTGGTCAAGCTAGAGAATGACACTTATTGGGTGATTACATTTTCTTTAAAATGCCTTGGTTAATATGGGTTTAAATAAATCGCTCAATTTAGATATTATATAATAAAGCGAGAGGAAATATGCCAGCGCAAACAATTACCCAGATAACAGAGGACACATTTGAACAGGTTTTACATTTTTTCAATGGAACGTCAGCAATTGACCTTCGAGAAGCAGCTTTTATAGATCCTTATGGAATGGTCGGCATTCTTGAGCTTGGGGAACTTCTAAAATCAAATGGCATTCAAAAGACTATTTGCCTTCCTGCATCAGAAGAAGTCCTTAAATACTTTGAGAGGATGGATTTCTTCAAGTTTGCTGATAATTACTTTGCCCTTGAACCTTCTAAACCACAAATATCAGGAAAATATCTAAGAAGTGCTTACTCTGATGTCTTACTTGAAATCACGCCAATAGAAAAATCAGACGACATCCATTTTATTGTGGGCAAGGTTAAAGAACGTGCAAATGCAATCCTTAAAAAACATCTCCATTATGATGAGAGAGCAATAAACGGCTTTATAGTAGCTTTATCAGAGGTTTGCCAGAACATTGTTGAGCATAGCGACAACAAAGGATTTGTCGGCATTCAGAAATACCATTTTCAGAATTTGAACAAGAACATTGTCAAGATTGCAGTTATGGATATTGGAATAGGATTTAAAAAATCTTTGTCAGAGCGATTTTCATTAAAGCATGATTTTGAGGCAATAGAAAAGACGCTGCTTCATGGCGCTTCAAGATATGCCGATGAGGGAAGGGGGCACGGCCTCGCCGCCGTCAGGCGTTTTGTCAATCAATGGAACGGCAAAATATCAATCCGCTCAGGCAAGGCAAAGCTCTCAATTATCCCCGATTGGGCAAGAGGCAAAGAAAAAGAAACCAACCTCACCCCCTTCCCAGGTAGCCAAATAAACATCCTCCTGCCGGAAGTTTAGCCCCCCACTTTTTTGCTTGACAAATGTCTTAAAATATGATTCAATTGATTCAGTTGAAGGAAGAGCCGTTTAACAGGGTGAGGAAGGAGAGGTAGACGCATGAATGTAAAATCAGAAAAAGATATTTTGAATCTAATAGTAAATAAAGTCGAAGAAAATATTTCCTTAGATTATAAAGAGTGTATAGCATTGACGAACACTGATAGAGCTAAAAATGACATTAGCAAAGATATATCAGCCTTTGCAAATTCAGTAGGTGGAACTATTATATATGGTGTAAAAGAAAACAGTCATATACCTATCGAGATTGACAACGGTGTCGATCCTAAAATAATCACAAAAGATCGGAGAATTTAAAAAATATTTTAAACTCCCAGAAAAAAATAGAGAAATTATGCAACTGAGAATACCGATTATAGACAGGAATGCAATAGACATCGTTATTTGTGATAATGTTTCAAAAGGGTTAATCAGGACATTTGCTAAAACAAACTCTAAATACACTAACAACTGGGTAGAAGAAATTAAAGAAAATATCAGGAAAAAGGAGACGGTTATCTCATAGTACCGAGAGATGGAATCTTATTTATTCCTTTAAAAGAAATCCAAAAGGTCGTAACTGATCCTTCTAAATTTGAACAAAATACAATAGATGTCTATATAAATTTTAAAGACAACGTAATCGAACTGACTTACAAAGATAGTGCAATTGATGTTACACAATTTCGATTGATTAAATAATTGGTGATTTATGAAATGCACGGGATGCTTTAAGGAGTTTGATAGATAAATGACTACTTACAATCTCTATAAACTCCTCAAGGAAGAACTGAAAAATGGCTCAAGCGACCTTGTTACGAGGCAGTCGGGGCATGTGATAAGGGAGCGGATTGAGCGGGATATTGCAAAGGAGAAGGATGGGGAGGTTATCGCCATTGACTTCTCAAAGATTGGGGTTATTGATTATTCATGTGCTGACGAGATTGTGGCAAAGCTTATTTCAAGGCTTGTAAGCGGTGAATATGGAGATAGATATATGGTTTTGACAGGACTTAATGAAAACCAGAAGGAAAACATAGAGGTTGCCCTTGAGAGAAAGGACTTGGCAGTAATGGCTGAAATGAAGGATGGACAAAAAGTCCTCATTGGCAGCCTCCATAATTATTTGCAGGAGACTTTAAATCTGATAATCAGTAAAGGCAAAATTACAGCAGGTGAGCTTTCAGAGGCATTAAACCTTCCGGCAAATACAAGCGGAACAAGGTTATTGAACCTTTATAAGAAAAAGCTTGTGAGAAGGAGTACAGAATCAAGGACTGAAGGACGGATTTGGGTATATTTGCCGTGTCTATAGTATAATTCAAGGTTATATTCTTTAATCGTGAGGTTAAACAGTGTCTGAACTTACCCCTTTGATGAAGCAGTATTTCAGCATTAAGGAAAAATATCATGATGCCATTGTGATCTTCAGGCTCGGCGACTTCTATGAGATGTTCGGCGAAGACGCAAAGGTAGCATCGAGCATATTGCAGATAGCCCTTACAAGCAGGGACAAGAGTAAAGATGACCCAATGCCCATGTGCGGTGTGCCGTACTTCTCTGTGGACGGATATATTTCTAAGCTCATCAAGGCAGGGCATAAGGTTGCCATATGCGAGCAGGTGGAAGACCCGAAGCTTGCGAAGGGAATTGTACAAAGGGAAGTTGTAAAGGTAATTACTCCCGGAACCCATGTGCCTGAGCAGCCAAAGGAAAATGCATACATCATGAGCATCTTTCCATATCAGGATATATGCGGTATAACAGTGGCTGACCTCTCGACAGGCGAATTCATGGTCTATGAAACCAACAAGCCGATAGATGACGAAATAAACAGGCATGAGCCGAGGGAAATCCTCTGCCCAAAAAGCATGGAGAACAACCTCCATTATCAGGAGGTATTTAAAGGGCTTTATGTTTCTTATTACGATGACTGGTATTTCGATTACACAGAATCGTATAAAAACCTTCTCAGATATTTCAGGGTCTCATCACTTGACGGATACGGCTGCAGCGGTATGAACGCGGCAATTTCGGCAGCAGGAGCGCTTATAAGCTATCTTGAGGATTCACAGAAGATTTTGACCTTTAAGAAAATCACCGTCCTAAGCCAGACCTCATATATGTTTCTGGATTCGGCTACAAAAAAGAACCTTGAGATCATACACAATCTGAAGGACGGCTCTGCAGAAGGCTCTTTGCTCTGGGTGCTGGATGAGACCCTTACTCCGATGGGTGGAAGGTTTTTGAGGAATGCAATAACAAAACCGCTGCTCTCATCAACAGAGATAAAAAAGAGACAGGATGCTGTTGGGGCAATCATCGAGGATTATGGATTGACCGAGGAATTAAGGACGACATTCAGAAAGATACAGGATATAGAGCGGCTTACGTCGAGAATTATTGCGAAATCAGCAAGTCCGAGGGATTTGATAGCCCTGAAGAATTCCATCGAACACCTGCCGAGGATAAAGAAACTTCTAATATCATCAACAAACTCTTATATAAATGAAATAGGAAATAACTTATCAGAGTTTTATGAATTAAAAGACCTGATAGATTTCAGCATTGTCGAAAACCCTCCTGTTAATCCCAGAGACGGCGGCATCATCAAAAAGGGCTGCAGCAGGGAAGTGGATGATCTCAGAAATATCTCATTAAGCGGAAAGGACTTTATAGCAAGGCTTGAGGCTGAAGAAAAACAGAGGACGGGAATATCATCCTTAAAAGTCGGCTTCAATAAGGTGTTCGGATACTACATAGAGGTCACAAAACCAAGTCTTCAAAAGGGTGGGCATCTCGTTCCGGATGATTACATAAGAAAGCAGACTCTCGCAAACTGCGAGAGGTTTATAACGTCTGATTTAAAGGAGTACGAGACAAAGGTCTTGGGCGCAGAGGACAGACTTAAGGAGCTTGAATACGAGATATATATGGGCATTCTCGATAAAATGCAAAAGTATGCTAATCAGCTTTTTGATGCATCTTCACAGATAGCCATAATCGATTTTCTCCTTTCGCTGACAACCGTCGCAAAGAGGTACTATTATATAAAGCCGGAAATCTCTGACGATAATGTAATCGAAATAACTGATGGGAGGCATCCTGTTATCGAAAGACTCTTTGGAGTCAGGAGTTATGAGTCAGGAGTTATGAGTTTAGACGAAAAATTTATACCCAACAATGCGTATATGGACTGCAATGAAAACAGGCTTTTGATTATAACAGGACCAAACATGGCTGGAAAGTCAACATATATGAGACAGATAGCCCTTATTGTCCTGATGTCGCAGATAGGTTCTTTTGTGCCTGCCTCAAGTGCAAGGATTGGGATTGTGGACAGGATATTCACGAGGATAGGCGCATCTGATTACATCACTAAGGGGCAGAGCACATTTATGGTGGAGATGATAGAGACAGCGAATATTCTGAATAATGCCACTGAAAAGAGCCTAATACTTCTTGATGAAGTCGGCAGGGGAACAAGCACTTTTGACGGAATCAGTATTGCATGGGCGGTTGCTGAGCATCTTGCTAACAACATCAAGGCGCGCACTCTGTTCGCAACGCATTACAATGAACTTACAGACCTTGCATTAACAATAGACGGTGTTAAGAATTACAATGTGGTTGTCAAGGAATGGGGAGATGAAGTGATATTCCTGAGAAAGATTGAGAAAGGCCCTGCTGACAAGAGCTACGGTATTCAGGTTGCAAGACTTGCAGGTCTGCCAGAAGGCGTCATAGAAAATGCAAAGGCTGTGCTCGATAAACTCGAAAAGAAAGAGGCGGGAATGTTAAAGCCGCGCGCCGCGCAGATGGACCTCTTTTTCAGCGGAGATCCTATAAAGCTTGAGTTGCTGGGAATCGATACGGAAAACCTTACCCCGCAGAAGGCGTTGAAGAAGCTTGCTGAGTTGAGGAAAAAGGCAGAAGGATTATCGTAAAGATGATGCATTAGCCATCATATGGTGACTTGTTATGATAGCTGTAGGGCTGACAGGAAATTACGGAATGGGTAAGAGCACGGTAGCCCGGATGTTCAGGGAGCTTGGAGCTGTTACTATCGACACGGACGAGATAGTTAAAGATTTGCTTGCAGATCCTGCAGTTATTTATGATATAAAAAAGGCATTCGGTGAAGATATAGCAGAAGGCAATAATGTAAACAAAAAGATGCTTTCAGATATTGTCTTTCAGCATCCCCATCTCAGAATTTTCCTTGAAAATATTCTCCATCCAAGGGTTTTTAAGAAGATTGAGGAGGAACTTAACAAAATCTCTGACCTAACTGCCATTGTAGTTGTGGAAGCACCTGTGATATTTGAGAGAGGGTATCAAAATAGATTTGATAAAATAATAACTGTATTTACAACAGAAGAAATCGCCATTGAACGCCTTAAAGAGAAAGGAATCTCGGAGGACGATGCAAGAAAGAGGATGAAGAGCCAGTTTCCTGTGGAGATGAAAATAAAAAAATCTGATTTCGCGATAGACAACAGTAAAGACCTTGAAAATACGAGGAGGCAGGTGGAGGAGATATTAAGCAGATTATGAGAATAATTAGAGAATTGAATAAAAAATTAAACCATCCGAATCCTGTTGTCACCATAGGAAATTTTGACGGCGTCCATCTCGGCCATCAGAAGATATTCAAAAGGGTTGTGGAAAAGGCGAAAGAAATCAACGGCACTCCAATGGCTATAACCTTCGAACCGCATCCTGTGCGCGTCCTCGCACCTGAAAGGGGATTGAAGATGCTCACAACGTTTGAAGACAAGGTAAAGCTCATATCGAGCAACGGCATAAAAGTCCTCATATGCATAAGCTTCAGCAAGGAATTTGCGAGGACAGACCCGGATGATTTTATTAAGAACATGCTTATCGATAAGATTGGCGCTGAATGGGTGATTGTGGGACACAACTATGCATTCGGTAAGGGCAAGAAGGGCACTACTGCACTGCTCAGGAGGAGAGGAAAGAAATACGGGTTCGGCGTGAGCGTTGTTAGATATGCAAAGGTATACGACGATATTGTGAGCAGCAGCAGGGTGAGGAGCCTTCTCTTGAGGGGAAGGGTTTGCGAGGCATCGAAGATGTTAGGCAAGGCATACCATATCGAAGGTACGGTAATAAAAGGCGCTGGAAGGGGTTTAACACTCCTTCATACTCCCACTGCAAATATCGCTACTCCCAACGAGCTTGTACCCAAGGAAGGGGTCTATGCTGTGAAAGTATCGATAGGCAATAGGCAAGAGGCTATAGGCAAGAGAAAAGAATGTGAAATTTACGATGGAGTTGCTAATATAGGGAAAAATCCGACATTCGGCGATGTTCCAATGAGCTATGAAGTGCATATCTTTGATTTCAGCAGAGACTTGCTTGGAGAAAAGATAAAGATACATTTCATCGACAGGATAAGGGACGAAAAAAAGTTCTCAGGAATAAGCGAGCTTGAGGAGCATATAAAAAAGGACATGGAAAAGGCAAAGCAGATACTGGCTAAAAGGAGTGACCAGTTATATCTTTAGCGGGTCGACATTGATGTTTATTTTAATTCCCTTCAATTTTTCGAGTTTTCCTAAAAGGTTTTTAGCCCTGTTATGAATCAATTTTCTGTCTTTCGATTTCAGGAGCATCTGGATGCAGTGTTTGTAAGACTTCAGCGCAGAAGGTATCTCGACAGGCCCTAGAATTTCCATTCCATCCGTATTTGTGTCTTCGATTACCTTTTGGATGTCATGTAAAAATTTCTGGACATCTTTTTTGAGGAATATATTGAAGAGAATAATACGTGAAAATGGCGGATAATCAAGCATCTTCCTCTGAGACAGTTCATACTCGTAAAAGCCGTGAAAGTCGTAGTTTCTGATAAATCTAAATACCTTGTTTTTGGGATTCCACGATTGCAAGAAAATAGTGCCGTCAGGTTTGACCATCTGTGAGATTTGTGTGACCTCCTGAAATGTCCTCTCATATGCCCTGAAATCAGGCATGGACAGGAGCATATCCATATTAAAGAGTGCAGCAGCGTCAAACTTTTCATCCCGGAGTTTTTTTGTTGCATAGGCTGTTCCAATTACAAATGAAGTAAAATCAGGTGATAGCTCTGAGATTGTTTTAGGCGCATTCTTTGCCCTTTCTATTAAAAGCGCATCTGTTTTTAAAGCGTCCTCTAACTCCTCTCTTACCCTTTCTGTGCCTGCACCAAATGGTTTTATATTGAACCCTTTGCATTCTTCGCAGCTTTCAGAAACTTTTTCCTCATAACCACAATAAGGGCACCTAACAATGTCTCTGCCTTTATAGAATACAAGTGGAACTTCACACTTTTTGCATTGGACTATATGTCCGCAATCTTTACATCTTATAAGCGAATATCCCTTTCTATTGACTAGGAATAAAAACCTTTCTCCTTTTGAGACAATATCCTTTGCCTCTTTTAGAACATCTTTGGATATTGTTAAAGCCTTCTCTTTATATTTATTTATGTCAATAATTTTTATCTTCGGGCGCATAGATTCATTACTGCTTGTTATTTGTGCATATTTGCCAATCTTTGAGTTATAGATGGATTCTATGGATGGACAAACAGAGGACAGAAGCACACATGATTTTTCAATGAATCCTCTCATTACAGCCGCATCCCTTGCATTATATCTGAGTCCTTCCTTGCCTTTGTATGAGGGACTATGTTCATTCAGAACAGCAATAAAAGAAATATTTTTAAGAGGCGCAAATATGGCAGACCTTGTGCCTAATATAACATCCGATTGCCGTGTGATTATTCGCATAACGGCGTCCATCCTTTTCTTTTTTGTGAGCCTGCTATGCAGGACGCACACCTTTTCACCAAAAATATTTTCAAGCATCGATGCAAACCCTTCGATCTGACCGATTTCAGGCACAAGGATTATTGCACCCTGCATATCAGAACGGGATTTATTTAAAACCTCATTCAGCAAAGAATATTCATGGGATATGGATGGGGCATGGAATAAGAAAGATTTATATTTTTTTTCTTTGACGCTGCTGTAAAAATCTGAAGGGACAAGGGGCAAGGGGCAATGGGCAAGAGATTGAGAAACTGAGCCATTCTTGTCTTTTGCCTTATCCATGACCCATGACCCATGACCCATGACCCATGCCTTTATCGTTTCTTCAAAAAAGCTGCTTTTCAGGGCAATCCCCATAGAAGTGAGATAGTAATCAGAAAGCCACTTTAGAAATGAAAGTGTTGATTCAGAGGCAAAATGCGGGTGTATGCTCTGGATTTCGTTGATATTTTTTTTCTCTCCTATAGTTGACTCATTTGTTACAGATATGACAACGCCATAATGGCTTTTCCCCATTAACGGCGCTTTTACTATCCTGCCTTTTAAGTCATGAGGTGCGTTCTCTGGCACCTTGTAAGTAAGGGGAGGGAGCTTTAATGGAAAAACGACATCGGCATACATAAATAAAAGGATACAGGATAATGGATTGCGGATACAAGATTGACAAGGTTTATTTAAAACGAGTAATATTTTTATAGAGACCATCTAAGGAGAATAAAGATGTTTGAGAAATTCACTGAAAGAGGAAGAAAGATAATAATATATGCCAAAGAAGAAGCCGAGAGAAGAAACAATGACTATTTAGGCACCGAGCATCTCCTTCTGGCTGTCCTGAGAGAAGAAGACAGCATCCCCATCACCATGCTGAAAAAGATGGGATTGTCCATGGATGAGATAAGATTTGAAGTGGAAAGAAACCTGCCTGTCGGCAGCAACCTCCTGACATTCGGCGATATACCATTCACTCCGAGGGCAAAAAAGGTCCTTGAACTCGCCATAGAAGAGGCAAGACTTTTAGGGCATAACTATATTGGAAGCGAACACCTCCTTCTAGGCATTATAAGGGAGGACGAAGGCATTGCAGGCAAGATACTCAGAAACCTCGGTGCAAATTTGCTCGGCGCAAGACAGCTTACAATCAATCTTGCAATAAAACCGCAGTTTCAGCAGACCCATCAAAAGGAGCGCAGGAAAACAAATACGCCTGCCCTCGACGAATTCGGCAGGGACATTACGCTTCTGGCTATTGAAGGAAAGCTCGACCCCGTTATAGGTAGAGACGATGAAATAGAACGTGTAATTCAGGTTTTAGGCAGGAGGTTGAAGAATAACCCTGCAATAATCGGAGAGCCGGGAGTTGGAAAGACCGCCATTGTTGAAGGACTTGCGCAAAAGATTGTTGTGGGTGACGTGCCGGACAGCCTTATCGGGAAGAGGATAATATCCCTCGACTTAGGATCGCTCATTGCCGGAACAAAATACAGAGGCCAGTTTGAAGAGAGGCTCAAGGCTGTGATGCGGGAGATACTCCAGTCGGACAAGAATATAATCCTCTTTATCGATGAATTTCATACCCTTATCGGAGCAGGCGCGGCAGAGGGGTCTGTTGATGCATCCAATATGCTGAAGCCGGCGCTTTCGAGAGGAGAGCTTCAGTGTATAGGAGCGACAACTCCGGATGAATACAGAAAATACATCGAAAAAGACGGAGCCCTTGAGAGGAGGTTCCAGCCTATTTATGTTCAGCCTCCGACAGAGGAGACGACCATCGAAATTTTAAAAGGCATAAGGCCGAAGTATGAAAATCATCACAAAGTAAAAATCAGCGATGAGGCTGTTTTAGCCGCGGCAAAGCTTTCCGACAGGTATATAACGGACAGATACCTCCCTGATAAGGCAATAGATGTCATTGACGAGACAGGCTCAAGACTCAAGCTCAAGAGGTCTACAACCCCTCATGAATTGAGGGATATGGAGACAGAGTTAATCCAACTGGCAAAGGAAAAGAGCCTTTACGTAAGACTTCATGACATCGAAAAGGCACAGGCTGTCAGGGCACAGGAAGACAGGCTCAAAAAGACCTATGAGATGCAGTACAAGAAATGGAAGGACACGCTGAATAAAGAGGTGCCTGTTGTCGGCGAGGATGACATAGCATATACCGTCTCGAAGATGACAGGAATACCGCTCTATAAGCTGGAAGAGACGGAATCGGAAAAACTCTTGAATATGGAAGAAATCCTGCACAGGAGGATAATAGGACAGGACGACGCCATAAAAGCCGTTGCAAAGGCAATAAGGAGGTCAAGGGCGGGGCTGAAGAGCAAAAACAGGCCTATAGGCTCATTCTTTTTCCTCGGGCCCACCGGCGTAGGAAAGACAGAGCTTGCAAAGGCCCTTGCTGAATTCATGTTCAATGACGAGACTGCCCTTGTAAAACTCGATATGTCGGAGTATATGGAAAGGTTTAATGTATCGCGTTTAACAGGAGCGCCTCCCGGCTACGTCGGTTATGAAGAGGGTGGACAGTTGACGGAGAAGATGCGCAAAAGGCCTTACTCGGTAATTCTCTTTGACGAGATAGAAAAGGCGCATCAGGACGTATTTAACATACTCCTTCAGATACTGGACGAGGGCGTGTTGACAGACAGCTACGGCAGAAAGGTGGATTTCAGGAATGCAATAATCATCATGACATCCAACCTCGGAGCGAGGATTATCGAAAAGGCTACGCCGTTAGGCTTTTACCGGGCATCTTCAGAGGACGCGTACAATAAGATGAAAGACAATGTTCTAACCGAACTGAAAAAGATATTCAATCCCGAATTCCTCAATCGTGTGGATGAGACGGTTGTATTCCATCCGCTTGCGAAGGAGCAGTTGTTGTCCATAGTCGACATCCTGATAATGGAGACGAATAAGAAACTTATCAAGCATGCATTGACCATAGATGTGTCTCCGGAGGTTAAAGAATGGCTGTTAAATAAGTATTATCAGCCTGCATACGGCGCAAGGCCGATGCGAAGGGCCATTGCCCGTGAGCTTGAGGATTATCTCTCGGAAGAGTTGATAAAAGGCAGGTTTAAAGACACGCCTGTGGTGAAGGTGATGCTCGAAGACGACAAGCCTGCTTTTGTGGAAGCGGAAGAGTCAATGCTTGTATCGGTCAATTAGTGCAATGTCTCAAAATATGTTTATAGTCTGTCATTCCCGCGAAAGCGGGAATCCAGAAGTAATATATAAATTCCTGCTTCCGCAGGAATGACAAAAATAGGAAAGTTATTTGTGAGACGCAACAGTAGCTAAAGGAGCTTTTATGAAGAATAGAGGTGTAGTTTTGGCGATTATCCTTGCATTTGGCATTGCATCTATTTTTTTTCTTGCAAAAAATAACGAAACTATTAGAAAAAAGGCTATAGTAGGACTGGATGCTCCTGCATTTGAGCTTAAGGATACCCAAGGAAAAACATGGAAGACATCGGATTTAAAGGGAAAGGTAGTTTTCATTAACTTTTGGGCATCGTGGTGCGACGCATGCAAGGAAGAAAAACCTTCAATCCAGAACCTCGTCAATGCAGAAAAGGCAAACGATAAATTCGTTTTTATTTCTGTCCTCTTCAGGGACGACCCTTCAAAGGCTATGGAATATATGAAGTCAAACGGCTTTAATTTCCCTGTCCTTATTGACAACAAAAACATAGCGGCAGATTATGGGATTAGAGGGGTTCCTGAAACATTTGTAATAGGCAAAAACGGAACAATCAAAGAAAAGGTAGTCGGCCCCATCGGATGGGAGTCGCCTGAAGTCAGAGCGGTTATAAGAAAGCTGATAGCTGACGGCTCATAGCTCATAGCAGAAAATAACTATGAGCCATGAACTATGAACTAATATGGGAACTCCGAGACCTCCTGAGAAAGCGCTCCTTTTTGTCGGCGCTCTATTTTCAAACGAAGATTTCTACACCGAAGCCAGACAGTCATTGGAAAGAATATTCGGCGAGGCGGTTATGGAAAGCCCGAAAATACAATGGAATTTCTCCGACTATTACAAGGATGAATTGGGCGAGCCTATTTACAGGCGTTTTATTTTTTTCAAAAAACTCATAGAGCATGACTATATCTCAACAATAAAACTGATAACGAACGAGATAGAGAGAAGCCTTTCGTCGGGCGGCAAAAGGAATATAAATCTCGACCCTGGCTATCTGACTCCAGCCAAGATAGTGCTTGCTTCAACAAAGGACTATTCCCACAGGATATATCTTAAAGACGGCATTTATGCAGAGGTTACATTGATTTTCGTGAAAGGACAATTTGTGCCTCACGTCAATACCTACAAAGATTATCAGGATGAGAGATATTTGAGACTTTTTATAATGGGAAGAAATCTTTTATCTCTGTTAACTATAGAACAGTAGGAGGTATTTATGGACGCCATTGAATGCATTAAGACGAGGATGAGTATCAGGAAATTTAAACTTGATCCTGTGCCGAAAGAAGCAATATTAAATGTCATTGATACTGCGAAATGGAGCCCTTCTTACAAAAACACACAGCCATGGGAAGTGGTTGTAGTATCCGGCGTAAAAAAGGATGAGCTGTCGAGGAGACTCATTGAGCATTTAGAAAGGGGTGAGAAATCTAAACCTGATATTCCTGAGCCCACATCATGGCCTTCAGTTATCGAAATGAGGATAAGGGAGCTATTAAGGGAAAGGGGTGAGAAATTTGGTATTGACTTCAGCAACCCAGAGGTCATTAAGAAGTCAAAAATAGCCAATTTCAAATTTTATGGTGCTCCGCACGGCATTTTTATTTTTCAGGATGCCTCACTTCCTTTGTGGTCATTGTTTGATATAGGATTGTTTGCGCAGAGTCTGATGCTTGCTGCCCATGCTCAAGGACTTGGAACTGTGCCACAGGCATTTCTTACGGACTATTCCAATGTGGTTAAGGAATTTCTCGGGATACCTGAATCAAAAAGGCTTGTTTTAGGAATATCTATAGGTTATCCTGACCTTAAGGATAAGGCGAATAGTTACAGAAGCAGCAGGGTTGAGACAGGTGAGATAGTTAAGTGGATAGAGTAATGTGGTAAAATCATTACATGAAAACAGCAAGAATTGCCCTTTGCCAGATAAACCCAACTGTTGGTGATATTGACGGAAATATCGGAAAGATAATCTATTTCATCGAAGATGCTGCTAAGCACAGCCCCGATATAATAGCTTTTCCTGAGCTTGCTATCACAGGCTATCCGCCTGAAGACCTACTTTTGAAGCCGCAGTTTATTGAAGACAATTTAAATGCCCTCAAAAAGATTCAGGAGAAAGTGGATGATTTTGTCGTAGTAGTGGGTTTTGTGGACAAAAAAGACGACATATACAATGCGGCTGCGATTATACATAAAAAAGAAGTAATTGATGTTTACCACAAGATGCACCTGCCTAACTACGGCGTTTTTGATGAGTACAGATATTTTCAGGCAGGAACAAGGTATCCTGTTTATCAGATGGGTGATGTTGTTTTTGGCGTCAATATATGCGAGGATGTTTGGTATCCGGAAGGCCCTGCTGCTGTGCAGGCTCTGGCAGGCGCTGAGTTTATCGTAAATATCAACGCATCTCCTTACCACATCGGAAAATCCAGCTTCAGGGAAAGGATGCTCTCCACAAGGGCGGCTGACAGCAGCGTAATTGTCGCCTATCTGAATACAGTCGGAGGCCAGGATGAACTCGTTTTTGACGGAAACAGTTTTATAGTCGACCAGAACGGAGAGATTGTTGCTACAGCCAAAAGATATGAAGAAGATATGATTGTTGTTGATTTAGATATGGATGCTGTATTCATGAAGAGGCTGCATGACCCGCGCAGAAGGCAAAAGGTCATTGCATTGGAAAAGGGAATGGTTGAAAAGATAACTATAGAGCGGAAGTTCGAAAGTGGTGAAGCACGGAAATTACTTCCGCACTTCTGCGCTTCCGCACTTCCGTACTATTTGGAAGAAGAAATTTACGATGCCCTTGTTCTTGGCACAAGGGATTATGTGCATAAAAACGGCTTTAAAAAAATCTGTATAGGCTTAAGCGGCGGCGTGGATTCAGCGCTTGTAGCAACAATAGCGGTTGATGCCATTGGAAAAGAGAATGTTACGGGAATATTCATGCCTTCGCCTTATACATCAAAGGAAAGTAGAGAGGATGTTTATGAGCTTTCGAAAAATCTCGGAATAAAGATTATTGAAATAACCATTACACAAATTTTTGAGGCATATTTAAATATGTTAAAACCTAAACTCCTAACTCCTGACTCCGAACTCCTAACTTTTAGGGATACAACAGAAGAAAACCTTCAGGCACGCATCAGGGGAAATATCCTGATGGCATTCTCCAATAAATTCGGCTGGCTTGTTCTTACGACAGGAAATAAATCTGAGATGAGCGTCGGATATGCAACTCTTTATGGAGATATGGCAGGAGGGTTTGCTGTAATCAAGGATGTTCCAAAGACTCTAATTTATAAAGTCTGCAAGTGGAAAAACCAAAAAGCAGGGGAAATAGTAATTCCTGAAAGGGTCTTGTGGAAGGAGCCTTCTGCAGAGTTAAAGCCCAATCAGAAAGACGCCGATACCCTGCCGCCTTATGAAGTTCTTGACCCTATTCTCAAGGCATATGTCGAGGAAGATAAGAGTTTTGATGAGATTGTCGGTCTCGGATGCGAAGAGGAATGTGTAAAAAAAGTAATAAAGATGATAGACAGCAGCGAGTATAAGAGGAGACAGTCCCCGCC
>CAMTVO010000007.1:0-6710 GCA_947085205.1 uncultured Nitrospiraceae bacterium
AGACAAGATAAAAGACATGGTTACCGCGGGTGAGATGAAGAGATAGCAGGCTTTGTGGAGGACGACCTTTTCTTTGTAAAAGAACAGGAATTCTAACATCAAGAAAAAAGCACAGTCAGAATGAGGAAATTATGAAATTATTCACAATTGAGCAGAGAAAGAAGCTGTTGGAAGAAGAGTTGAGTCGTATTATAGAAATCCTTAAGAAAAACTATGAACCGGAGAAGGTAATTCTTTTTGGTTCGTTGGCAGGTGGAGATATGCACGAGTGGAGTGATATCGATCTACTTATAGTAAAGAAGACCGCAAAACGGCCCCTGGACAGAATATTAGAGGTATCTCGTTTAATCAAGCCGACGATAGGGATAGACTTATTTGTTTATACCCCTGAGGAATTCGACACTCTTGTACGAGAAAAATTTTCTTTTTTGACCGTCATAGCCCAAAAGGGAAAGGTACTGTATGAAAAGAGAGACTAAGGCATTACAAGCCTTTTTGCAGGGATATTTTTAGCATTTTTTATGGAATATGTTGAGAGGATTAGGAAACAACACGAAAAATAGGCAAACTTTCTGAGTCATATGATGAATCTAAATATCTGGTTTTTGATTTAAATATTGGATGAAGAAAATAGAATATCTCATAAGAATAGGGCCTTTTGATAGATACAGACATTTACATTTTCAAGAAAAAGGAAAGATTGTGTTTTTTAGGGTTCAATATGAAACTAAAATTGATGATAAATGGCATCCTGTCGTCAGATATGATACAGCTCATGGCTTTGCTCACAGAGACTTGTTAACACTGTCCGGACCGGTAAAAAAGACACCTCTATTTAATCAGGATTATAATGATGCTTTAACTTTTGCCGAAAATGATTTAAAATCTAACTGGCAATATTATAAAAGGAGACTTTTGGAGGAAAGAGATGATTAAGGAAAAAGAGATGATAGAGAAAAATATTGAATTAAGCGCTGAATTTAGTCGGTTCTTATTTGAACATCCTGAAATTGAGGAAAAGATTCCTGTCGGTACAGAAATCATTCTTTTGCCTGAATTTGATGAGGAATTAAAAGAATTTAATCTCAGACTGGGCAAAGATATAGAAGCAGAAGGCAGCAAAGTTGTATACATATCAATCAAGGAAATTCGGCCTAAGGTTTTGTCAAGAATAGAAAAAATTGAATTAGAATCTGTTGCGTAATATTCTTACGGCTCTAAAAAACGGTTTAATTATTGTTTAACAAAACCCCCCAAAGGCGAGAAATGGAAGGAAAGAACGACGGGATCTTCAGGGAATACGATATCAGAGGGATTGCAGGAAAAGAGCTTAACAGAGAAGTTGCCATTACTATTGGAATGGCATTTGGAACATATGTTAACTCAAAGCTCCATTCTCTGGTCAAGCCAGAGAATGACATTTTTGGAGCAAAGGTCAGTGTTGGCAGAGATGTAAGGCTCAGTTCATGGGATTTGGCATCAGGCATAATTGAGGGCATAATCTCATCAGGAATTGATGTTTACGACATTGGCATTTGTCCAACTCCGCTTCAATACTTTTCTATTTATCATCTCAGTCTTGATGGCGGTATTATGGTTACAGGGAGCCATAACCCGCCTGAATACAATGGCTTTAAAATAAGCGTGGGGAAAGATACTATTTATGGAAATGATATTCAGAAACTTAAAGAGATAATACTAAATGAGGCAAAGGGAAAGGAAAAGGCAGAGGTAAAGGTAAAGGGAAGAGTAGAAAAATACGATATCATAGACGCGTATAAGAGGGATATGCTGAATGAGTTCGGGTACCTTAGCGATTCAAAATTCAAAAGATTAAAAGTAGTAGTTGATGCCGGCAATGGCACAGCAGGAGCGATAGTCCCGGAAATTCTTACATGCATAGGCTGTGATGTGATACCCCTCTATTGCGAGCCTGATGGAAACTTTCCGAATCATCATCCTGATCCGACTGTTATTGAAAATATGCAAGATTTAATTTTTGAGACGCAGAAAGCCGGCGCTGATATTGGAATTGGATATGATGGAGATGCGGACAGAATCGGCGTGATCGCCAAAGACGGCAATATCGTATGGGGCGACCAGTTGATGATTATTCTTAGTCGGGAGATTTTAAAACAAAACAAAGTAGCGAAAATAATCTGCGATGTGAAGTGTTCGCAAATATTGTTTGATGACATAAGGAAGCACGGCGGCATTCCTATAATGTGGAAGACAGGGCATTCCCTTATAAAACAGAAGATGAAGGAAGAGAATGCCCTTCTTGCCGGAGAATTCAGCGGTCACATATTTATTAAGGACAGATATTTTGGCTATGATGATGCAATTTACACCACATTAAGGCTTATAGAAATTATGAAAACCACAGGAAAGGACATTAAAGAACTCCTATCAGATGTTCCAAAGATATGTCATACGCCTGAGATAAGAATTGACTGTCCTGACAGTAAAAAGAAAGATGTGGTCGAACAGGTAGTCTCAAAATTTATAAAATACAAAGAAAATGGCAATGCCCCATATTATATAAGAGACATTAACACAATAGACGGCATAAGAGTTGTTTTTGACAGAGGATGGGGATTGATAAGGGCAAGCAATACCCAGCCTGTTGTAGTGATGAGAATTGAGGCTGAGGATGAAGACAGCCTGAACAATTACAGGACATTTTTAGAAAAAGAGTTTGAACAGGCAAAGGTAAAGGCATAATGAAGGCAATAATCCTCGCAGGCGGCAGCGGCACAAGACTCTGGCCTCTATCCAGAAAAAACTATCCAAAGCAGTTCTTGAAGTTGAATGGTGACAAGTCTCTCTTGCAGCAAACAGTAGAAAGACTCTTGCAGGCAGTCAGGCTGGAAGATATTATTGTAATGACTAATAATGACTACAAGTTCCATGTCCAATCAGACCTTCATTTTCTTAACTCTAAACTCTTAACTCAAAACTCTAATATTATCTTAGAGCCAGTAAGCAGAAATACAGCCCCTGCAATAGCCCTTGGAATCAAATACTGCATGGAAAGGCTTGAATGCAAAGAAGATGAAGTTATATTTGTATGTCCATCTGACCACATAATAGAGCCTGCTGATAAGTTTGCTGAATATATTAACCTTGCAAAAGAAGTAGCCAACAAGGGCTATATTGTAACCTTTGGAATTAAACCCGACAGATCCGAAACAGGGTATGGATATATAAAGGCAGGTAAAGGTAGAGGTAAAGGTAAAGAAGAAAGGGACTGTCCCGGATTTACGGACGCAGTTGTAGAATCGGGACTGTCCCCGAATCAGAAGATGAATTTTTTAAAAGTAGAAAGATTTACAGAAAAACCTGATGTAGAAACCGCAAAGAGATATTTAAGCGAAGGCAGTTATTACTGGAACTCAGGGATGTTCGCATTTAGCATATGCGCAATGATAAGAGAATTTAAAAGATATGCTCCTAATATAACTGAGATGATGGATATGGATTTTGAAGGAATGGGGGCCAACTTCAATCATATGCCTGATATATCCATAGATTATGCCGTTATGGAAAAATCAGACAAGACGGCAATGCTGCCTCTTGATTTGTATTGGAATGACATAGGTTCCTGGGATTCATTGTATGATGTTCTTGATAAGGACGAAATGGAGAATGTCAAGAAGGGCGATATAATTGCAATAGACACAAAAAGATCGCTAATAATCGGCAATAAAAGAGTAGTAACAACTATAGGATTAGAGGATTGCCTTGTAGTAGAGACAGATGATGCTATACTCATTTCAAGAAAAGGAGAGGCGCAAAAAGTAAGGGATGTAGTAAATAGACTCAAAAAAGAAAATAGAAAAGAGGCAGATGAGCATGTCACAACATACAGGCCATGGGGAAGCTATACAGTTCTTGAAGAAGGGCCGAGATACAAGATAAAAAGGATAGTAGTAAATCCTGAAGAAAAACTCAGCCTGCAGATGCATTATCACAGGTCAGAACATTGGGTAGTCGTAAGAGGAGCCGCAAAAGTAAAGATAGACGATAAAGAAATATTTATCCATGAAAATGAGTCTGCATATGTCCCTAAATCAACCCTTCATAGACTGGAAAATCCGGGCAAGGTGCCACTGGAGATTATAGAGGTTCAGAATGGGGAATATGTAGGAGAAGATGACATTGTAAGGGTGGAAGATGTTTATGGGAGAGGATAAAATACAGGGGAGAAATATGGATATCGTAATCAAAACAGAAAAGGAGAAAAAGTAGCCTGTCCCCTTTTTGGCTATGGAGGTGTTACAATTATGCAAAAGGAAATTACTGATAAGAGGGAGGGAACGAAATATGCCTGTTAGATGTGATATAGAAATACCGGAAAAAGTGGTAAGAACACTTGGCTTGCGCGAAAGCGAAATAAGCGAGATGCTTAAAAAAGAACTTTCAGCTTATTTTTTTGAAAGAAATCTTTTAAGTTTTGGTCAGGCAAGGCAGTTTGCAGGATTATCCGGCCTGACTTATTGATGCGGGAGAAGAAGATAAGAGTCCTGCAAAAATACCTTGCAATTTTGCAATAAAAGTGATAACCTGTCCTTATGAGTTTTCTTAAAAGAGACATTGCTGACATTGTCCTTCCACGAATTGATAAAGACCGTTTAATTGTTATCACTGGAGCGCGACAGACAGGCAAGACAACCTTATGCGAAAACATACTGCCGGAAATGCTTGGAATGTCGGCTTCATACATTACCTTTGATGACCCTGATGAAAGGTTTCGCTTCCAGAGTGCTGCTGTCTCTATTCTGGAATCTATGGAAACGCCGCTTATTGTTCTTGACGAGGTGCAGAAAGCCCCTTTCTTGTTTGACCCCTTAAAATATGTCGTGGATAGACAAAAAAAGGCTAACATAAAAAAAACTTTTATCCTTACAGGGTCATCTCAACTGCTATTGATGAAAAAGGTAAAGGAGACCCTTGCTGGCAGGGCAGCGTTATTTCATCTCTATCCCTTTTCTTTTGCCGAGGTGGTTGGGATACACAATATCCCATTACTTACACAGATTTGGCAGGAAAAGGTTATAACAAGCAAACATGTTAAGCAATTCAATGCCATTGCTCCCGACACTATTCGTCATGCAATAAATATAAGAAATGAACACCAGACATGGGGAGGCTATCCTCCTGTATGGATTAGAAAGACTAAGGAAGACAGAATAAACTGGCTTAAGGATTACCGTAAGACCTATCTTGACAGAGATATCTTTGATGTAGGTCAGGTATCAGATATAGACACCTTTGCTGTAGCCCAGAAGGTGCTCTGTTTACGGACAGGGCAGATATTAAGAATAAGCGAAGTGGCAAGGGATCTCTCATTGTCCGTGAATACTATAAAAAGATATGTCCATCTTCTTTCCATGTCATTTCACTGTTATGTGCTGCAGCCTTATTACGAAAATATAGGCAAACGTTTCATCAAGAGCCCAAAGATATTTTTCCCTGATATGGGATTAAACAGGGTTATTGTTGGCGACACTGCAATCAGCGCAGGCGCTTCCTATGAAACATGGGTCTTCTTTGAATTGATAAAATGGAAACAACTGCAGTCTATAGAGCCTGATATATTTTTTTATCGCACTGCTGCAGGGCTGGAAATAGATTTTTTGATATGCGAAGGGGGGTTAATATTGCCTGTTGAAGTAAAATTTTCAGAAAAAGCTGATTATGCAGATGCCCGACATCTGGAGGTTTTCATGAAGGAGCATAAAGTGGTTTCACCATTAGGCATTGTTGTCTATCGCGGAAGAGAATTAAAAGAAATCAGGCCAAATATATGGGCGATACCTGACTGGTATCTTTTGGGAGGCATATAGAAAACAGCGTCTGAATCTGAACTGCAACCTGCTAAAAGAAATAAAGTATCAAGTAGAGGAAGTTCTTTGAAAATCCTAAAACTCGGAAAAGAGATAGAGTCTGAAGGCGGCAAAGTGCTTTATGTAAAGGTGAAGCAATTGTCTCCAAAGATTACATCAAGATTGGTCGGAGTAGAGGTCGGAGTTTAGTGATTTGCTGTCAAGCCTGTCGGCCTTCCCGCTTGCGCTTGGATGCTGATGCTAATGTCAAATGTCAAGACCTGATACCGTGCACCGAGTTTTGAAAAAGTAAAAAGTGATATTGCCAGACCTGACCACATAGAGTAGAGCGCCAATAAAGACATGACCAGCATTAAAGAAATAAAATTTACAGTGATGCTAACGCCGGAGGATAGGTATCGTCATCGACATACCAGGTTTAGAGGGAGCGTCCTTAGTTTTGTTGTTCAGTATGAAGTCAGATTAGAGGGTAAATGGCTGTCTGTGGTAAGATATGATACAGAACATGGCTTTGCTCATCGTGACCTTTTTGATAAGATGGGTAATAAGAAAAAGACTCCAATGTTCACTGAAGATTATAATGAGGCATTGACTTTTGCCGAATACGATATAAAATCAAACTGGAAAATATATAAAAAAGCCTTCTTGGGAGGTGCTGAAGATGAAGAAGATAACTGATGAAGAATTTTTCATGAAAAATTCCGAGTTGAGTATGGAGTTCAGCAAGTATGTGTTAGAACACTCTGAGATGGATGATATACTGACAGAAGATAAGGTTGTCATATTTCTGCCGGAATTTGATTCTGAATTGAAAAAATTTAATGAAAAAATGGCGAAGGAGATAGAGTCTGAAGGCGGCAA
>CAMTVO010000008.1:0-25286 GCA_947085205.1 uncultured Nitrospiraceae bacterium
ATGCTCATTTAAGACACATTTTATACTAAAACAGCAGTGTTTTTCAGCTTTTATTAAGAGTTCGGCAGATATGAAAAAGTGAGGGCAAATAAGGATTAAATAAGGAAGAGGTGAGCAATCACCTCTTCCTCCGTATCAAATCCCACGTAGGGCTATTTACAGTCATGTCCATATCCCTCGCAAACACTGGGAATCCGTCAAAGCCGTGATACGGCCCCGAATAATCCCATGAATGCATCTGCCTGAAAGGCACTCCCATCTTGTGATAGGAATACTTCTCTTTAATTCCGGAGCCGACCATATCGGGCCTGAGCCTCCTTGTGAACTCCTCCATCTCGTAAAGAGTGGCGTCATCCATGATAACCGCGCCTTCCTTCATATCGGGGTATGTGCGCTTGTAATCGTCGTTATGTCCGAATTCGTAACCCGATGCAACAACCTCCATGCCGAGGTCTTCGTACGCTCCGATCGTATGCCTCGGCCTCAGGCCGCCGACATAGAGCATCACCTTCTTGCCTTCAAGCCTTGGACGGTATGTTTCCACTATCTTGTCCATAACCGGTTTATACTTATCTATCATCTTCTCGGCGTTCTCTTTTATCCTGTCGTCGAAATAAGACGCTATCTTTCTGATGCTCTGGTATATCTTTGTAGGGCCGAAGAAATTGAACTCGACCCACGGGGTGCCGTATGTCTCTTCCATGTGCCTGCAGATATAGTTCATCGACCTGTAACAGTGAACAAGGTTAAGCTTCGCCTTGTGAGCTATGCCCATCTCGTTAATGGAGGCGTCTCCTGTCCACTGGGCGATGACCCTAAGCCCAAGCTCTTCGAGCATCTTTCTTGATGCCCATGCATCTCCGCCGATATTGTAATCTCCGATAAGGGCCACGTCGTACGGAGTGGATTTATCGAGTTCTCCTTTGCCGAGGATATAATCCCTTATCGTATCGTTCGCGATATGATGGCCGAGAGACTGGCTCACGCCCCTGAAGCCCTCGCAGCGTACAGGCACTATGGGGATATCGAGTTCCTTGGACGCTGTTTTGGATACTGCCTCTATGTCGTCTCCGATAAGACCAACAGGACACTCCGAGAGTATGCCCATGCTCTTTGCGAGCGGGAACAGCCCCTTTAATTCATGCAGCGCAGCATGCAGATTCTTGTCGCCGCCATACACGATATCCCTTTCCTGAAAGTCCGTTGTTATGTGCATGGTGCCGAAGGTATCGACTCCGGTCTGCCCGTTGTAATAGTTCCTGCGCGACCACCAGCTATACTGCCCGCAGCCTACCGGCCCGTGGCTGATCGTTACCTGGTCCTTTACCGGTCCCCATACAACGCCTTTCGCTCCGGCATAGGCGCATCCCCGAACAGTCATAACGCCCGGCCTCGATTTCATATTGGATTTTACCTGGCATGTGCTGCACTGCCCGGTGGGATCGTTTGCAGCCAAATGCTTAGCCCTGTCCTTTTTGGTCTTTTCAGGATAGGCCTCCAGAACCTCTTCTATCATTTTCTGTGTATCTTTAATCGCAGTGCTCATATTGTCTCCTTATGTTCAGTCGTTAGTGAATAGTATTTAGTGAACAAATTCTGTTATACATAACAACATAAATCTTGTGCAGTTTGTCATTGTCCGGCTCGACCGGACAATCCAGATTTGTTATTGCTGGATTCCCCGATCAAGTCGTGGAATGACATATTGTTGCTGACTTATGACGCTATCTACCATTCACTGTTTACTGTCGTTATGCTGTAGTCACGCTGCTACTTCTTCGCTCTCCATTATGCCGAAATCCATGAGCAGTTGCTCCAGCTCATCCATTGTTAATGGAGTAGGAATAACAAGGTTCCTGTTTTCTGCTATCTTTTTTGCAAGCGCCCTGTATTCATCTGCCTGCGGATGTTCGGGAGAATATTCGATGACCGTCATCCTCCTCAACTCAGCCCTCTGTACCTGATTGTCCCTCGGCACAAAATGTATCATCTGCGTATTAAGCCTCTTTGCAAGCTCTGAGATTAATTCATATTCCTTATCCGTCTTTCTGCTGTTGCAGATAAGACCGCCGAGCCTTACCCCGCCGCTTTGCGCGTATTTAAGAATACCCCTCGAAATGTTATTGGCGGCGTACATTGCCATCATCTCGCCTGACGTGACAATATAAATCTCCTTTGCCTTGCCTTCCCTGATAGGCATAGCAAAACCGCCGCAGACAACGTCCCCTAAAACATCATAGAAAACAAAATCGGTGTCCGCTTCATAAGCGCCGTTTTCCTCAAGAAAATTTATAGCAGTGATAACACCGCGCCCAGCGCACCCTACGCCCGGCTCCGGACCGCCCGACTCAGCGCACCTGATGCCATTAAAGCCGGTGAGCAGCACCTCATCGATCTCGAGGTCCTCTACAGTGCCTCTCTCCCTCGCGAGGTCCATTACCGTCGTCTGGGCTTTTTTGTGGAGTATCAGTCTTGTTGCATCAGCCTTGGGATCACAACCCACTATCATGCATTTGTATCCGGCCTGTGAAAGGCCCGCCACAGTATTCTGCGTTGTTGTGGATTTTCCTATACCGCCTTTGCCGTACACTGCTATCTGTCTCATAAAATCCTCCTGCTTAATTTTTAATTTCATATAAAAGGGCAATCGCCGTGCCAGAATTCAATATTTGCTGATATTAAAAGGAAACTTGGGAATACCGGCCGTTGCATCGGTTTTCCTTTATTACATTTATGTCTCATTTGAAACAAAATTGTTTGATATGTCTTATCTCGCAAAAAATTTGACAAACCGCCTATCAAATGTGGGGAGATGAGGGAGCATCGCGGCGAGGTGATGGAAAAACGCGGCGAGCGAAGAGAAAAGAGAGGTAAAATGCTGGAACAAAAAGGCGAAATGATGCAGAAAAAGGCTGAAAAGATGCAAAATTAATAGCTCCTGAAATATATTTTGTGTATAAAAGCCCTGACATTGTCGGGGCTTTTATTTTGAATTGACAAATGCATTGCAATGCGTTACTATGCATTATTAAGATTTAAGGAGGCGTATGGATATGCAATCCCAGTTAACAGTCAGACTCTCAGACAACCTTGATAGGAACGTTTCGAGCCTTGCGAAAAAGCTCCGTCTTAAACGCTCGGATATCGTAAGAATGGCCCTGGAAAAATTCATGGAAGAGTTTCATCTGGAAGAGAAAAACAGGCCGTATGATAAGGTTAAAAACCTCATCGGAACTATTTCCAGCGGCATTTCTGACCTCGGAGAAGCGCACAGGGAACATCTATTAAAAAAGTTCAGAAAAAATGCATAGTGTTCTTTTAGACACAGGCGCTCTTGTCGCCCTCCTTGACAAGGATGAAGAGAATCACCACAAATGTGTGGAGTTCTTAAAGGACTTCAAGGGCAAACTCCTTACAACCGAACCGGTACTTTCAGAAGCAGTTTATCTTCTCGGCCCATCGGTCAAAGCACAAAAAATCTGCATCGAATTTATATCAAAAGGCGGGGCTACCCTTGTGCCCCAATCGCCGGAAAGCCTTTCACGGGCAATTATACGAATGGAAAAGTATAAAGACATACCAATGGACTTTGCCGATGCGACACTTGTCACTCTTGCAGAGGAGACAGGAATTGATGAGGTTTTTACGCTTGATATTAGGGGATTCAGCGCGTATCGGATTCATGGGAAGAAGGGGTTTAAGATATGTCCGGATTGATCTCAAACATCCTTTAGTGCAACAGAGCGGCAGAGCAAGCAGTAAACAATTACTGCTCACTGTTCACTAAACACAATTATAGAAGTCTTTGTTGGCGGCAGGGTTATAGAGGTTGCACAGGGAGTTCTGTTATAATCCTCCATGCGCTTCATTGCCGACCTCCACATCCATTCAAAGTATTCACGCGCGACCAGCAAGGACATGTCCCCTGAAAGCATCTGGAGATGGGCTCAGATTAAAGGGATTTCTGTAATAGGCACGGGAGACTTTACACATCCGAAATGGTTTAAAGAACTGAATGAAAAACTTGAATCTACTGGCAACGGGCTATTCATACTGAGAAAGGAATTCACGACAGACGACATCCATGATTCATGCAGGGCGGATGTCTCTTTCATGCTCTCTGCGGAGATAAGCTGCATTTACGGCAAGAACAAAAAAACACGCAAGGTGCATTCGATCATATTCGCACCTGATTTTTCAGCAGCCGCAAAATTAAATATTGCGCTGTCAAAGATCGGCAACCTCAATGCCGACGGACGGCCTATACTCGGGCTCGATGTAAAGGAGCTTTTGAAAATTGTTCTCGAAGCATCTCCAGATGCCATGCTCGTCCCGGCTCATGCGTGGACTCCGCACTTTTCTGTATTCGGCGCTGAATCGGGCTTTGACAGCCGTGAAGAATGCTTTGAAGAATTGACCCCTTATATTTATGCAATCGAAACAGGATTGTCATCAGACCCTTTCATGAACTGGCGGCTTTCGGCGCTCGACAAAATAACGCTTATCTCTAATTCAGACGCGCACTCTCCCGCCAAAATCGGACGGGAGGCGAATATATTCGACACCGAGATTTCATATAAGGCAATGATGGAAGCGATAAAGACAAAAAAGGGATTTATCGGAACAATAGAATTTTTTCCTGAGGAGGGTAAATATCATTATGACGGGCATAGGACATGCGGCATAAGCCTAACACCCAAAGAGACCTTAAAACATAACTATCTCTGCCCGGTTTGCGGCAAGAGGGTTACTGTAGGCGTAATGCACAGGATCGAAAAATTAGCTGACAGGGATGAAGGTTTCAAGCCAAAAGGCTCTCCCTCTTTTCATTCAATCATTCCTTTGCCCGAAATAATCGCGGAGGTCTTGAAAGTTGGTCCAAACAGTAAGGCAGTGGATAAGGAATATCAAAACCTTCTTCAAAAGCTCGGTAGCGAATTTAAAATTCTCATGGACGTACCACTTGATGATATTGAAAAGGCAGGCTCTCCCCTTATCAGAGAAGCAATATCACGAATGCGCAAAGGCGATGTGCATATAGTACCGGGCTTTGATGGCGAATACGGAAAGATAAAGATATTCGAGGCGGTAGAGCGAAAAGAGATCAAAGGGCAGTCAATGCTTTTTTGATAAACCGAACAATATTGAGGAGATAAGACATGGATCAAAAGAAATTATTCTTAAGGGTGAAGTATAAGACCGATAATGAAAAGCTTACTATCAACTCCCAGATGTACTTTATTGCAGACACCGCGGTTTTTACAGTAACCTCTCTTGTTAACCAGAAATGCTCTCTCATGATGGCATGGCTTGAAGGGGAGACGCTCAAGACAAAGGTTTTGTACGAACCCCAATCCCCTGTTTCCATAAGTAAGGTTATAGCAAACAAGGAAAAAGAAGCGATGCTTATAATGATCCCTGATGGTACAATTGTTGTCATATCATCCAAAAATCCAAAAGAATGTACACCCCAGATTATAAAGCAGCAGGCAAAAACAGTGAGCAGTGAGCTTTAGTTCTTCTATATTCTGTCTTCTGTGTTCTGTTTTCAGATTGTTGAGGAGGTCGTAAGGATAAGGACAGGCGAGACAGGGGAATCGGCAATATGACAATATGCCTAATTATTGGGCAGTCTTATGCCTGATAATTAGGCATATTATTTTGTTTGTCAAACAAAAGTCTTTATTTTTCAATTATCCGACTGATGGCATATTAGTTGCAAAGAATTAACCATGCCCGTCTTAATCTGCAAAAATATAGAAACGGAAGGCCCTGGAACAATTGAGGATTTCCTCAAGACAAAGGGTATTCCGTATAAAATCGTTGATTTGTCCAAAGGCGAGGATATCCCTGAAACTAAAGAATCTGATACCCTTCTTATGATGGGCGGCCCAATGAGCGTAAACGAGGATGACATCTATCCTTACATAAAGAAAGAAGAAGCTTTAGTCAGAGCGTTTATAGCAGACGGCAAAAGGGTTTTGGGCGTATGTCTCGGAGCGCAGATTATGGCAAAGGCATTGGGTTCAAGGGTCTATAAAGGCAAGGAGCAGGAGATAGGGTGGCACGATATAGAGCTTACACCGGATGGTATAAAAGACCCTCTTATGATGAAGCTTGCAGCGCACCCCTATGTGGGTGACATCTGGAAGAGATTTAAGGTCTTTCATTGGCACGGGGAGACCTTTGATATTCCAGAAGGCGCGGTAAGGCTTGCGGGCTCGGAGCTTTATCGCAATCAGGCATTCAATTACGGCGGCAAGGCATATGCCTTTCAGTTTCATATTGAAGTGACGCGAGAGATGGTATATGATTGGTTGAAGGCTGAGGATATAGACCATCAAAGGCTCAAGACAGAGACCGAAAAAATCTATGAAGTCTATCACGGCAGGGCGTGGAATTTTTATGAAGCGTTTTTTCAGTGAACAGTGAACAGTGAACAGTTTACTGCTTACTAAACGAGGAGGTGAAATATGAGAAAGATCGAGGCGATAATTAAACCCTTTAAACTCGATGAAGTCAAAGATGCCTTGAACGAAATAGGCATCCAGGGAATGACCGTTACCGAGGTGAAGGGGTTCGGAAGGCAGAAAGGACACACGGAATTGTACAGGGGCGCCGAATATGTGGTCGATTTTATCCCGAAGATAAAGATAGAGATAATTACATCTGATGACCTCGCCCCAAAGGTTGTAAATGTCATAGAGAAGGCGGCCAAGACAGGGAAGATAGGCGACGGCAAGATCTTTGTATACACAATCGAAGATGTAATAAGAATAAGGACAGGAGAACGCGGAGAATCCGCAGTATAAAATAAAGAGGAGGAGAAGCATGACACCGAAGGATGTAATCAAGATGGCTCAGGAAAACAAGGCGGTTATGGCAAACTTCAAGTTTCTTGATTTTCCGGGAATCTGGCAGCATTTTGCTGTGCCGGTAGCAGAATTGAAGGAGGAGATATTTGAGGAGGGTCTTGGTTTTGACGGCTCATCCATAAGGGGATGGCAGGCGATTCATACATCTGATATGTTGATTATTCCCGACCCGACAACAGCATTTATGGATCCCTTTATGGAATATCCCACAATAAGCCTTATCTGCAATATAGTTGACCCGATAACAAAAGAGTTTTACTCAAGGGACCCGAGATATATTGCACAAAAGGCTGAGGCATATCTCAAGTCAACAGGAATAGGAGATACAGCATACTTCGGGCCGGAGGCTGAATTCTTTATCTTTGACGGCATAAGGTTTGACCAGAATGCGCACAGCGGGTACTATTTCATAGACTCTGTCGAGGGTATCTGGAACTCAGGCCGTGAGGAAAATCCGAACTTAGGCTACAAGCCGAGGCACAAAGAAGGTTATTTCCCTGTCCCGCCGACAGACAGTCAGGTGAATCTCAGGACAGAAATGGTTATGGAGATGCAGAAGGCCGGTATATATGTAGAAAGGGAGCACCACGAGGTCGCAACAGCAGGTCAGGCAGAGATAGACATGAGGTTTGACTCGCTCGTCAAGATGTCTGACAAGAACATGCTCTTTAAATACATAATCAAGAATGTTGCAAGAAGGCACGGCAAAACAGTAACATTCATGCCCAAACCAATATTCGGTGACAACGGCTCAGGTATGCATGTCCATCAGAGCATATGGAAAGGCGGAAAGCCTCTCTTTGCAGGAAACGGCTATGCAGGCTTGAGCGAAATGGCACTCTACTATGTCGGTGGAATATTAAAGCATGCAAAGGCGCTTGCAGCAATAACCAATCCGACAACAAACTCCTATAAGAGGCTGACACCAGGATTTGAGGCTCCTGTCAATCTCGCATACTCTGCAAGAAACCGTTCGGCTTCCATAAGGATACCGACATATTCAGCAAGCCCGAAAGCAAAGAGAATAGAGGTCAGATTCCCTGACCCTTCATGTAATACATACCTTGCTTTTGCAGCAATGATGATGGCGGGATTGGACGGCATAGAGAATAAGATACATCCGGGCGAGCCCCTTGACAAGGACATTTACGAGCTTGGCCCAGAGGAACTTGCATCGGTTCCGACAATGCCGGGAACCCTTGAGGAGGCTCTGAATCACCTCGAAGAAGACCATGAGTTTCTGCTGAAAGGCAATGTCTTTACAGAGGATGCAATTGAGACATGGATAAACTATAAGAGGACAAGGGAAGTGGATGCATTGAGGTTAAGGCCGCATCCTTATGAGTTCTTCCTGTACTACGATATTTAAAATCAGGCAATACATCAGGCTATAGGCTGGGAGGGTGAAGGAGGGGCAAAGGTCAAAAAGCTATATTATTCTAATGCCTTTGTCCCTCCCAATCCTGATGCCTCGAGCATAAGTGTATCGTCCGACTTCCCTAAAAGCCTGTCCATGTCAAGGAGTATTATGAGCCTGTCTTCGAGCTTTGCTATGCCCTTTATAAACTCTGTGCTTATGTTCGATGCCATGGGAGGTGTTGGCTCCACTATGCTTGAAGGCACCCTCAATACCTCCGATACAGAATCAACCACAAGCCCCATGGTAATGCCCTGTATGTCCATTATCATTATCCTTGACTGTTCGTCATTGTCTTTTTCTGCAAGGCCGAATTTCTTTCTCAGGTTCACCACGGGTATTACTTTGCCTCTGAGGTTTATTACCCCTTCTACATAAGGCGGTGAATTTGGTACCCTCGTAATCTCTTTCATCCTGTTTATTTCTTGCACTTTCAGGATATCCACCGCATACTCTTCGTTTCCGAGGGTAAAGGTCACAAGCTGTAATATCTCATCTCCTCCGGATGTTTTTATGACATCTGTTTTACCTGATACTGATATTACTTTGCTCATCTTAAACCTCCTCTAACTCATTAACTCCCTAACTTTATACTTTGAACCAGCTTATGCTCTGGTCTAACTCTCTTGCCTGTGCATTAAGCCTGTCCATAATTTGTCTTGCCTCTTCTATCATCCGGACAGTGTTATTTATATATCCTGTTATTGTTTCCATGTTCTGGGCAATCTCTTCGGATGCAGAAGACTGTTCCTCTGTTGCTACCGCAATCCTCTGTATCATATCCATTGCCTTTTGGGTTGCGGTTACTATCTCCTCGAGGGCCCTGGCAGCTTCATCCGCCAGTGTTACACCGCCCTCGGCATCTCTGCTGCTTTTCTCCATTGCCTCGACAGAGGCCTCTGATTTTACCTGTATGGCTTTTATTTTTTCGGCTATCTCGCCTGTTGCCTTTGATGTTCTTTCTGCAAGCTTTCTCACCTCGTCTGCAACTACTGCAAAACCTCTTCCCTGCTCTCCTGCCCTTGCTGCTTCAATTGCCGCATTGAGAGCAAGCAGGTTGGTCTGGTCTGCGATGTCGTTTATGACTGCGACTATCTCTCCTATCTCCTGAGAACTCTTTCCGAGCTCTTCGATGGTCCCTGAAGATTCCCTTACTGACTCTGCTATCCCTATTATGGCGTCGACAGCCTTTTTTACAGTATCCTTCCCTTTGTTTGCTATGCTCGTTGCTTCTTTGGCCGCCTCTGATGCAAATGATGCATTTTTTGCCACATCGATTATTGTCTGAGACATCTCGGTAGTTGCAGAAGCGACATGGTCTATCTGGGAGAGCTGGTCCTTTGCACCTGCATCTATTGTATTTATCTTTTCTGCGAGGGAGGATACATCCTGCGTTACGTCTCTCGCGACGCTGCTGATTTTCAGCATTGTCTCCCGTAATGTCATTAGTATCTTGTTGTAAATATCTTTCAGGAAGTTGTTTTCGTCGGTGATTTTACATTCTTCTTTAAGTTCGCCCCTCTCAAGTGTAGTGAAACATTCAAGGGCATGAGCCATATTTTTTTGCATAATTTTATTAATGACAAAGAGAAATCCTGAAAATCCTATCAATGACAGCATGATAATTAATATAAGCAGTGTTGTGTCTTTTTGCCTTGCCTTTCTGTTTTCTTCAAGGCTTTCTTTAAACTTGCCTTTTTGTTCCTTCATCATTTCCAGTAAAGATGCCCTTATTTCTCTCCATTTAGGTGTTTCTTTTTGAGTTAACAGTCCTATGGCGTCGTCTCTTTTGCCTGAAGCGGCCAGTTCCTGTATCTCTGTTTTAAGTTTGTGGTTTTCTTCCCACAGACTTTTAATTTTTTTCAGTTCCTCCTGTATCTTGCCGGTAGCCAGTTTAATAGCCTCATCGTTTGCCTTTATAAAATCTTCATGCGATTTTTTGTAGTTTTCCTTTGCCTTTGCATCATTGGGATTGATAAGGATATTCCTTGTAGCCTGCCCTGTCTGGAGGCCCTGTGCATACATATCGTTTAAATCCAGCAATAATACCAGATCGACATTTAACATCTTTTGTAAACGGTTATAGGTTTTTTCCCCATTGACAAGGAAAAGAGCAATGATTATCCCAAGTACAACAGCATTTGCAATGCCTACAATGAATAGTAGTTTTTTGATACTCATAGATCCCCCTTTTTGTATAATTTATATTTGTCCAAAATAAATTTATGATAAATTCTAACGCCTTATATTGAGCCATATGCCTTTAAACCAAATTATTCTAGACAACAGTGATTATACTATAATTATTATAAAAATTTTTTTATTTTGTTGATAATATCTGTTGTGGATATGCCTTCGATGTAAGGCAAACTGTGAACCTCGGGGACAATGTCCGAGCCGACAATATCCTCCCTTTTCCAGTCCCCGCCTTTTACAAGAACATCCGGTTTAAGGAATTTGATCAGATCATAAGGCGTGTCTTCGCTGAAGATTGTGACATAATCCACCATATCGAGGGATGCCAGAACTTCCGCCCTATGAGACTCCTTGTTTACGGGCCTTTCTGGCTTTAGTTTGGCGACCGATGAATCTGAATTTAGGCCGATAATCAGGACATCTCCTAATTTTCTGGCCTCTCTCAGATACCTGACATGCCCGATGTGTATTATGTCAAAACAGCCGTTGGTGAAGACGATCTTTTTACCTTCAGTCCTGAGCCTCTCTACAGCCTCTTTTAACTCGTTCCAGTTTAATATCTGTCCCATTACTCCAACACTCCATTACTCCAAATCTTTTCGTGAGTTGCTCCTTTGCCTTTTCCAGTATCGCCCTGTCGCTTTTGTACGATACTTGCTTTATTGCATTATCTAAAGCGAACCATTTAGCCTCGTCCACCTCCCAGCAATAGTCTCCGATATCGCCCTCAATGTATTGTAAAAGGAAATACGACACCGTTTTCCTGCATTTTGCGTTTTCGTCCTTTAGATAAAACCAGTAGGACCCGTCACCGAGCGTGTCGATTATCCTGCCTGTCAGCCCTGTCTCCTCTTGTATTTCCCTGACAGCGGTTGTCTCAGGCTCTTCTCCCTTATCTATTATTCCCTTCGGCAGGGTCCAGACGCTTTTGTTCTTTGTGGCGATAAGCGCTACTTCGTAAGAGTCGCCGGTCTTTCTGAATATAACGCCGCCTGCTGATTGCAGATGTTTTATTGTCGCCGGCTTCAAGGTATAGGCTTTCCGCTGATTAATCTGAATATGTCGTTGTACATCGCAAATACCATAAGGGTAATGATTAAAGCAAGACCTATGCGCTGTGCTATTGCGATTGCCTTATCGCTGAGCGGTTTTTTCCTTATCGCCTCTATTGCGAGGAATAGGAGATGTCCTCCGTCAAGGATCGGTATCGGCAGGAGATTCAGTATGGCTAAATTTATGCTGATTACTGCTGCAAATATAAAGAAATTTAATGCCCCTGCTTCAGCCTGCTTCTCTGCAAGCTGAAAGATGAGTATGGGGCCTCCTATTGTATCTGCAGGAAGTATTCTCTGAATGAGTTTTATTATCCCGACTATTGTAAGCGCAGAGATTTCCCATGTCCTTAAAACCGCCTTTGTTATGGCGTTCGGAATGTTTTCCCTTATCTTTGTCGTCTCTCCCGATGGTTTCACGCCGATGAGTCCTATCTCTTTTTCTTCGCCGAATATGTCTTTAATTTTTTTGCTTTCGGGGGTTATGGAGACATTGATTGATTCGGAGCCCCTCTGAACTTTCAGCTTAAGCTCCTTGCGGGCGCTCGTGTAGATGATGTCCGTCATTTCTCCCCAGTGCCTTATGGGCGTCCCGTCTATATTTATTACCCTGTCGCCTTTTGAGAGCATCGCCTTTGCAGCAGGCGTGTCAGGCATTACCTCTCCCACTATCGGGAGCAGCGTAGGCACACCAATCATAAAGACAAAAAAGAATATGACCACTGCGGTTAAAAGATTAAATATGGGGCCTGCAAAGACTATGGATGCCCTTTTATGGACAGACTGATTTTTATATGACCTCTCCTGCTCCGCACCTCCCGCTTCGTCTTCAGCCTCTTCGCCGAGCATTTTCACATATCCTCCGAGAGGAACTGCCGATATCAGGTATTCGGTCTCTCCGATTTTTCTGCCTATAACCTTCGGCCCGAAGCCCAGCGAGAATTTCAAAACCTTAACGCCGCTCATCTTTGCAAATATGAAGTGTCCTAATTCATGTATGAATATCAAAAATCCGAACAAAAGTACGGCAGAAAGTATGCTCATCTATTTAACTCCTTTTTATTTTAATTACGAATTAAGAATTATAAATTATGAAGTGTAGAAATTTCCTTAATTTATAACTCCTAATTCGTAATTCTTAATTTCGTATAATGTTTTTTCCCTCGCCCACCTGTCTGTATCGAGAATTATATCGATGTCGTCGGCAGGCTGAAGTTTATGCGAGTCCATGACCTTTTTTATTATAGCAGGTATTTCATTGAAACCGATAATGCCGTCAAGGAAAGCTGCTACTGCAATCTCGTTTGACGCATTCAGCACCGCAGGCATAGTGCCGCCTGTGCTTAATGCGGAATATGCAAGAGAGAGGCACTGAAACGTCTTGCTGTCAGGCTTCTGGAAAGTTAAACCCGAAAGGCTCTCCCAATCAATAGTCTCCATAACATCCCTAAGCCTTTCTGGGAATGAAAGGGCGTATGCAATAGGCCCTTTCATATCCGGTTTTGAAAGCTGGGCGAGATAGCTTCCATCATTAAACTCAACAATGGAATGTACAATGCTCTGAGGATGGATTAGGACATCTATCTTTTCGGAGGGAAGGCCGAATAGATAATGCGCCTCTATTACCTCGAGCCCTTTATTCATGAGCGTTGCCGAGTCTATTGTTATCTTTCTGCCCATGCTCCAGTTCGGATGCTTGAGCGCGCTTTCGGGCGAGACGTCTTCAAGCTCTTGGAGCATCCTGCCGGCAAAAGGGCCGCCCGAGGCAGTGAGTATTATCTTTTTTATCGAATCCTTTTCGCATCCCCTGATGCACTGAGATATTGCGCTGTGCTCGCTGTCCACAGGCAGGAGCGTGGCATTATATTTACTGACCTCAGACATTACAATATTTCCTGCCATTACGAGCGCTTCTTTGTTTGCGAGCGCTACAAGCTTTCCTGCCCTGATTGCGGCAATGGTCGGCAGAAGCCCTGCAGAGCCGACTATTGAGGATACAACTGTATCGGCATCCGGCATTTCCGCTACACTGCTTATTCCTTGTATTCCAAAGAGTATTTCAGGGTTTGCAGATTTGAGATTTGAGATTTGAGATTTGAGATTCTGGCATGCCTTTTCATCCGACACGGCTACCAACCGAGGCTTAAACTGTCGTATTTGCTCAAGCAGCAGAGAGATGTTTTTCCCAGCGGTCAGCCCGACAACCTTGAATCTGTCAGGAAATTTCGAGACAACACTTAGCGCGCTTTTGCCTATGGAGCCTGTGGAGCCTAATATTGCGACCTTTTTCATAAAACCAATGTTATCCAGTAAAGTACAGGTCCTGCAAAGAGGACTCCGTCTATCTTGTCGAGAACTCCTCCATGTCCAGGAATAAACGAGCCTGAGTCCTTAACTCCCGCATCCCTTTTGAACATGGATTCGACGAGGTCTCCTACAATCGTGACCGAACCTATCGAAAAGCCCATCGCTATTAAGGCGGGAAAGCTCGTGCTTTTTAAAAGTAAGCTGCCGAGCAATAATGCCGATAGGACTCCTCCTGCCACAGAGCCGAATGCCCCGGCTGCGGTTTTATTCGGGCTGACCTCTTTGTAGAGTCTTCTTTTCCCGACGCTTTTGCCGATATAATATGCAATGCTGTCAGATGTCCAGACACATCCATATAAAAGGATTATCCATTCATAACCTTGAAGCCTCAGATACCACTGCGCAAGGAGAAGTGTCGGAATGTAGAGAAAACCGGTTACTGCAGGCGCTATATCACTCAGAGATGCCGAAGGGTCTTTTATCAGAAACAGCCTGACTGTAGATATAAGCATGAATGCAAATATAAAAGGCCAATGGCTGAAAGCTGAATCCTGAATGCCGAGAGATGAAAAAAAGAGCAGAACTCCGCCTGCTACACCGATAAATGAGATTATCTTTTTTGTTTTATACATTGAATGGAATTCAACCTGTGCGATGACGGAAACGAGCATTAAAAGTACGAGGAAGAAGACAGGCGGCAGTTTTGTTATGTATAAATAAAAAAGAGGCAGCGCAATTGCGGCTACAATTACACGTCTAAGGTATTCCCGGTTAAAAAACATTGCGAACCCCACCGTCCGCAACCTTTCCGAACCTTCTGTCCCTCATCTGGTATTCGTGCACCGCCTCGAGCATCTCTTCTTTGGTGAAGTCCGGCCAGAGTGTGCTTGTGAAGTAAAACTCTGAATATGCCGATTGCCATAAAAGGAAGTTACTCAATCTCTGCTCGCCGCTTGTTCGTATTATAAGGTCGGGGTCCGGGGTTCCGGCTGTATCGAGGAGCCCGTGTATCTTCTCCTCTGTTATATCTTCGGGCTTAGTGTTCAGGGCGACGGCTTTTTTTACCGCCCTTATGATCTCGTCCCTTCCTCCGTAACTCAGGGCGCATTGCAAGACGAGCTTGTTATTTTTCTCTGTTGCTTGTTCTACTCCTTCTATTATTACCTTAATATTTTCAGGAAGCTTATCCCTGTTGCCAATAACTTTAAACCTTATTCCTTCTTTCATGAAGTTAAGAAATTCTCCTTTGAGGGATGATTCGAGGAGTCCCATTATTACAGAAACTTCGTCCTCGGGTCTCATCCAGTTTTCGATGGAAAATGCATAAAGGGATAAGACTTCCACGCCTATTCCGTTTGCGGCCTCTGTTATTTCTCTGACCCTTTCCACACCCCTTTTGTGGCCTTCAAATCTCGGCAGCCCCCGCATCTCTGCCCATCGGCCGTTTCCGTCCATGATGATGCCGATATGTTTCGGAATAGTTCTTTTTTTCAAAATTAAAACCCTCCACATAAGTCCAATAGGACTTATAAGACCTATTACTTTCCTTTCAACGAAAATATATACAGCATCGTGCCGAACGGGTTTTCGCCCTTGAGTATATCTCCCATCCTTATTCCGAACAGAGGCTTTGCAAGCACCACTATCCTGTCGCCGACAATTGTATAGTCGAGGATTTCTCCTCCTATTTCTTCAAGCAGCCCTCTCTCTTCGACAGTGACGCCGTTCCACCAGAAGCTCCTTATTTCCGAGGACTTGTATCCGAGGCCCTTGGCCACTCCTAAAAGGGGTTTGCGTTTTGGAGCAAGGATTTCATTGTTTTTGACGATTAGTCTGTCCTTTACAAACCATTCTCCCCTCTCGACCATTATCGTAGGGGATTCCTTTTTGAATTTTGCGGAAAAGCCTCCGAATTCCTCTCTGCTTATCCATATCCGCAAGCCTTTTTCGTTGTAAAGATTTAGATGACCACTGTCGTCCCATGCCAGAATAACCTGTTTTCCGTCCGAGGAACTGAGATGCTGGAAGTCGTATATATTCACGCCTTCCGGCAGTTTGAGGTTTTCGCCTTTTTTGTATCTTCCGTCGGCAAATACAATAGAGAATACGCTTCCGTCATAGCCGTCGCGCTTGCTGTACCCCTGCGCTATAATACCGCTGCCGAGCCTTCGCATAAAGGTGTCTTTTAATCTATAAAGCTCTACAAAATTGGCATCCTTGAGTTCGTATATATATGATATGACATCACCGTCTCTCATAATTGTGATGAGTATGTCGTCTTTTCTGTTCTTGTTTGTATCTAAGGTATCGAGCCAGAGCACATCCCCTGTCGACGGCATCTTGACTTCCCATAAAAGCGTAAGGTCTACGCCGGGTTTGTAAACCCTTATCTTATCTCCTGATGCAAGGATTATATCCGGATTGCCGTCTCCGTCGAGGTCGCCTACAGTCAGATGTCTCGAACCGAACGGCAACCGGTACGAAAGGAGCGCCTCTCCCTCTTTATGACCGAAGAGCCCTGATTTAAATTTAAGCTCTTGGACATAGGCGATATTTACAAGAACTTTCTTTTCTGAAAACTGCTTTGAGTCGCCGGCCCAGAATATCTTTTGCGTTAAATCGACATGGTCCGTGAAATCCTGAGATTGCAGCGCCAATGCCGCCTCGGCGCCCTTTGCCTTTGCCTCTGAGATTATCTTCGAGACGTCGTCGCTTTCTATTCCTGTATCTATCAATTCAAAACGCCCGCTGTCCTTAAGCATCTGGTAATAAGCGTCGCCGAGGAACCAGTCGACGCTCCCCTGAACGAATAATATCTTTATCTTAGTCCCGGCTATCTTGATTTTTGCATTTAAAAACTCTTCCGGTTTGCCCTTGGTAATTATGCCGGAGGAATCATTTGCAGAGACCGCAGTTATCTCGACATTTCCTACCGGCATCTCGATTTTTCCGAGTGGCTCTTTTGTGACAGGATGAATAAAGGCAGCCCCTTCCTTGAATGCATAGAGCCTCATTCCTGTTTTTACGGATTTCTGCGCCCCGATGTCTATTTTTACGGAATTGCCTTCGACAGAGACGATCTTTCCGGCAACAGGCTCGAAGTAAGAGAGTATTTCTTTCTTCAGTTCGTTTAGGGATGCTTCCTGCCCTGCCTTGGATTCCTTGACTTGTTCTTTGTCCTGGGCGCTTGCGGGATGTGCGCCAAAAGACATTAGGAATGAAGAAAATATTATTGCTATCGCGATGTTTTTCATAGTCATCCTCCTGATTAGACAGTTTAAAATATAGATTGTCTCTAAGTCAAAACCCCTTGACTAAAAAGGACGCTAAAGGTTTTAATAGACACTATGAAAAACAGCAGTCAGCTTCTCAACCTCTCAACTTCTTATCTTCTGCTTTTACTATGTTCTGCGCTCTTTCTTTTAAGTTCCTGCGGAGGCAAGAAGGAGGTAAAAAAAGAGGAGATATTTGACCCGGAGAAGTATCTTTCAAAGGCGGATAACCATATCAGCAAAAAAGAGTACGAGGAGGCGAGGAAGGCGCTCCTTGAGGTGAAGAACAGGGATAACACAAAAAAATATGCGCCGCAGGCGCAGCTTAAGATTGCCGAATCATATATAAAAGACGGCGACATAGACGTCGGCATTGAAGAATACAGGAGATTCATGGAGCTTTACCCCGACAACCAGTATGCATCCTATGCCCAGTATCAGATTGCAATGGCTTACTTTTCGCAGATAGAATCTCCCGACAGAGGTTCCGGTGCGGCTCAAAAGGCATTGAAGGAGTTCTTGAGATTAAAGGAAATATATCCGAGGAATCCCTACAGGGAAGTATTAGATCTCAGGATAGAGAAATGCAGGAATATAATAGCCGACGGAGAGTTTATGGTCGGAGAGTTCTATTATAAAAAGGAATCGTACAACTCCGCCATAAACAGGCTCGAAGGCCTACTTAAGCAATTCCCGGATTATAAGAGAGGGGACGAGGCATTGCTCCTTCTCGCCAAAGCATACAAAGCAGCCAAGATGGACGAAAAGGCAAGAGAGACACTCAATAAACTAATCGCAAGGTATCCTTCAAGCAGACTGGTTTCTGATGCCAAAAAAGAAGCAGAGAGACTTAAGAGCCGGTAATCTTAACCGATGACTAACTATTATCCTGCTTTTATAAATTTGTCCGGAAAACAGTGCATTGTTGTCGGCGGCGGAAAGGTTGCCGAAAGGAAGGTTTTAAGCCTTCTTGATTCCGGAGCTGCAGTTAAAGTGATAAGCCCAGCCATTACAGATACCATCGAGAGGCAGAAGCAGAGGGGAAGGATAAAACACATAAAAAGGAACTACAGGAGCGGAGACCTGAAGGATGCATTTCTGGTTATTGCCGCCACATCTGACGAAGATCTAAACAGAAAGGTCTCGGAGGAAGCGCCTTGTCTTGTGAATGTGGTCGATATGCCTGAGATGGCTAATTTCATTGTCCCTTCTGTCGTGAACAGAGGGCCGATGACTATTGCAGTCTCGACATCCGGCGCAAGCCCGGCTGCGGCAAGGGCGGTGAGAAAAGAGATTGAATTGCTTTATAATAAAAATTTCGGGCAGTATCTGAATTTTTTAAAACAGATGAGGAAAAAGATAATTAAAGCGATTCCGGATAAAAAAGCAAGGGAAATGTTTTTAAAGGGAGTCGCTTCTAAGGAGATTTTTAATATCCTGAGGGAGAATGGATTTAAAGAGGCAAGGCAAATGGTTCTCGATAAACTGAAGGCTGAACTATGATTAATGTCGGGGTAATAGGAGTCGGATATTTAGGACAGCATCACGCCCGTATTTTTTCGGAACTTGGCTCGGAGATTACCGGAGATTTTGGCGGAGATTTTAATAATGTAAGGCTTGTCGGTGTTGTTGATGCAGACATTAAAAGGGCCGAAGAGATAGCTAAGAAATACGGATGCAATATGTACAGCGACCATCGGGACATGCTTGATAAAGTGGATGCGCTGAGCATTGTAACTCCTACTACCATGCATTATGAAATCGCTATGGACTGCATAAAGGCGGGGAAAGATATTCTTATAGAAAAGCCTATAACTACAACTGTTGAAGAAGCCGACAGGCTGATTGATGCAGCGGCAAAGGCCGGCACAACAATACAGGTGGGACACCTCGAGAGATTTAATCCCGTATTTTCAGAGGTGCGTCGCCTGATTGATAATCCGGTATTTATCGAAGCGGAGAGGATGTCTCCGTTTTCAGGCAGGGGTATTGATGTGGATGTAACCCTTGATTTAATGATACATGATATTGATATAGTCCTTGCTATTATAAATAATCAGACAAATCCCCCCTTTAGTAAAGGGGGGCAAGGGGGGATTTTTATAAAAGACATCAAGGCAACAGGCGCAAAGGTGCTTACGGATAATATTGATATTGCGATGGCGTGGTTTGAATTCGATAACGGAGCTCAGGCATTGCTGAAATCGAGCAGGATTTCCTTCGAAAAATCGAGGAAGCTGAAGATATTCCAGAAGGACTCGTACCTCCTTGTGGATTACCAGAATATGGAGATAAAGAGATTCTACAAAAAAGGAGCGGAGATAAGTCAGGAGTCCGTCCATGTGGATAAAAAAGAGCCTTTGAAAGAGGAGTTGAAAAGCTTTATTGAATGCGTAACATCTAAAAGCTGTCCTCTCGTCTCTGCGGTTGAGGGCAGGAATGCATTGAAAATTGCACTTCAGATAGGAGATAAGATAAAGAGATGAAACCGATGATTGATTTGAAAAAACAGTATCTCGAAATAAAGGATGAGGTTCTTTCCGTACTGAACGAGATACTCGAGAGTTCCCAGTATGTGCTCGGCAAGAGAGTTTCAGAGCTTGAAGACGGTATCAGGAAATATCACGGAGTAAAGGAGGCAATCGGTGTAGCCTCAGGAACCGACGCCCTTCATCTCTCATTGAAGGCGCTCGACATCGGAGACGGAGACGAGGTTATAACTAGCCCTTTTACATTTTTCGCCACGGCCGAGGCGATTTTATACACAGGCGCGAAACCTGTTTTTGTCGATATAGAGCCTGAGACATATAATATCGACATATCGCTTATTGAAAAGAAAATAACAGGCAGGACAAAGGCAATACTTCCTGTCCACATATTCGGACATCCGGCTGACATGAAGGCTGTGATGGATATTGCGGCAAAATATAATCTCAAGGTGATAGAAGACTGCGCCCAGTCCTTTGGCGCTTCTTTAAACGGCACAAAAACAGGGAGCTTCGGAGACGCCGGATGTTTCAGCTTTTACCCGAGCAAAAATTTAGGCGCATACGGTGACGGAGGGATGATTACCCTTAACGACTCTCAGGCTGCAGATGAGATAAGGAAATTAAGGAACCACGGCTCCAGGGGCGGATACAGGCATGAATGCCTTGGATACAACAGCAGGCTCGATGAGATACAGGCAGGCATCCTCCTTGTAAAGTTTAAAAGAATTGATGAATACAATAAGAAGAGGCGTGAGAATGCTTCATTATATAATAGCCTTCTTTCTGATGCGGTTGTTACCCCTGTTGAAAAGGATGGCGCCTATCATGTATATCACCAATACACGATAAGAAGCAATAAAAGAGACTTTATACAGCAAAGCCTTAAAGAGCGCGGCATTTCTTCGGTGGTCTATTATCCCATTCCTTTACATCTGCAGGATGCTGTCAGATTTTTAGGATATAAAGAGGGAGACTTCCCTGTGGCAGAGAAGGTCTCAAGGGAGGTTTTGTCCCTGCCTATTTATCCTGAACTGGACGATGCAGATATCCGTCTTGCTTCCGAAATAATACACAAATGCTTGAAAGGGTAATGATAGTCTCGGGAGAGAGCTCCGGAGAGCTGTATGGCGCTTTCCTTGCAAAGGCGCTGAAGCTAAGAAATCCCGAGATAAGCATTACCGGCATAGGAGGGGATAGGATGCAGTCCTCAGGGGTTAATCTTATCTCGAGAATATCGAGCTCCTTTGGCATTACAGAAGCGATAAAGACTTACAGCGAGATTAAAAGAACATTTGAGAAGGTTGTTGCTGCGCTTAAGTCTTTCAAGCCGCAGGTGCTTGTCCTGATAGACTATCCGGATTTCAATATGAGGGTCGCAAAAGAAGCCAAGAAGCTCGGGATAAAGGTGCTCTATTATGTAAGTCCTCAGGTATGGGCATGGCGCAAGGGGCGGGTAAAGACCATTGGAAGGCTGATAGATAAGATGGCCGTAATACTGCCGTTTGAAGAGGAGATATACAAACATGACGGTATTCCCTGCGAGTTTGTAGGACATCCTATTCTGGATGAGATAAGGGAAGTCCTCCATGAGTTAGGAGTTCAGAATTTAATAGCCAATGATCTCAAAGCTAAAGTTAAAGAAGAACTCGGACTGATGCCTGACAAGCCTGTGCTGACGCTCATGCCCGGCAGCAGGCAGCATGAGATTAAAAAGCTTCTTCCTGTAATGTCCGATGTTATCAAGGAAATGAAGGAACGTTATCCTGACTACCAGTTTGTGATGCCTGTTGCGCCTAATTTAGACAGTAATGCGTTATCCGTAATGAGTAACGAGTTAAAGAAAAATGCCCATAACGCATTACGCATTACGCATCACTCAATTAAAGCCCTTCTGTCGGCAGATATTGCGCTTATTGCATCAGGCACATCAGCCCTCCAGTCTGCGCTTTTAGGAGTTCCGATGGTGGTTATATACAAGCTCTCGCCTCTTACTTATCTTATTGGCAGATTGATTGTAAAAGTGAGACATATATCCCTTGTCAACATCCTTCTCGATTATTTGGAGGGTCAAGGGTTAAGAATTAAAGAATTATTACAAAAAGATGCAAATACAGAAAACATTTTAGAAGAATTGTCCAAAATTACTACAGATTCGAATTACAGGAACGAGATGGCATCACAGATGGAAAAGGTGAGGGCGCTGTTTGTGGAGAAAGAGGCATCAAGCAGGGTTGCAGAGATGGTACGGAATTTGGTAGCTTAAGGCAATGTTCAAAAGAATAATGCTTCTTGTCAGGCCATACTGGGGCAGGATAGCTGTTGCCGCCTTGATGAGCCTTCTCATTTCAGGAATGAACGGCGGTCTTGCATGGCTTGTCAAGCCTGCACTCGATGGAATCTTCCTCAAAAAGGACGCAGCCCTTCTGGCCCTTCTGCCGTTTGCAATTCTTGCGCTGTATCTGCTGAGAGGGGTCTTTTCGTTTTTTCAGTCTTATCTGATGAGGTCGGTAGGAGCAAAAGTTGTAAGGGATATAAGGGGTAAACTGTATGGACACTTATTGTATTTGCCAGTTAATGATTTTAAAAAGGAGTCATCGGGTTTATTACTGTCGAGGACAATAAATGACACAGGTCAATTGCAGGGACTTCTTGCATACACCGTTAAAGATATTTTTGTAGAAAGCGCCACAATAATAGTTCTTCTTTTTGTTGCATTTTACAGGAGATGGGATCTTGCACTGGTGTCTGTTATTGTCCTCCCTGCAGCTTTTTATGGCGCTCAAAGGCTTGGGAAAAGACTTAAAAAGATCAGTAAAGAGGCCCAGAAGAAGATTTCAGTAATAACAGAATTCCTTTCAGAGACATTCTCAGGAATAAAAATGATAAAGATTTTTGGCCGGGAAGGCTCATTAATAAATATATTCAGGGATAGAAATCAGGACTACTACAGGGAACTGATGCGTTCTACGAGGGTTGTGGAGTTCACATCGCTAATGATGGAGGTAATTGGAGGTCTGGGGATTGCATTTGTCTTATGGTATGGCGGGAGACTTGTGATTAAGAATGTTATTACGCCGGGAGAATTCTTTTCCTTTTTAACGGCGATCTTCATGATTTATACGCCTGCAAAGAGGCTTGCAGCGGCAAATAACGGCATTCAGCAGTCAAAGGCGGTGCTTGAAAGGCTCGATGAACTCTTCGATAAAGAGAAGGAGTCCGAGGAGAAAGATAATTTAAAGCCTATAAACGGCTATATAGAATTTAGAAATGTATCCTTTAAGTATCCAACTTCAAAAAATTATATTCTTAATGATGTAACCCTTACTGTTAAGAAGGGAGAGATTATTGCAATTGTTGGAAGGAGCGGTGCTGGCAAGACGAGCCTCGTTGACCTCATACCGAGATTTTACGACCCTGTAAGCGGTGCAATTTATATCGACGGCATCAATATTGCAAATGTCGGTCTCAAATCGTTAAGACACCAGATAGGGCTTGTAAGTCAGGATGTCATTCTCTTTAATGATACTGTGAAGGCAAACATAATCTTTGGCAATCCCGGTGCCTCCGAGGAAGATATAGTAAAGGCTGCGAAGGCAGCGTATGCCCATGACTTTATCCTTGAGCTGCCCAAGGGCTATGACACAGTGATAGGGGAAAGGGGTGTTATGATTTCGGGGGGGCAGAGGCAGAGACTTTCCATAGCCCGTGCTATACTTAAAAATCCTCCTATATTGATTCTTGATGAGGCTACATCAGCCCTTGATACAGAGTCGGAGATGATGGTTCAGAGGGCTCTTGATACCCTCATGGAGCACAGGACCACCTTTGTTATCGCCCACAGGCTTTCTACCGTGCAGAAGGCGGACAGGGTCGTAGTGCTCGAAAAAGGCAGGATAGCCGAGATGGGAAGTCATGAGGAGCTTTTGGCTCATGGCGGGATTTATAAAAAACTGTACGACCTTCAGATTTCTTCGGCAGCAGGGGATACCGAGCGATAACAAAAATGCATTTAACATTTAATAACAGGTATGCATACATCAAATGCACGATTGGGGTTAAACGGAATACAATTTCATTGTTCAGATTATGTATTTGATTTATAGCATACTCTACTTTTTATCGCTACTCTTTCTATTCCCGTTTGAATACCTGAAACGGCCGAAGGAATTGCGCAGGAGATGGCTCAGGGAGAGATTGGGTCTTTATAAGACAACACTCCATTGCTCCAACACTCCATTCCCTTCCATCTGGATTCATGCAGTCTCTATGGGAGAGGCGATAGCATCAGTACCATTAGTAAAAAAAATAAAGTCCAGATACCCGTCCGCGGAGATTGTTGTTTCTACTGTCACAGATACAGGCCAAAAGGTTGCAAAGGAGAGGGTGGGTGACATTGCAAGAATTATTTATGTTCCATTCGACCTGCCATTCATAATAAGAAACACTGTTAAGAATATCAGGCCGTCCCTTTTTATTATCATGGAAACAGAATTATGGCCAAATATTATCAGGATTTTAAGCCGACTTGGCGTGCCTGTGGTATTGATGAACGGAAGGATATCAGAAAAATCATTCAGCGGCTACAAAAAACTTGGATTTTTTATAAAGGATGTTTTGAAAAATATGAGCCTTCTCTGCATGCAAAACGAATTGTATGCAGACAGGATTAAGGCTCTGGGCGCAGAACATGATAAGGTGAGAATAATTGGAAGTTTTAAGTTCGATACAAGACCTTCTTTATCAGCTCCTGAATGGACAAAGGCATTAAAGGGGACTGTTGTAATAGCAGGAAGCACGCACAGGACAGAAGAGGATTTGATTATCGACGCCTATGTAAAACTTAAAGCCGGTTTCCCGACGCTCAATCTTATTATTGCGCCGAGACATCCAGAAAGGTTTAAAGAAGTGGAAGACCTGCTCAAAAGAAATGATATTGAATACCTAAAGCGATCGGAAATCTCAAACTTCGACACTCCAACACTCCAACACCACGCTGGTTCCGGTATTGCCGTTCTCCTCGATGCCGTCGGCGAGCTTGCCTCTGTTTACGGCGCATGCGATATTGCGATTATGGGAGGAAGCTTTATACAGCATGGAGGCCAAAATCCGCTTGAGCCTGCATACTGGGGAAAGGCCATTGTCTGCGGCCCGCATATGGAGAACTTCCCGTTTATTGACGAATTTTACAAAAACGGAGGCGCGTTAAAAACGGATGCGGACAATCTGCGCCAATCGCTGAAAGAACTCCTCTCCGATCAAGGGAAAATGTCGGCGATGGGGAAAACGGCAAAAGAACTTTATGAGAAAAATTCAGGCGCAGTTGAAAGGGCGATGAAGGAGATAGAGAGATATTTATGATTTTTCCAATATTTTGCCCTAAAAGGCTAAATATTGGAAATTTTGACTAATAGGTTGTAAAATCAGGCTGATAGAGATGTTCGATAAGCTTGTAGAATATGCCGAAGCAAAAGGAGCAAACAGGAAAGCCCCGTTCTTTTTTTTCCTTGATGAGATTCAACGTCTCCCGCGCTGGGAGTTGTTTCTAAAAAAATACTATGATCTCAAAGTCCCTGTCCGGTTTGTCATTTCAGGTTCCGCGTCATCTCACATCTTTCGCAGCAGCCAGGAAAGCCTTCTCGGTCGCATAAAAGACCGACACTTGTTGCCGTTCAGCTTCC
>CAMTVO010000009.1:0-63488 GCA_947085205.1 uncultured Nitrospiraceae bacterium
GAACATATTTTGTATATATCGTATATCATATATATACTGTAGTCAACTCCTCCTCACACACTCCTTGCCTTATCAAGCCTGTTCCCCTCTATTAAGAGGGGACTTCGTCGTGAGCCCTTCGGTCTTGAGCGACTCAGGGTCGAAAGACTCAGTCGAACGATTAAGGTGTGTCCATCTCGCAAACAGTTTGGAGGTCTTCCATCTTTGCCCTTCACAATCGCATCTCCTCCGGGGGGATTGAGCGGGGTGTTGCTTAGTGGAGAGGATTTGGTCAACGAGGGTGATGAAGAGATGCTCCGCTGTCATTCAAAATAAATTGAGCTTTTTAAGAATTTCCAGACTCTTAATAACAAAATCTTCTATATTTATGGATGCTGCATCAATATGAAGCAAAGGATTTTCAAAGGGATGTTCATGATAAAAGCCGCCTTCTTTATCAACTCCATACACCCTTTCACCAGCGACTACAAGAGCCATGTTCAGTTTTTCTTTTGTCTCATTCGCATAAATCTGTATAAAGATATCATTTGAAAAGCCAATTCGTGAGATTATGGTTATATCTGTATGGTCTAAATCTAAAAGTTTTAAGCCATATCTGTCGGTAATATCTTTTATGGCTTGGATTACTTCTTCAATTCTTGTCATTCGCTCATTGCTTTTATCTTCTTTATTTTTTCTTCAATGTTCCTTATGCCTTCTACTGCATGCTCCCAGTTCATGGCATCCTGCTCTACTTCCCATAAAAGCCCTTTTTCAGCCACTACATTTTTTTTCTCAAATTCCATAAAACTCATGCCATATTTTTTCTTGAGCCGTTCGTCTGTTAGCTTGTATAAAACAAGCCTTTTTTCATATTCTCCTAACACAGCTTCTTTTATCTCTTTTTCTGGTAGTAAATCAACAAGTCTCATTTTAACACCACCTCCTCTTGACTTTAGTATACTAAAAGTTGATTACCCTTTCCACAATCGCAATATTTTTATAGAGTTAATAGAAGCTTCAAGTTTGTAAAAAAATCAAAACCCAAATCTCCGCTTTCATCGAGGTAAAAATAAAGCATTTATCTCCTATGTCCTGCTTGGATGCTTCTCATAAATATCTCTCAAGAATTCATAGCCCCTTGAGCCATAGATATTGCAAATTTTGTTTGCGCTGTCCATTGCGCCGGCATCGTAAAGAAATTCCACTATTGAACGGATATGCTTTTGGTCATAGTCAGGAGTAAACTTTTCAAGCATTTTTAAAAAGATTTCGCCAATATATTTTGCTACTTCAACATTATCGCCTTTATCTTTCAGTTTATCCAAGTACTCAATAAAGAATGATGATTTGAAATTTACATGAACATAAGGTGCTGACAACTTTAGCCACTCAAAGTTTTCACTGTCAATTCGGGGGAGTATTGCTGCCAATTTTGATGCGCTTGATAGGATTTTCTCATCTTCTTCCTCAAAAGATTGTTTTCCCTTATATTTATCATATAGCAGTTTCCAGAACTCAAGTATCCTTGTTTTTATCTTTTCATTTTCATCTGAACTCTCAGTGAGATATTCCCTCTGCATCCAGAAGAAGCCAATGATTTCCCTTATTTTGCTATATTTAAACTTGTCAATTATTTGTTTAAACAGACTGTCAGGCTTCTCAATAGATTCCTGTCCTTTAAGGTATGCTAAGGAGATATGCTGTATAAGGTGTTCATTGTCCCGTTTTTCTTTAAAATCATATTCAACGCCATACTGATAATGGGGTCTCATTAAACCATAAAGTTCATCATAAACCATTCCAATAGAAAGGTAGCCATCTATAAAAGCTTCCCAGTATTTAGTGCCTTTTTCATCTTCAAGGGATTTGATTTTCTCTTTAACCCATTCTTTGTCCAAATAGTAAAGATTTGGTAGATAGCGACCAAGATTGACAAATCCTTCTTTGTATCTTTTGTTTAATATATCTTCAAATTTTCCTCTATATTTATCTGTCCACTTTACTTCTTCGGTAACACCCCTCTGAGCATTAACACGGGCTATACGTAATGCAAGCAATATAAGGGCAGTTAAGGTTTTTCCATGAGGGGTGTTTAAGGTATAGGTAACATAGTCAGTTATTTCTTTATCATCTTCTGGCTCTAATCTATCCAGAATTAAAAAGATTATCTTTTCTGCCTTCTCAAAAAGTTTCTCAGGAAATGCCCATGAATCATCTCTTGTACCCTCCTGAATAAGTTCAGAGACTATTCCTACAACCCATCTATGAGTAGCCTTCCAGTCGTCATCAGTTATTATGAATTTATCCTGCCAGAATTCAGGGCGGTTAATATATCTTTCAATAAAATTAAGTAACTTTTCCCAATTTATGGCCTTTTTGTTATTCCATGCATCATTAATACCGAATAAAATCTCATATACGTAATAATAAGATGTCTGCAAAAAAGGAGAAAAATCGTTGATAAACTTTTCTGGCCACTCAACAGCAGATTCTTTTAATGCATCAGCAAGCCCGCCAACAGTTGGCCCTCTCCATGAATCCTTGGTCTTAAAAGTTCTAAGAAATTCTGCAAGCTTGTCATTAGGCATTTTTATTATTTCCTCTTTTGTAAATGGAGACGGCCCGGGTCCCCAGCGTGTTTCAACTTTCCCTATAGCCGGATGTAACGCTACATCCCATTCCGTAATTTTCTTCATTTCCTCATACAAGTTTTTAAAATATGAATCATGAGAAAGAGCCTCATAAATTTCCTGTTTATGTAAGGCAATATATTTTTCAGATTCTTCTTTGAAGTCAAGACGTTTTGCGGCATTTTCAATTTTTGTATCAAGCATTTTCCTTTGTTCATCTGTCAAATTCTTGAGATTTTTCAAGAGGTGCTTTAATTCATCTCCAAAATATAAAGTCTTCTCCATCAAGAGGTCGCCTTTTTCTGATTTTAGTATTTCCCAGCATAGATCATTGTATTTGTCCATATTTTGCCCCATAACATAAAGCGCCATTTTGGAAAAGTAGAAATATTTATCTTCAATAAATTGCTTCAATGTTATTCTGGCAGTAGTTACATCTCTTTTGGCTTTTGCAAGTAGCACTCTCTTGAGAATAAAAGTAAGCATCTCCATTGGTTCGGTGATATGATGCTCTCTTTCGTCATAGAAAGAATAATATGTCTCATCTTCTTCGCTTTTAAGCAGGCTTTTTATTTTCTTAGTCAAATCTTCAACAACTTTAGCTGTGCATTTTTCTCCGATAGTCTCCGAGTATTTTTTAAAGGCTTCTTCCAACCAGTACGAGTCAATAACGAGCCTTGCTTCTTTCTGTTCGCCGAGTAATTTTGCCCTTTCTTCAGATAATGGTACCGTTTTAAATGCTGTGATATAGTCAACAATTCTTTCAGCTTTTTTAATGTCTTCTGGAGTCGGTTTTTCAGGTAGAAATTTTGGCAATAATTTAGTTGCTATCTCTGAACCTTGCAAATCTGCATCAAACTTGGAATCAAGCCAGATGGGGATTAGGTCAATAATATCAATGGGTATTTTGTCAGGAGGGATATTGCAAAGGATTTTTACAAAATAATACCATGTGCGGTAGTTGTCAATATGTTGCTCGTTGGAATCCCTGTAGTTCGAGACATCTTTGATTATTGCGAGTAGATCATCAATATATTTTTCATTGCCTGGAATCGTCACTTGCTGAGAAACTTTTTCTAAATACGGTAAAACATTCCATTGAGGGATAGTAAAATAACCTTCTTGGTCAGCAGGTTTTGGAGATGGAGCTTCTTCAGGTTTAAAGTAACCACGTTCAAATAAAAGACTAAACCATTGTACGAATGTAAGTTTATTAAAGAAGTATCTTCTTCTTATCTCATTTTGTAATAGGTTGCTTAATGTTTCCAAGATTTCTTTTGTAGGCTGGTCATAAGTTAATACTTGGTCTACCAATGTAAGCAAATTTAAATAATTCCCTACTAAACGGTGTAAAACTTTTCTTTCAAATTGTTTCCATAAATCGTCAAATGCTTCTTTCTCTCTGGTTGTTTTCCATGAACCTTGTCTATGTGCATATTTGTGAAAGTCCCTTGCGATTTTATGCCATTCATTAGCAAATTCATCATTGGTATCTACTCCGAGAATTTTGCATATTTCATCAATATGAGAATTTTGTTTTCTTGTAGCATCACATTGTGAACATTTTTGAACCTCTGATTTCTTTCCCGAAGCAAAAATATCTCGTATTCCACCTTCAATTTCTCTTGCTATATGTGCCAGCAAATAAGGTTTTGAACTAAAGTTACTTCTAAATATCTTTACTCCATCATAATAGAGAGTAGATATTTCTTCTCCAACTTCATTCAGTCCATTAAAAATACTACGCTGATACTCATCTAACAGAGACATATCCATATTTTCGTTCGGCTTGTTTAAGTTCATTTTATACACTCTTTGCTTTTTCAAGCCGGTTTTTGACAAGTTCACATACTGCCCAGTAAACCTCCTTCCGTTCATTTTCCGTCAAACCAAGGATGTCAAATACAATATCGTCAAGGGCTTTACGCTCAGGTAGAGGATTCGGCTTTTGCTCACGGACTGGATGGGCAGGGTTTAACCCACACTGGTCGTAGATTGAGAGATTGCACTTATCAGAAAAGTTAATCAAAACCTCTTCTATAAACTTATCATTGCGCTTGATTCTTGATGGATCAACACTGAGCAAATCTGAAACTTCATATGTTTGTATTTTTAAAAGCCCACCACCAAAATTGGACCGCCCAATCATATTTATAAAAAATTGACAGACAATGCTGTTTAAAACAACGGCCAACGAAACGTAACTCTTTGAGGAGTGAATCTCTTGAAAATTATCACTGAACCATGTGCCCTTTCGACTGCAATAGAAGCGCATGTAATCATTAACAAGATAATTACAGGCTAAAAAGCATTCTGGTCGTCCTGAAAGTGACCACCACTTATCACGAGGTTTGCATGTTGGACGTTGATTGAACTTTTGTCGTTCACCCCATTTGATATACAGGTTTAGGCCTTGTGACAGTTTAGCTTTCTGATCGAGAAGCAATAAGTGCTTATTCAGGTCTGAAGATTTTATGTAAAGCGAATCAACATCTCTCGGACTGAGAACTGCAAATGGCAAATATTTTTCCTCAATTCTGATCCCTTTCGGTAGTCCTTCGTTTTTCGGAATAAGTTCATAATATTTTCCGTCTTTCTTTAAATCAAAGTGCTTGCTCGGAAGATAGAAGAACTCGTTACAGCCAGTAGTAAAGCCACGCCTCACCTCTGCTATATCACCCAATCTAACAAGTTTTCCTTTTCCCTTCTCAAGGATCGTAAAGAAAATATCCGGCGCCCGAAGATATTTTCCGCCCCATTTATTGCCTTCGTATTTTCCAGTGATGAATTTTTCTTTCAGGAGGGATTGAGATTGCTTCGTCGCTTTGCTCCTCGCAATGACAGTCTTTTCTTCTGACTCCTGACTTTCCTCTTCCGGCTTCTCCCATCCCTCTTCAAGGAGCGTCTCCTGTTTCACGGGATATACCCGGTAAGATTCAGTCTTGTGGATAGAATCGGCTTTTTCAATGGCAAGAAGGTTCTTGGTGTTTATCGCCTCCTCGAAAGGCTTCTTTAACATGACAAAGCGTGCAGTCTCTTTCAGCGCAGGCCATAAATTCCCCTTTTTTTCAATTATTGGTGGACCTAAAAGGGCTATTATTGTATTAACATCCGCATGTTCAAAGCTCCTCTTTGCCTCGTTATCGTAGATCGCTTTGACGTGGCAATACTTGAGAAGGAATTCCTGCAAGTCCTTGCCGTATCCAACATCGAGCCATGAATTGGAAGTAATGAAACAGAAAGCACCTTTCTCATTAAGGAGTGAAAGGCCATGGAAGTAAAAGTAAATGTAGTAGTCGCTCTTTTTATCGAGCTTCTTCACAAAAGGATAATGCACCTGTATTGAACTTAGGAGCTTGTCTTTATATTCCCGCTTATTTTCAAGCGTCACTTCTGCCTTGAGCTTGTTCGGCGGAGCTATCTTTTCCTGCCTCACATAAGGCGGATTGCCGATGACAATATCAAAGCCGCCTTTGTCGCCGAATATCTCGGCAAAGTCAATGTCCCAGACGAAAGGCTTCTGCCCGGGAGCCTGTATCTTTCTCTTTGTCTCCCGCAGGTGCTCGATCTCCTGCCCTGCGGCCTTTATCTGTTCTTCAAAAAGAGACTTCTGCTTTTCCTCTTTCTTGCTTTCCCCGAACATGCTCATCTGGAGCTTCTGTTTTTCGCCTTCGAGATTCTGAACCTCTTTCTGGAGAGTGACGATCTTGTCATCCAATATCTCGCCGAATATCCTCAGCTCTTCCTGATGCAGGGATTCGCTGCTTTTGAACTTGGCCGTAGAGTCGTTGTTATAGTATTTCTCCTTCTCCGACTTCAGAGATGTGAGCCTTCTCTTTAATGCAGGGGAGAGCTTGCTGTCTCTCACATGAAGACTTATGCCGCCGACTTCATGGACAAGGGAATCGCCTACTCTCAATTTCATGTTCAGGTTCGGCAGGAGAGGAAAGAGCTTCCTCTGCTCATAGGGGATATCCTCTTCGATAATAAGCTGGAGCCACAGCCTCAATTCGGCGGAATGCACAGCCCATGGCATGACATCAACGCCATAGAGCGAATTCCCGATGATCTTTTTCTTGAGTTCGAATTCGGTCATCTCCCTGTTTATGTAGCTGTAGATGAGACGATAAAGTTCTGCAAGGACATGGAGCATTCCTACAAGGAAGGCGCCGCTGCCGCAGGCAGGGTCAACCACGGCAAGGTTATCAAGAAGCTCTTCAAGTCGGTACCAGAGCTTCAGCTTTGAGATATACTCGGCAACAGCCTTCTTGTCCTCGTCAAAGAGAAGGCGGTATATCCATTCTCTTGACAACTCGGCCATGTGATTTGAAAGATGCTCCACCACCGTCCGGCGGCACATGAAATCAACCTCGACTGTAGGGGTATAAAAAATGCCGAGATCCTGCCTTTCATAAATTTCCTCCGCAACATTAGACAAGGACTCATACACATAACCGATCATCTGAGGATCAACCGCCACCTCGACTTCAAGGGGAAGGTCTTCACGAATGGTAAAATTATATTTTTCAAACACGCTGAAGACCGTCTCAAAGAGCCTGTCGCTAATGCTGAAGGGCAGCTCGTCAAGCTCATTTCTGTGAAAGAGGCCGCCGTTAAGATGTGGGGCATCTGAAAGAATCTTTTTGACATCAGGAGGGATGAAAGGCGAATTCTTGAAGCCCGGATTATTATTAAAGGCCTCAAGAAAGAGCACCCTAAGCCAATTTTCATAAAAGGTATTGTCCTTTGCAACGTCCTTCCGCCTTTCCTCTCTGTATCGCTCCCAGTACCACTTGATAAACTTAGAGTCATTGTTAAGCCATTTTTTCTTTGCGATGAAGTAAAGGAACATAAGCCTGTTGAGGAACTGCTGGGAAAGCTCATGAGCGTTCTTTACAGCTATCTTCTGATTCTCAAAAGTCTTCCTCAGCTCGAAGAAGGCGTTCTTATAGTCCTCGAAGAACCGGTTTGTTACCTTCTCGACGCTGAAGGCATCCTTCCATCTTTTCTAGATGTCTCTCCAGTGCTCTTCATCGCCGGTGAGGGCAATATTTGAGATTGTAAGCAGGTCTGTGTAGTAAGGATTCTCTCTGTCGAAGTTGAGCCTTGTGAGCTTGAGCTTGTGCTTTCCTTCTTCAATGCTTTCAAATTCCGGGAATACAAAGGTGTATTCCTTGTAATCGGTTGTCAGTATGAGAAGAAATCTTAGATATCTATCAGAAAGGCGTTTTGTGAAGTATCTAACCAGCGGAACTGAAAGAGATTTTGTTTCAATGAGGAATATCTGGAGCTTGCCGTCATAGTTAAAGACAGTGTAGATGTCTTTAACCTTTTCCCTTTCCTCTTTGGCAAACTCAAATTCATCATTCTTTCTTTTGTATGAGGGATCGAGGAGCTTGTCTTTTTGATAGCCGAGTCCGAGGAAGAGATCATAAACCCTTTCAGGGGAATCTGTCTTTGTAATAATATCCTGAACATTGATCGCCATTTATTCCTTCTGTCTTCCCTCAAGATTTAATAATGCACATCGTTTCCTAATACCTCTTCTCCTCCACGATCTTGCCGATAATTTGATACCGGTGCCCTTTCCTGATCTCCATATTCGCATATTTCGGATTGAGTGAGTGCAAGACGGTTGTTTCACCGTAAATCTTCAACTGTTTGAAGGCGGCTTCATCTTCATCGTTCTTCACGACAACATAGTCCCCTGATTTCGCCTCGACATGAGGATTCACTATGACAATCTCGCCCTCATGAAATTCAGTCCCCATGGAATCACCCTTAACCCTTGTCATAACAGGCTTATTTTATCACAAACAGGTTGATTTGATAGAAATATTTAATAAAATGCCGGGAGCAGGGGTAAGAAGATTTGCAAAGTAAAATCTGGTGGAGCTGATCGGGATCGAACCGACGACCTCTTGAATGCCATTCAAGCGCTCTCCCAACTGAGCTACAGCCCCAAACTATTGTAATTTAATGCATTTTTGCCTCGGCTGTCAAGCCGTTTCCATTGAGTGTCATAAATTTGTAATAATTTTGCGATTTTTTACCCTCCGGATCGCTGTTTTTTGAATTCATGAAAACATCGAATTTTTTAACGGCCTCTACCTTATGGCTCGGTGCAAGATGTGCATATCGCAATGTCATGGTTAAGGTCTTATGTCCTAAGAGTTCCTTGACTGTGGTTATATCCACGCCTGCCATGACAAGATGCGATGCAAAGGTATGTCTGAGGTCATGGAAATGAAAATCCTTAATCCCTGCCCTTCTTAATGCCGTATTAAAGCTCCGTTTGACATCCCGATAAGGCTTACCGGTAGCGTTATCATAAAAGACATAGGGAATATCGAGTCTCCGCGTAATACCCTGCAAAACGCCTCTCAGGGTGTCATTGATAGGGATTTCCCGCCTCTCTCCGTTCTTGGTGATGTCAAGAAGGATAAAGCCATGTTTCATGTCGACGTTATCCCACTTAAGAGTGAGTATCTCTCCTTTTCTCATGCCGGTATTCAGAGCGGTAATAACTATCGGTTTCAGGTGAGGTTCGCATGCGTTGATAAGGTTCTGGCACTCCTCTTTAGATAGATACCTTAAACGCCGGTTGTTCTCTTTGATGTGTTTTACCTTTCTAATGCGCTTTAACACGTCCGCGCTGCACATTTCCCAATCACACGCCTTGCTAATCATATGCGCTAATACAGCTATCGCCCTGTTAGCAGTTGCCGGTTTTTTACCGTTAGCGAGGATTTCGGATTGATATTGTTCAATCATCTGCGTGGTAACGTCGGATAGGTATAGGTTTCCGAACCTCGTAACCAGTTTTTTGACAAGATAGCTTTTCCACCGCTTAAACGCCCTCTGCCTGCCCTGCGCCCATGCGGTGTATTGTTCGGCTAACTCATTGAACGATGTTTCGGGTTTTTCCTGCCGTTCCTCTGGTATCCACTGGCCTAACGCTATCTTGCCCCGGACGGCATCGTGTATCCGTTGCGCTATTGCCTTGTCCGTTGTGCCTGTTGAACGCTGGTATTGCCTGCCCTGGTAAGAAAAGGACATCCACCATGTGTTTTTTCTCTTATAGAGTCCCATAGGTTTTCTCCTTATTAACCCGTGGGCCCTGCAAATCCGTTGTCAAAGAGCTGATATGATTATACATGATTTTTAAAAAAAGAAAAAAACAAAAAAAATGAGATAAAACTCATTGCGTGCGTGATATTCTCTCGATGAATGTCGATAACTCCCGAATGTCATCCCGGATCATGTGCAGGAATTCGGTTATATCAGGTTCAAGGCATTCCTGTTTGTCGGCGAGGAGCATTTCGATCGCCCCTGCCATTGCCTGTGTGCGGTTGATAATCATATCGGTTAGGCACTGGATATGGTTTTTTTCCAGTGCCTCGCTGATGCAGGTATCCCCGCTGCTGCAGAATATTGAGCACCTATGCCTGCGCATTATTTATAAAATTCCCGCGCGTTCCAGTCGCCGCTGGAATAGAATTCTGATTTTTTCACTGTTCCGCCCTCTCGCTGTTTCCGTTTTTCCGGTGCCGGGCCTGCCGCCGCCTGCCTCGCCTGTTCCCGTGATTCCTCGGCCTGCCGCTGTAATTCCGCCGCCTGTTCACGAACAACATCCTGCAGTTGTTGTTCGGTAATATTGCCCGGATTTTTGAGCATTGAAATAATTTTATGCTTGAATTTCTCCACGTCCGCCCGCCCGAAATCGATAGCGTTCAACAGCGCTATCAGCGCCGCGATTGCCGCGGCGGATTTTGCAAGGTTAATCATATTTTTGCCTCCTATTCTATCGCGCCGTAATTGTCATCCGTGGCCTCAACGAGGCCCTCGGCTATCGCGCATCCCCGGCATAGTACTGTTTTCCCGACGCGGTAAAAATCGCACCAATCTGATGGGTCGTTCGAGTTTTGTGCTCCACAACTCGAGCACATAATTTCGAATTCATAATATTTTTTAAGATTGATTTTTTCTATACTTCCCATCGCTCCCTCCTATCCTCTGAAATGTGCGTCGATATGCGCGGACGCGATAATTATTAATACGTATGCAAAAAATCCGATACCCGCGATTCCTGCAAGGATTTGTAATGCTGCCATTTTTCGTCCTCCTGCGCTTTAAGCCCGCCGGCTGTTATTAATATATATATGCGTTGTGCACTATATTTTTTTGTTTTATTTTTTAATCCATTGAATAATTTTTTGAATGACGTTAATATCGCGGACCAGTTCGGCGTGATTGAGGTTAAAAATGGCGTATTCTGTCGACGGTATAGACAGAACCGAGTCGAGGTCCACTACTCCGTCGTTTATCCCTGACAGATACCATTTTCTTGAGCTGGACGCCCCGGCGATAATGTATATCTCAGCAGTTGAAGGCGTGGTGCGAAAAATGAACGCCGGAGCATATCGATATCCGCCGTTCGGCGATGCGATCTGGATTATTTTCTTGATTTGTAGTTCGGGATAGCGGCCGGCTAATTCGCGAGCTACTAATCCGCCCCACGAATAGCCGATTATGGTTTCAACGTTTTCAATTTTTTTGGCGTCTAATTGTGATTTTATGCTTTCTGCCGCGGCAGATAACGGCATCATCGTAACAGGATATATGACGATAGCTGCGGGGATGCTCGCCTGCAAGAATGCCATTTGTTCGGCGCCGGTATTACTGCCGGGGATTATGATTGTTGTGCATTCCGCTGATATAGGCATCAGCAGGATAATCAATATCACAAGTGCGGTTCGCATGTGATATATATGCTGCAATGCGGGGATAGTTAGATATGGACGCCATCAAAATAATCGATTGTAGGGCATTTGGCGAGGTCATTTTTGCCTATAAAAAAAAGGACAGGCGATTTAGCCTGTCCTGTGGGGGCTGTGGTTGGTTAGTGGTTTAATGCTGCGGCATGAACTTTGTGGGCGATACTGCTTGCTTGCCGCTCTTGGCGATCTCCCACGCTTTTTTATGCGACATCACAATTTCTTTTGCTTTCTTGCTTGACTGTGAAACCCGATATTCTCCTGAATATCCGCCGAAACGCTGTCCATACCATTCCACGTTCCCAAACATTAGGCGGTTGGCTGCAAGGTCTATCTGTGCCACACCACACTGGATGTTTGTAAGGCTCCCGTTAAACCGGCAATTCCCAGCATCCTTGAGGATCTCATAACTCTGCTTTATCTGCCCTTGCAGTCCATCCAAAAGCGTCTGTTCTATTATTATCCGCGATAATTCCTTAAGGTCTTCGTATCCTACCTGCTCGTTTGTAATAAGCCTCGCCATCCTTTCATGTGCCTGTCCAATTATCGCCCCATACATTACAAGGCAGTTCTTGTATCGTTCTACGCTTTTTGGAGCCATGGCATTGGACTGTGCGCTTGTATTCAGCACCTGTGCCATAATCGTATCATACACACCAGGAGATGTCTCAGCGCTCAGTCCAAAATCAGCAGGTTTACGAGGCTTGGAGATTATCTTACATGATTTTAGTTCAGGATGTGTCTTTTCAAGGTTAGTAAGCACTGGGAAAAAAACAGCATCAAGCGATAGTTTAATTTCTACGCCCTGACTGCCCTCCTGCGCTTTTCTCTGGTTTATTGACCTTTCTTTTGTATCTTTCCTTGATTTTCCTGTGTCTATGTTAGTGTCCACCGAGTATGCTATGCCGTTAAGGCAATAAATGAACATAAACATTATTGCTACTGAAATAAAAGTTTTCATTTTACATCACCTATTTTTTGTGTTAATGATTCAATCCATTCTAAATAATATTTTCCATCGTTTTTGCACTTTTCGCCGCATTTGGTCATAATGTCCTGCGCTCTTTGAATGTCAGCTGTTGCTTTGGCTTTATCTCCGTTTTTTATATATGCCTCTGCACTGTATAAATACGTAGAAACGCTCCAATATGGCGGGACATCTTCGGTGATAGATGTAAGTAACTGTATCATTTTTTCCGATATTTCTTTTGTTTTTTTAAAATCGCCTTTCATGTCGTATATATCATATAGATATGCATATGCTTGCATCTCTCCTGTTAACTTATCAGAAAGAGTTTTATTTTTCTTTGTGTGGTAAATTTCTATAGCCTCGTTAAGCTTTTTAATTGCGTCGTCGTAATTTTTATTTATCGTTATGTCAATAAGTGACCAATTTACCAGCACTATTGCTCGTACTAGCGAGTTATACGGGTCTGCATATATATTATACGCTGCCCTGCAGGTCACAATAACGTCATCTACATCTTTTTGTGCGATGTTAGCTCCTCTTTGTTTATCTACTGTCATAGCTTTATTGATACAATCGTCTCTGTATGAAAAATACTCTTTTTCTATTGCACTACAATAATTGCTAACCTTGTCTATTTCTTTAAGCTGCACTGATGAGGATATTATCTTCAATGCCTGTTTAGCATCAGCCTTTAAGTATGCAGCTAATAAGGCTTTAAAGTCTTGGGGCATATTTCCTTTAGATGCTTTCATAATATCCAGAAAACTTGTTAGAAAAGCATAAGCAGATTGGCGATTTCTGCTAATAAATTTAGAATGAGAATAATCCCATAGTTTACCTGTCATTCTTAACACATGTTCCTCAACTGGCTCTTTACTCTTACTTACTGCTTTATCTGCCTTGGCAGTAATGTATATAAATTTTCGAACAAGGTTAAGAGCCTCACTGTTACCGAATGCTTGATATCCCACATGTATATGGTTTAGCGTGTCAGCTATAGCGTTACACATTGTCTGCATGTTCTTAGTTCTCTCAAGTCCTAGTCCTATATTGGTACTGGCAATAATATGCCGCAAATCACCATAGCGCGCCTCGATGTTCTGGTCAATTGTATTATTCTTAGTGCATACTATATTTGTCCACGTTATGTCAGCTAATTTTTCTGCGTCCCAAACATACACGTTACAATCCCCCCTATTGATATGTAATTTCTGCAATTTCTGTTTTTCGTGTTGTATGTCTACATTGCTGTAGTCTCTTTGTGTATTTTTAGACATAGTTTTCTTGTCTTCCTTCGTCGCTGCCTCTGTATGAGGTATATACATTATTGTTGTTAAAAACATCGCAATAAATGTAACTATAGCAATTAACTTTTTCATAGCCCCCTCCTAATTTTTTATTTCTCCTTTTTCGTTAACTGAGAAACAAATTCATTTTTAACCCCATTCCTTTTCCTGGCATATATCACTCCAATTACCAATCCTGCTACTGCTACTGCCACAATTACAGGAATTACAGGGATTGGACTGCCCTTGACTGTTACAATCTGAACGCTTTTATCCTTTGCCTTGATTGCTGCCTCGAATTCCTGCCTCTGTCCCTGGAAAAAGCTGGCATCTGCGTCTGTCAAAAGGTTAGCTTTGATTTTTCGCAGAACACCAATAGCAGCCATATATTTGTCAGTCAATGGCATGTCGTCTATCAGCTTAACAAAACGATGAGTATCTGCAAGCCATTTAACAAACGCAATGTCTGGATTGGTTTGATGCAGTTTCAATACTGTCTGTCCTGGTTTGAGTAGCAATTTAAGGGTATCCATATCTTTCTTGTATTCCTCGGATATCTTGACTGCCTCTTCTGTATTACGCGAGAGGCCATATACGGTTTGGCTTGCAAATGCATACCTTACAGATGGCTCTGATAGATGATATCTTGTTAGCCCTATATATTTAGTCAGAATCAAAACCTTATTTTCGTCCGTGAGTTTCGCATCCACTGCTATGTCCTCTATTGCCTCGGCGTTTCTTGCGATGAAAAACTGTTCTATTAATTCCTCTATGTTTCCGTTCTTATACGCACTTAAAGCCATTTCTGCCGCTGCCCAATATCGCTGGATGCTTTTATCAAAACCAAATCTTGTATCCCCCAGCCACTCGACAAAGGCAAGTGTGTAATTTATGTTCACTTTTTTGCCCATTGTCTTGCCCTGTGATATTGAACGCTTTTTTGCGAATAGGTTTTCCTTGCTGCCTGTGGTGCCTGCAGAAGGTCCGCCCATACCATCTGGAGCATCTGCTTTAACGTTTGTATCTGTGCCTTTCTTACGTGTTATTGTCTTTTCTATGGTCAATTCAATTTTTTTCTCTACCGACTGGTAATCATCGATTGAGATGGGTATTCCCTCTACACCGGTAAGTTTGCCCTGATATATATTATTAAATCCTGCTGCCATCCAATACACTTTTAGCGCACCTTGAGCTGCCTCGCATGAGTTATTCGTGCACTGGATGCTCCAATTGCCTGCCTCCGCACGAGGTATATACATTGTCATTGCTAAAAATGATACAATACTTGCAATTATTCGTTTCATCGTCTTTTCTCCTTTTTTTTAGGGGATGGTTCTCATCCCCTTTGTTTTGAGTAGTTTAGTGTTTTTTGAGTGTTATTTCAATTGTGCCGTCTGCTAACGGACATATCACGCGTTCGGTTGTTACGTTATCGATCGCCCCGCCGGAAATTTTTACAAATTCGGCGCGTGCGGTCGACAATACTTTAAGCGCCTCGGCCGCATTTGCAGCCGGGATTGTTTTCAGGTTAGCAGGGATGATCACTGTCCATTTTATCTGCCGTTCCCCGCCTCTCCCCTCGTAATATCCGTTGCATTCGGTCGTGGTTGCCGCCGGCTCCGCCTCTGTCGCTGCAAATGCGGTTGCGGCAATGAGCGTGCATAGCGCCAGGATTAATACGATCGCGAGCGCGAACAGATATGATCCGCCGCGCCCCGCCTCAAAAATCGGTGATGCTGTTTTTACGGGTGCCATTTTAACCTCCTCGGGCTGTTGAAGGCCGGCGGCAATGCCGCCGGTGTTCCCTCTCTTTTGCCCTCCTTCTTATATATATGCGCTCTGCTGTTTTGTTTTTTTAATCATTTTCCAATTCGAGTTCCGCGCCTCGGTCGCGGTTATCCTTCCGCGCCTGTCTCTCGCTCTGCATTGCCGGACCGCCGTCCCGGTCCTCCCGTTCCCGCGATCCCGTTGCCGCTGCAGCAGCAGCGAGGATATCCGCCTCCGCCTGCATTATGTGTTCGAGCGATAGATCCGGCCGGCACACGAATGATTCCGTTACGTCCGAATATCCGCGGTACTCGAGCGTTACCGCGCCGTAATGGTAGCCCGGAAATTTTATCAATCCGTGCAAATCGCGGAGGTTCTGAATTTCCGATGGTAATATTAGCCGCTCTGTTTTTTTCCGGCGCATCAGCGAAATGCCGTCGCGATTATCCTGAACACCCATAGAATGAGTCTCCTCGGTTTCAATATATTCGCGTTCGCCGATTTTGTCCGATAGAAATTTAGCGGTATCTGGATCAGCAACTGAGAATATCAGGTTGGATCCGCACGCGTTAACGATTGTCTGCCGGCCGCTGTGGGTGTATATTTTATCGAGCTGTCCGATGTCCTGGATTCCGATCCATGCCGCGCCGCCCTTCGAGCGCGCGAGGGTTAACAATTTCTGGATTGTTGACAACCGCTGCAAAGTTCCGAATTCATCGAGGACGAAAAATATCCGCCTGTCGTAATCATCCGGCAGCGATAGTAATTTCCTGCCGAGTAGGTCAACGAATAACGATAGGATAGGGCGGAGCGTCGCCTCGATATCCGCATAACTCGTCACGAATATGATCCCGCCGCGGGCGTTCTCAATCCAGCGTTTTAACGAAAAATCGCCTCGCATTTTAGCCATATATTCGAACGATTTTACATATTGCATCATAACCGCGAAAACCGACAACGCCTGTTTGCTGCTGGCGTCCTCGATATACCGATAGCCTCTCTCTCCGCCGCGGCAATCCTTCAACCACGCGCTGATATCCGCGCCTGCAGCGGTTACGGCTGCCCATATATCGGCGTTGGTGCGGAGTCGGTTTTGATACAAATAATGCAAAATCCCGCTAAAAACATCACGCGCGGCGTCGTTCCAAAATGGATCGTTACTACTGATTGCGGGAGGGATCAGCGATACGGATACAGAGTCGATGTCCATTGCAGTTTCAATCTCGTTGAACAAACTCCAACCGACTGAACGCGTGTCCAGCGGATTGAAAATAACGTCCGTCGAGGGGTTGAAGAATTTGCAAAGGTAATCCCCTTTAAAATCATATATAACCGCCCGATCAGCGCGATCGCGGATATTGTCAATTACCCCGCGCATAGCGACCGTTTTCCCCGTTCCCGGCCTGCCGATTATGAACGCGTGTTTTGGCTCTGCGGCTACCGGCATTGCAACGTTGCCGATACGGATATGTGTTTTTTCGCCGGCTCGCCGGATCTGCCGGTTCAGCTCCTCCGCCGTCAATAATTGTGCGCCGCGGACGTATTTTTCAGCGCTCTGCTCCCGTGCGCGGGTGGAAAATTTGCGGATAATCGCCGGATAGAAAATCCACGCGGAAAACGATAAAACGAATATCCATATACTTTTCATAAGCAGGCGGCCCGCGAGCGGGACCAATCTATCCAGCAGAACAGTGAACTGCCCCTCCCTGATTGCATAACACGTGTAATTGATTACGATTGTCCACGGTTCGCGGTACCATATGTAACTGAGCGCGAGGGTAATTATTACCTGAGCGATCAGTAGCAACAGCGCTATATGTAAATACATTTTAATGTTCATCTGGACCGCCGCCCACCATGTTTCGTGGCCCTTGAACGCCTGATTTTTTTTGTCCACGTTCACCTCCTAATTGATTTTTTCTAATGTATCCGTGATAAAGGTTTTTAATTCCCCGGCGTCCATTTTCTCGAGTTCGTTTTTTCGATGAAGGATCGCCCTACCTATCGCCGCCGCCTGCTGATCCTCTAAGTTCCTCGCCAAATCCAGCAGCCTCTTGGCCTCTGCCCTGAGCTGGTCAGGTGTTCTCTTTCCCATTTTCCATCACCTCCTTAGTCGATAAATTTTTCAAGGGTTTTAAATAAATATCCTGCAATGAAAGACAGCGGTAGCAGGACCACCAATACTAATATTTGTATTATCTCCGCCCGCCTTATGCATTCCATGCAGTTGTCGCTATCCGCCGTTACGCCGTCCTCGGCAAAATTGCAATTATCGCATTTCATATTTATCACCTCTCCTTATATATGCATTAAGCATTTTTCGTTTTTAAAAAACGGTAAATTTTAGATACAGGGATGTCCGTCTCCGCTGCTATCTGCCGATATGAAAAACCCTGTTTTCTGAGTTCGGCAATTTGAGCTTTGAGCGCGTCCTCGTCTGTTGTTTTCACTGTTTCACCGCCCTGCTGTTTCACTGTTTCAAGTGTTTCAAGTGTTCCCTGTTTCACAAAAACAGTCGAGGCGAGATATATCGAAACACCCTGAAGTGTGATAACCAAAAACAGAAAAACCACTGCCTTGCCCACTGCTATTCTGCCGCCTGCCTGCGCGGAGACTTGGAGCATTAGGTCCCTCAACCTCCTCTCTCTCTCCATTGTCTTGGTGGTGTATTTTTGACCATACTGGTATGCCTGTTGAGTGGCTTTCAAATCTTCTGAAAGTATCTCAACCTGCTGCTTTTGAGTGAGCATTTTTTCGAGTTCAGTCTCGTTTGAAACCACAAAACTTGCCGCCGCCGCTACCACCGAAATTACATATAGAGGGACTAAAAAAATGAGCGATACCCGGCGCTGTCTCACCTGCATTGCAAGCGCGATGATCATCGCCTCTACAAGAATACTTGCAAGCCATGAAAACGCAGGGTTAGGCTCTATACCTGCAATGAAAATCTGCGTGTGAAAGGTAAGAAAAACCGCGGTTGCGATGACTATGGTTAGTTTGAAGTATCGCATCGCTTGCCCTCCTCGTCCCTAATTTTCCGCCTCCGCGCCTGAAAACTCATCGCCGATTTTTCCCCGATTGTCGGGGTCCATTCCATCGTCTGAATTATCGCTGCATAGACATCGGCAATGTCGGCCGCGAGGGTATCGAGGCGTGATTCAATCCGTTCAACCGCGCTCGGACCAGTTCGAGGTTTTGGTTTTAGCGCGGCAATGTCTGCCGCGAGGATTTCGAGTTTTTGAGAAATTTTCGATAGGTCGGCCGTGTCGATTTTTTGCATTAATGACAGAAATGTTTTGGCATTTTCCCGTTCCTGTTCGACGGCAGCGGTAATCAATTCTCGTATTGCCTGCCCGACAGTTTTGCCGTTTTTGAGCGCCTGCAACCTCGAAAACTCCGCCTCGGATAATCTTAAACCTATGAATCTGTTTTTTTTCATTTTGCGTTTACCTCCGTTTTTATATATGCCAAAAACCCCGATTTTTTTGTAAAATTTGTTAAACATTTTTCATTAATTACAATGTTTAACAACCAAACCCGCACCAATACTGGATTTGCAGGGTAAAAAAAGTAGTGAAGTTTTACAAAACAAAATTTCAAAAACCGCGCTAAGTCTTTGTCTTTTTTGTCTTTTTCGTTTTCGGCCTGCAAACGGAGATTGCGTTGGGTGTGGAAAAAAAGCGGGAAACTCCTGATAAAAAAACAAACCCTTCAATTCGACAAATCCACGATTGATAAAAATGAAAAAAGCGGGTAGCCGATTTTGTAAAATCGACTACGTGCGGATATAAAAAAATCGGAAATAGTATCCGAGTAAAACGAGGATTCTATTTCCGATTATCCGATGATTTGCAAAAAGGTGAGGCAGTTATTCTGAATTTTCCTGCCATGAATTTTCGCCGGTCATGGCGGAGAAAAATCGGAAATAACCGCCCTGCCGTATCGCTGATTTTAAGCGCCGGCCGTTTCTGATTCTGCCGTTCCCCGCTCCTCATCTTTCACCAAAACGTAATCTTTGTATTTCCGTTTTGTTTTTTTGCTCTGGACCAGTCCGAGGAATTTTATAGCGATGTGGTCCCCGACTTTAACATCCTCAGCGACTATCATTTGACGTAAAACCGAATTTATAAAAATCATAAATTTGCCGGTTCCGGTTTCGCCGTTTCCGGTCTCCATCTGAAGATATTCGGCGTCTCCGTTCTCGGTAATTGTCTCGCCCATTTCCACGACCGTCCCCTCGATAACCTCGTTTTCATTTGGCCTCCAAAAGAGGATGTCATAACCTTTTTGCCTTTCGTTTTCCTTCTCCTTCAGCTTATCCATCAGGTTCATTTTGTTTCACCTCCTTTCAAAAAAAAGTATTGTCTTTATAAAATCTTTACGCTGCTTTCCCCGATTTCATTTTTTCGATTGTTGCCTCGACGGTTATCCTAACCAGCCCCTTGAATTCAGATATGTCTCGCCTTCCAGCGATAACGTCCCGGGCCATGTCCTCAAAAAAATTTTTTGTCGTTTCTGCCATTTGTCATCACCTCCTTAAAGATTATTTGGACCGCTCCATACCGCGGCTATCGTCCCGCGTTTTTTCCGATTTTCCGCTCTCGGATTTCTCCGTTTTGTCCCCGCCGCGGCTCTCGTGTTTCGCTGTTTCAGTCGTTCCTTGTTTCGCTGTTTCAGGCGTTTCAGTAGTTCGCTGTTTCACTGTTTCAGCGTTTCCGGTTTTTCCGTTTTCCGCGGAAACTTTTCCGGAGTTTCCGGAAATTCTTCCTGCGTCTGCCGGCTGTTTTAAAAATTCCGATTTTGAAAATGTTGTGTTCCCGGACGTGTGCGACGTGGCAACGTGGATGCTGCCGTTCGCGCGGAGTGTCGTAACTTCCACATCCTGTTTTGCGCGGGTGTTCGTAATTTTCACAACCTGTTTTGCGCGTTCAATCCGCCCGTCTTTGTGGCGGATAAATACATCGTATTTCCGGGTTGTGCTGTGATATTTTTTATCAAAAATTTTTCCGAACGCGTTTTTAAATTCGTCTTTAACTCTCGATTTCCATGCGTCCGAGAGTTTTTCGGTTTTGTATTTCTCGGTTTTTGTTTTGGGGTCGTATGTCGTTTTTGTTGAAACAATAAACGATTTTATCCCCGCGGCTTTTTTTATGTCCTTCTCCTTCGCCGCCTTCTGCAGATCGCGGCGATCGCGGTCTGTGAATTTTTTTGCAAATTTCCGGTATTTTTTGATGTCCTGTTCGTTCGTTTTTCCCGTCCGTTCCGCCCGCGCCCTGCCGCGGCTCTCTCTGCGGTCCTCTCGCTGGATGTCCCTGCGCTCGCGCTCGATAGCCTCGGCCGCCCTGTCCAGCGGGTGGGCTGCCCTGCTATCCTTCCGCGCCTCGTAATCCAGCGTGCTGGTTTTCTGCTGTTCATTTTTTAGCTGTTCGCGGAAATTTTCTTTGTCGTTCGTGTAAATTTTGAGGCTGTGCTTGCCGCGGGTAACCGCGACATACGCCTGATTATAATTAACGCCGCTACTGGTGTCGGCGTGATATATCACATCTCGCGACGTCTGTCCCTGTGATTTATAGTCTGTAACGGCGTAGCCGTGGTCGATATAATTGTATTGAGTCCTGATATTAATAGCCTTCATGCCGCCGGTCTCCATTTTTACTGTTGCCCGGCCGTCCCGGTCAACGGATTGCAGCGTTCCAGTCTGCCCGTTTTTGACGTTGAGAGTTTTATCATTTTTTAAAAAAACGATTTTCTCCCCTTGTGAAAATGACTGTTGTTTTTCGCGATATACTGCAAGGTGTTGGCCCTCACTTTTCAGGTCGATTTGGTGCGCGCCGCCCCCTGCCTCGACTGTGATTTTATGATTCTGCTGGTCAACAGATATTACCCGCCCCTCCGCTCCGGATCGTCCGATAATACCGGCACGGTTGACGATTATGCGGTCGCCGGGTTCGAACGATTGAGAAAAAATTTTCTCAATAGGAGAAAGATTTTTCGATTCCCTGACTGTAAAAACATGCTCCTGCTGTCCGATTTTACCCTGTCGCTGTAAATCGGCTCGTATCGCCGAGTTCAGGGCATTCCGGTCGGCGTTGCGCGCGGTAACGATGATTGTGTTCATATGATTATCGCGGCTCGTGTAATCCTTGACGATAGTATCAAGCCGCCCCGCCCTATCGCTGATTTCAGAAATTTTGTTCGTCGATTCTAATTTTTCCATTGCGCTGTCAATTTTCCTATCCGCGATATCGCGGATCACGCCCCTGTAATCCTCTGTTTTTTGCCGCTGAATTTCTGACATTCTCACTGTAGTAAGGTCGCCGCTCTCCTGAAGTTTTTGAAACATTTTCCCTGCGGCGACTGATTGAAGTTGTTTAGTATCTCCCATAAATACAACTCTCGCATTAGTCGCCTCTGCCCGTTCCAGTAGGCCGTGCATCTGTCTACTACCTAGCATTGATGCCTCGTCCACAATCCATAATTGCCGTTCGCCCTGCCGTTCGCCTGCAGCTAAAAACGAATCAATGGTCTGAGAACTGATCCCCGCCTGCGCTTCAACCTCGGCCGCCGATTTTCCCGTAAATCCGAGGCCTCGGACGCTGTAACCTGCCTCCGCCGCCTGCAGGCGAACGGTAGATAACATTGTAGTTTTGCCGGTTCCGGCGTCGCCCTGAATACCGATATAGCGGTCCTGCGATGTGAGGATATGCGATACTGCGTTTTTTTGCCCCGCCGTCAATGTCAATCCTCGCGCCTGTTCGAACGCTCCAATCCCCGCCTGCACCCGTTCAGGCGATAGGATAGCGTTTCCGGCGCCGCGGCCGTCTTGAACCATTGATACGATATCCTGTTCGGTTCTCAACATCTCCGCGGTGGTATATCGGTCGTCTGCGAGTCGGGCAACGTCGCCGGTTACTGTTGCGCGGTGGAACGCGCGCTCGATGTCATCTATCCTCGCGTTACCTACAGATAATTTTAACGCGGTGTCCGTGACATCCTTCCTGCTAAAAACCGATTCCTGCTCGGTTACGATCCTGCTGCCGGCGCGGACGTAATCGTGCTCGTTCCCGTGCGTGCGCCCCTGTGTCTGCGTCTGCTCCGAGGACTGCCGGATACCGCCCTGAACCTGCTCCCTGCTGTAGCCGATGTTCTCAAGCCTCTCCTGCCATGACTGCCTTACATCGTCCATGTTTACGTCTTTCTTGGCCTCACGGCTATCGAGACAAGCCATTTCCTTGAGCTTGCTTTCGCTGGCGTCGGGATATTGTTTTTTTAATTCTTCCACTGCTGCCTGTATTTGTTCGCTCCTGCGTGAAAACTCGTCCAAAACCTGTTTGTCGACACCTTGAACCTCGAAAAAACCGCGGCTATCGGTCTGGATTGCATAACCGAGATCCTTCATGCTCGCGGCTAATTCAGACCTGTATATCTGCCCGATGTGCATTTTGTTGGAATATAATTCCTCATTCGACAATGCGCGCCATTGCCCATCCTCGCGCTGTGTCATGTTCATAACAACGGCGTGCGTGTGCAATTGCGGGTCGAGTTCGCGGCTGGTGTAGTGGTCGAATTTCGCTATTGCCATGTTGCCTGTGTTTACCCTCTCCGTCTGCCCGTCCTGCGTTACTCGTGCCTGTGCGTAATGCTGTTCAACGTATTCAAGGGTTTTTTGCACGGCGGCAGCGTGCGCGTCGCGGATGCGTTCGTCTCCGAGTATTTCAGCTGCTATTGATACTGATTTCGGTGCAGAAAAAGTGAGGTCGACGCCTGCGCGGTGTTCGTGGTTCTCTCCGCCTCCGGCGATTAACTGGTTGCCCTGCGGGTCCCTGCCATTAATGAGGTTTTCAAAATCCCCTTTTTGGATTTCGCCGGATAACCTTAATGCCTCCGCGCCCGCGCCCTGCCATTGTCCATCGGCACGGGTGTAATAGTTATCGCGCTGGTAATAAGTCGAGGCCTGCCCTGAACTGACATTCGTTATACTTACCATAGGCCCGCCGTTACAATATTGAGCGAGGCAATCAGCGCTGCAAATGTGGCCATGTTGCGGACAAAAAATGATATTGTCGCCGCCCTCTCGCTGTTAATACCGGTCCGCGTTAATTGTGTGATAATCGCGGAGTCGATTTTGACGATTATATTATCGATTTTTTCTATAGGTCTCATGGTTAATTCCCTCCTTTTCCGCCTGCTCGATTGATTTTTCGAATTCCGATTGGAATTTCTCTGCATTTTCTTCCCTTTCTTTTTCTTTCTTTTTCATCTCCTGAAATTCCTGCTCCGCTTGCTGTGCCCGCTGTTCGTATTTTCGTTTTTTGTCGTTTTTAAAGTCGCTGTTAAATTCGTTGTTGAACTCGTTCCAGTCCCTCTCAAAACGGGCGTCGTCCTTTTTCATTTCCACGTCCAGTTTCGACTGCTGACTGACAACATAATAAAAAATCAGTCCGAGAACGGGAGACGTAAAAAGCAGAATTTTAAAAAGCCCACTCATATTTCCACCTCCTGCCGCGCCGCGTCTACAATTCGGTCAATCCGCGCCCTGTCGCCTGCAGTAGCCCCGCCGCCGCCTCCAGGATACTGGACGGACCTACGTGGGTTTGCCTCCGCGGTTTTTTCCGCGAGCCATTTTTTGATTGCCTGCGGGTCAAAACGCACGCAATGGGTGGATAGTTTGATGACCGGAATTCGCCGGTAGAAAATCATCTGGTATATACCCTGTTTTTTCATCCCCAGAAATTCCGCGACCTCGTTCACATTCCATAATTTTTCCTCTGCCATTTTTAAACCTCCTCGGGCTGTTGAAGGCCGGCGGCAATGCCGCCGGTGTTCCTCTTTTTTTTGCCCTCCTGCTTATCCTTCTGCCTGTAGGGCGGCGTAGCCGCCCCTAGTCAGACAAAATGTGTACATGAGCCGCAATGCAGGGCGCGCCTGCCGCATGTAGGCGTGGATTGATTCGATCATTTCACCCGATTTTTCGGCGGCTTCCTCTATCGATAAATTATCGAAAAACCGGAGGAAAACCACGGCGCGGCAGCGAGGCGACAATCTCATGATTGCCTGCCTGACTGCCTGTTCCAGCTCCTCTATATCAATGTCATCCATTAGTTTTTCCTCTGCCATTTTTAAACCTCCTCGGGCTGTTGAAGGCCGGCGGCAATGCCGCCGGTGTTCCCTCTTTTTTTTGCCCTCCTGCTTATATATGCATCGCCGCGGCGATTTTTTTAAGCGCGGGCGCGGGCGCGTGCCTCCGCCTGTTTTTCTGCCCGCCGGCGAGCGGCTGCGAGGCGTGCCTCGGCCTCCTGCTCCTGCCGCCGTAGCTCCGCCTGTTCCGCCGCCGGGTTCCAGTCGGGCGGTGGTGTTAATGCGCGAAGGTAGGCGGAAATATTCTTTATGTTTTCCGGGCGGATTTTGCCGGCGCGATACAGATACAGAAAATATTGGATATTCAGGGCTGGCACGGCGGCGCTGATGCGCTCGGCAGGGAACAGACTCTGTAATTCGGATATCGCAGAATCACACACACGAGTGTGATTATTATTCTTACTATTCTTATTATTCTTATTACCCTGCACGAAAACCGACTTTCGGGAAAACCGAAAGTCGGTTTTCGTGCTTTCGGTGCCGCGGCGCGGACTCTCGCGGACGGTCCATGACCAGCCCGCAAATTTTCCACCCGCGCCCCGGACAGGTTCAATAATGAGATAACCGTTTTTTTTAAGGTCATTGATCGCTGTTTTAAGCGCAGACCTTGAATTGCATGATCTACTAAGCAGGTCCGAATAGTACAATTTCCAGCCGTCCGGCCGGCTGATCAGATATGTATGCAACCCCTTCGCCGCCCAGCTCATCCGCCCGTCCTCGACCGCCAATAGGCTGATCGACCTATATTTTTGGGTGCGTTCTATTCTGCACGCTATTAGATCGCTCATTGTTTCGCCTCCTCGAAGAGCGGCAATGCCGCCGTTGGCGCGGGTTTGCGGCTGGTGGTTGGAGCGTAATCGGACAGTAGACAGCGCAATACAGCGCTCGCCTGCTGCAAGCATGTGTGGATTGCGCTGATTGTCTCACCTGTTTTTCCGGCAATCTCTTCGAGGGTTAACTCATTGAAAAACCTGAGAAAAACAACGGCGCGGCAGCGAGGAGAGAGTTGAGATATCGCCTGCCGGACCGCCTGTTCCCGTTCCGCCGCCTCCAGTGAATGGCTCTGGTTCATGGCGGAGGCAGGTTCATATCCGATGTCGTCAATGGACTGCTCGCCCGCGATTTTGAAGATTTTGAGATTCCTCGCCGCCTCGCTCAACATCTCCTTAGTGCTGTAACCCCTTGATTTTGCGAGAATAAACGCCTCGTGCGCTACGTCGTCCGCGTCCTGTCCGTATGCGACGCGCATCCGCGCGGCGCGTAAAAAACGGGAGTATGTTATAATGTCAGCGTCCTCGCGGCACTCTGTCGCGGAGACCTCGCCCTCGGCGCGCTCTGGCTGCGAGTCTGGCGCGCCGAAGGTTTTTTCTGCTACTACTGTTAATGTTTTCATTTTTTACCTCCGTATCGTTCCGAGGCCGGCGGCGCCTGCCGCCTGTTCTGCCCCTTAACGGAATAATACGGAGGTTTTTATTTCCATTTTTTGCCTATTTTCTGCGTTTCCCTTATATTTCAATGAGTTATCCATGTTCTATAAGAAAAACTTATTGATTGATTTAAAAATAAAATAGGAAATGGCGGTTTTTGGGGGTTTCTCAAACCCGTTAGTTGACTAACGGGTTTGAGGGATTTTCCCAAACCCGTTACTTGAGTAACGGGTTTGGGGATTTTTGAAACCCATTACTTGAGTAATGGGTTTGGTTTTTTTCAAACCCATTAGTCAACTAATGGGTTTAGGGATACCGTTTAGTAACTAAACGGTTTAAAAAAAAGATGTCATAAAATTGCAATAAAAATATGAGATACCAACAGAATACCAACAAAAAAACATGATAATCAAAATCTGTGCAGATGGTTGATAATACTGGATTTGCAGGGCTTTGGGTGTTGTTTATGTTGCGTATGCCATTCAAGCGCTCTCCCAACTGAGCTACAGCCCCAAGCAAAATTTGCTTTAGCAAATTTTGAGTGAATAGTTATTAGTGGTTAGTTGTCAGCAAAGAAACCGAGAACTAAAAAGTCTATTAAAAATAGCATCTCCGGCTACGGATTGTCAAGGATTGAGCATAATTCGGCATTCTGGTATTATTAAATCCATGAAGAAAAAAGTAGTCTGTGCAGGGACTTTCGACCATCTGCATAAAGGGCATATAGATTTTCTGAAGCAGGCAAAATCGCTCGGCGATGAACTGATTGTAATCGTTGCAAGGGATGAGACTGTAAAAAGGATTAAGGGATTTCTGCCGACGCATGAGGAGCGGACGAGAAGAAATGATGTCGAAGATACAGGCGTGCCTGACATCGTCGTTTTAGGGAATCTCGACACAGACCTTTTTAATATACTAAAAGAACTGGAACCGGACATCATAGCCCTCGGATATGACCAGCGGGTGTCTGAGGAAGAGATAGCAAAGAGATTCCCTAAATGCAAAGTAATAAGGCTCGCATCGTTCCAGCCCGAAAAATACAAGTCATCATTCTTTAGAAATAATAGACAGGATAATTAGAAGATTCTATGGCATTGGAGCGACTTCGACAGACCAAGCGCAACATGGATGTTTAAGCGGGCTGTCGTAGCTTCGGAGACAGGCTGGATGCCTGTCGAGAATGAAGCGGAAATGCCACAGAATCTTCAATAATAACTTTTATCCAAATAAAAAAATGGGGACTCCGTGAGGAGTCCCCGTCCCTTTCTTATGAATGGTGAAAAAATTAAACTTTGAAAGGATTTGCAAAAAGAACGATAAGAACAACAACAAGGGCATAAATAGCAAGAGACTCTATCATCGCAAGACCGATGATAAGGGTCGTTGTAATCTTGCCCGATGCTCCCGGATTCCTTGCAACACCTTCTGTTGCGCCCCTCAAGCCTACGCCCATACCGATTCCCGTTCCAAGACCTGCAAGGCCTATTGCAAGACCGCAGCCGAGAACAGCCATTCCGTAATAGCTGAGTTTCGCATCGCTCGCAACAGCCTTGGCCTCTTCAGCAAAGGCGATAGGCGCAAACAGCGTGAGCGCGACAAGTGTCAGCACAGTGAGTGCGAGTATCTTTTTCATAGCGTTTCCCTCCTTTCTTTCGAGATATTTTAATGCCCTTCCTCAACCGCCCCAGCAAGATATAATGTAGTCAATAGAGTAAAAACAAATGCCTGCACTACACTTACAAGCACGCCGAGTCCTAAAATAGCAATAGGTATTATAGCAGGCGCCAGAATACCTAATATAATCATAAGAGTATGCTTCGCCATCATATTGCCAAAAAGCCTGACGGATAATGTGATAGGCCTAACGAGATGACCTATAATCTCTATAAAAAACATCATTATCATTAATGGCAATGCATATATAGACCTCATGGGGCCGAGGAAATGATTCAAATATTTCAGTCCATGCACCTTTATCCCGTAAAATTGGTATATCAGGAATACGGGAACGGCCATGGACGCGGTCATGTTTATGTTGCTGGTGGGCGCCTCAAATCCTGGTATCAAGCCCATAAAATTACAGGTAAGGATATAAAGAAAGATTGTCCCTATAAGGGGATAAAATTTATCTCCCCAATGATGTCCGATGTTATTCCGTGCAAGGGTTAGCAGAAAGTCTGCAAAGACCTCCATCACATTTTGAAGTCCTGACGGCACAATTCTTAGCTTATTTTTTATAGCAAGGGCAGTGCCTATTAAGATACCCATTGCGAGCCATGAATATGAAACATAAGGCGGTATATTAGGTAGTACTGCATGTAAGATTGTAGGTGCTTCCACGGAGAGCCTCCTTTTAGAAAATTAAAAGGTATCTTAATTTAAACCCGCTTAAATGTCAAGATTTTGGAGGTTTAATTTTTTTATTGATTAATAAACTTTTGTAATTCTTTAGGTCTTCAAGGGGGATTTTCAAAGGGGGGACAATTATTCATCAGGAGCATTGAACCCTTTGAGAGCCCCAGTTCCTTTGAGACCACATCGCATTTTGACTGAAAAAGAAAAAAGACATCTTTATCACTGATATTTGCGGTATTGTAGATGGTTTCAAAATTTCCCTGCCCCTTGCTTATGATAAGTCCAGCTTTCTTAAATGTCTCCTGAAATTTTGGAGGAGTGAATTGCAGTATTGTGCCTATGCAGTCAGAGCCGTTGTCAATCACTTCGCAGACATCTGTAAGTCCAACCTCTCCGGCATCTTCAATCGTTGAGTCGTTCAATACAGGCTTACCCTTCACAACAGCCCTGACATTTTTGCCCATGCCATTTAATATCTCAATAAGAATCCTGTCAAATAATATCTCGCCAGCATTGTCAAGCAGATAGAGGACATCGGAGTTCTTATCTATTGTATCTTTAAAGGATTTGTATTCATCAATGGTGAGTGAATTATGCAACGCTTTTTCAATCGTCCCGACAATATCAACTGATGTAAATATGCCGAAATCTATCACATTGCCTGCGATAGCAAGCCGAACTGCTGTCCAGAGCGGATCAGGACTATTGTCCACCATTTTTTTCAGTTCTGGATAAATGCCCAGCGCTATCTGATTGTATTCCGACTTTATATCTTTGAAAGGGTCTTTACCGAGAAGCTGTCTTATCTTCCTGTGCAAAAATGTGGTGGAATAGGCCGGTGGCTGCGCCATATCAGTTGCCCTAATCTCATCAAGCACGTCCTTGATCACCTCTGCCTGCAGCCGCTCATCCTTTGTGCCGAGCCTTACAGCAATCAGTGTCTGCTTCAAAAAACAGGGGAAGCAATCTAAATGAACCTTCATTACCTATTCAATGCCTTATCAGCGATATCTTTCCTGTAATGCATCCCTTCAAACTGAATCTTCTTTATAGCCTCATACGCCCTGTCCTTTGCAGCCTTTATGTCCTTTCCGAGCGCGGTAACCCCCAAAACCCTTCCTCCGTTAGTAACTATGTCGTTGTTATTAAAGGCAGTGGCTGCATGAAAGACAACCACACCATCAATTTCCTTTACATCATTGAGCCCATGAATAACCTTTCCCTTTTCATATTTTCCGGGGTATCCCTTTGATGCAAGCACAACGCACACAGATGCCTCGTCCTTCCACTCGATGTCTATATCTGAAAGTTTTCCGTCGGTTATCGCCATCGAAATATCCACAAGGTCTGTATTTAGTCTCGAAAGGATTGGCTGTGTCTCCGGGTCTCCGAGCCTGCAGTTGAATTCGAGAACATAAGGGTTTCCATTATTAATCATGAGACCTGCATACAATATTCCTTTATACTTTATTCCTTCGCTCCTAAGCCCTTCGATTGTGGGTCTCATTACAGTGTCTATTACTAAGGACTCAAGCTCCTTTGTGACAACAGGCGCCGGGCTGTATGCGCCCATGCCCCCTGTGTTCGGTCCTTTGTCGCCGTCAAGAACCCTTTTGTGATCCTGAGAACTTACCATCGGCACAATGGTCTTGCCGTCCGTAAAGACCATAAAGGATGCCTCTTCTCCCTGAAGGCACTCCTCCACAATGACCTTATTTCCTGCATCGCCGAATGCCTTGTCCTTCATAATGAGCCTTAATGCATCTATCGCCTCGTCAACTGTTGATGCGACGATAACGCCCTTGCCTGCTGCAAGACCGTCCGCCTTAATAACAATGGGAGCGCCCTTCATCCGCACATGATCCTCGGCATGAATATACGAGCTGAAAACTTTATATTCCGCGGTCGGTATGCGGTGCCTCTTCATAAACTCCTTAGAAAAAACCTTGCTCGATTCAAGCTGCGCCGCCGCCTTTGAAGGCCCGAGTATCCTCCTGCCTTCCTTCTCAAAGGCATCTACTATTCCCCTCGAAAGCGGGTCTTCAGGCCCGACAATCGTGAGGTCTACCCATTCGTATCTGACAAAATCCACCAAAGCACTGAAGTCCGAAGAGTCCACATCTATGCATTCGGCCATTCCGGATATTCCCGCATTGCCGGGAGTGCAGTAAATCTTATCGACAAGCCTGGACTGCGAGAGCTTCCACGCGATCGCATGCTCCCTTCCTCCGCTGCCTACAACCAAAACCTTCATACAACCTCCTGAAAGAGTTAAGGAGTTATGGAATTATCGTGAACTCTTTAATTCTTTTAACTCCTTTACTTCTTTACTCTTTTACTCCTTAACTTTATTTAGTGCCTGAAATGCCTCGTGCCTGTAAGAATCATCGCCATATTATGTTCGTCTGCCGCCTGTATAATCTCCTGATCTTTTACAGAGCCTCCAGGCTGAACAACCGCGGTAACGCCCATTTCATGCAAAACGTCTATGCCGTCCCTGAACGGGAAAAATCCGTCGGAAGCCGCGACAGAGCCTTGAATCGGCTCTCCTGCGTTCATAGCTCCTATTTTGGCCGTATAAACCCTCTTTGTCTGCCCGATGCCTATACCTGCTGTCCTATCCTTGAATGCATACACAATGGCGTTCGACTTGACATGCTTGCATACCTTCCATGCAAACGATAATGCCTCAAGCTCATCGTTTGTAGGCTGCCGTTTTGTGATCGCCTTCATCGACATAATGTCCTCATCCGAATAATCCCATCCCTGAAGGAGCATTCCGCCGGCAATCCGCTTAATGTCCCAAGATCCAGCTTTTTTATTTGAAACCATATCCGGAAACTCCAACAGCCGCACATTGGGCTTCTTCGAGAATATTTCCATAGCCTCCTTGGTGAAAGAAGGCGCTATAACAACTTCGAGGAAAAGCTCCACCATCTCCTTTGCGGCAGCTCCGTCAACCTCTGTATTGAATGCAACGACTCCGCCAAACGCTGAGACAGGGTCCGCCTTTTCCGCCTTTCTGTATGCCTCTGCGGCAGTTGCGCCGATTGCAGCGCCGCATGGGTTGTTATGCTTTATGATTGCACATGCCTTTTGGTCGAATTCAAGTGCAAGCATGAGTGCTGAATGGGCGTCGAGGTAATTGTTGAATGACATCGCTTTGCCCTGAAGCACCCTTGCATCAGGAAGGGAAAGGCCGGATGTTCTTTCTTTATATATGGCAGCTTTCTGCTGAGGGTTTTCACCGTATCTCAGCACAGAGACCCTTTTCATAGACATTGTCAAATATTCCGGGAATGCCGGTTCCTTCTCGGTCACTCCGGTTAAATAATCTGCGATGAGCGTATCGTATCTCGATGTATGGGCAAAAACCTTTTTCGCAAGGTTCAGTTTTGTCTCTTTGCTTAATGCGCCGCCAGATGACTTCATCTCTTCTATTATCTTCTTGTAATCATCAGGGTCAACAACAACAGCCACATCCTGAAAATTCTTGGATGCAGCCCTGAGCATTGTTGGTCCCCCAATATCGATATTTTCTATCGCGTCCTCAAAGGTTACATTCGGCTTTGAAATGGTATCCTCGAAGGGATAAAGATTAACAACTACCATGTCTATAGGTTTAATGCCGTGCTTCTGTATATCTTCCATGTCCTTGGGGTTGGCGCGCCTCGAAAGCAGCCCGCCGTGAATCTTCGGATGCAGGGTCTTCAGCCTGCCGTCGAGCATCTCCGGGAATCCGGTGTAATCCGAAACCTCGACAACGGAAACACCCGCGTCTCTCAGCGCCTTTGCAGTGCCTCCTGTGGACAGTATCTCGACTCCTATTGCGGCTAATTCCTTTGCAAAGTCAACAATTCCTCTCTTGTCAGAGACACTGATAAGCGCCCTTTTAACCATTGCACTTTCCTCCTATAGTAAAATTATTAGTTCTGTCTTTCCAACCACTGGCTTTATGACTTCTTTGATGTTACGGCAAAAAATCCCGAATATACAGGCTTTACCTTCACACTCTTGCATTTGGGACATTTCACCTTCTTTTTCTCTTTCTCGCTTATGCTCATAATTAAAGAAAAGGTCTCTCCACATTTACCACACTTGTAATCATATGCCGGCATGTCAAAACCTCCTTAATGAAATATGAGTTATTCTATCACAATAAGCCCTTCTCTTTAAGGCTTACATATTTTCCATCACCAATAATCACATGGTCCAGCACGTTTATGCCGATAATCTCTCCCGCGCTTTTCAGCCGTTCGGTAATAACGATATCGTCCTTGCTCGGCTCCGGATCTCCGCTCGGATGGTTATGCGCAAATATTACCGACGCCGCCGATTCTTTTATCGCCTCTTTAAACGCCTCTCTTGGATGAATGATAGAATTGGTGAGCGTGCCTTCGGAGACTTTGCATTCCCTTATGAACCTGTTTTTCGCATCAAGAAGCACTGAGATGAAGAATTCTTTTTTCAGATTTTTAAATCTTGGAGCAAAATACGAATACACTGCATGGCTCGAAGAAAATACAGGCATACCTTCTGAAGATTCGCCCATCAGTCTTTTACCGAGTTCAAATGCGGCCTTTATCTGGGAAACCTTCGCCGTTCCGAGGCCTTTCATCGATGAGAGTTCCGCTATCGAAGCGGCGTCCATATTTCTCAAGGTTTTAAATGCGTCGAGGAGCGACATTGAAAGGCTTAAAACGCCCTTTTCTCCGCTGCCTGTCCGTAGTATTATCGCAAGGAGTTGAGCGTCGGAAAGGCTTTCCGCGCCGTATTTAACGAGCCGCTCCCTCGGCCGCTCGTTCTCGGGCCAGTGTTTTATTTTGCCGTCGGACATTACTTCACCCTCTTTAATTATGATGATATCTTATAAACCTTCATATCGCTCGCATTTTCAATATCATCGAAATCCTTATCATTATGCATAAGCGCTAAATTATTCTCAATGGCAATCTGCGCTATCAACAGGTCAACCGTAGACCTCAAAGTAATCCCCTTTTTCCTGCACTTTCTATAAAGCTCTGCGGCAGCAATATAAGAATTATGGTCTTTTAAGGAATATACAGGGAAAGACAGAAGCGATGTCTTAATCTCTTCATGCTCTTTATCGTCTCTTATGCCCTGAAGAATTTCGGTCAGGATAATATCGGCAATAGCTACATCTTCTTCGTTAACTATGAGGCGTTCTACTTCCCTGTCAAAAGTTGAGCCGGTGTGATTGAGGAATTCGATAAAGACGCTTGTATCAATTAGTACCAACTCTCTTCCTTCTCAATTCAGAAAGATTACCCTGCCATAATCCCTTGCGCCTTATAGCGAGGAGCTTTTTTCTTTTCAAGTGATTTATAAGTTCTCTCAGGGCAAAGTCAATGACCTCCTTCTTTGTTTTCAAAGAAGTTAATTTTTTTGCCTCTTCTATGACTTCGTCGTCAAGAATTATATTTGTTCTTGTCTGCAATGCCCTTCACCTCCATACACATAAAATATATCATATAATGTGTATATTTTCAAGAAATTATTTTGGCCTTAATTCCATTTACTTCACCCTCGCGCCCTGCTTCACTTCCCTGTCAAGAGCGAGAACGGATAATCTTCCTTCTTCATCTGTTGCCGCAAGGAGCATGCCGTGGGACTCTATGCCCATGAGCTTTGCGGGCTTTAGATTCGTGACTACAACTATTTTCTTACCTGTTAAATCATCAGGCGTATAAGCCTTTGCGATGCCCGCGACTATCTGTCTTTCCTCTGTTCCTATGTCTACATTCAATTTCAAAAGCTTTTCTGATTTCTCGACCTTTTCTGCGGCTATAATCTTTCCTACTTTTAATTCGACCTTTGCAAAGTCATCTATGGCAATCAATTCTTTAACGCCTTCGGTCATCTTCTGTTTCTCCTTCTTATATTCGGGTTTTTGTTTTTCTTCTTTTTTCTCTATGCGTGGGAAAAGCTGCTCGCCCTTTGAAACTTTTATCTCATAAGACGGTTTCCAATCCCAATCAAATATTGCCCGACTTTCTTTTGTCTCGTCAGTCAAAGACCTCAACCCTATCTGCTTCCAAATCTTCCCTGCCGTGTCGGGCATAAAGGGATATATGGCTAATGCAATAAGCCTCAACGCGTTCCAGATGTTGAATAGGACAGCTTTGAGTTCGTCAGGATCGCTCTTTGCAAGCTTCCAAGGCTCTTTCTGCGCAATATGGTTGTTTGCTGCTCCAATAATATTCCATACACTTTCGAGAATCAGATTGAATTGAAGACGCAGCCAAAAATCTTCTTTATTAATACTTTCGTTTACCTTCACGCATTCCTGAGCAAAATCGCCGGAAGATTCGACAACATTAATCCTTCCCTCAAAATACTTGTCAGCCATTGTAAGAAATCTGCTCAAAAGATTTCCGAGGTCATTGGCGAGGTCTGTGTTAATGCGCCTTACCAACGCATCTTCCGAAAAATCGCCATCGAGTCCGAAGGGCACTTCCCTGAAAAGGAAATATCTGAAAGCGTCAACGCCGTATTTATCAACTATCGCATTCGGGTCAACAACATTGCCGATGGACTTTGACATCTTTTTGCCGTCCACTGTCCACCATCCGTGGGCAAAGATGTTGCCCGGCAAGGGCATATTCAGCGCCATCAGCATGGTTGACCAGTAAACAGCATGGGTGGTCAAAATATCCTTTCCGATGATATGATGATCAGCAGGCCACCAATCATTACAGTGAACAGATGGAGCAAGATACCTCGTTGCAGAAAAATAATTTACGAGCGCATCAAACCATACATATGTTACAAAATTATCGTCGAATGGAAGCGGAATCCCCCATGAAAGCCTGTGCTTAGGCCTCGAAATGCAGAGGTCTCCGAGGGTGTTGTTCTTTAAAAAGCCGATCACTTCATTTTTGCGGGTTTCTGGAAGTATGTATAAAGAATTTTCCTCTATATATTTTATCAGCCGCTCCTGATACTTCGACATGAGGAAGAAATAGTTCTCTTCCTGTATCTGTTCGACAGGGCGCCCACAGTCAGGGCAGTTGCCGCCTATCAGGTCTTTCTCTGTCCAGAACCTTTCGTCAGGAACGCAGTACCATCCCGCATAATTCCTTTTTTTTATCTCTCCCCTGTCAAAGAGCATCTGTAAAAACCAATGCACGGTCTTTATATGCTCGACGTCTGTAGTGCGTATGAAGGCATCGTTTGATACATTCATTTTCTTCCAAAGGTTTTTAAAATTATCGACCATGCTGTCTGCTTGCTCCTTTGGAGTCTTTCCCCTATCCGTTGCAGCCTTCTCAACCTTCTGGCCATGCTCATCGGTGCCTGTCAAAAAGAATACTTCGTTTCCTTTAAGACGGTTATAGCGTGCAAGGATATCTGCTGCAATGGTTGTATATGCGTGGCCGATATGAGGAATGTCATTAACATAATAAATCGGCGTTGTAACATAGAATCTTTTAGCGCCGTCTCTCATCTCTTGAAACGCCTCCTTTTATGTCTGAACCTGTTATGTCTCTGTTCGCTCTTTTCAGGTTTAGCTTCCTGCTCCTGCTTTGTCTCTTCGCTTGTCTGCCCCTGCCCCGAATCTTTATCCAGAGACGTTTCAATCGAGTCGTCATTCATATCGCCCTGCTCAAGCTTGGAAAGAACGACCGAAATCCCGATCTCTCGGCCCCCTGCAGGAGCATCTTCATCCTCTATAGGTATCTCGTCATCAGACGAAATGCTTTCCGTATCGCCGTCGTATTCGTACCTTAGACAGCACATAAGCCTGCTGCAAAGTCCCGAAAGTTTGCCTACATTCAAAACCAGTTCCTGTTTTTTCGCCATCTTTATGGATACAGGCTCAAAGGATGAGAGGAATGTGCTGCAGCAAAGCTCCCTGCCGCATATGCCGAGGCCTCCGATAAGCTTTGCCTCGTCCCTTACGCCTATCTGCCTCATCTCTATCCTTGTCTTGAACCTTGCGGCAAGGTCCTTTACCAGTTCCCTGAAATCTATTCTCCCGTCTGCCGTGAAATAGAAGATTATCCTTTTCCTGTCAAGGGTCGTCTCTGCTCCTACAAGCTTCATCTGGATCCCGCGCGCCATTATCCGCTCGACACAGAAATCCTTAGCCTCTTGTTCGAGTTTCCTGTTTCCCTCGTCTGTTTTTATATCGTCTTCGCCGACAACCCTCATAACCTTCTTGAGTTCCCTTCCACCGGCTTCTACCGTGCGCCTCCCCCTTATTACCCTGCCTATACTGACACCGAAATCAGACTCCACGACAACGGAATCCCCTTCATTCACCTCTATTCCGTTAACCTCGAAATCGTATATTTTTCCGCAACTCTTAAATCGTATACCTACAACATCCGGCATTATATTTACACCTCCACAACTCTTCTCATTATCGTTGATACATAATTCCATGTTATGGATTTATTGAGATTAAAATCAAGGAGTCCCTTTACCTGCTGCATGTCCTGATACGAATTCAGAATGTCCTTAGTTTTCTGTTTATTGCCTATTGCCCATTGCCTATTGCCTAATATCAGATCAGATTCCCTCTCTGTAATTTTATAGACAGCCATATCCCTCAAAAGGATAAAGGCCGTATCGAGCCATGACTTAATTTCACCCTTATCCGACCATGTGTCTTTTGATCCCCCATGAATCATATTATTAAAAAGCTTCGCAAACCATTCATTCTCTTTTATGAAATCCCTCGATATTGCAAGACCCGGCCTTCCCATCGAAAGATTAAGCACGGCGCGAATATTTTTCATGTCGATATTTTTAGATACAACTTCCCTGCATCCATCCACGGGCAGAGGATAAAAACGGACATTTATGCACCGTGATCTTATCGTGTCAGGCAGTTTATCCGGATTGGACGATATAAGCAGTATGAGGCTATCCTCAGGCGGCTCTTCAAGGGTCTTGAGAAATGCAATTGCAGCATTGATATTCATGGTATCGGCATCGTCTATGATAATAACTTTTTTTTTCCCTTCGTTCGGTTTTAAAGATATTATTTCTTCAATTCTTCTTATGGCCCCTATCGGAATTTCATATCTGCTGTCGTCTTTTGATTCTCTTTTTTCCAGACCGAGCTTGTCCTCCATATTTTCAAGCGTAACGATTAGTACATCCGGATGATTATCGTAGTCTATCTTTTTGCAAGACATACATTTATCGCAGCAGTCGAAATCAACAGGCTGCAAACAATTGATGGCTTTCGCATAGTTTAAGGCGGCAAGCCTTTTGCCTATTCCCGAGTCTCCCGAAAGCAGCATGGATGAAGGAACCCTGTTTCTTTTCAGGGTGCCGAAGAGTATTCTCAAAGCCTTTTCCTGACCTATTATATCTCTAATCGCCATCGAACAATCTCCCAGACCTTTTCGCTTACCTGCTCAAACGTCATCGATGCATCGACGACCTTAATCCTCTCGGATTCTTTATCCGCAATCTTAAAATAACCTTCACGCACCTTTTTATGAAATTCGATGTCCTCAAGCTCAAGCCTGTCGACCTTATTTATCCCTTTGTTCCTCTTTAATCCTGCTTCGACATCAAGGTCAAAAAGTATGGTCAAATCAGGTCTTATACCGCCTGCTGCTATTTCATCGATTGACCTTATAAGAGACATGTCAATGCCTCGTCCATAGCCCTGATATGCGATGGTTGAGTCGGTAAACCTGTCGGTTATGACAACCTTTCCTTCGTCTATTGCAGGGAATATTAATTCTTTCAGATGCTGTGCCCTGTCCGCATTATAGAGCAGAAGCTCTGTCAGATAAAACATCTCTTTGTGTTCCGGCTGAAGCAATACCTCTCTTATTTTATTGCCGATAACAGTGCCACCCGGCTCTTTTGTCAAAACTACACCATACCCTTCCTCAGCGAGCCTCTCTGCCAGAAGCCTTGCCTGTGTTGTCTTGCCAGTGCCTTCTATTCCTTCAAAAGATATAAAAATACCTTTTTTTGACTGCTGACTGCTAACTGCTAACTTCTGACTTTCTTTCATGCCATCGCCTCTTTCAGTCTCATGACGAGTTGGAACACCTTTATGGTCTCTTCTATGCTCATTGAGCCTGTGCCGCAAGAAGGGGTAAGGAGGATGCGTGAATTTACAAGTTCAGAAGGCACATGGTCGCATATTTTTTTAAGATTGTTATCCATTAATGTCTTGAGATATTTATCATCCACTGATTTTATGGCATCGGATGTCGGCACAATACCCCATGCGAGATAGCCTCCGCCCTCAAGGAACTTTTTCATGTCTTCATGGTATATGGCAAGTGTATCAAAATATTCAAAGGCATCAAAACTGACAACCCCGACGCCGCTTTTAATTACCACTGGCCAGTCCGCCCTGCCGCAGCAATGTATTCCGGATATGCCGCCTGCCTCCTCGATGGCGGATACAAGTTCCTTCAGGAGCCTCGGCACATCTTCGCTGTTGACTCCAAGGTAAGAAGAACTGCCTATCGCAGAAAGAATCGGCTCGTCTATAAAAATTATGACATTATCGGCATGCTGCTTGAGCATGTCTATCTGCCATCGCACTTTTGCCTTTAAGAGCATTGAAGATATTTCACGGAGCTCTTCGTCAAAAAACACAAACCGTCCGTAGTTGTCCTTAAGTCCGAGAGTAAATGTCAGAGGGCCCGTAACATGCCCCTTCAATATCTTAAACCTCCTGCCCTTTATCATTCTCAAAAATGTGTGAAGCCCTATGGCGTAATCTTCTGATACGGCTATCTTTGTATTTTCGGCGCATGATTCATAAAATCTTTCAAGTTCGTCGCTGCCGTCCCTAATAATCCATGCCTCCTGCTCTTTTTCGTTTGTCCTGATATAAGGCATGCCCTCAGAATACTGGATAATCATCGATTCTTTGAATGAAATCTTCGGAAGCTGGGGCCAAAAAGGGATATCGAATGTCCTCAGTATAAGCTCGCACGCCTCTTCAGGATTTCTATGCGGGAGACTGCCGATACCTGTGGTGGAAAAGGGTTTGATAATATCCGACATGTGGTATTATAGCATATGAAACACACATGCCGACAAAGCGGCAGAAATGGGAATGAAAATGTCATTCCCCGACCCTCTTGTCATTCCCCGATTAAGGACTTCGAGGGCAGGCAAGTGCGGAATGACAAATTATTAATTACTTACAAATCAATTAGTTAGAGACATTTCCGGGTGAAGAAATTATGGGTCAGGGATTGGGGATTGGTAATAATTGTATTTTTCCTGATCACTGATTGCCTTGCCCTTACTGATATGGAAATCAGCAAATTTCAGTCTGAAATAAAAAACAAACCAATCGGTGAAAAGATAGCTGCATGGGCGGAAAAATTTGTAGGCGCGCCTTATGATAAAGACCCAATGGGAGAGTATGTCTCCAGAGCGGTTATTGTTGCGGACGAAAGGGTGGACTGCATGTATCTCACATTCAGGGCGGTAGAGCTTGCCCTGAGCAATTCTCCGGATAAGGCAGTCGGGATAGCGTTGGATAAAAGGTTTCACTCAAAGGGCATTCTTAAAGACGGTATTGTAATAAATTATGATGACCGATTTGAATACGGCGAGGACATGATATACAGCGGTAAGTGGGGCGAGGAGATAACTGCAGAAATAGGAAGAACCATAGAAATAAAAGGATCAAGGGGCAGAGATTTAATTGATATGCTCCCACCTGATGAGCTGATGAAAGGAGTGCAAAAATTAAAAAGCGGCGATATCATCTTCTTTATAAAAGACGCTAAAAAAAGAATTTCAGGAGAAATAGTAGGGCACATAGGAATCATTAAGACAGAAAACAGGAAACAACAAGAGATTTATTTGATTCACGCAAGCGGGATAAAAGGCAAGGGCGGCTCGGTAAAAAAGGTTTTATTGAAAGACTATATCAGGAAAATGCCCTTTGTAGGAGCTAAGATTACAAGGTTTTATTAGTCTTTACAGCTTTTTCAGTATATCAGGGAGTTGGGTCTTAAAATCAGGATGAACCCTTCCCAGAAAGATCTTCAATCCTTTTATCTCCAACTTCAAGTCGTTTATCTCGCTCAATGCCTTTTCCAATTTTGTAACCTTATCGGTAAGGGTCTTTAACTCTTTTTCTACAAGAGCAGCTTTTTCCTGCAAAGCAATTATATCCTTCATCGTTGACTCCTTTTATTTTCTCGCATTATTTTCTCCTCTGCGCCCTTGTCCTTTTGCGAAGCTTTCTATGTTTGTGCTTACGCATCTTCTTCTTACGCCACTTTGCTACATTGCCCACACCATCACCTCCTTAACTCCTTAACCCCTAACTCTTTAACTCTATCACGCGCTGCTTCCATAAAAGCCTCCAACTGAAGCTCAATGGCCGGAGACTCTGTCCCATCATACGGAATGCTTATACAGGGGACGCCGTATTCTTTACTTACTGCCTTCATCAATGCAGCTACTATAGTGCCGGGCATGCAGCCAAAAGGCATGGCATTTATAATGCCTGATGCGCCTCTTTCTATAAGGTCTATAGCCTTGCCTATACTTAAAACCGTTTCGCCCTCAAAGGTATCAGAGACATAAGGCGATGCCTTTTTCAATATTTCCGCCGTCTTTGGTTCTCTTAAGGTATTCAAATATCCCTTGAAAGGCCTCTCGAGCCTATGCTGGATCCTCTCCTGAAAGAACCTCTTCAAGAAGATATTAATCATAGCAGACCTGTCTTTTTTTATCAATGCCCTCCTGAATGAGAGTGTATCTACATAATAAAGCCATTCCTCCATTGGTGCAAGCCACACTTCTCCTCCCGTGGATTCGATCTTTCTGACAAGGCCTTCATTGGAAAACCTGTGCAACCTCACAAAGATCTCCCCAATGATACCAATAAGGGGCCTCGTTTCCTTTCTCTTAGGTACAGACATGAAGTCATTTCTCATCTTTTTAAGCAGTCCTTCCATGTCCCCGTTTCTACCCCTCAGTCCCTGATATATCTTTTCACGGTATATCTCGTATATCCCTTCGGAATCCCCTTCCATCTTCTCATATGGTCTCGTCTCGTGGAGGCACTTTGTGAGCATCTCATAGGCGACTATACCTGTCCATGCCTTCCTTGAGTAATCCCTCCTCTCAACACCCATGTCAGCGAAAAACTGAATATCCTGCTCAGGCGCAAGTACCGGGACATCCTTTAGTCCTAACTTCTCAAGTATCAGTCTGTGGGACACGTTGTATTGCCCGAATCTGCATGGTCCGCTAGCAGAGGGCATAAAGAAGGCCGCCTCATCAGGTCTGAATCCAGGTGAAAAGACCACCTTCAGCATATCACCAGATGTTACGATATAAGGATAACACTCCTTGCCCGACACATACCGCCTGCCGATGTCCACAGATTTTTTATCGGATTCGGGCAGGACCTCGGCAGGCGCGCCGCAATATTCAAAAGCTGCCTTCAGGGCAAAGGCATGGTCAGCCATGCGAGGTATAAAGACAGTACGTTTTTTAAGTGATGGGTAATGCGTAACGCGTGATGAGTCTCTGTTCTTAGTCTTTAGCTCATTACGCATTACGCTTAACGCATCGCGCCTTTGTTGTTCAACGCTGTCAAGGAATGCCTCGCATCTTGTTATTGCGCCTGCATCTGCACTGTGTTCGTCTATCTCGATGTGCAGGAACGGTTTCTCCCCCATCTCTTCTTTAAAATATTTAAGAATGAATGAATCAGGGCCGCATGAGAAGTTTCCTATATAAATGGCGTACAGATTAGGCGTATTTCTCACGAACCTCGCAGCCCTCAATATCCTCTGCCCCGACCTCCAGTACATATTCGGCCATGAATCCTGAAGCCTTTCATGCTCAAGCGGAAGCATATCCATAGGTATCGAAATAACGTCGATATTTGACAGCTTCTTCGGAATATCGAGATTTACGCCTGAATCAAAAGAATTATATGCCCTGCCGATGATAACAATAGTTGGGAGTTTAGAGTTAAGAGTTTGGAGTTCAGGATTTATATCTTCCTTGCTCTGTCTTCTGTCTTCTGTCTTCTGTATTCTGTCTAATATCTCCCTTCCCTTTTCTTTAATCGCACTCTGGAATTCATCCTGAACTGACTGGGCAAGCCTAATCGCCCTTTCAATGCCCTTATCCCTGACGCCATAGTCACCTAAAGCCCTTTTTATTTCCTTCTTGAGATAGTTCATACCAAGCCCAAGGTCAATAACAGGAGTAATCGTCTTCAAACCCTTAATCGCAGCCCTCGAGACATAAGGAATTGTCTGTACATACGGACACGACACGCCTTTTTTGAACTCATCGCCGTTCTGGTTTATACTGATAAAACTTGGAATGAATACAGCCTCTACTCCGGCATCCTTAAGCCATTTAATATGTCCATGTGCGACCTTCACAGGAAGGCACGTCTCGGAAAGCACATTCTCTACTCCGAGGTTGATAATCTGCTTATTCGTCTTTGGAGATACAACAACCTCAAAGCCCAATTCCCATAAAAATGTTGACCAGAAAGGCAAATAATCGTGGAAGGAAAAAATGTAAGGGATTCCGATTTTAGTCCGTGATGCGTGATCCGTGATCCGTGATGAGACGCATAACGCTTTACGCTTTTCATGTTCTTTCCACAGCATCTCTTCCCTGAATGCAAAGAGGTCCGGAACCTCTGACTTTTTAGCGCGCCTTACGTCATATTTCTCGCATCTTCCTCCGTAAAAAAGATTGCCTTCCTCTCCCTGAACCTTCACCATGTTTATCTCGCAGACATTGGGGCAGCTTTTGCATTCAAATGAGCTTATCTCATACCGTCTCTTTGAAAGCTCAAAACCCTTGAATTTAGTACTGCTTTTCATATAATCTCTGACAATCAGCGCCATCCCAATGGCACCAGTAACATCATGATTAGGCGGGACAGTTACCGTCCTGCCGACATAATTTTCAAAGGCTGCAACAACCGCCTTGTTAAAGGCTACTCCGCCCTGAAAGAAGATGTTTTCGCCGATAGACTTGCCCGCGACAACCCTATTTATGTAATTCTGTACGATAGAATATGCGAGCCCTGCAAGGAGACTGTCTTTATCAGCGCCCCTCTGGAGATTTGACATGAGAGAGTTTTCCATAAACACAGTGCACCGCTCTCCGAGCCTGCAAGGATTTTTTGAGCGGAATGCGCATTCTGCAAATTGGTCTTTTACGGAAATATCGAGCTTTTCGGCCTGTTCTTCTATAAAAGAGCCTGTGCCTGCAGCGCACGCCTTGTTCATTTCGAAATCGACAATGATACCGTCCCTTATCGAGATATACTTCGAGTCCTGCCCGCCTATCTCGAATATGGTATCCACTTTAGGATCGATAAATATTGCGGCAGTTGCCTGAGCGGTAATCTCGTTCTTCACAATATCGGCGCCGACATAATCCGCTATCATATACCTGCCTGAGCCTGTAGTGCCCACGCCCATAATCTCCACATTGTCTCCGATTTCAGAATAAATCTCTTCAAGCCCTTGTTTCACAGCCTCTATAGGCCTGCCGGCAGTCATAAGATAACGCTTTGCAAGCAGATTGCCGTTCTCATCTGCTACAGCAAGGTTTGTGCTTATAGAACCTATATCAATGCCGAGATAAGCCTTAATCTTAGAAGGCGATAGGTTTTTATTTTTTTCTGACTGCTGACTGTCTTTAATGTGTCTTTCAAAAAAGTCATCATCTCCCGATATTAAAGGCGCATAACCATGCTCGGAGAATTTTGTGGATGAAACGAATTGTTCCAGCCTCTCTAAATCAAATGCATTCACGAAGTTTTCATCAATGTTCTTCAAGGCTGCGCCCAATGCGCCCATAAATGCAAAATCAGGCGGGACAAACAATTCATCAAGCTCAAAGACCTCTCTAAATGCCCTTACCATGCCTTTATTTGCGGCCACTCCGCCCTGAAACGCCGCTGGAAGTCTCAAATCCCTTCCTTTTGCAATTGTACCCTTGAAATTCCTCGCAACGGCAAAACAGAGGCCGGCAACGATGTCCTCCATAGGGGTGGCAATCTGCTGCAAGTGTATCATGTCTGATTTTGCAAAGACACTGCACCTGCCTGCAATCTTTGAAGGTCTCTTTGACCTTGCTGCAATCTCGCTGAATTCTTCTATGCTCAACCTCAATCTTTCTGCCTGCTGCTCAAGAAATGAGCCTGTACCTGCAGCGCATACGGAGTTCATCGAAAAGTCCTTTATGTTTCCGTTATCCAAAATGATAAGCTTTGAGTCCTCTCCTCCGAGTTCGATGACGGTGTTGATACGAGGGAATAATTTTTTTATTGAATAAGACTGCGCGACAATCTCGTTGACCGGTTTGATATTAAGAGCAGAAGCGATAATCTTTCCTGCAGAGCCGGTTATCGACAGGGAGCTTTCTGGAAATCTTTCCTTTATCCCCTTCAATAGCCTTAATGCTACACTGACAGTATGACCGCAATGTCTTACATAATGTCCTTCAACCTTACTGCCGTTTTCATCAAGGACAACAATCTTAACAGCAACCGAACCGGCATCAAGGCCAATAAAATGCATCGTCCCTCCATTGAAAAATTCTCTGATGTATATACGGCAATGTCGTAGAAATTTATAATTTTAGTCTATTACATTGGAAAATGTTTTATCAATACCCATACAGAACCACAATACAAATCTTTTGAAATCTCACTTTTAAGTATAAGTATTTTATCGTTTATTTATGTGTGTTAGAAGACCTTCTCTATTTCAACTTCAAAACCTTCAAGAAGCTTTGACTTTATACTGCCTTTTTGCTGTCCTTGATTGAAGAGTTTAAACCCGCTGTTTGTATTCTCATAAACCTCTATGCTCTTTTCCATGGGGTCAACTATCCAGTATTCCTTCACACCTGTTTTCTCATATACATGTTTTTTGTGTCTTAAATCATAATATGCAGTTGCAGGGGAGAGTATTTCAATTACAAGGTCAGGGGCTGCCTCTATCTTTTTTTCGCCGATTATATTAAGCCTTTCCTTTGATATAAAAATAATGTCGGGCTGATAGGTCTCAGTTTCGGATAGATAAACATCCATTGGTGCAAAAATAATTTCTCCGAGGTTTTTTGTTCATTAAACTTTAATGCCTCAACTCCGATATTTCTTGATATTATTTGATGATAAGGCATAGGTGACGGTATCATGATTAGTTCTCCTCCTACTAATTGATACGGTGCGCCTTCTGGAAGCTTTTCATAGTCTTCATAGGTATATTGTTTTTTGATAGTTTCCTTTTCTAATAATGTACTTGTCATACAAAACACCTCCTCGTCGGTTCTATAGCTAAATTATAGCAATTATATAACACTTTTTCATTATCATAATCCGTAATGAAACCCTCATGAGCCTTTGGCTCACAAAGGAAAATTTGAACCCATTGTACTAGCTCACTAATTCGGTAACTTTTTGTAGTTTATCAAAATGTAAGTCTGTCATTGTCCTCCTCCGGCTTGACCGGGGGATTGACCGGACAATCCAGAAGTCATTGAAAACACTGGATTCCCCGATTAAATCGGGGAATGACAAATTTTAAAAAAATAAAAGGGGCGTTTTAACGCCCCTTGAAAAATAGAACCGTCCCATTTTAGGTCTTGGTCCTTTTACGACCAAACTCCAGTTCCGCCAGGTCCATTTACAGTAAATGTTGTACGATTGGCTCTCGTGGCACCTGGATTTGTAACAACAATTGTATAGGTAGTAGCAGTAGGATTAGTAATAGTTACTGTATTACCTGCGCTTATGGCGACAGTCGGAGCGCCTCCAGCAGCGCAGACGCCTGCAAGTGCAGGAGTAGCCGGGCCTGTAGTTGCAGCCAATGTTGCATATGCCTGACAATCAGCAAAAACAGCTTCCAGCGCTGTAGCTGCATTCTTTCCATCAGATGACATAGTTGCCTCAATACCCCTTTGCCTATAAGCTGCAAACTGTGGTATTGCTATCGCTGCCAGTATTGCGATAATGGCAATGACGATTAATAATTCTACAAGGGTAAAACCCCTGTTATCCCTTACCTTCATTTTACTAATTGCTTTAAACATTTCTTAACCCTCCGATTGAAGATTTCATCCGCCAATGGCGGATTTGCAGCCTTTTATTTCACCCCCTTTGCCTCAGACATCGATAATCTGGACTTTTACATATTTGTAGAGCATGTTTTATGCCAGAATACACCAACTTATAACAGATTGATTTTTAATGATATTGAAAAAGAATAAAAACTGAAAACAAACAATCTCTGTCACTTTAATTGACAAAAATTGTCAGTCGCCCTACACTATTTATAAATGTATTTGTCATCCTTTTTCAACTATTACAGGATCGGGCGGTTCATATTTGCACTGGCATTGCTGATATCGTTCCAGATTGCAGGCCTGCCTTATGCCCTACCTAAATTGACGTATATCCTGGCTATATACAGTTTTATAGTCATGTTCAGGCTTTTCGTTACATCCGAAAAGGTCAATTATTTCGACTTCCTTTTGGATATCGTTTTCATTTCGGCAATGGTTTATATAAACCTCGAAATGTATTCATATCTGACCCTTCTCTACCTGTTTCCCATATTTTTTTCCTCTGTCCTGATAAAAACTAAGAAGATGTTTATATTCCCGGTTACAGCAGTGATTCTTTATGGAGCGGTTTATTACATGAGCGGAATTACTAACCCAAAAGAAGGTATCCTGAATATTTCCCTGCATTTGCTTTCCTTCTCCCTCATCGCCCTCGCAGGAGACAATCTAAAAGAAAGGTTGGAAGAGCAAGAGGAGCATATCAGGCGCTTGGAGGAAGATAAGATAAAGATGAAAGGATACGAAAGGCTGTACAGGGTGAGCGCTGATTTAGCGCATGAGCTGAGAAATCCGCTTGCATCCATCTCTGCTGCAGCGCAGTTCTTACAGGAAGGCAGGAATGACAGGGAATTTATCGATATGCTAAGCACGGAAACAAAACGGCTCGCGAATCTCGTTAATGACTTCCTGCTGTTCTCCCGTCCATCGGATGCGCCGAAAGAAGAAGTTGATTTATCCGAGACCTTGAAGTCTTTGATAAACCGTCAGGAGAGTGACAAAAAAATATCGCTCGAAATCATAAACAATGCCGCCGTTATTGCAAACAGGACATTTATGGGGGTTGCGCTGAACAATATTATTAAAAACGCCATCGAAGCTGCGAAGTCGGAGATAAGAGTCTCACTTCTGCGAAATCAAAAAGAAACAAGGATAGAAATAGAAGATGACGGTGCAGGGATAGATAAGGACATGAAAGACAGGATATTTGAACCATTTGTAACGACAAAAGCCAATGGCACAGGACTCGGGCTGGCAATAGCATACAGGATAATAACGAGTTTGGGAGGGAATATTATGGTAAACAAATCTCCTTTCGGAGGGGCAAAGTTTACGATTGTGTTTCCCGCAAAAGAAACGTAAAGAGTCGAGTGTCGAGTGTCAAGAGTCGAGAATCAAGTCACGCTTGACGTATGACGCTTGACGCATTATGGAGGTTTTATGCGCGCGTTAATTGTTGATGATGAACAGAATATCAGAAAGGTATTAAAGGCCATTCTTTCTGAAGGTGATTTTGAAGTCCATGAGGCAGCAAGCGTAATAGATGCTAATAATCTAATAAACAAGTACTATTTCGACACCGCACTCATTGACCTTCGCCTTCCGGATGGCTCCGGGATTGAAATACTCAGGACAACAAAAGAACAAAACCCCGAAACCGTGGTGCTTATAATTACTGCGTTTGCATCAACGGAGACAGCAATAGAGGCGATGAAGTCAGGGGCATATGATTATGTGACAAAGCCCTTTAATCTGGATGAAATAAGGATTGTCCTGAAGAACATAAGGGAAAAAATAACCATCCAGAGGAAAGTCCGAGAACTCCAGCAATATGCGGATGCATATCAGGATATCATTGGAAAGTCTGAGGCTATGAAAATGGTATTTAATATGATAGATAAGATAGCGCCATTTGATACCAATGTCCTCATAACTGGAAAAAGCGGTACAGGCAAAGAACTGGTTGCAAAGGCAATACACGAAAAAAGCAGGAGGGCGAAAAAATCATTCGTTGCTATAAACTGTGCCAGCCTGCCGGCAGAACTACTTGAGAGTGAATTGTTTGGATACACTAAGGGCTCTTTCACGGGCGCCTACACATCAAAGCGAGGGTTAATAGATGAGGCAAGTGGCGGGACATTATTTCTGGATGAAATAGGCGAAATGCCTTTGTCGCTGCAGGCAAAACTCTTGCGATTCTTAGAAGAGAAAAAAATCAGGCCCATTGGCAGCACGAATGAGATAGAGGTTGACGTAAGGATAATTGCCTCAACAAATAAAGCACTGAAGGATTCGCTGGAAAAAGGTGAATTCAGAGAAGACCTCTACTACAGGCTCGCAACATTTGAAATAAAACTTCCTTCTTTAAGAGAAAGACGTGAAGATATTCCGTTGCTCATTGACCACTTTGTAAGGTTATTTTCAAGGAAGTTTCAGAAAAACATATCCAGAATTGACCCTGCGTTTGTTGACTTCATAATGCATCAGGAACTCAAAGGCAATGTCAGGGAGCTGAAAAACATAATAGAGCGAGAGGTCATCCTTTCTGAGAATGGATATCTAAAATGCAACGCATGTTCAGCGCCAGCAGGCATAAACCAGCCCAGCTCAGAGATTTTAGAAGTGGGAATAGACCTGAATAAATATCTTGCAAATGTGGAGAGGGACTTATTACACAAAGCACTGCAAATGGCAACCGGCGTAAAAACAAAGGCCGCGGAGATTCTGGGATTATCGTTCAGGGAGTTCAGATACAGACTGTCTAAGTATAAGTAGGAATTTACTTCCCGATGACTTCTCCCATCTTGAATATCGGGAGATAAAGCGCTACAACAATATAACCGATGGTTATTCCTAAAAATACCATGAGCATTGGCTCCAACATTGTTGTAAGATTTGCAACGGAATCATCCACTTCGTCATCGTAAAAGTCGGCTATTTTTACAAGCATCTGGTCAAGTGCGCCTGTAGATTCGCCGACATTTATCATCTGAACGACCATCTGGGGAAATACATCGGACTTCGAAAGGGGCTCTGCAACGGTCTTACCGGATGCCACCTCCCTTCTAACCTCGAAAACAACTTCTTCCACAACCTTATTGCCCGAAGACCTTGCGCATATATCAAGGCCGTCTAATATGGGAACGCCGCTGCTTATCAGGGTTCCAAGTGTCCTTGTGAATCTCGCAACTGCAACCTTTCGCAAGAGGTTTCCAATTACAGGCGCCTTGAGCAGAAGCCTGTCGGTATTTTTTCTGCCTGCCTCGGTTCTTCTGTACTGCCTTATCCCAAAAATCGCTGATATCAACCCTGCCAGTATCACCACGCCGCCGATGCCGCCAAGAAAATTACTTAGCCATATGACACTCATTGTCGGCGCCGGAAGTTTTGCTCCCATCTCTGTAAATATCTTTGAAAATATGGGGATAACCCATATCATGATTATGGAAATAACAAGCACAGCGACGGATATGACAATTGCAGGGTATATCATTGCGCCCTTGACCTTTTTCTTGAGCTTCATTGCCTTTTCGATATAACCTGCAAGCCTCATAAGCACTGCATCTAAGACGCCGCCTGCTTCTCCGGCAGCCACGAGGTTTACATAAAGGTCATCAAATATCCTCGGGTGTTTTTTCAGGGCATCAGCGAGGGTTGTGCCTGTCTCTACATCAGCTTTTATTTGTGTTATTACAGCGCCGAGGGACTTGTTTCCCGCCTGTTTTGACATTATGTCAAGGCCCTGCACAATCGGTATGCCTGCGATAAACATTGTGGCAAACTGCCTTGTGAAGACAACAATATCCTTATCTGTAATCTTCTGTCTTTTGGGTCCGAAGAGTTTTTTGGATGGCGCTGTTTCGGTGATAACTGTGGGGAGTATGCCCTGCCTTCTCAAAGCCGAGATTACTTCATCTTTGCTATTTGCGGACATCTCTCCGCTCTTTGGCTCTCCTTTCAGAGTCTTTCCGGCCCATTTAAAGGTTATAGGCATACGCCTCCCTTATTATTATAATAATCCTGCCCTTTCCATAATTGTCGGTACTTTATCTTCCATTCCGATGGCCATAATGTGGACACCGTCGCATACATTCTCTTCTTTGAGCTGCTTGATATGCCGCGCTGCTATATTTAATCCGGTGTCCAGCGCCTTTTCCTTACCGGCTGCCTTGAGTTCGTCTATAAGCTCCTGCGGCACTCTTATGCCCGGGACATTGTTGTTTATGAAATTGGCCATCCCTGCGCTCTTTAGAACAACAATTCCTGCAAGTATCTTTACAGGAAACTTCCTCGCATATTTCATAAACTCTTTAAACTTATTTATATCATAAATTGCCTGCGTTTGGAAGAATTTTGCGCCTGCCTTCACCTTTTTCTCGAATTTTATAAGCTGCGGCTCTATAGGATTTGCCTCCGGAGTTACGACAGCGCCCTGGAAAAAGTCTGTCGAGCCTTTCAGATCATTTCCGGCCATGTCTTTTCCATTATTCAGAGAATCGACAATATTGAGGAGTTGCACAGACTCTACATCGTAAACAGGCTTTGCCTGCTTGTGGTCTCCTGCAAGCACATAGTCTCCTGTCATGCAAAGGACATTCTTTATCCCGAGGATATTGGCGCCAAGAAGGTCTGACTGAAGCCCTATTCTGTTTCTGTCCCTGCATGTCATCTGAAGTATAGGCTCAACACCATGCTCAAGCGCTACTTTGCAGACTGCAAGAGAGCATATCCTCATCACGGCAGACTGATTATCTGTAACATTTAATGCATCGACCTTACCCTTTAAAAGCTCGATGTGGTGAATCATCTCCTTTATGTCGGTACCCTTTGGAGGGCCGACCTCTGCTGTAACTACAAATTTTCCTGAATTCAATGCCTCTCTGAAAACCATCTTCTGTTATCCTCCTTCTCATCTTCTCAACTTCTTAGCTTCATCACTCCATTACTTTTTACCTTCCCTTGTCACAAGAGTTCTCGGCTTTATGCCTGCAGACCAGTCCTTCGCCTCCATTGTCGTATCGCAAAGCTCCTGAAGCCTGTCAAGCCTTTTCATCCTTTCGTATATTCTCACCCATGCGCATTTAATGTCTGGACTCACCTCGCATTTGCCGTCCTTGCACCCTCCGCAAGGCCCGTTTAAGATTCCTTTCGGGCATGCGGTTACAGGGCAAATGCCGCCTGTCTTGTCTAAAATGCACTTGCCGCAAAGCGAGCACCTCTCGTCAAAGAACTGAAGCCGCGTCATGTTTCCAAGGAAAAGGCTGTCATTCGTCGGATATACAGGCTTGTCATCAAAGAGTTCCACTGCTGTCTGCGTCCCTGCGCCGCATGACATCACGAGGATGCAGTCGGCGTTATCGAGCGAATCTTTAAAGGGCTTCAGTTCAACCTTTGTGCCTAAAACCTGACAACCGGTTTTTGCAACGAATTTGCCTGCAACTTCCTTGCCCTGAGACTTTAATGCATCTTCCATCTCATTTAACTCATTTTCTCCGCCTGTTCCACAGAGTGTTGCACATTCTGAGCATCCGAGCAAAAAGAATCTCTTATAGTTCTTTATGTTTTCCATCAATTCTTTAAAATCACGCTTTTTGGTAATAATCATCGTGCCTCCAAACTATTTAAACAATTTTGAACTACTTGAACCATTTTTATTAATGTATTCCTGCATGAAGTTTTGCCGACTTCACCGTGTTCTTCATGAGCATTGTAATGGTCATGGGGCCGACACCGCCGGGCACAGGAGTGATCGCTCCTGCTATCTCTTTTGCTGCATCGAAATCCACATCTCCCTTCAGGATGGGCACAGGTTTGCCGGTCTTTTCGCTTATCTTCTCCCCGACACGGTTGACGCCCACATCGATAACACAGGCCCCGGCCTTGATCCATTCAGGCTTCACCAGACCGGGGACGCCTGCAGCAACAATGAGAATATCCGCACGCTTGCAGTGGGCTTCGAGATTCTTTGTGCCGGTATGCACAACGGTAACTGTGGCATTAGCGCCTCTTCCCTTCTGAAGCAGGATGTTTGCGATAGGTTTGCCGACGATATTGGAGCGGCCCACAACCACGACCTCGGCTCCTGAGGTTTCGAAACCGGAGCGCACGATCAATTCCTGAATGCCTGCAGGCGTGCAGGGGAGAAACTTTACTTCGTCGCCTCCGATCATAAGGCGTCCGACATTTACAGGATGAAAGCCGTCCACATCCTTGTCCGGATCAATAGCATTCAGAACCTTCTTCTCATCTATGTGCCTGGGAAGGGGAAGCTGGACAAGTATGCCGTGTATCTTGGGATCCTTATTGTATTTGTCAATGAGTTTGAGAAGGTCTGCCTCGGAAATATCCTCGGGCTGGTCGTCCTGAATAGAGTATAAACCGAGCTCGTGTGCGGTTTTCTGTTTGCCTGTAACATAGCTTACCGAGGCCGGGTTTTTTCCGACCAGTATCGTTACTAGACCCGGAACAATTCCGTGCTTCTCTTTCATTTCTGCGACTTCCTTTTTCATCTCTTCCCTTATCTGTGCTGCTATTTCGGTACCGCTGATGATTTTTGCTGACATTGCTCCTCCCTTTATTTTAATTAAGAATTATAAATTATGAATCTTTTTTAATTAGCGATAGCATTTCCTCCCTTGTGCTCTGCTTGCTCCTGAATATTCCACGGACCGCTGATGTAACCGTCCTGGAACCTGGTTTTTTTATGCCCCTCATGCTCATACAGAGATGTTCTGCATCAATAACAACCATGCAGCCCCTCGGTCTGAGTTTATCCATAATCATATCAGCAAGCTGGGCTGTCAATCTTTCCTGAACCTGCGGCCTCTTGGCAAGATGTTCAAGCGCCTTTGCGAGCTCGCTGAGTCCTACTATCCTGCCTGAAGGTATATATGCAATATGAGCCTTTCCTATAAATGGCAATAGATGATGTTCGCACACAGAATAAAAGGGAATATCCTTAAGCAATACCATCTCATCGTGGCTCTCGCCCTCTATAGGCTTCAGCAGATCCTCCTCAGGGGTTTCAAGCCCTGCGAATATCTCGGCAAACATCTTTGCCACACGCCTCGGCGTGTCTTTAATGCCCGGACGTTCCCTGTCCTCGCCTATGCCCTCAAGGATCAGTCTTACGCCTTCTTCAATCTTTTTACTATCCATCTTATTGGCCACAACACTCTATAATCCTTTTATCAGTTATTATCTTATCCATCCTTATATCATGCAATTCAGAAGGTATTAACTCCACAATCTGCTCTTCATAAGCAATCGCAATTACTCCCTTGACCCTTGACCCCTGCGCTTTAATATATCCCTTGACCCTCATCAATAATTTATCATAAAAGCCTTTGCCATATCCCAGCCTGTTGCAATGTTCGTCAAAGGCAACTCCTGGAACAACTATTAAATCAATATCCTCTATATTCATCCTTCTATCTTCAGAAACATTCGGCTCAGGTATTCCAAGATAGCCTGGAACAAGTTCATTTATATCCCTTATCTCATAAAGCATGATCTCTTTTCTCTGTTTGTCTACCTTCGGCAGCACAGTAACTTTGCCGTTTGCGATACAGTATTTTATCAAATCAATGGTATCGACTTCGCTTCTGAAAGAGGCATATAAAAGAATTTTATGAGAGGTCTTAAACTCAGAAAAGCCGAACAGCGTCTCCCGGATTTTTCCGTCCTTGTCTTTTTTGATCTCCTCACTGATGAAATCCCTTCTTAATAAGACATATCTTCTTATGGAAAACTTGTCTGATAGTAATCCAGAATCCCTATGTTCTTCCGAGACGGCTTTCAAGCTTTTCCTTTATCACGCTGACTTCTTCAACGACTTCCGATGCGGCACTGAAAGGCGAATCTCCCCTGACATCTGCATCCATAACAGACTGGCTGAACCTTACTGCGCCTAAAAACTCCATGTCCCTGATATATTCCTTTAAAAAAGCAATATCGCTTTCGCTCCTTACTTTATTTGCAACAACAAAGACATTCTTCACGCCGAGGTCCTTTGCCATTTCCCTCACGGTATTTGCTGTCTGGATACTTCTTTGTCCCGGCTCCACAACAACGATAAATGCATCCACTGCCTCTGCTGTGCCCCTTGTGAGATGCTCTATTCCTGCCTCCATATCGACCACAACGACCTCATCTCTCTCAATTACAAGATGTTTCAGCAGTCTCCTTAAAAGGACATTTTCGGGGCAGTAGCAGCCTGATGCGGCAGCCTTTGACCTTCCTGTAACAAGCAGGGTAATACCGTTGAACTTGTATCCTATTTCTTCCGGAAGGTCGTCGACCTTTGGGTTCAGCTTGAATATTCCCCCCATGCTTCCCGGTTTTGCACCTGTCCTCTCTTCTATCAACTCGGGCATGTCCGCGATAGGTCTTATCTTTTGCATATCATCAGCCTTAATTCCCAATGCCTGAGCAAGATTTGCATCAGGGTCTGCATCGACAGCAATCACCCTTTTCCCGTCCGCTGCAAACAGATGGCTCAAAACCGCAGAAAGAGTCGTTTTCCCGACGCCCCCCTTGCCTGTAACCGCAATCTTCATAGTCCGAAAATTATAACACACTCATTTACCCATTCACCAATATTATGTTATCATTTCCTATGGAAGCCAAGAAAATCGCACCAAAAGAGCTTATTGCCAATTTGCTGAATGACTCGGAGCGTTACCTGATGCACACCTACACCCGCCAGCCTGTAGCTCTCAGAAAAGGCCGCGGTATAAAGGTTTGGGGCGCTGACGGAAAGGAGTATCTCGACTTTGTCGGCGGCATTGCGGTAAATGTGCTCGGACACTGCCATCCGAAGGTCGTCATAGCGCTGCAGAAACAGGCACAGAGATTGCTCCATGTATCGAACCTTTACTACATCGAGCCGCAGATAAAGCTCGCAAAACTGCTCTGCACACACTCATTTGCAGACAAGGTCTTTTTCTGCAATTCGGGTGCAGAGGCCAATGAGGCAGCAATAAAGCTAACAAGGAAATATGCAAAGGAACACCACGGACAGGAACGTTTTGAAATTATAACAGCGCTGAACTCATTTCACGGTAGAACGCTCGCAACCGTGACGGCCACAGGACAGGAGAAATTCCAGAAGGGATTCGAGCCTCTTATGCCCGGATTCAGATATGTGCCGTTCAACGACATAAATGCGCTTGAATCCGCAATAAATCAGAACACCTGCGCGATTATGCTCGAACCGATTCAGGGAGAGGGGGGAGTAAAAATTCCTTCGGATGATTATCTTAAAAAAGTGAGGGAAGTCTGCGACAGAAACGGACTCCTTCTGATTTTAGACGAGGTCCAGACAGGAATGGGAAGGACAGGAAAGCTCTTTGCCTATGAGCATTACGGCATAACGCCTGATATAATGACCCTTGCTAAAGGGCTTGGAGGGGGAGCGCCCATCGGCGCAATGCTTGCTACAGAAAAGGTAGCATCGGCATTTCAGCCCGGCAACCATGCCTCGACCTTCGGCGGAAATCCTCTTGTCTGTGCGGCAGCAATAGCAACGCTTGAAACAATCTTAGAGGATGGATTTATTTTAGACCATTGTAATAGGATAGGCGGATATTTCATAGAAAAATTAGAGATTCTTAAAGATAATTATCCGGAGCAGATTGTGGATATAAGGGGAAAGGGGTTAATTGTTGCTCTGGAACTAACGAGAGACGGAACGCCTATAGTCAAGGCATGTCTCGAAAAAGGCATCCTGATAAACTGCACCGCAGGCAATGTCCTGCGCTTTACTCCGCCCCTTATTGTGGAAGAAAAAGATATCGACCATCTGGTGGATATCATGGAGGAGGTTCTATCAAAATGACAGACAAAAGAGATTTTCTTACAATATGGGATTTGACAAGGGAAGAGATAGAAGGCCTTATTAGACGGGCAATAGAATTAAAATCGGGTGCGGACAAGAGTAAGTGTCCGCTTATAGGCAAAAGCATAGGGCTGTTTTTTGAGAAGCCTTCCACAAGGACAAGGGTCTCCTTCGAGGTTGGCATATACCAGTTAGGCGGACAATCCATATACCTGAATCCGAAAGAGATACAGTTAGGCAGGGGAGAAAGCATTGCGGACACGGCAAGGGTTTTGTCCAGATATTTAAACGGCACAATCTTAAGGACATACACGCACTCTTCTGTTGAGGAATTTGCATCGCACGCTGCAGTGCCTGTGATAAACGGGCTTTCTGACTTGCACCATCCATGCCAGGCCCTTGCTGACCTTATGACCATCATGGAAAAGAAAGGAAAACTGAAAGGAATCCGCCTTGCTTACATAGGAGACGGCAATAATGTCGCTAACTCTCTGATCGAGGCTGCGGCAATGACAGGAATCGATATGACAATAGCATGCCCCGAAGGCTATGAGCCTGACCCTGACGTCCTCGACAGGGCAAGAGGTAGCAAGGATGCAGGAGACATCATAATCCTCAGAAATCCGAAAGAGGCTGCAGGCAGGGCGGATGTGATTTATACGGATGTTTGGGTAAGCATGGGACAGGAAGAAGAGGCAGAAAAGAAAAAGTCGAAATTTAAAAATTACCAGATAAACAGCCAGTTATTGCAGTGCGCTAAAAGCGATGCAATCGTCCTTCACTGCCTTCCTGCACACAGGGGGCAAGAGATTACGGATAAAGTCATGGACGGGCCGAACAGCGCTGTCTTTGACCAGGCAGAAAACAGGCTGCATACGGAAAAGGCGCTATTGGAGTTTCTAATACGGTAAACCCTCTCGTTTCCTTGACTTCAATCACACCTCTTTTATAAAATATTCAATTAGTCGCTAATTAACGTTTAATGACAAGGCTTCGGAGGATAAATGCTCATCGCTGTCGGTTCCGACCACGCAGGGCTTGAGATAAAGATAGAAATAATCTCGGTATTAAAAGAGTTAGGACACGAATACGCCGATTACGGCACAAACACCCCGCAATCCGTTGACTATCCCGACTTTGGAGAAAAGGTCTCGGATGCGGTATCAGCAGGAAAGGTCGACAGGGGAATACTCATATGCGGCACCGGAATAGGCATGTCAATCGTTGCAAACAAGTTCCCGAATATCCGCGCTGCGGTATGCAATGAGCTTTTCTCAGCAAAAATGAGCAGGCTGCATAACGATGCAAATATCCTTGTGCTCGGTGGAAGGATTATAGGCAAAGACCTCGCAAAGGAGATTGTAAGGACATGGATGACAACCCCGTTTGAAGGCGGAAGGCATGCAAACAGGCTTAAGAAAATCACTCTCATCGAGGAAAAGACAGCAAGAAAATGAATCTCGAAAATCTGAAGGCAATAGACCAGGATATCTACGACACAATCATTAAAGAGACCGAAAGGGAGCAAAACAAAATCCTCTTAATCGCATCAGAAAACTATGCAAGCCGCGCAGTGCTTGAAGCGCAAGGCTCTGTATTCACGAACAAATATGCAGAAGGCTATCCGAACAAGAGATACTACGGCGGCTGCGAATACGCAGACATAGTCGAAAGACTTGCCATAGACAGGGCAAAGGAGATATTCGGAGCAGAGCATGTGAATGTTCAGCCCCATTCAGGCACACAGGCAAACATGGCGGTATATTTTTCATTCTTAAAACCGGGTGATACAATTCTCGGAATGAATTTGGCACACGGAGGACATCTCTCACACGGCGCATCAGTCAATTTCACAGGCATGCTTTATAAGGCAGTCTCTTACGGCGTAAATAAAGATACAGGCTATATAGAGATGGACGAGGTAAGAAGGCTCACTCACGAACACAAACCGAAAATGATAGTTGTCGGTGCAAGCGCATATTCGCGCATAATCGATTTCAAGGCATTTTCTGATATAGCAAAAGAAGTCGGAGCGTATCTCATGGCAGATATAGCACACATTGCAGGACTGATTGCCGCTGGACAGCATCCGTCGCCTATTCCATATGCAGATTTCGTTACATCCACAACGCATAAGACCCTGAGAGGGCCGAGGGGCGGCATGATTATGTGCAAGGCGGAATACGCAAAGGCAGTTGATAAGATGATATTTCCCGGAATACAGGGAGGCCCGCTTGTCCATGTAATCGCCGCAAAGGCTGTTGCATTTAAAGAGGCTTTGGGTCAGGAGTTCAAGGAATACCAGAAAAATGTTGTAAGCAATGCCAAGAAGCTTGCGGCAGGACTTATAAAAAGAGGATTCAGGATAATATCAGGCGGCACCGACAATCACCTGATGCTCGTGGATTTGAACAGCATGAATGTAACAGGCAAAGAGGCGGAAGATAAGCTGGACAAGGCGGGAATAACAGCAAATAAAAACTCCATTCCTTACGACGACAAGCCTCCGACAATAACAAGCGGCATAAGGCTCGGAACGTCGTCCATAACCACAAGGGGAATGGGCGATTCTGAAATGGATGAGATAGCGGACATAATATCAAATGTCATTCGGAACATAAACAATCCTTCTGTAATAGCTGACATGAACATAAGGGTAAAGACCCTTTGTGACAGGCATCCCATTTATTGATCATGAAATGCCCTTTTTGCGGAAGCATCGAAGACAAAGTAATCGATTCAAGAGCGAGCAAGGAAGGGGATGTCATCAGAAGAAGAAGGGAATGCCTGAAGTGCGAGCAGCGCTTCACCTCATACGAAAGGGTCGAAGACCCGTTCCCGATGGTGATTAAAAAAGACGGAAGCCGCGAATTCTTCGACGGCCACAAAATCCTCACAGGGCTCAAAAAGGCATGCGAGAAACGCCCTATTCCCATCACAAAGCTCGAAGATATAGAGAAGAGCATCGAAAAGAAATTGATGGGGCTGAACGTAAAAGAAGTGCAGAGCTCTTGGATAGGCGAGGAGATTATGTCGGCATTAAAAGACCTCGACAAAGTGGCTTATGTGAGATTCGCCTCTGTTTACAGGCAGTTTAAGGACATAAACGACCTCATGGAAGAGGTAAAGGGGCTGTTCGAAACAAAAAAAAGTGAATAGTGAACAGTGAATAGTTTAGACGGAAAATATTCCATTTTTTACTGCCTTTTGTTTATACTAATTACTATTCACTGTATTTGATTGGGGAGTCGTCCAACGGCAGGACGGCAGACTCTGGATCTGCTTATAGGGGTTCGAATCCTCTCTCCCCAGCCATGTGGTCCCATCGTCTAGAGGCCTAGGACGTGGCCCTCTCAAGGCTAAAACACGGGTTCGAATCCCGTTGGGACTGCCAAATCTTTCTAAATAAAAACCTTTAAAAAGGCTTCTTAAAATTTGAAACCTGCCCGATTTTAGGCTATAATTTTCAAAACGAACACAGAGGAGCATATGATAAAAGAAATCCAAGAAATCGGCCCTTCAAAGGTAATCCAGTTATTCTTCCCTGTCTCCAATTTCCGTGCAATAGTTGTTGTGGACAACACTGCCCTTGGACCTTCCATAGGAGGAGTGAGGGTATCCCCTGATGTTACTGTTGAAGAAGTGAGAAGGCTTGCCAGAACCATGACAATGAAGAACTCCATTGCAGAGCTTCCCCACGGCGGAGGAAAGGCAGGAATCATCGCCGACCCTAAAAACCCTAAAAAAGAGCACTACTTCAGAATATTCGCGCAGGCCATAAAAGATTTACATGAATACATTCCAGGTCCTGACATGGGAAGCAATGAAGAATGCATGGCATGGATACAAGACGAAATAGGCAGGGTTGCTGGACTGCCTGAAGAGATGATAGGAGGACTTCCACTTGACAAGCTTGGTGCAACAGGGCTTGGATTGGCAGAATGTGCAGAGGTTGCATGTCCATACGCAAATGTTGAATTAAAAGGCGCACAGGTCGTAATTCAGGGCTTTGGAAGCGTTGGTAAGGCTGCTGCAAAATTTCTCTCAGAAAAGGGCGCTGTCATCATTGCGGCAAGTGACACAATGGGAAGCATATGCAATCCTGACGGGCTTGATGTAAAAGAGTTAATTGATATAAAAGAAAATACTGGAAGCGTCATAAATTACAAAAAGGGAACTGTCAAAAAATGTGAAGAGTTATTTTTGACACCATGCGATATCCTTATCCCTGCTGCAACACCTGATGTGATAAATAAAGACAATGTTGATAAAATAGAGGCAAAACTGATACTTCAAGGTGCAAATATTCCCGCAACAATAGAAGCAGAAGAAATACTCCATAAAAAGAGAATACTCTCAATCCCTGATTTTATTGCCAATGCAGGCGGCGTAATAATGGCTGCCGCAGAATATGCAAAGAAATCAGAGAAAGAGGCGTTCGACGCAATATCTGGGAGGATAAAGAAAAACACAAAATTAATCCTCGAAAAGACCTTCAAGGAGAATGTCCTTCCGAGGCAGGCAGCAGAAGCTATTGCAAAGGAAAGGGTGTTAAAGGCAATGGCGTATAAGAGGATTTTATAGGATATATCCACAGTCACTCATTCAAAGACTAAATAATCTATCAATTCCATAAAATTTTTGTTTGACATTTTAAAATATTTAATTTAAGATTATTATCGCATTCCGTTATCGGGTTTAGATATATGATAAGAGATTTCTTTCTGGGATTTATAAAAATTCACATCCTGCACCATGCAGCAAAAGAGCCTGTTTATGGTCTATGGCTTATTGAGGAGCTTAGTCGGCATGGATATAAGCTAAGTCCTGGCACGCTGTATCCCATACTACACAAACTTGAACAGGAAAAACTCTTAAAGTCTTATTCTGAAAATGTTGATGGAAAGATAAGGAAATATTACAGAACAACCCCCAGAGGGTTAAAGACTTTAACAAAGATTAAAAACAAGGTTAGCGAACTCATAAAGGAGATAATGGATTGATTCACAATAAGGTCTCGTTCTGGGAGGCATTCAAATTCTGGCTGAAGTTGGGCTTTATAGGCTTTGGCGGCCCTGCAGGACAAATATCCCTAATGCACACAGAGCTTGTGGAACGAAAGAAATGGATATCCGAAAATCGCTTCCTCCACGCACTGAACTATTGCATGATGCTTCCAGGCCCCGAGGCGCAACAGCTTGCCACATATATGGGCTGGCTTCTGCATGGAACAAAGGGCGGGATTATTGCCGGGACGTTGTTTATAATCCCATCCCTGCTTTTAATGATTATCCTGAGTTGGATATATATTGCTTACGGCGAAGTTAAAGCGATAAGCGGTATTCTTTACGGGTTTAAGCCGGCAGTAGTAGCTATCGTAGCGTATGCTGTTATACGAATAGGTCAAAAGACTCTTAAAAATCGGCTTGCCGTATTCCTTGCAGTATTTGCCTTCTGCGCCCTTTATTTCTTTAAGGTTCCGTTTCCATTGATAATAATTTCAGCAGGGTTCATGGGATGGGCAGCTTCCCGCTTTTTGAAACATGAGGAAATTTCTGCAAAAGAAAGCGTCGTTGTCGAATCCCATACAAAACCATCTCCAAAAAAGATGATTGCCCACCTGTTAATTGGTCTGGCATTATGGGCAGCTCCAATTTTAATGCTCACAGCGCTGCACTCATGGCACGGCACATTTACACAGATAGGATGGTTTTTCACTAAGGTAGCGCTGGTTACATTCGGCGGCGCTTATGCAGTGCTTCCCTATGTAGCGCAGAATGCAATCGATAACTACAGCTGGCTTAAACCGGGCCAGATGATAGATGGCCTGGCGCTGGGCGAAACCACGCCGGGTCCCCTTATAAAAATAGTAGCCTTTGTCGGCTTCCTCGGTGCATTGCAGGTAACAGAATTTGGAATGCCTGGAGCTGTTCTCGGCGCCGTTGTGGCAACATATTTTACATTCCTGCCTTCCTTTCTCTTTATCCTGCTCGGAGCGCCGTTTATTGAGGCGTTACGCGGCATGACATGGTTGTCAGCAGCCCTGTCCGGCATCACAGCGGCAGTTGTAGGCGTAATATTCAATCTCGGCGTCTTCTTCGGCTCTCATGTCTTCATGCCTAAGTCAGGCGAGATCGATTTAATTGCAATCCTGCTGTCTGCAGTATCGTTTATCGGAATGTGGCGGTTGAAATGGAATCTTATTTATGTAATCATAGGCGCCGGTATAATCGGAATGTGCTATAAGTTGATAATAATAAATTTATAAACAGAACAATGCAAAATCAAAGAAAATCAGGAGAAATAAAGTGATACAAGTGGATATATTAATTCCTGCCCTTATAGCATTTCTTGCCGCATCCCTGACCCTCATGACAGGATTTGGATTGGGCACAATCCTCACCCCAGTCTTTCTCGCATTCTATGACGTAAAGATTGCCATTTTTATTGTAGCAGTCGTGCATCTCTCAAACAATCTCTTGAAGGTCTCTATTTTTGGAAGGCATATAAGTCTCGACATTTTGAAGAGATTCGGCATCTTAACTCTAATAGGAGCCTTCATCGGAGCATTTTTGCAGGGCAAGATGGATTCCTCTGTAGTGAAGGTTCTGCTCGGATTATCATTGATATTTTTAGGTCTAAAGGAGGCTATGGGGTTTGGAGAAAAACTGAGAATTCCAAAGAAAATAGATGTCATCGGTGGATTTCTATCAGGTCTTCTTGGAGGGTTTGTCGGGAATCAGGGCGCAGTAAGAAGCGCCTATCTGCTCAATTATAATATCCCAAAGGAGACCTTTATAGCCACAGCAGCCATAATCGCATCTGTTGTGGATGTGACGAGGATTCCTGTTTATATATTCAATCAGAGAGATGTACTTTCTGATAATTTACTTCTTCTGTCTGTCACCACTGCATCGGCATTTGCAGGGACCTTTGCAGGCAGGAAATTCTTAAAAAAAATCTCGCTGAAGGCATTCAAGACATATGTCGCTGCTATGGTAGCAATCATCGGGGTGCTTTTGGCATTTAAAATAATCTAAAAAAAGCCATGGAGAAAAATATGTGTAAAAGGTGTCAGGTCTTGACAATTGACTCAACCTTTCTCACCAGTCTGGCTAATTCATTATTACTTGCCAATTCCTCTTTAAATCTTGCAGATACTTTGCTGACGGCACTACAATGAATCCTCCCAAATAGACTACCCGTTTCTTCATTTCTCACATCA
>CAMTVO010000010.1:0-104982 GCA_947085205.1 uncultured Nitrospiraceae bacterium
ACGGGATATTCCGGAAGGATAGCTGTTTATGAATATCTTCCAATAATACCTGCATTAAGAAAATTAATCTCTAATGACGCCAGTGAAAGTTCTCTCATAATGGCAGCCAAGAACGAAGGGGTCACTTTTCTTTTTGAGGATGCATGGAATAAGGTAAGAGACGGGATAACAACCGTTGATGAAGTAATTGCAAAGGTTCCTGTAGATTAATCAAAAAATCCCCGCCTTTTAAACAGGACTTCCCCTTAATCCCTATCAATAAAAGCATCCTTAAGCAGCTTGCTCTGCCTTTCAAATGCCTGTCTTGGATTTCTGGGGTCTTTCATAAGGGCAATCTCTTGCGTTATAAGCCTCGCAAGGTTCAATACATAGGTATCAACTCTAGCTGACTCTCTTTTGTAAAGGGGATGGTCGCGGTTTATATAGATGGTTGTCTCCTCGGAGAATACCTCGGGCCCGTCCTCGCCAAAGCTGTCCACCACGCATGACACGCCTGTCTCACCGAACTTTATTCTCTTTATGATGGCATTGGGTGTAAGTCTTTTTACCTTCGGTTTCTTTTTTCGTTTTTTCTCAACCTTGGGTTTTTCTTCAACCTTTACATTTTCTTCTTTGACTTCTCCTTCCCTCTTAATAACCTCGGCAGCACTGCCCATGCCTTTCGTCTCGCTGCCGATAGGAAGTGCGCCAAATGGCGATAGGTCAGGATTTGATGCCAACGATTTGTATATTCTCTGGAGCGCCTCTTTTAAGGCACGGCTGACTTTTTTGCCTTCCTTTTTAATAGTCAATTTCTGGAGTGCTGCCTTTATATCTTCCATTATCCTGCTCATAACCCTGAGAAACTCATGGTATTCGTCGGAATCTCTGATAAAGCCTGTTCTGTCGCTTGTGATGGGCAAGAAATCTGCATTGACCTCGCCCCTTACCCTTGCCATTGCCTTTCCCCATGTCTCCATGCCGAAAAATTCCCTTCTTATAGTTACCTGCTTCACCTTCACATCAATACCGATGTCCGTTGTTGTGGATGCTGTTTCTGAAAGGATTACTATTTCACCACTCACGGGGCCAAAAGGAGTTCCCTCAAGGAATGGGATTTTATGGCCTGATAGGCTTCGGGGCATCACAGTATGATTATTTATTCTCACTCTAAAATGGGGCGCTTTAATGGGCGTACCTTCTATTATTTTTGCCTCTATATCTCCGGTATCAAATGCCCTCTCAAGCCCCATCAATATAACTGTAGTGCCGTTTTGTTTCCTGAAATTGGAAGGAAGTCTCTCAAAGGGCAATTGCCATGCATCCGGGGTCTTTTCCCATTGTTCTTTATCAAAGATTACCCTTCCCACAAAGTCATCCCTCTTTGTGATAACCTCAAATCGCTTACACGCTGAAAGGCTTGCAAACTTGCCGATGCCGAATTGCCCAATCCTGTCTCTGTTATATACCGGCGATTTTGGGGAATAGAGTTTCTGCTGAGAGCCTATATTGAAATATTGTTTGAGTCCTTCCATATCCATACCGCTTCCATTGTCCCTTATCTCAATACTATCTTCGGCAATAATAATCTCAACCAGACTTGCATCAGCATCATAGGCATTATTAACAAGCTCCCTCACAAACTCAATGCTTTCGGCATAGAGCCTTTCACCTATGGTAGTTATATGACTTTTATCAATGGTTACAGAAATAAATTCAGGGAATGATTGCACAGAGGTGTACCCCATTTATTGGACAGTTTAGGGGCTGATTTAAGGTGGAAACCACCATCCATCATGCCGCCTCCAATAACTGTTCTGACTTTACATATCCGCCGAGTTCAGCCGGATGCCATGATGAGCCGGCAGGTATTGTCTCCGGCTTATGAGAAAGTTGTTTAAGTGTCATCATAATTTCATTATTCTTTTTAATTCTTCGAAAAATCCGGGGAATGATATATCGACACATGATGCATTGTTTATAGTCGTTGTGCCGTCTGCAACAAGCGCAGCTATTGCAAACGACATCGCTATCCTATGGTCGTGATAACTCTCTATGAAAGCGCCTTTTAAGTCTGTTCTGCCTTTTATTGATATTCCGTCAGGGTATTCCTCAAGTTCAACGTTCATTTTTTTCAATTCAGATGCCATTGCCTTAATTCTGTCCGACTCCTTGACCCTTAATTCTTCAGCGCCTCTTATCTCTGTGATGCCTTCGGCCTGTGTTGCTAAAACACAAAGGATTGGGAACTCATCAATAAGCGAAGGCATAATCTCTTTGCCTATTTTAACAGCCTTGAGTTTTTGAGTAGACCTGCAGTAAATATCGGCAACAGGCTCGCCCGAAACATCCCTGACATTTTTGAGTTTGGCTGTTCCGCCCATTTGATTTATGACTTCAAGGAACCCTGTCCTTGTGGGGTTTATTCCGACGCCTTTAATCAATATCTCAGAATCAGGCGCTATGAGCGCTGCTGCAATAAAAAAAGCTGCGGATGAAAAATCGGATGGAATTGTTATATCAATAGGGCTTAACCCCCCTTTAATTGATATAGGGGGGTGACCCTTGACTTTTATTGTAAGACCATCAACTTCTATTTCCGCACCCATTGATTTAAGAATCCTCTCTGTATGGTCTCTCGATTTATAAGGCTCTGTTATCAGTGTTGTGCCGTCCGCATACAATCCTGCCAGAATCAGACATGACTTTACCTGAGCGGATGCCACAGGCATGGTGTAATCTATTGCCTTAAGTTTTTTGCCTTTTATTGCAATGGGCAGATACTTGTCTTCATCCCTGCCCGAGATTTCCGCTCCCATCTCTTTAAGCGGATTTATTACTCTTGCCATCGGCCTCTGCTTTAGAGAGTTATCTCCGGTAAGCACGTAAAAAAAGGGATTTCCAGCTAATATTCCCGACAAAAGCCTTACCGTCGTCCCAGAGTTTCCGCAGTCTATTACATCGAACGGCTCTTTAAGGCCATGCAATCCTTTTCCATGAATTATTATTTCATCCCTTGACCCTTGACCCTTGACCCTTGCATCTTCTATTTCAATACCGAGCATTTTAAAGGCATTCATGGTGCTTATCGGATCTTCTGCCCTGAGAAAATTTCTTACAATACTCTTTCCGTCCGCCAGAGATGCAAACATCACTGCTCTGTGGGAAATGGATTTATCGGAAGGGACTGTTATTGAACCTTTTAAGGATTTCGCTTTTTTCAGTTCTATGCGTTCCATCGCTATTTCAGCTTCTTTCTCAATTCCTGCGCCTTCAAAAACTCTTTTTCTATTCCGGATGTATTATTTTCTTTAAGATATTGAGACATATTGTCGAGATTATCCCTGAAGACATCCAGCATCTTGATGATATTGTCTTTGTTGAATATAGATATATCCCTCCACATCTCCGGAGAACTGAGGGCAATCCTTGTCGTGTCCTTAAAGCCCTGACCTGCGTATCCTATATATTTGGAATCAACATCTCCAACTGTATTTACTAAGGCATAGGCGACAATATGAGGAAAGTGGCTTACAATTGCATATATTTCGTCATGCTTAAAAGGATCCATCAATTCCACCCTTGCTCCAAGGGTTTTCCATAGGGAAACAACTATCTCCTGAGAATCCTTATCAGAATTCCCTGTGGGCGTAATGATACATCTCGCATTATTGAACAAATCCGGCCTCGCATCGTCTATACCGGATTTGTCGCTGCCTGCTATTGGGTGGGAGCCGATATAATAAACTCCATCAGGCATTAAAGATTCCAGTTCATGAACCAGTCCGCCTTTTACGCTTCCCACATCCGTTATCAGTGCACCTTTCTTTACAGCGCCTTTTATTTTCTCGGCAATTTCTACGAACACACCAACAGGCGTTGCAAGGAGTATAAGGTCGGAATCTTTGCACGCCTTGCAGACATCGAGGCTGCAGTCGTCGATTATCCCGCGCTCCTTTGCCCTTCTGAGATTATCTTCATTCCTGCCATAGCCGTATATGATCTTGCATAAACCATTTTTCTTTAGAGCAAGGGCAAAGGATGCGCCTAAAAGGCCTACGCCGATAATAGTTACTTTATTAAAAAATATTTCCTTACCTTCACCCCAAAAAATCTCACGATTTTTTGGGGAACCCTTAGCTTCTTTACCACTATTCACCGTCGTTATATTTCCCTTCCAACCGCCTGCGCTATCGGCTTTAACTCTTTCATCAATTGCGCGAACATATCGGGTTTCAAGGACTGTTCGCCGTCTGAAAGGGCCTCTTCCGGATTTGTATGAACCTCTATGATGAGCGCATCCGCGCCGGCGGCCACCGCGGCCTTTGTCATAGGCGGGACCAGATCCCATTTCCCGACCCCATGGCTCGGATCAACGACAACAGGCAGATGAGTCAATTTCTTAAGCACCGGCACTGCGCTTAAATCAAGAGTATTCCTTGTTGCGGTCTCGAATGTCCTTATCCCCCTCTCGCAGAGCATCACATTCTGATTGCCTCTTGACATTATGTATTCGGCAGACATAAGCCATTCCTTTATGGTTGCGGACAGACCGCGTTTAAGAAGAACAGGCTTGTCAACAGAGCCGACCTCGAGAAGGAGTCTGAAGTTCTGCATATTCCTTGCGCCTATCTGGATTATGTCCGCATATTCAACGATTACATCCATATCCCTCGGGTCCATTATCTCTGTGATAATAGGGAGTCCTGTCTTTTCCCTTGCATCTGCAAGGTATCTGAGGCCCTCCTCGCCGAGCCCCTGAAATGAATAAGGAGATGTCCTCGGCTTATATGCGCCGCCTCTCAGAAACGTCGCTCCTCCATCCTTCACCTTCTCCGCTATGGTCATCAGTATGGTCTTATTCTCTACAGCACAGGGGCCTGCCATTACAGTCACCTTCTTGCCTCCGATTATTTTTCCCCTTACATTTATCTCTGAATTTTCCTTCTTGAACTCACGGCTTGCGAGCTTGTACGGCTTTAGTATCCTCACTACATTCTCGACGCCTGTCATTGCGCGGATGGCATCCTCTTCTTCCTCCGTCACCTTTGCTGTATCTCCAATTACGCCGATAATAGTCCTCTCAGTACCCTGTGATACTGTCGCCTTAAGCCCTTTACTTTCAAGCTTTTTAAGGACATGCCTTACATTATCTTCCGTCGTATCAGGACCCAATACTATTATGTCCATAATTTCCTCCTTTTTACTTCGTGATGCGTAATGCGTAACGCGTAATGCGTGATGAGATGATGAGTAAGTCTTTCACCCATTACGGATTACGCATCACGCATTACGGTTTTTAATGCTTCTATGAAGCGCTTATTTTCTTCCGGCAATCCTATGGTAACCCTTATCTCCTTTGGCCCTACGGGCCTTACAATCACGCCCATTCTCAAGAGCGCCTCATAAATAATCCTTGACTCCATATTCAACGGCATATATATGAAATTCGCCTCTGTAGGGACATAGGGAATTCCGATGGAATCGAGTTCTTTATAAAGAAATTCCTTGCCCTGCTCATTGAGCTCTATCGACTTTTCCAAATGCTCCTCGTCAGCCAATGCATTCAACGCCGCCTGTTGAGCCATAGTATTCGTATTAAACGGCTCTCTGATTTTATTCATCTCTTCTATTATGTCTTTCCTCGCTATGCCGTAACCTATCCTAAGACCGGCAAGCCCGTATGCCTTTGAGAATGTCCTCAGAATCAAGATATCACGCCCCTCCATGAAATACCTGAAAGTGTCGGGATACTCGGAATCCCTCACATATTCGTAATATGCCTCATCCATAACCACAAGGACACCTTCGGGGACATTTTCCATAAATCTTGAGAACTCATCCTTTTTGTTGATAGCTCCTGTGGGGTTGTTGGGATTTGCAATGAAAACTATTTTCGTTCTTTCGGTAATTGCATCCGCCATTGTCATCAAGTCATGCCTGTAATCCGTAAGCGGCGCCTCTACAACAGTTCCGCCGACAGATTGAACTGCCATAGAATAGACAACAAACGAAGGAGTTGCCATTAAAGCCTCATCTCTCTTACACATGAATGTCCTGACGGCAATGTCAATCAGTTCATTTGAGCCGTTGCCCAATATTATTTCATCAGGGCTGACCCCCCTATAAGTAATCCCCCCTTGCCCCCCTTTAGTAAAGGGGGGATGGGGGGATTCGAGGGGATTTAGGGGGGTAGATAATTTTTTGGATAAGGCATTTTTCAGATAATAACCATTACCGTCGGGATAGCGGCTTAGTTCATGCCCGTTATGTAAAAATTCCTTTAAAGCCTCCACCACCTTCTTTGAAGCACCAAGAGGATTTTCGTTTGATGCCAATTTTATACTGCCTTTTATACCCAGTTCACGTTCGAGTTCCTGTATGGGTTTCCCTGGCACATACGGCTTTATCTTTGATACATATTCCATCGGTTTCATAGATATAGCTTTCACAGGACTATTACCTTTCAATTCTTTCATCGATGGGATACGAGCCAAGATGCTTCAGATAAAGGCATGTCTCCTTTATGTCTTCTATTGCCTTTCTTACTTTCTTGTCTTCCACATGTCCTTCCATATCGACAAAAAATATGTATTCCCAAGCCCTTCTCTTTGACGGCCTCGACTCTATCTTCGTGAGATTTATCTTTGATTTCCTGAAAGGAAGCAGCACATCATAAAGCGCTCCAGGTCTGTCCTTTACGGAAAACAATATTGATGTCTTATCCTTTCCTGATTTTGACGGATACTCCTTGGCTATCACCAGAAACCTCGTATAGTTGTTTTTATTATCCTCTATATGCCTCTCCACAAACTGCATGTCATAAATCCTCGCAGCAAGCTCGCTTGCTATGGCAGCGGCATCTTCATCTCCGGCTGCAATCTCGGCAGCCCTCGCAGTGCTCGTTGATTCGAGTATCGGAATATTCGGCATGTTTGCTTCAAGCCAGCCCCTGCACTGGGCAGTGGCCTGCGGATGTGAATATATCTTTTTTACCTTATCTTTGCCGCCGCTCTTTGACAGAAGGTTGTGGGAAACCTCCAAAAGCACTTCTGCCGATATTTTGAGGTCGTAATCCATGAACATATCGAGGGTATAGCTGACAACGCCTTCATTGGAATTCTCTATGGGCACGACTCCATAATTAACCCTTCCGCTCTCCGCTGCATCAAAGACAGCCTTTATGCTTTCAACGGAAATATACTTTGCAGAAAATCCGAAGTGCCTCATTGCAGCAAGATTGGTATACGTGCCTTCAGGTCCGAGATATGCCACTTTAAGGGGCTCTTCGAGTGAAAGTGATGCCGACATTATCTCTCTGAAAATAACTCTCAGTGCGTCGTTCGGGAAAGGCCCTTTGTTCAGCGCAGTGATTCTCTCAAGTATTGCCCTTTCGCGTTCAGGAGAGTAGAACTTTAGATTTGCCTTTTTCTTTATATTCGCTATCTCTATGGCTATATTGGCCCTTTTATTTAAAAGCTCAAGTATCTCCGCATCTATTCCGTCTATATCTCTCCTGAGTTTTTCGAGAGCGGCATTTATCTCTTTGTTTTCGGACATGGTTTTTAATAATACAGCAATATTTCTTATTTTTTCAATGATTAGAGCCTGTGAAGCCTAATGATATTCGGCTTGCCTAAAAACGAAGAGCTTGCGACAAAGACGATGCTGTCACCCTTTGAAACAAGACGTTCTTTGATAAGTGATTTTTCTATTTCTGACATAAATGCCGTATCAAGGATTTCGACATTCCTTCTTTTCATCAACTTAGCGGCGGTTCCCCAATAAAGAGGCAGTCGCCTTAGAACCACTTCATCGGGTGTAAAGGCTATTACAGGCACATCCGGTCTGAGCTTCGAGATTAATTTTGCTGTAAATCCTGAATGGGTAAAAACAACAATGGCCTTTGCGTCTGTGTCGTGGGCTGCCTTGCAAGCGCCGTCTGCGATGGCTTCGGGAAATGTCTTTCCTATCTGATATGGAGAGACGGCCCTGTGGACGATGCTCTCTTCCGTGTATCTTATTATCATGTCCATCATCTTTACAGACTCGACAGGATATTTGCCCGTAGTCGTTTCTGCAGAAAGCATCAATGCGTCTGTTCCATCAAGCACCGCATTCGCAACATCAGATGCCTCCGCCCTTGTGGGTCGTGTATGCTGGGTCATTGATTCGAGCATTTGAGTGGCTGTTATCACAAGTTTTCCTTTTTTGTTTGCAAAGTCTATGAGCATCTTCTGAATCATAGGCACCTTTTCTGTAGGCATCTCAACTCCGAGGTCTCCCCTCGCCACCATAATTCCGCCAACGATTTCCATAATCTCATTGATATTTTCGAGAGCCTCCGGCTTTTCTATCTTTGCAATTAAAGGGGGCAAAGTCACTCCCTTTCTTTTTGCCCAATTCAGCACAAGCTCAATATCCTCCGCCGTCCTCACAAAGGATATGGCGACATAATCAACACCTAACTTAAGTCCGAACTCCAAATCCCTTCTGTCTTTTTCTGTAAATGCGGGCAGGGATGTCCTTGATGTAGGCATATTAACGCCCTTCCTCGATTTTACAATTCCTCCTTCAACGACTCTTGCCTTTAATGCATTTTTTGTTTTTCCTGTTACATTCAGTTTTATGAGGCCGTCGTCGATGAGTATTCTATCGCCTTCTTTAACATCCTTCAATAAGGCAGGATAGGATACGAATAGATTCTTTTCATCGCTTAATTCCTTGCCCGGATGAAGGAAAACTTCTTTTCCTGTCTTCAGCATAACACTACCGCCCTCTATATCGCTCAACCTTATCTTTATGCCCTGCAAATCCTGAAGTATAGAAACTACTTTATTCTGTCTTGATGATTCCTCACGAACAAGGGATGCCACTTTCTGGTGCGTCTCATGCTCTCCGTGGGAAAAGTTCAATCTCGCCACATCCAGGCCGCTTTTGATTAATTCGCGGATTATCTTTCTCTCGCCGGATGCAGGCCCTATCGTGCAGACGATTTTAGCTTTTCTCATGTTATACCACCTCCATTCCTTTTTCTGTCTTGACTATACTTATATGCCTCTGCCAGTTTTCGCCCCTTTCTTTAAAATCCGACATGTAATGGGCTCCGACGCTTCCTTTTCTTGCGAGCGCTGATTCTGTAATCATCACAGCGACTGTAAGCATGTTCTTTAGCTCAAGCCCGCGCCTCGTATTGAAATTCATGTCAAGCATAAATCGCCATTCGGATAGCTTTTCAATCGCTTCACTAAGAGAGATGCCGCATCTTATTATCCCGACCTTTTCCCACGTTAGTCTTCTTAGGGAAGTCCTTATTTCCTCTATATCGTGAAGTTTTAGAGTTTTAGAATCTTGGAGTTTTGGAGTTCTTAAATTTTCCTGAACTCTTAACTCTGAACTCTTAACTCCCAACTTTTTAGTTGCAGCAGCAACGCCTGCCCTGTATCCATAAACAAGCCCTTCAAGGAGGCTGTTGCTTGCAAGCCTGTTTGCGCCGTGAACTCCTGTGCATGCCACCTCGCCTGCCGCGTACAATCCTTTTATGCTTGTGGCTCCGTTGAGACCTGTTTTCACGCCTCCCATCATGTAATGCGCCGCCGGAGAGACGGGTATTAAATCTTTTGTTATATTCAAGTCATATCGAAGGCATGTGGAATAAATCCTCGGAAATCTTTTTTTAATGAATTCAGAATCGCGATGCGTAAGATCGAGATATACATGGCTGTTGTTTGTCCTAACCATCTCTGATATAATCGCCCTCGAAACAACATCCCGGGGTGCAAGCTCAGCATCAGGATGGTAGTTCTTCATAAAGGGCTCTTTAAAGATATTCCTTAAAACCGCACCTTCTCCCCTCATTGCCTCGCTCAAAAGAAACTGCGGCGCAGCCGGTGCAAAAAGGACTGTGGGATGAAACTGGACAAATTCCATGTCCTCAAGGACGGCGCCTGCCCTGTATGCAATGGCCATGCCGTCGCCTGTTGCAACAGCAGGATTAGTTGTCCTCGAAAAAACCTGTCCTGCACCGCCTGTTGCCAGTATCGTTGCATTTGCATGGACAGCAATAACATCGCCATCCTTTAACGCATATACGCCGGAACATCTCCCATCTTCAACAATAAGATCAATTGCCGTGCAGAATTGAAGCCTACGGATATTTTTGAATAATTTGACTTTATTTATCAGCACCCTCTCCAGTTCCTTTCCTGTAGAGTCGCCGTGGGCATGTAGTATCCTGCGTCTTGAATGGGCTGCCTCTATTGTGAAAGACAGTTTTGTACCCTCTTTATCAAACTCAGCGCCCCATTCAATAAGCTCAAGGATTCTTGCAGGGCCTTCTTCCACAAGCGCTTTCACTGCATCTTCCCTGCAGAGTCCGTCCCCTGCCTTTATGGTATCTTCGAAATGAATGCCTACTTCATCTTCATCGCTGAGTGCAACTGCAACACCTCCCTGTGCATATTCTGTGCTGCTTTCTGTGGGGATATCCTTTGTGACCACAATGGCACTGCCATGCGAGGCAAGCTCAATTGCAGCCCTGAGACCTGCAACTCCGCTACCGATAACAAGAAAATCGGCGGTTACCTTGTTCATAGTGTTTACATTTTACCATATATTTCTTGACTACATATTACCGGTTTAAATAAAATCCATGAGCAAATTATATCTAAGGAGGAGTTGAGATGACTGAAGAAAAGCTCGAAGAATCATTAAAAGGCTATAAAGGAAAGATAAACCCCGTTGTTAAAGCCACACTATCCTGGGATAGAGACCTGATATTTGTCGGAAGGACAAACGAAGGGTATGAGATAGAATTCGACGCTCATGTGCAGTGGGGATGCAAGCCCACAGATGCATTATTACTGAGCCTTGCAGGATGTATGGGTATTGATGTGGTAATGTTTCTCCAGAAGATGCGGACCGAGATTGCAAACTTCAAAATCGACATTATCGGAGAAAGAAATCCTACGCCTCCCCAGTATTTCAAGGCAGTCGAGATGATATTAAACATCGCAGGCAAAAACTTAGATCCAAAGAAGGTTGAGCGTGCAATAGCGCTTTCGCATGAAAAGTATTGCTCTGTCTATAATTCTCTGAGGAAGGATATGGATGTAAAGGTAAGATACATTCTTGAGGAAAAAGAACCGTCAAAAGAGATCAGCGATTGAAATTATTAGGAATCATAGCCTCGACAGAGATAGAAGCCGGTCTGATTATAGGGCGACTTGAAGATAAAGAGAGTCTCTCCATACAGGGGAAGTCCTTTTATAAAGGCATCTTAGAGAATATACCTGCGATAGTTTGCATATGCGGTATTGACAAGGCCAACGCCGCACACGGAACAACACTTCTTCTTGAAAGATTCAAACCGGATTTTGTGTATAACATCGGCGTTGCAGGCGCTTATCCGTCATCGGGATTAAAAATCGGAGATGTAGTCATTGCGGAAAAAGAGATATACGGCGACGAAGGATTGTTGGCAAAAGACGGCTTTCATCCGATGAACAAAATATTGAACAACGCTGTTCAGTATGAGTTTATTATGCATATTACCGAAAACCTGAAGGAATTTAAAAACAAAGGCAATTTCGTTACAGTCTCAACATGCACAGGTACATTGGAAAAGGGGAAAGAGATAGAAAAAAAATTCAATGCAATATGCGAAAATATGGAAGGTGCTGCCATTGCCCATATCTGTCTATTATCAGGTATTCCTGTGGCAGAGATAAGAGGGATAAGCAATATTATCGAGGATAGGACAGCAGCGCCTCTTAATAAATCTGATATTGTAAAAGCCGCAGAAAATGTGCAAAAATTCTTTTTAGAAATCGCACCTTAACAGCAGGGTACGACTGACTTTCGCAAAATTATTAGTCCTTTGTGCTTTATGGAAGCTAAGACAGAATACAAATATTTTATTCAGTGCAAAAGTAGGGGGCAGTCGTTACTTTGCCCCTTAGAGAACCTAGAAATTTTGCTTCAAGTCAGCCTCACCCTGCTGTCAGCAAATCATTGTCATTTTTTATATAATCTCATCACATCATCCCTTGTTACGACTGATTCGATAAGCTTGTAATCCACCTTAATATCTTTTAGCGTTTCGGCTATATTTTCGTATCCGCCTTCCTGCCTGTCAACAAGGGCAATTACCTTTACAATCTCAAGCCCTGCCTCTCTTACCCTCATTATCGCCTCAATCGTTGATTTGCCAGTAGTAATTACATCGTCCACAATAACAACCCTGTCACCTGCCTTCACATCGCCCTCTATCCACTGCATCGTACCGTGACTCTTTGCGGTCTTTCTGACCACGAACGCCTCGATGGGTGTAACGAGAGGTGGCCACAACCCCGATCCTGATCTTAGCCTTGAGACACTAGATTTTTCTTCTAAATAATTTAAATAAGATGTGTACGCCACTGCATTAGCTATCGGGTCTGCACCGAGGGTAAGGCCGCCGATGCCTTTAACATCAAGGTCTTTTATCATCTCAAAGATAATATTGCCTATAAGGTACATCCCCTCCGGATGAAGCGTTACGGTCTTGCAGTTGAAATAATAATTGCTCATGCGGCCTGAAACGAGCTTAAATATAGGCTCTTCGCTGTATTTAAATGCCTTTTCATAGATTAATCGTATTAGCCTGTCCTTCATAAAACCTCCTGTCGAATTCAGGCAATATTATAACATCTCCGCTCATACGTTGACTTAAAGAAAGCAAAACAATTATTTTAAACTCTGATACAAATGCCTTTTAAAAGGCGCTAAAAGGGGTATGAATATGGCACAGATGATGGAAGGGAAAAGGCTTGCAGAGGAAATAAAAAACAATGTAAGGCAGCAGGTGGAGGCATTAAACAGCATGGGTATAGACGTGGGTCTTGCGCTTATGCTCGTTGGAGAAAACCTTTCATCAAAGCAATATCTCTCGGCAACACTAAAGGCATGCAAAAAGACAGGAATAACCCCTTACGAATACAGGTTTCCGGAATCGGCGACTATGAACGAACTCCTGAATGCCGTCCATTCAATAAATAACGACGAGCGTATTCACGGACTGCTTGTATTTTTCCCGCTTCCGAGGAGAATCGACAGCAGAAAGATTGTTAACTCAATACTTCCGGAAAAGGATGTTGACGGCCTCGGCTCAATACCCATAGGAAAATTTGCCGCCGAAGAGTCCACGCTTCAGCTTTACTCAAAACAATATGACCCTGCAATAACACACCATCTGGGCTTCCTTCCATGCACACCATTCGGCGTAATAAGGCTGCTTGAGCATTACAATGTGGAAATAAAAAGCAAGCACGCCGTTGTAATAGGCAAAAGCCTTGCAGTAGGAAAACCATTGTCACTTATGCTTTTGACAAAGGAAGCTACAGTTACAATCTGTCATAAAGAGACCAAAAACCTCGCAGAAATGACGAGGCAGGCGGACATTCTATGCGTTGCTGTAGGAAAACCAAATCTCATTACCGCAGATATGGTGAAAGAAGGAGTTGTAGTTGTTGACATCGGAATAAATGTCCTCGAAAACGGCCGTGTGGTCGGAGATATAGACTTTGATTCTGTCTCTCAAAAGGCATCTCTCATTACTCCGGTTCCTGGAAGCGTAGGCCCTGTAACCATAGCGATGCTTCTTGAGAATACTGTCAAATCAGCAAAGGCAAAGATTTAGGCTGCATAATTTTTCATACAGCGATGAGTTCTTCACGGAAATCATTTCCAGCGGCTGAAAGAGCTTCCTGTCTGTTAAACTCAAGAGCCTCTCGTAATGTTTCTTTAAGGCTCACTATGAGTTCATCATAGGTCTCTTCTTGGCAGTTAACCCATGGGACCTCTTCAATCCAACTAACCCACCAACCCTCAACTTTTTTTATAACAGCAGTGTATTCAGACCTCATAAGAATGACCTCCTCACAGTTTACGGCATAAATTCGTTGATACTATTGCTGTCCAAAATAATTGTTTTAAAGGCATATAGCTCAATTTCCTTGCAAAAGAACTACCTTTATGCAAACGCATATCATTATTTGACCATAATATTTTTAGCAAAATATTTTACTCGGCTTCCGCTTCGACTTCAGCCGAGTTGAGGTAACCCGTGCTTTTGCGACCGAAATCAGCGGCGGCGTTTTACGCCGTCCGCTGGAGTGGCTTGTTAGGCGAAAAGCTTCTTGTTGTAGGAATGATTAGTAACGTCGACCACCACCTGGTCTACCGCCCGGTCTTCCTCTGCCTCCCCCTCTTTCTTCCCGGGGACGAGCCTCATTCACATTGACTGCTCTGCCCTTTAACTCTTTCCCATTCATACCGTTAATCGCCGACTGGGCTTCCGACGCAGAGGGCATCTCCACAAACCCAAATCCTCTCGACTCCCTCGTAAACTTGTCTCTTACCACGGTGGCAGATTCAACTCTTCCGAAAGACTCAAAAGCCCTAAGTAAATCCTCATCATTGACATCGCGAGATAAATTGCCGACAAAAATTTTCATCCTGTTCTCCTCCTATCATTAGTCACTAATAGTCTAGCATTCATTATATTACTTTGTAAGCATATAGTAAAGCCTTTTCTAATCACCCAAATCCCGATTTAGAAATTTTAAAATAGTCCCCTCTCCCTTGACGGGTTAGGGTGAGGGTGAATAGTTCACCTTTAAGGTTACCCCTCCCCTTGCAGGCTGTCCGACTATTATGACAGTGCTGAATGTTAGAATGTAGGGGCAGAGTAGGGGCAGACCTGCGTGTCTGCCCAAAAGACTATTATCAGCAACATAAAGCAAAATCACATTATTATCGTTAGATTTTCGGGTAATTGTCGGACAGCCTGTTGACGGGAGGGGGATTATAAGGAATGACAGTCTTCTATGTCTATTTTTCGGTAGTTATGGCATAATTTTAACAATATGAGAATATTCATTCCTCCTGAAGACATAGAAAAAAAGGAAGGCATTAAGCTGAATGAGGATAAGTCCCATTACCTCATTTCTGTTCTCAGACTAAAAAAAGGCGATACAATTGAGATTATTGACGGAAAGGGAAAGGCTTACGAGGCGAAGATTTCCGAGATTTCAAAAGGGAATGTTTTTGTGAATATAACAGGCGAAATTCCATCAGATACAGAATCCTTCTTAAATCTTATTCTCTGTCAGGGAATACTAAAAGGCGAGAAGATGGACTTGATAATTCAGAAAACAACGGAACTTGGTGTGAAAAAGATAATTCCTATAATTACAGAAAGATGTCTTGTAAAAGAAACAAGGAAAATCAAGAGATGGCGGAAGATAGCTGAGGAAGCGGCAGAACAGTGCGGAAGGACAGTGATACCAACTGTTCACGAGCCGGTACAATTCGGTTCACTGTTCACGGTTCACTGTTCACAGCAGATGGATGGTTTTATTTTCTGGGAAGAGGGAGGGTTGCCTTTAAAAGATGCAATTCAAAGGCTTCTGTCTTACACAACACTCCATCACCCCAACACTCCAATACTCCTTTTCATTGGTCCTGAAGGAGGTCTCACTTTTGAAGAGGTTCAACTTGCAGAGAAACACGGACTTATCAGGACGAGTCTCGGCAAGCGGATTCTACGTGCAGAGACAGCGGCAATTGCATCAGTGACACTTGTTCAGTTTTTACTTGAAGAAAAGCACTAATCTTAGCATATTGAGCAGAACTATCTTTTGCTCACGCCGCTATTTTTCTATAGTTCTAAACTTATTCCGCTACAGCCACAAAACTCGCCCCTTCTGGACTCAAACAGGTTGCGGCTGTTTAACGCTCCACTTCGTTAAGAACTATCAACGAAAAATACCAATTTCGCTCAATCCAGCCCTGCCCAATACGAATTTTTTGTTACTGTTTCTCTAAATTCTGCTATAATATCCAAAAACAGAAAGGAGCGGTACTCAAATAGAAAGCAAGGCTAAGGCATTAGAGGCTGCAAGGGCAGCCCTTGATAAAAAGGCAACGGACACGGTAGTCCTCGAATTAAAAGATATTACAATAATTGCAGATTATTTTGTAATCTGCTCGGGCGAAAGCATCACACAGGTTAAGGCAATAGCAGAAAACATCGAAAAGGTATTAAAAGAGTACGGGAAAAAGCCGCTGAGCATCGAAGGTTTGAGTTCTGCCCGATGGATTTTGATGGACTACGGAGATATAATAGTCCATATCTTTGAAGAAGAGACGAGGGCATATTATGAGCTTGAGAAGTTCTGGCTTGATGCGCCGAGAGTGCCTTACGAAAAGGAAGGGGTTCTCGTAGGGGAAAAGTAGTTTCCCCTACGCACTATGAAGATAAGGATACTATCTAAAATGACCCTGACATATGAAATGGCAAGGCTCGTATTTTTAGAGCAGTTGTACAGGTCAATGACCATAATAAAAGGCATGGAGTACCACCACTGATGGGCAAAATAGCGATACTGGTATTTTTGGTCTTTCTTGCAGTTCTCGGATTTTTCGCGGTAGAGAATAAGGACATTGTGAGCGTAAAGGTTCCATTTGGGAGCAGTTATGAGATTCCGAAGATTGCCCTTATACTTCTGTCATCGACGGTTGGCGCACTTGCAATCCTGATTGTTTTTTTCATAAGGGACACAAAGAGGGTCATAGACAATCTGCAGTATCAAAAAAGGCAGAAGAAAGAAGCCAAAATTCAGGAATTCTATTCAAGGGCGCTGAATGCCATATTGGGTAATAAAGAGGAAGAGGCGGAAGAGGCATTGAGCGAGATACTGAAGGAAGACCCGGAACATATCGATGCCCTTTTGAGATTAGGCGACATATCCCTTAGCAATGGAGATTATAAGACAGCATTTGAACATTATAAAAAGACTCTGGACATAAGTCCTAAAAACATGCAGGCACTCCTCTCTGTGGAAACTGTGATCGAAAAGATGCAGAGGTACGACGATGCAGTTAGATACTTGGATGAGATACTCGATATAGATTCAGAAAACCTCACAGCCCTTTACAGAAAGCGCTCAATTCTCGAAAGGAAAGATATGTGGGATGATCTGCTTTCTCTTCAGAAAGTAATACTCAAACTTGAGCATAATGAGAACGACAAGCAGAGGGAAGAGAGAAGGTTTTTAGGCTATAAGTATGAATACGCACGCGCGAGCCTTGAAAACGGAGAACTGGAGAAGGCTGAAAAGGCATTCAGGACAATGCTCAAGATGGCTGACAACTTTATCCCTGCATATTTAGGTCTGGCAGAGGTTATGCTGACCAAGGGAGAAACTGAGGAGGCAATAAACTTTCTTGAAAAGGCATACGACCAGCTTAAGTCAATAATAATCCTTGCAAGGCTTGAAGACCTGCTAATCAATGTCGGCGAGCCGGGAAGGCTGATAAGATTTTACAGGAATGCCATAGCTAAAAATCCTCAGGACAACGGTATCAGATTCCTCCTCGGAAAGCTTTACTACAGGCTTGAAATGGTTGATGACGCAATGGAGATACTGAACTCGATAGATATGAATGTCTTTTCGGTTCCAGAGCTTTACAGTCTTAAGGGAGAGTTGTATATAAAGAGAAACCAGATTCCGAGGGCTCTGGATGAGCTTAAAAAGGCATGCGGCATAAAACGTCCTTTCAGGATTCAATACTGCTGCTCCAATTGTAATTTCAAATCCGAAGACTGGTCGGGGAGATGTCCTCACTGTACTGAATGGAATACCTACAGGCTTGATGTATATGGCACCTGCAAGGCGTAAAGGCAGTGATGAGTTATCAGTAATGAGTAATGAGTTGCAAGATAAAAAAGTTTCAAAACAAAAAAAGAAAACTTCAAAAGAAACCCCATTACCCATTACTCATCACGCATCACCGCCGTTAAACGTTGTCCTTGATACAAGTCTCTTTGTTAATCCTGATGTAAGACATTCTTTAGGGAATACCCCTACAGAGGCACTGGAGACATTCCTTTTCCTTGCAGCGCAGATACATGTTCTTGAATTCTACATGCCCCCTTCCATCTTTGAGGAACTCCTGCACTTTGTGGAGAGGGACAAGATACCCGGAGACCTGTTACTGATTCTTCATCAAAAACCCCCAAAAAAACATGAACTGAAGACCCCTGCCTTTCTTCTGTATGAATTGATTGAAGACATACGGGAAAGGGTGAATAAGGGATTAAGGGTTGCAGAGAAGGCTGTAAGGAGTGCCGAACACAAAAAGATGGATGAAATCATTCAGGACATGAGGAGAAAGTACAGAGAGGCATTGAGGGAGGGCATAATCGACAGTAAGGAGGATGTGGACCTCCTTTTGCTTGCCATGGAACTGGATGCCCTGCTGATTACAGCAGATCAGGGTTTGATAAAATGGGCTGAAAAGCTTGGTATAAGATGGCTTTTCCCAGAGAAATTCAAGGAATATCTGATGGGTGCTATAAAAAGGACAGCGCTTCTTTCAGGGGTGAATACTTAGTCGAAGAATCCTCGCCCCATAAGTTTTTGCCTTAGCTCTCTTGTTCCCTTTATATAAATCCTGTGAAATCTTGCCTTATAGTAATCCCCGGACTTTTCGACAGATACAAGCTGGCTGCGGACTCCTGAGCGATTCAGGTGCTGGATTAATTCGTCTATAGTGTTTTTATTCCTCACTGTGATATTAAATATCTCTTTCACGCTTCCACCGCCTTCTATCTCTTTTATGGTCTCTTCAGGAATCAGATACAATGCCTTTGCAGAATCCATTAAATATTCGCTGCTGAACGGTATCCTGAACTCATTGCAGAAAAATACAGCCCTTAGTATCCTCTGCATGAAGAAGCCTGCCGGAAGCTCTGTTATGAGATGGGCTGTTGCCTGCAGGTCTCTCAGGCATGACGAGAGGGTCACATATTTTACGGACTTGCCGTTTGAAACAGGCTTGATTACTATACCTTCCCTGCCATTGCTGTCGAGCTCAAGGACTATCTCTTTTATCTTATTTGTATCAGATGCGCTAAAATGCCCCCATCTCCTTATCTGTTTAATGTTAAATCTTTCAAAGATTTGGTATCGCTCTTCTATGGAGAGCCTTTTCCCATTTTCATCCATGATGTCAAAGGCAAAGAAGACTACATCTTCGTCAGCATATGGAACAACCTCTGTGTTGTAAGGACTTCCCGGACCCACAACCTCGCCGCAGATTATGTATTCTGGATATTTTTTAAAGAAATTAAGGTCAATAAGGTCAGAAATTCTGTCTGTCGTAAAGGGGCATATAAATCCTCCCCGTGTGAATGCAAGTGGAGTGCCGTTTATGACTGCTACCCTCACATTGTAGCCGTCCACCTTTTCCTCGACATAAAATCTGTCTTTGAAGTATCGGGATATGCCATTTTGGAGATGAAGAATCCTCATTATCCCCGGATAGCCATTTATAAAACCGCTCTCATAAAAAACAGCGCCCCTTGGAATGTCCTTATATTCCTGAGAAAGCCTTACAAATGCGAGTTCATCCCGTTGATATACATGAAGAGAATCTCTCTCTTGAAGTATTGCTATGTCTTTATCCGGAAGGTATTTTGTTAAGAAGGGAGGTGGGGTATTCATTGATTGCTTTTTTCTTTCAGTTCTTCTTTTTTTAATGCCTTTTCAATGAGCCTTCTCTTTTTAGAAGAGACTATCTTCCCTTTCAAGGAAGATACGGGTATCTGTTCTCTGGATGCTTTTTTGATAAGCTTTATTGTCTCTTTTTTCATTGAAAATAAAAAATGCCGAAGGCGGGAGTCGAACCCGCACGGCCTTTCGACCACTAGACCCTGAACCTAGCGCGTCTGCCAGTTCCGCCACTTCGGCTGGTTTTATTTTACCACAATTCCCATAAATGAGTATTAGATGTGCTACAGCAGTTTTATAATGTGTTAAAATATTCAGGCTATGGAAATACAGACCGCTAATTTTATCCGCAATATAGTTTCTGAAGATGTAAATGCAGGAAAGAATAATGGGAAGGTTATAACCCGATTCCCTCCTGAGCCAAATGGATACCTCCACATCGGACATGCCAAATCCATTTGCCTCAATTTTGGTCTGGCTGATGAGTTTGGAGGCATCTGCAACCTCCGCTTTGATGATACCAATCCGAGCAAAGAGGAGCAGGAGTATGTTGATTCTATTATTGAGGATGTCAGGTGGTTGGGCTTTGACTGGGGAGACAGGCTGTACTATGCGTCTGATTATTTCGAGCAGCTTTATGATTATGCCATAGAACTCATCAAAATGGGCAAGGCTTATGTCTGCGATTTGAGCACAGAGGAAATAAGAGAGTACCGCGGCACTTTGACAGCGCCTGGTAAAGAGAGCCCATATCGCAACCGTTCTGTAGAGGAAAACCTCGATTTGTTCCAGCGAATGCGTAAAGGCGAGTTCGAGGATGGTTCAAGGGTGCTCAGGGCAAAAATAGATATGGCATCGGGCAATATCAATATGCGAGACCCTGTGATGTATCGTATAAAACATGAAGCTCACCACAGGACTGGCGGCAAGTGGTGCATATACCCGATGTATGACTGGGCTCATGGCCTTTCTGATTCCATAGAAGGCATAACTCATTCCATATGTACAATGGAGTATGAGGACCATCGTCCTTTGTACGACTGGTTCCTTGACCACTTGAATATATTTCATCCGCAGCAGATAGAATTTGCACGTCTCAATTTAAGCCATACGGTGCTGAGCAAACGTAAACTTCTGAAACTTGTGAATGACAGGTATGTTGCAGGGTGGAATGACCCGAGAATGCCGACCCTTGCAGGTATGAGGAGGCGCGGTTATACGCCTGATGCAATAAGGAACTTCTGTGAGCGCATAGGAGTTGCCAAAAAGGAAAGCCTTGTGGATATGGGGCTGCTGGAATTCTGTGTCCGTGAGCATTTGAACAAGATTGCCCCCCGTGTGATGGCTGTGCTGCATCCGCTCAAGGTGGTCATCATCAACTATCCTGAAGACAAGGTTGAATATCTTGATGCCGTAAATAATCCAGAAGACCCTTCAGCAGGCACAAGGAAAGTTCCGTTTTCAAAGGTGCTTTATATAGAAAAAGATGATTTCATGGAAGACCCTCCAAAGCAGTTTTTCAGACTCGCTCCTGGGCGTGAAGTCCGTTTAAGATACGCATATTTTATTAAATGCGAGAATGTTGTTACGGATGAAAACGGCGAAATAGTAGAACTTCACTGCACCTATGATCCTGCTACAAAAGGCGGTGATTCGCCTGACGGACGAAAGGTCAAAGCAACATTGCATTGGGTCTCTGTAAAACACGTCATTGAGACAGAAGTGAGGCTTTATGACATGCTTTTTACAAAAAGAGACCCCAATGATGTTGCGGAGGACAAAGACTTCACGGATTATATAAATCCAAAATCCATTGAAGTCCTGAAGTCATGCCGCCTTGAACCAAGCCTGAAAGACGCAAAGCCTGGAGACAGGTTCCAGTTCGAAAGGCTCGGCTATTTCTGCGTTGATACCGTCGATTCCATGCCCGAAAAACCCGTCTTTAACAGAATTGTAACATTAAAGGACGAATGGGCGAAGATAATGAAGGGGAAGAAATAGATAACCTATTTTAAAGCTGTCGCTTCGTCAATGAGCATTACGGGGATGTCATCTTTTATCGGATACATGAGCTTGCATTTATTGCAAATCAGGCCGCTTTCTTCTTTGTAAATCAAATCCCCTTTGCATTTAGGGCAGGCTAAGATTTCAAGGAGTTCTTTGTTCAGTGCCATTTTATCCCTCCGATATCACCTTCGACAATCTCTTTAATACCTTATCTTTCTCCACAAGCTCCAGAACCTCAAAAAGTCCCGGGCTTGCAATTCCTCCTGTTATTGCGACTCTCACGGGCTGGGCGATTGAGCTTAACTTTATTCCGTGTTTCTCGACAAATACATGAAAGAGCTTTTCTATCTCCACTGCTGTGAAATCTGAAAGTCCTGATAACAGTTCTTTTAATTCCGACAGATGTTTTATATTCTCCGGCTTCAGGAATTTTTCCTTTGCCTTTGGGTCTATCTCTACATATTCTGAGATGTAGTATCTCAATGAACATGCAAGCTCTATTAGTGTATGAACCCTCTCTTTAAGGGAATTGACTGCCTTTGAGAGCCATTCCATATCAAGTTGCTGTCCCTCGGATATTATTCCTTCTTCCACTAAAAATGGGATCACCATTTCTGCAAGATTTTTTGCATCCTCTTTAATAATGTACTGGTTGTTGAGCCATAAGAGTTTTTCCGGATTAAAGACTGCTGCTGATTTTCCGATATTTTCCAATGAGAAATATTTGATTAATTCCTCTTTTGTGAATACCTCCTGATCGCCGTATGACCATCCAAGCCTTACGAGGTAGTTTACAAGGGCATCAGGAAGGTATCCCATATCCTTATATGCTATTACAGATGTAGCGCCGTGCCTTTTGCTCAACCTCGTCTTGTCAGCGCCTAATATCATTGGAAGATGGCCGAACTGGGGTGGCTCCCACCCGAATGCCTTATAGATATGTATCTGCTTCGGAGTGTTGTTGAGGTGGTCGTCTCCCCTGATAATATGTGTTATTTTCATGTCTATATCATCTACTACCACAACGAAATTATATGTAGGCGTACTGTTTGAGCGCATTATAATGAGGTCTTCAAGTTGGTTGTTATCGAATTCCACAACCCCTTTTATGAGATCATTAACGACTGTCCGGCCTTCCTGCGGCATCTTGAATCTCGCAGCAGAAGTCCTGTCAGGCATCGGCTCTGTGAGGTTCCTGCACCTGCCGTCGTATTTAGGCTGTTTGCCCTGTGCAAGGGCTTCCTGCCTGCGCTGTTCCAGTTCCTCCTGAGTGCAATAGCATCTATATGCCTTGCCCTCTTTTAATAGCCTTTCCACATAGCTTCTGTATATATCGAACCTGTCTGTCTGCCTGTAAGGCCCCTCATCCCAGTCGAGTTTCAGCCACTTCATACTTTCTATGATGGCTTCTATGTATTCCTCTGTTGATCGGGTTGTGTCGGTATCCTCTATTCTGAGGATGAATGCGCCGCTATTATGGCGTGCAAAAAGCCAGTTAAAAAGGGCAGTTCGGGCGCCTCCTATATGGAGATGTCCTGTCGGGCTTGGCGCAAATCTTACGCGTACTCTTTGGGTTTCGCTCATAGGGTCTACATTATAACACAGCTAACCGTTAGCCTACTATATCTAATCGAAAAAGGTATGGGAAAAGGAATATCGGTGTTAACCCCTTGACTTTTGTATTCGTCATTTAGATAAAATATACTATTCAGGCGCCGAAAGGCTTAATAGGGAATCCTGTGAGGGTGTATTGCCCGATTCAGGAGCGGTCCCGCCGCTGTAACCGGGGACGAAAGCCATCTTAGCCACTGCCCGATTTGAACCGTTTGAACGATTCAAACGGTTTGAACAGTTTAAACGGGTGGGAAGGCCGGCGAGTAGGCCAAAGCATCAGAATACCCGGGAGCCAGAAGACCTGCCTGTGAACGAATAGTGATAGTGTTTAGTGTCAGTGTCAGATTTTTTCAATAAACTGACACTAACAACTGACACTGACACTGAAAAGTCTTCCCGTGGAGGAAGAAGGTGAGGATGAAGTGAAACAGGGTGCAATCCTCATGGCATCATGCCATGAGGATTTTTTGTTTTGAGGAGTTTCGTGATAACTTTTATCATAGGCGGAGCAAGAAGCGGCAAGAGCAGGTTTGCCTTAAATCTTGCGGACAATTTTGTGTCCTCTAAAGAGGTGGCTCGTGGGGAAGACAAAGTCTTCCCCACGCTCAAGAAGGCGTATATAGCCACCGCCCAAGCGCTGGATGAAGAGATGAAGGAAAGAATCCAAAAACACAAAAAGGAACGATCCGGATATTGGGCGACATACGAAGAGCCGATTAATATCTCCTCACTTATAAAAGATATTCATAAAAGCCATAATGTAGTTCTCATTGATTGCCTGACATTGTGGTTGTCTAACCTTATGATTTCTAATTCAAATTCAAACATTGAACGAGAAATTAAACATCTTATTGATATATTAAAAAACCCCGAACTCCAAACTCCAAACTCCGAACTCTTTATTGTCTCCAATGAGGTGGGGCTTGGAATCGTTCCTGACAATGCATTATCAAGGAAATTCAGGGATATGGCGGGCTATTTAAACCGGAAAGTCGCAGAGATTGCGGCTGAGGTATATTTTGTAACAGCAGGAATACCGTTGAAGATAAAATAGGAGGACGGATGGATTTGCTAAGTAATATATTGAAAAAAATAAAACCTGTAAACGATGAATGGTTTGCCATCGCCCAAAAACATCTCGACAATCTCACAAAACCCCCCGGAAGCCTCGGAAGGCTTGAGGAGTTTGCAAGAAGGCTCGTTGCCATAACAGAAAACAAAAGCCCTGTTCTTGACAAGAAAGTAATATTTACATTCGCCGGAGACCACGGCATTACTTCAGAAGGAGTATCCGCCTATCCGAAAGAGGTCACTCAGCAGATGGTTTTTAATTTCTTGAGGGGTGGCGCAGGTATAAATGTACTCGCACGACATGCCGGCTCGGAGGTTGTTGTAGTGGATATCGGCGTTGATGCCGACTTTGGAGAACTCGACGGTCTGGTGAAAATGAAGGTAATAAGGGGGTCTAAGAACTTTGCAAAAGGCCCTGCAATGACAAGGGTTGAGGCTGTCGGATGCATCGAAGTCGGAATAGATCTGGCAAACGGATATGCAAAAAAAGGCTTCAAGATATTCGGCACAGGAGAGATGGGAATAGGCAATACCACGCCTTCGAGCGCTATTGCATCCGCGCTTACAGATAGACCTGTCTCGGAAGTAACAGGCAAAGGCACAGGCATAACAGAGGAGTCGTTAAAGAGAAAGATTAAGATAATCGAAAACAGTATAAAGCTAAATAAGCCGAATCCTAAAGATGCAATAGATGTGCTTTCAAACGTAGGCGGAGCGGAAATCGGGGGTATAGCTGGACTTATATTGGGCGCGGCAGCGAACAGAATCCCTGTTGTCATCGACGGGTTCATCTCCACCGCAGGCGCTCTCGTCGCTTATTGCATTGAGCCTAAAACGAAAGATTATATGTTTGCCGCTCATAACTCTGTCGAGATAGGGCATAAGGCAATGCTCGATAAGATTGGATTACGACCCATTTTAGATCTCGATTTAAGGCTTGGCGAAGGAACAGGAGCAGCATTGGCAATGCTCATAATAGAGGCAGGGTTGAAGATATACAAGGAGATGGCGACCTTCGGCGAGGCTGGGGTATCAGAAAAAGTTTAGAGTTATGAGTTAAGAGTTAAATGATAAAATATATTTTGCTTGCATTTCAGTTTTTAACGATAATACCGGTCAAAACGGCCAAAACCGTTAATAAACCCGTTAATGAAGATGATATTGCGAAAAGCGCCTCTTTCTTTGTTTTAGTAGGGCTTATACAAGGAATATCGCTTGCGGTAATAGAGTATATGTCAGGCATGGTATTTCATCCCGACCTTATTCCTGCAATAGTCATTTTTGCATACGTCTTATCCAACGGAGGATTTCATCTCGATGGTCTTGCAGATACCTTTGATGCTGTCGCAGCAAAAACAAAAGGCAATGCAGACAGTGACAGGCAAAAACGGCTTTCGATAATGAAAGATAGTTCAATAGGGCCTATAGGCGTAACAGCAATAGTCTTTGCTCTGTCCTTTAAATATCTGCTTCTTAAAAATCTGTCTCATTTCACACCCTTCACTTATTACTCATCTATTATCGTGCTGCCGATACTGTCCAAATGGACAATGGTTATATCCATGTTTCACGGCAAGGCAGCAAGAGAAGACGGTCTTGGGAAGATGTTTCTCAGCAGAATAAGCTCAAGAGAGGTCGTCATTTCCACACTGACACTTTTTGTATTGCTCTCGATGCTGCTGTTATTTTTCAGCCGCTTTGCGCCTGATTTTCAATATCTCTTTTACGCGGCTTTGATAGCAGCGATGTATATCCTCTGCCGTTTGTTTATTAATTTCTTCAACAAAAAATTCGGCGGTCTCACAGGCGATACGCTCGGCGCTGTGAGCGAACTTACAGAAATAGCCTTTTTATTACTGGTTATAGTATGGTTACGACTCTCTATTTAATAAGGCACGGCGAAACCGAAGGTAGCGAGACTAAGCGCTACAAAGGAAGCATAGACGTACCTTTGTCCGAAAAAGGGATTGAGCAGATAAAAAAGACCTCTGTTTTCATTAGTGCAGAAGCACAGAAGCGCAGAAGAGGCAATGTAGGGGCAGTTTACTGCTCACCGTTGAGCAGGGCATTAAAGAGTGCGGAGATAATCGCAGAACCGCACGGTCTAAAGCCGGTCGTAATAAATGATTTGAGGGAAAGGAATTTCGGCATATGGGAAGGCATGTCGTTCGCAGAGATTAAAGAAAAATATCCGCAGGAATTCGAGGAATGGGCACAAAATCCGCTTAAATACAGTCCGATAAAAGGAGAAAGCACCATTGTTGTGAAGGACAGAGTCATAAGGGTTTTAGATGAAATAATAGAAAGGCATAATCCCCCTCACCCTAACCCCATCTCTTCCCCAAAAAGTCTTCGACTTTTCGGAGACCCCTTTCTCTCGCAAGGGGAGAGGGGAACTGAAAATATATCAATAGTTGCGCACGGCGGAGTAAACAGGATAATACTCTGCCATATCATGGGTATACCTTTAGAAAATATCTTTAGAATCGAGCAGGATTTTGCAGCGGTGAATATCATAGAATTCTGGGAGAAATATCCGGTTGTAAAACTTTTAAACGGGACAAGCACTCACGAGCTTTCGGCTCACAAGGGGCATAAAAAATTCAAATAATTGTCATTCCGCACTTGCCTGCCCTCGAAGTCCTTAATCGGGGGATGCGGAATTCAGAGAAAAGACGGAAGAATGGATTCCCGCTTACCGACTGCGGGAATGACGAAAAAGAGGCATATTAGGGATAATGGCTAAATCATTGATGATACAAGGAACAGGGTCAGGCGCGGGCAAAAGCCTGATTGTTGCTGCACTGTGCAGGATTTTCAGGGATATGGGCATAAATGTAGCGCCTTTCAAGGCTCAGAACATGGCGCTGAATTCTTACATAACTCCAGACGGCGGAGAGATAGGAAGGGCGCAGGCATTGCAGGCAGAGGCAGCAAAGATAGAACCTACAGTGGACATGAATCCGGTATTGCTCAAGGCATCGGGAGAGATGGGTTCGCAGGTGATTATCCACGGCAGAGTTCACTCTACCATGAAAGCAAGAGAGTATTATTCCTTTAAAAAAGAGGCATGGGAAGCTGTAAGGGCTTCTTACGACAGGCTTTCAGAAAATCATGAACTCATAATCATGGAAGGAGCCGGAAGTCCTGCTGAGATAAACCTGATGGATGTCGATATCGTAAACATGGCTGCTGCAAGATATGCAAAGGCGCCTGTAATCTTGGTCGGAGATATAGATAAAGGGGGTGTATTTGCGTCTCTTTACGGAACCGTTAAGCTCCTCGGAAAAGAGAGCAGGCACATCAAGGCATTTGTAATTAATAAATTCCGCGGCGACTTGGAGATACTCAGATCAGGACTTGAGATGATAAAGGACAAAACAGGAAAACCCGTAATAGGAGTGCTGCCCTATATAAAAGATATAGGCTTGCCTGAAGAAGATGGACTTGTCTTATGTCACGGTTCACGGTTCACGGTTCACGGTTCACGGGGAATTAAGATTGTTGTAGTGAAGCTGAAGTATATATCTAACTTCACTGATTTTGACCCGTTCTTATGCGAGCCTGATGTGGAACTCATATATTCCCGCAATACGGCAGATATAGAAAATGCAGATATGGTAATCGTCCCGGGCTCGAAGAATACAATAAAAGATCTGCTGTTCCTAAAAGAAAACCATCTTGATGAAAGCATTAAAAAGGCATATGCAAAAGGTATAAATATTATAGGCATGTGCGGAGGATACCAGATGCTCGGCAAAAAGATATACGACCCGCACTGTGTAGAAAGCTTACATAAAGAAATCGACGGCATCGGACTGCTGAACATAGAGACCGCATTCGAGAAAACAAAGGTAACATCACAAGTAGAAGCGGAACTGGTTGATGGCTCATGGCTCATGGCTCATGGCAATAAAAACTATCAGCTATCAGCTATCTGCTATCAGCCGCTAAGAGGCTATGAGATTCATATGGGACAAAGCACAGGCGATATAGGACTTTTTAAAATAAAAAGAATTTCATCCGGCTCGGAACTCTCAATTCTAAACTCTAAACTCGTTTATGACGGTTCTAAAAACGGTAACTGTTGGGGGACTTACATGCATGGGATTTTTGAGAATGATTCATTCAGGAGAGGAATCATCAACAGACTGAGGAAACAGAAAGGATTACCACCCATCGACCCATCAATCGTATATTCCGAGATTAAAGACAATGCTATCGATAACCTCGCAGATGCCGTAAGAGAAAATATAGATATGGATTTCATAAAGAGGATTGCAAAGATATGACGGACTTTATTAATACTTCACCGTTTATTCTTCATCCTTTAATCCTTGTTGCAGCACTTCTGCTTGACTTCGCCATAGGAGACCCGAGATGGCTGCCTCATCCTGTGAGGATTATCGGAGGCGCGATAAGTAGGATAGAAAAATTTTTTAGGATATATTTTAAGACGCCTTTTCAGGAAAAATTCGGCGGCATTTTTCTTGCTGTAATAATCGCTGTTCCCGTGTTCGGGATTGTAGTTATTATACAAAAGGCATTCTTGTCAATTGCGGTATCCTCTTATATCTCCACCGCTCCATTACTCCAATACTCCATGAATATCTTCGTAGTGATTTTCCTTGTATATCTCACATCAACCACAATCGCTGTAAAAGAATTAGTCAATTCTGCAAGACTTGTAATAGAAGCCGTAAAAGATAAAGACCTCGACTCCGCAAGGAAAAATCTCGGAATGATTGTCGGACGCGATACGAAAAACCTATCAGAGAAAGGGATATTGAAGGCAACCATAGAAACCTTGGCGGAAAATCTCTCGGACGGAATCATAGCGCCGTTATTTTATCTTGCCATAGGCGGACTTCCGCTTGCCGTAACATATAAGGCGATAAACACTCTCGATTCAATGGTAGGCTACAAAAACGAAAGATACAAAAACTTCGGGTGGGCATCGGCGCGGCTTGACGACATCGCCAATTATATCCCTGCAAGAATAACAGGTATCATTATTGTTGTAGTATCGTTCTTTGTTTCCCATTCACTGTCTACTATTCACTGTTCACTATTCACTATGTTACGCGACGGTAAAAAACATACAAGCCCGAATGCAGGTATTCCAGAAGCGGCAATGGCAGGAGCGCTCGGCGTCATGCTCGGAGGCCCTTCGACGTATGGAGACGTTATTGTAGAGAAACCTCATATTGGAAAAAATATCGAAAAAGACTATCTAAAGGCATCAGAAAATACGACATTGATTGTAAAAATTGCCTCATTTCTCAGTATCGGAATTGCTGCAATCATTTTATACATAAGGGGACTTCCATGAAATATTTAGAGCCTCACGGCGGCAACATATATAGGACAGCAGAAAGATTGGGAATAGCTGAAAACAACATAATAGACTTCAGCGCATCCATAAATCCCCTCGGAGTTCCTAAAAGCGTTGAGTCAGCCATAAAAAACGATAGCAGATATCTTTATAATTATCCAGACCCTGATGCAACACAACTCAGACTACAGATTGCAAAATACCATAATATCAAGCCTGAATCCATCATATGTGGCAACGGTAGCACGGAATTGATATATCTTGTTGCAAAAGCTTTAAGACCAAAGAGGACTTTAATGCCTGCGCCCACATTTTCTGAATACGAAAGGGCGTGCAGAATGAGTTATGAGGTAAGAGTTATGAGTTATAAGTTAAAAAAAGAAAACAATTTTGATATAAATCCTGATGAATTTATATCGGCTATAAACCGGAATCTACCCCCCCACCCCCCCCTTATTAAGGGGGGGAGTAGGGGGGGTAATATGGCTTTTCTCTGCAATCCAAACAATCCTACAGGCAGGCTACTCAAAAAGGAAGACGTGCTGAAAATCGCAAATGCTGCAAAACGGCTTAAATGCTACCTGATAGTTGATGAGGCATTCATAGACTTCCTGCCTGAACATTCTGTAATGAAAGAAGTTAAAAACAATCCGTATCTTATTGTGCTGCGCTCTATGACAAAATTCTATGCACTGTCCGGGCTTAGACTCGGCTATGGAATATTCCCATTAAAAATTATAAGAACTCTTCAGGAACAGAAAGAACCATGGACAGTAAATACCCTTGCGCAAAAAGCAGGCTTGGCTGCACTCAATGACGCTGCTTATAGGAATAAAACTTTCAAACTTATCCCTAAAGAGAAAAAATTTATGGAAGAAGGATTCAAAAAGCTGCGCATAGATTATATCCCTTCATCTGCCAATTATTACCTGATAAGATTAGACAATGCGGGTAGGAAAATAACTTCACTCCGCAAAAAAGGTATTCTGGTGAGGGATTGTTCGAATTTTGAAGGACTTGATGGCTCTTATATCAGGGTTGCGGTTAAGAGTCGCAAAGATAATGCAAGGCTGCTCAAGGAGATATCTCAATGCCTAAAGGCTTAGTGATAGCAGGCACCCACAGCGGCTGCGGCAAGACGACCGTAACACTCGGCATCCTTGCGGCCTTAAAGAAAAAGGGATTGCATGTGCAGTCATTTAAGACAGGGCCTGATTTTATAGATGCAGGTCTTCACAGGCTCGTTACAGGCAGGCATGCAAGAAACCTTGATATATGGATGTGCGGAGAGGACTATGTAAAATCTTGTTTTTATAAACACGCTGCGGATGCCGATATTTCGGTTGTGGAAGGCGTGATGGGCATGTATGATGGTGAGTTCAGCACAGCAATGCTTTCAACTATGCTAAACCTTCCAATAATCCTTGTTGTCGATGCTTATGGGATGGCCGAAAGCGCAGGCGCGGTTGTGAAAGGATTTGTGGAGTTCTGGAAAGAGAATACCCCCCCTGATATCCCCCCCTTATTAAGGGGGGGAATAGGGGGAGTGATGGGTGTTATCTTCAATCGAGTCGCCTCAGAGAGCCACTTTAAAAGGCTCAAAAACAATGTTCAGGATGTGCCTGTTTTAGGTTATCTTCCGAGAAATCTGAATTTCGAGATTCCTCACCGACATTTGGGACTGACCGTTGCAGAAGAAAATCCGATTGCCTCCGAAAACATAGAAAGGCTTGCAGATGCAGTGTTAGAACATATAGATGTTACCCTATTAGTGCGGAAGTGCGGAAGTGGCAATGTAAGGGCAGACCTGCGTGTCTGCCCAAAAGACAAAAAAGGCGAACACATAGGTTCGCCCCTACAAAGCTTCCGAACTTCTGACCTAAAGGTCGCCATTGCATACGACAAGGCATTCTGTTTTTATTATGAGGATAATCTTGACTTACTAAAAGAAGCAGGCGCTGAAATAGTAACATTCAGCCCTCTCTCTGATTCAAGGATTCCTGATAATATTGATGCCTTATACATCGGCGGCGGTTATCCGGAGCTTTGGGCAAAGGAATTATCACAAAACACATCAATGCTTAAAGCTGTCCACGACTGGGCAGATTCGGGAAGGCATGTATATGCAGAATGCGGAGGGTTGATGTACCTATCTCAAGGAATTCACGATTTTGACGGCAATTTCTTTAAAATGGCCGGTATTTTCCCATTTGAAACACAAATCCCCCCCTACCCACCTTTAGCAAAGGGGGGCAAGGGGGGATTGCGGCCTCATTTAGGCTACAGGGAAATCATTTTAAAAGAAGACTGTATCCTCGGCAAAAGCGGCTACAGATGCAGAGGGCACGAGTTCCATTATTCCGAGATAAAGCAGCCGGCAGTCGGCAACTGTTGCATTATCTTTAATAATAAAGGGCAGAATATGGGAAGTGAAGGGTACAGGTATAAAAATACCATTGCGAGTTACATGCATGTGCATTACGGCAGCAATCCTGACATTGCAAGGAATTTTATAAATTTTATAAGGGAGACATCATGGAAAACATAATACTCATAGGACACGGAAGCCCTAAAAAAGATGCTAATAACATCGAGCTCACAGGCAGGCTCCTGCACAGTGCAATTCATCCCAACTGTAATAACAACTGCGTAAAGGTCGCGTACCTGCAGTTTGCAGAGCCTGAGATTGCAGACGCAATTAGAGATTGTGTCCAGAACGGCGCTAAAAGAATAATTCTGCATCCATATTTTTTAAGCAGCGGTATGCATGTTACAAAAGATATACCTGAAATAATAAAAGAATCTGAGAAGAAATATCCTGATACAGAATTTGTTTATACAGAGCCGCTCGGCATCCATGAGAAATTAGTCCATGTGGTAATCGAAAGGATATGCTCTGCAAACGGACTTCTGCCGCAGGAGATAGAAAAGAGGAGCTTTGAGATAATCTCCGAGGAAATTGATTTGAGCGGTGTGCCGCCAGAGCAGTTACCGATTATAAAACGGGTGATACACGCTACTGCTGATTTTGAATTCAAAAATACGCTTATGTTTCATCCCGATGCCATTAAAGCAGGGGTTGATGCAATACGTGCAGGAAAAGACATTCTCACTGATGTCGAAATGGTAAAGACAGGAATAAACAGAAGGCTCCTCGAAAAATGGGGAGGACGAGTAATCTGCAATATACAGAAGACAGAAGACAGAAGGCAGAAGTCAGAAATTAAAACAAAGGCAGAGACCGGAATTGAAATAGCATTAAAAGAAAATAACAACATCGGAATAATAGCCATCGGCAATGCCCCGACTGCCCTGCTTAAGACAATTGAGCTTTTAAACTCCGAACTCCGAACGGCTCGACTGAGCTCGCCGAAGTCTCCGAACTCTGAACTTTTAGTTATCGGCGTTCCAGTAGGCTTTGTCAAAGCGCTCGAATCAAAGGCGCTGCTCGCAGCGCAGAAATTCCCGTTTATAACAAACTTGAGCAGAAAGGGCGGCACTCCTGTGGCAGTCGCAATAATAAACGCATTATTAAAAATAGAGGCTCTTTCTCAAATTGAGTGGGTAACATAGACTATCCACTCCTTCTTAACCGGGGAGACAACCCAAATATTCCCTCCCCATTTGACGGGGGAGGGTGGGGGTGATAGAATGTTGTTTTCACCCTCCCCTTAATCCCCTCCCGTCAAGGGAGGGGAAACTAAAAGGAGTGTCTCCCGTCAAGGGTGGGGAATTTATCCACTTGAAATGAGAAAGAGCCAAAACTTTTGACAATACGATTAAAAACCGAGGAGGTTTATTATGTCAGATTCATTATATGATGTAATTATAATCGGCGGAGGGCCTGCAGGGCTCAGCGCTGCGCAGTATACATCGAGGGCAAAATTGAAAACAGTGGTGCTCGATAAATCTGCCGCTGCAGGCGCTCTTGCCTTTGCGAGCCTTATCGAAAACTATCCCGGGCTCGAAAGAACTTTAACAGGCAAAGAGCTTCTTGATATATTCCGCAAGCAAGCATTAGATTTCGGTGCAGAGTATATAGAGGCTCAGGTCATCGGCGTATCCCTTGAAGGTGAAGTAAAAGAAGTCTTCACAATGGATAAGACTTACCAGTGCAAGACCGTTATCATTGCTACAGGCTCTATGGGAAGAAAGCCGACCATCAGAGGAGAGGCTGAATTTTTAGGCAGGGGTGTGAGTTATTGCGCTGTCTGCGATGCTGCTTTTTTCAAGGGGAAGACGGTTTGTGTTCTTGGTGATTCTGAGGAGGCAGCTAAAGAAGCAGGTTATCTGGCAAAGTTTGCAGAGACCGTTTATCTTTTATCGCCGTCGAAAAAACTCAAGGTGGATGACGACTATCCAGCTTTGAAGATGGAGAATATCAAAGTTGTTTTAGGGCATATGGTGTCATCCATCGAAGGCAGCGAGCTTGTGGAAAGGATAAGGCTGAGGGATATAGAGGGAAATGAAAGCACTATCGAGCTTTCGGGGGTTTTTGTATATCTTCACGGAAGTAAGCCCGTAATCGATTTCCTTCAGGGTTCTATTGAGGTTTCTGAGGATGAGTGTGTATCTGCGAACAAGATGATGGAGACGAATATTCCGGGTGTATTCAGCGCAGGGGATGTGACATGCACAGAAGTGCGGCAGGTCGTGGTTGCTGCGGCGCACGGGTGTATTGCAGCACTTTCTGCGGAGAAGTATATTTTTCACAGGAAGAGAAGGAGATACGACTGGCATGGATAATACAAATGGAGTGCCGGAGTAATGGGGTAATGGTCTATTTATAAAAATCCATGAGCCATTGCTCACAAATGGGTAATGAAGATCAGAAAGGAGGCTACTGACACAGCCTCCTTTTGAGAGGTATTTTTAGGTGAAAAATGATGAGCTTAAAATAATGATTTTGGACTACATGGAGAAGGGATTTCTTGAGAATATCATCGATATGTTCAAGCACGACGAGAGCCTCTTTCCGCTGATAATCGATATGATTAAAGACGAAAGGGTGCGTGTAAGGCTTGGCGCTACAGCGCTTGTGGAGGAACTGATAAAGCAGAAGCCGGAGCCTCTTGTAAGGCTAATACCTGATATTGCGATACTCTTAAAATACGAAAATCCTACTGTCCGAGGAGACGCAGCTTATCTTCTCGGCATCATAAGGCATAAGGATGCACTGTCTTTTCTTGTCGATGTTGAAAATGACGAAGACCCAAGTGTTAAAGAGATTGTAAGAGATGCCATGCAGGACATAAAATCTATCGTTTCTGCAAACTGATATATTTGAGAAGACCCATGATTACCCTAAAACAGAGATAGAAAATTGTTTTCCAAGTAAACCCAGCACTTTCCAGCAACCTAATCGTCAGGCTATAATATCAATTCTGCTATAATAAACAATTCATCTAAGGAGAGCGTATTGTCTACCGCAATATTATACATAACCAACAACGGCCTCACTCTTGCAAAAAGGCTTAAGGGACTTTATCCAGATGCAAAAATTTTAAAATTTAAATCAGAAGCTGTTTCTGAATTCTGGAATGAGTACAGAAATCTCATATTCATTATGGCATCAGGCATCGTTGTCAGAACTATTGCGCCTCTCATAAAAGACAAGAAAACAGACCCTGCAGTTGTTGTGATAGATGAAGTAGGAAAATTTGCCATAAGCCTTTTAAGCGGCCATCTCGGCGGAGCTAATAAAATTGCCGAGGCTATTGCAGACTTTTTGGGCGGCGAGGCAGTCGTTACAACTGCATCTGATGTAAACAATATGCCCCCCATAGACTTGTGGGCAAGGGAGAATAATTTCGTTATCGATGATTGGGATATCCTCCCGCAAGTAGGCACAAGGCTTATAAACAGCGGTGCATTAAGAGTATATACAGAAGTCGAAATAAAGATTCCCGATGAGTTTTTAAAGGTTGCAGAGCCGAGATTCGGGGATGTGCTTATTACAAACAGAAAGGATGTGTATCTCAGTCGTCCGACATGCAATTATGCGGCAGGAGAGCAGTGCTCCACAAGTGCATGCAGAGTAAAAAGCCAGCTTTATCTCCGCCCAAGAAATCTTGTTGTAGGAATCGGCTGCAACAGCGGCACATCAGAGAAAGAGATAGAGGATGCTGTCAAAAAAACATTGGAAGAAAACAATCTATCATTTTCCTCTATTCATTCTATCGCAACCATAGATATAAAGGCTAATGAGCATGGACTCGCAGCATTTGCCAAGAGACACAATTTTGAGATTAATGCCTTTACTCCAGATGAATTAAACACTGTTCAGAGAGTAGAAAAGTCAGAGGCTGCATTTAAGGCGACCGGCGCCATAGGTGTGGCAGAGCCTGCAGCAATAATCTCATCCGGTAACGACAAACTGCTCGTTCAAAAACAAAAAATCGGGAATGTAACAGTTGCAATAGCAGAAAAGCGGTCAGCGGTCAGCGGTCAGCAGTCAGAGAAAAAAGGCAAAGTCTACATCATCGGGACCGGCCCTGGGAGCATCGAACATATCACTCCTTATGCCAGAAATGCCATTAGAAAATCAGATGTAATAGTTGGATATGATACCTATTTGGATTTGATAAGAGAGTTAATAAATGATAAAGAGATTGTTTCTACAGGAATGACCCAGGAAATAGACAGATGTAAAAAAGCAGTGGAACTTGCCATAGAAGGAAAGACTGTTTCGGTGATAAGCAGTGGAGATCCGGGAATATATGCCATGGCAGGACTGGTGTTTGAGATCATCAGAGCGATAGAGCGACAGAGCGGCAGTGCAGAATATCCTAATAAAAATTTTTTACCTGATGAACTGTCGCACTGTAGCGCTGCCGCACTATCTGTAGAAGTAATTCCCGGCATTTCTGCCCTGAATGCCTGTGCAGCAAGACTTGGCGCGCCTCTTATGCATGACTTCGCAGTGATAAGCCTTTCAGACAAGCTTACACCGTGGGAATTGATAGAGAAAAGAATTACATCAGCCGCAATGTCGGATTTTGTAACTGTTCTCTATAATCCCAAAAGCATGGGCAGGCCGGAACATATTAATAAGGCAAGAGCGATATTCTTTAAATATAGAAGTGCCGAGACTCCTGTTGGCATAGTCAAAGGCGCGATGAGAGAAGATGAGAGTGTTATTATCACAAACCTTAGAGACATGCTCAATTATGATATTGACATGCAGACAACAGTGATAATAGGTAATTCACAGACCTTTACATGGAATAACCGGATGATTACACCGAGGGGTTATGAAAAAAAGTGGAGCAATGGAGTTATGGAGCAATGGGGACTAAAAGGTTAAAATCTGTTGCTTTTCTCTGGGACGAATCGTTTTTATGGGGATTGATGGCCTATAAAGCCATGCAATTCAACAACCTCTCATTTGAACTTTTACGGGCAGCGGACATAAAAAAAGGAAAACTCAAAAATTACAGAATGCTCTTTGTACCCGGAGGCTGGGCATCGAACAAGCTAAAAACCCTTGGCGATGAGGGCATCAGCGAGATAAAAAAATTTGTGAACAGAGGCGGCAACTATCTCGGATTCTGCGGAGGCGCTGGTCTTGCAACACTTGATGGCATAGGTCTCTTAAATATAAAAAGGATGCCCACAAAGCAGAGAGTGCCGAGCTTCAGCGGAAGAATTCATTTGAATGTAACTGAACATCCAATCTGGAAAAATCTCATTAACTCATCACTCCATAACTCCATAACTCCATCACCCATTTTTCATGCTTGGTGGCCTTCGCAGTTCTTAATAGAAGACAGGGGCATAAAAATACTCGCCACGTACGGAGACGCGCTGCCGGATTCTTTCAGTTCTGATTTGAATGTAGGCGACATGGAAGCTAACGGCGGCTGGCTGGAAATGGAGGAGATTTATAAAATTAATCTCGACCCTAAAAGACTGAAGAACGAACCAGCAGTAATAGAAGGCGCTTTCGGAAAAGGCAAAGTAATATTATCACTTATCCACTTCGATACCCCTGATGATAAGAATGGAGCAAAGGAATTAAAGAATTTGTGGAAATATCTTTTGGGGAACTATAAAGCTATAAAGCCCTTAAACGATGCACTAATCGCCCCATCACTCCATTACTCCATTGCTCCATCACTTCTTGACGAACTTGAGTCATCAGTTAATGACCTAATTAACCACGGCATGCGGAATTTTCTATGGTTTTGGCGAAATCCGATGCTTTTGCAGTGGAGAAGAGGAGTAAGAGGACTTGAATGCTGCACGCTCTATATAATAGTAAAGGAGATTGCTGAGATAGTTAAAAACTGTGATGCGTTATCCGTGATGCGTGATGGAGTAAAAGAAAAGTTTTTAAACTCATTACCCATTACGGATTACTTATTACGCATAAGAGAATTGCTAATACCCTTTGTAGATAATGCAAAACGGCTTCTGATTTTGGAAAGGCATGCCATGCAGAATGGGTATATAACATACGAAAAATGCAATGACCCGGAGATACAGAAAATCAGGACAGAGCTTTTTTCCAACTCAAAGAGTCATGGAGGATTGTTTAAAAGGCTTATAGATGAGGTTGATAATGTTTTATATGCATTAATAAAAAATAAGGAGGCGCAATGACACAGCTTCAAATGGCAGTAAGAGGAGAAGTTACAACAGAGATAACAAAAGTAGCAGCAGATGAGGGCATTGACCCTGAGATTGTAAAAACAAGGGTTGCATCAGGAAAGATTGTTATTCCTGCAAACAGAAACAGAAAAAATACGATTGTCGGCATCGGCAAGGGATTAAGGACAAAGATAAACGCATCCATCGGCTCATCAACAGATATCGCAGACATACTCATGGAAGTAGAAAAGGCAAAGGTGGCAGAAGAGTACGGCGCAGATACATTGATGGACTTAAGCGTTGGAGGAGATGTGCGCGGAATAAGAAGGGCAGTAATGGAGGCTATTAATCTGCCAATAGGCACTGTTCCCCTTTATGAGGCATTTGCCATTGCCATAGAAAGATACGGCGGCGCTGTAAATATGCCTGAAGAGTTGCTCTGGGAAATACTCGAAATGCAATGTGAAGAGGGGGTCGCATTCATGGCAATCCACTGCGGTATTAATCTTATGACCATAGAGCGTCTGAAAAAACAGGGCTATCGCTATGGAGGACTTGTATCAAAGGGAGGTTCGTATCTCACAGCATGGATGCTCCATAACAATAAAGAAAATCCATTGTACGAAAAATTCGACAGGGTTGTTGAGATATTGAAAAAGCATGATGTAGTGCTGAGCCTCGGAAACGGCTTCAGGGCAGGCGCAATACATGACTCCAGTGATAGAGTCCAAATTCAGGAACTCATTATAAACTGCGAGCTTGCAGAGATCGGAAGAAATATGGGATGCCAGACAATGGTTGAAGGCCCCGGACACATTCCCATTGACGAGATAGAGGCAAATGTACTTCTCGAAAAGAAGATGAGCGGAGAATCACCGTTTTATATGTTAGGCCCTATAACCACAGACATTGCGCCCGGATATGACCATATAACATCAGCCATTGGCGCAGCCCTTTCATCTGCCTATGGCGCGGACTTTATCTGTTATGTTACGCCCGCAGAGCATTTAGGGCTGCCATTTCCAGAGGATGTTAAGCAGGGTGTTATTACAGCAAGGATTGCAGCATATATCGGAGATATGGTCAAACTGAAAAAACGGGACAGGGACAAGGAGATGTCCATTGCAAGGAGAGACCTCGACTGGCAGAAGCAGTTCGAACTGGCAATCGCAAAGGACGAGGCAATAAGGATCAGAAGTGAAAGACAGCCGTCCTTCGAAGACTCATGCACCATGTGCGGCCAGTTCTGCGCATCAAGAATACTGAAGGGAATGTTTGATGATGAAATAAAGAGAGGTGGAAAACTTTAAAGGTATTTCACTGTATTTCCTTAATTATCAGCATTTTTCTATTGACAAGTATAGCTTATAACTGGTATAAAGTCATGTTTATTTTTGATTGTGGACCTCAGATTTCAGATTTTAAAAATCTAAAATCATAAATTATAAATCTAAAACTGGAGGTGTTAAAATGAGGCTTGGTGTTTTTATGAGCGATTTAAGGATTGGATCTGATATCCTTGACAGGTTAAGTGCCGAAAAACTCGGTATTATCCTTGTTGGTAATGGCGTCTATCATGCAACTGTTAAGGAAAACGGTAGAGGTTCTTCCATTCTCGACAAATCTGCGACTTTCTATGTACTTACAGAAGACATGGAAAGCCGTGGGCTAAGCTCTGCAAGTGTAGACAGTCGCGTAAAGCCTGTCACTTACAGTGATGTGGTTGACCTCATATTCGATGACTACGAAAAAATAATATGGATATAAAAAGGAGGCAGTTATGGGAAAATTAACAATTGGCTGCTTTTCATCATTAGTGGGTTCATTGTCCCTTGACTTTGCAGTAAAGCTCTCGGAAGTAGCCGTAAAAAAAGGCCATAAGGTCGATTTATGGGTATCAGGAAACGCTACAATGCTTTCAAAAAAGGGTCAGAGGGCTTTTAAGGATTATTCATCTCTCCAGAAGACATTAAAAGAATTATTGGAAACCGGCAGCTTTCAGATGACAGCCTGCGAGGCATGTGCCGAGGCAAGAGGTTATCACAAGGAAGACACAATGGAAGGCTGTAAAAGGTTTAGTATGGACTGGTATCTTGCAAGCTGTTTCAGTGCAGATAGAGTGCTTCTCATAGGAGGTGATTAATATGGCTATTAAAAAATTTGCCTTTATCATCAGGTCGCTCCCCTATAAAACAGAGGCATCAAGGCTTGCGATGACACATGCAATTGCAAGTCAATCGGTTGAAATATATTTGGAGGACGGAGACAATGTAGAGCCGGTTGTCTGCTTTATTGGCGATGGCGTATTCAATTGCCTAAAAAACCAGCAGGCAATGAAACACTACGGTATTACAAGCCTGGAACAACATATAAAGAACAGCCTTCTCCTTGATCTGAATATTATGATATGCAAGGAAGACATCGACAGATTTGGCATCACAGAAGATTCCCTCATTATGGATGCAGAGGATATCGGAGGAGAGACAAATGCCCGGATTGTCCCATATAGCGAGATTGCAAAAATAATGGAATCCGTAGATCACCTGCAGTTTTTTTAAGAACTATACAAGATAAGGAGGATTTAAAAAATGTCAGACTTAAAGTCACAGACGCCAACAGAAACTTTAGATGTATTAGGAAGGGTTTGTCCCTATCCATTAGTTTTAACAAAAAAGGCCCTTGAAAAGTTACCGAGCGGTTCTATACTTAAAATTATGACCGATGCTCCTGCATCAGCGGAGGATTCAATACCAAGGTTTGCTGAAAAGCAGGGCTGCGAGATTGAATCAGTAAAACTCGAGGACAAAGGCTATTGGGAGATTTACTTAAAGAAAAAATAATCGAGCAGATAAAAAAAGGCGCTGAGTTTTTCTCAGCGCCTTTTTTTATGAATCTTTTAAATCTCAGTTATCGTAATTGCATTAGGTGCGCAGACCTGCAAACATGTCTCACAAAAAACACATTCAGATGACTGATACGGATCAGACTTTCCGTCAACCATTCTAAATACTTCTTGCGGACATTGATTGACACACTCTTCGCATCCTTCACACTTAGCTGTATCCACTGTCACAATGTACATCTTCTAATCACCTCCCTAATAATTTCATCTACTTAAGTCTATAATCATTACTTCTGAGGAACTATCTTTTTAGCCCCTACATAATCATGACACCTGTTACAGAACTTATCAATTTCCATGTGACAGCCGAGACACTCCTCCATTTTCATCTTACCAGCACTCAGTTTGTCCATATGGGTGGCTACCCATTCCCTTGTTGGTTTATGGTAATCAGGAGCAGGTAATCCTTCCATTACCTCAAGTGCAAGTGGCCCTTTCCCTTTTACCGCAGGTTTTTCAATCTTTTGACATGCAACAGAAAACAGGACAACGAGGACTAACAGTGCAACAAAAGCTTTGAACCTTAAACCTTGAACTTTAAACATATTATACCCCCTCTTTTGCGCCAAGTACTATTGCCCTGCCTACTAACTGATGTATCCCTCCGACCTCTTCCATCGGATAGCCATAAGTTGGGAACATCTTGCTCATTTGCGCCTTGCAAATTGCACAGATAAGGGCAAGGAAGTTTACATCGTGGCTGTCCTTTACTGCCTTTACTGCCTGCATCCTCGGCATGGCTCCCTTCACCCTTATTGGCAGCATATCATCACCGAGGAGCCCCTGCCCTGCACCACAACAGAATGTCTTTTCTTTGATTGTATTTTCAGGCATGTCAACATACTTATTAACACACGCCTTTATTACTGCCCTCGGTATCTCGTATTGTCCGTGTGCTGAACCTCCCATCTCCATTCCCCTCGCAACCTGACAGGAGTCATGGAAGGTTACGGTAAACGCATCATTTGCAGACTTATCAAGCTTCAAAGCGCCTTTATTTATAAGGTCAAGTGTAAATTCGCATATATGTTGAGGTATCGGGTGCTTCGGGTCAAGAAAGTCAAATGGTCCCCATAATGTGTTACTGTATGAGGACAGCACCCTCCACATATGACCACACTCACCACCTACAACCCTTTTAACACCTAACTCCCTCGCTGCATCCCATATCCTCTTGTTGATAATTTTTACATGGTTGTAGTTGCTTGAAAATAATCCGAAGTTTCCACCCTCTGATGCATATGTGCTCATTGTCCAACTGATGCCTGCCTGGTGAAAGACCTTTGCATACCCGTAGAGGGATTCAATATGGGGCGATGCGAAAAAGTCTGCTGAAGGTGTCACAAAAAGCACTTCTGCACCCTTTACATCCAGCGGGATCTTTATATCCATTCCTGTCTGGTCTTTCAAATCACTCTCTACAAATTCAATGGAATTTCTCACAGCATCAGGAATCATACCGAGATTGTTTCCTATATACTGAGCCTTATCAATAATCTCGTGCATATACTTCTGGACCAGTCCAACGCTGTTGAGGATCTCCCTTGCAGCCATTGTAATCTCTGCTGTATCTATTCCGTAAGGGCAAAAGACAGAGCAGCGTCTGCATTCAGAACACTGATAGAAATAGATATACCATAATGCAAGCAGCTCTTCACTTAACTCTTCAGCAGCGCCGAGAGACTTGCCAAATACTTTGCCCGGGGTTGTGAAGTATCTCCTGTAAACCCTCCTCATCAACTCTGCCCTTGCAACAGGCATATTGAGGGCGTCTTTGGTCCCGAGGAAGAAATGGCACTTGTCTGCGCATGCGCCGCATCTCACGCATATATCCATGAAGAGCTTCACAGACCTGTATTTCCGTAATATTTCATCGAATTTCTCAAGGAACTTTGTCTTCCAGTCAGGGATGAGTCCTTCTATTGGATAGCCAAGCCTCTGCAGGGCATCTTTATTTTTAAAGAGCTGTGATGTGTACTTTCTGGATGCAAACTCTTCTATCTTTGGAGTTTCTACCATTCCTGTAAGATCAGGCACTTCGTATTTTATCTTTTCCCATTTAATTAACTCTTCCACATTCTTCTCTACTTCTGTCCCCATTTTTCCCTCCATTGCTCCATTGACCATGGTTTGTAGGCATCAGGTTTTCCTTCAGCCTCTGCCAGTCTTTTACCCCACTCCTCATCTGCCCATGGATTGATATGTCTCTTTGTCCTCGGGTTGTTGACCATTGCCCTTGTTGGTGTTATGAAAACACCTCCGGCATGCATCAGCTTACTAAACGGAAAGAGGAAAATCAAAAGCAACACCATTATAAGATGCAGAATAAACATGCCGTCCAGAGAGTCAGGCAAGGGTATGGGACTTAATGCCATTAAATGAAGCATAAAGTCCTTTATGTCTACAATAATAGGCCTTGCGACATATTTCATTATCAGTCCTGTTGTTCCGATTGCAATTATCAGTGCAGGATAAAGGTAATCCATAAAATTTGAAATATATCTTACTCTGTCAATAGCAAGTCTTCTTAACAGGAGATAGAGCAGTGAAAGAACCAGCGTGAATCCTGCATAAATTCCGATCTCTGAGAAAAACATAACCCATTCTGGAACAGGATAAAAGAAGTAGCGGAGATGCCTCAGAATAACAATCAGGAATGAAAGATGAAAAATGTATCCACCAAGCCAGAGGCCTTTGTCCGCAGCAAAGAGACTCCGGAAAAGAACAACCTCGCTCAACACCCTCAGCGCTGTCCCCCCCTGTGTTACAGGAGCAGGTCCTGTCGGGATTTTAAGAGGATTTGGAGAGGCAAGCCATCTTGCAAAATGGCCAACAAAACCAATTATGAAAATACATGTTACGGCATATACCAAAACTGCAAAAATAATTCTATCTGTTCCCATATGCTCCCCTCTCTAAAACAAAGGCAATGCCTTTATAAAAGCCATTGCCTTTGTTTTTAAATTGTTATCGGCTTTTCTGGGTTTACACGCAGCCTGTTGGCTTTGGCAGCCCTGCATATCTACATGCCTGTTTTGCAGGTCCATCTGGGAAGAGCTCGTAAAGGTACTTTGTATTGCCCTTCTCAGGTCCCATTATCTTGGCGATCTCCTTCACGAGGATCTTTATCATTGGGGCAATCTGATATTTCTGATAGTAATCCCTCAGGAAGTTTATAACCTCCCAGTGGCCTTCTGTTAGCGTTAAACCATCCTGTTTTGCCATCTGCTCACCGAGATCCTTTGTCCAGTCGTCAAGGTTTACAAGATACCCGTCCTCGTCCACCTCGATTTGTTTCTCCTGAAAATCAACTGTTGGCATTGTGCTACCTCCTTTCTCTGTTTTAATTTTGTTGAAGATTATACTACTATCGATGGTTTTTATTCAAAACAAAAGTGGTAAGAAAATAATATAGACTTATAAGCCAGGTCAAATAAAATAATATTATATATATATTTGCTATTTTTATTTATTCTGTTGAGTAACTATCTTATTTATTGCTTCTTTAACTATTTCGCTAACCGTTTTCTTTATCAGCTCTCCATCATGATAAAAATTTATTGTGCTGGCATCGTTTACAAGGCTGCTTATATCCTCCGAAAGGATCTTCTCTCCAAGGATTCCGACAACCCATGCGGCATGTCCCCTGACAGAAGGATTGCTGTCCTTTATCATTAGCTGCAAATCTTTTAATATAAATTTAACAAGGTCCGGCCTAACAGCAGCTATCCGCCCCATTGCCCATATTACGCCCGCCCTGAACATCTCTTCATCACGGAAAGACCATACTATGGGAATAATGTCGCTGAATTCATCCGGATCGCTTCTGATAATCTCCCCAAGCATATCTGCGGCGCTCCATCCGATGCCTCCCGACTCCTCGCGCATAGACCACAAAAGTCTCCTGATTGTGTCCCTTATCACGTCTCTCCTGTCTCTTGACAACTCTCCTGCTACTATTCCTATTGCCTCTATTGCCCTCCAGCTTATGACATCTTCCTTATCGTATGCCAGAGAAATGAGACGCCTCATTACGCCTTTATCCATTTTTGCAATCTCTGTGATTGCATTGTATGAGCTGGTTTCCAAAAAATTCCTGATCCTGCCCTTCAAGTCTCGCTTTTCTGGCATCCACTCTTCCTCTGTATTATTTTGATTCTTATTTTCGTTTTTGTCATTGCGAGCAGAAGGCGAAGCAATCTTGAAATTATTGGATTGCTGCGGCATATCATGCTCCTTGAGTTTAACAAAAACAAGCTTTCCCCTTGCTTCACCGCCCATTCCGGTCGAATAAAGCCTCATATGGTTTTTTAAATCATAACCCATATCCTGAGTCTGATAGTCCGCTTCTTCTCCGATGAGGTTTATATCCCAGTCTCCCTTTGCCATTGCAAGGGCTTCCATGTAAGCCTCTCCTGCATTATGCCCTGTCGGGTCGCAGACATAAACAGCACCGCAGTCGCATTTCCCGCTCAGCACTTCACCAAACTCCGTCCTCGTTTCCTCTGGACGGGCAATATAACGTCCGCAAAACGGGCATTCAGACGGATATTTATTCATAGCTCATAGTTCATAATTCATGGTTTATAGTCCTTGCTATCAGCTACAAGCCATGAGTTGCGAGCTAATTTATACTCCTTTGCGTTTCTTATAAGTCCTTCGACCCATTCCCTTGTGCCGAGGGCGTGAATATGCGTGTACGTGGCAAGGACATTTTTATAACATATGCCGTCCATTTTATCTTTTATACCATGGCCCCTCTTCATTCTGAATGCTGAGTATACCCCCCCTAATCCCCCCCTTAATAAGGGGGGATTAGGGGGGGTGAAAGAATTCTCCACAACAGCCGAATAATGGAATTCATGTCCGTGCAGCAAAGTCCCTACAGGATAAAATGGGTTTTCTTTCTCCACCTCAACAATTGTATATCCGTGCGCCTGAGGCTTATTTTTCATTTCAAAAGTTATTGGAAAGATGTCCACCATCGGATATTTTTTGCCTTCGACTATAATGGAGTTTCCCAGAAACATCAGTCCTCCGCACTCCGCGTAGATCGGAAGGCCGTTTTCTGCCGAGTTTTTCAAAGAACTTCTGAATTCAGCATTCTCTGCAAGCCTTATGGCATTGGTCTCAGGAAAGCCTCCGCCGATGTAGAGGGCATCAATATCCGGCAGATGTTTATCTTCAAGTGCATTGATTTTGACAATCTCCGCACCGTTTCTCTGGAGTTCTTCGATGTTTTCAGGATAATAGAATTGAAATGCGGAATCTCTTATAACACCGATTCTAATTTTATCCGAAACGGTGAATGGGTGATACGGTGAATCGGTGAATGAATGAACGGACATGTCTTCTCCATTTCTCCATTTCTCCGTTTCTCCGTTTCTCACATAAAGTAGTTCAGCTTCCTTTGCGATATTTATTATCCCATCAATATCTATATATTTCTTCGCAATCTCCCCCACAAATGATATCGCATTCTCCATATCGCGGTGCTCTTGATACGGCGTCAGGCCCATGTGGCGTTCAGGGAACTCTCCTTCCTTCAATCTCGGCATTGCACCGAGAACAGGCATTGAACAATATTTCTCAACAGAGGCACGCACTACTGATTCGTGCCTGCTTCCTGATACCTGATTCAGAACAACTCCTTTTATTCTGACATCTTTATCGAGATTCATACAGCCCAGAACAACTGCTGCAGCAGTTCTTGTCATCTTTGTGCAGTCAATTACGAGTATCACAGGCGATTTTAAAAGTTTTGCAAGCTCTGCAGTGCTGTAAGAGCCTTCCGTATCCATGCCATCATAAAGCCCCCTGTTGCCCTCTATAACCGCAATATCGCCTTTAAAATGCGATATAAAGGAATCCCTTACCTTTTCTTTCGATATGAGAAATGGGTCGAGGTTATAGCATGGATTCGCTGCTGCAACAGACATCCAGCCTGCGTCTATAAAATCCGGCCCTTTTTTAAAGGGGATAACCTTGAAGCCTTTCTGAGACCTGAATGCGGCAATAATTCCGAGAGAGAGGGTCGTCTTTCCGCTTCCGCCTCTAATTCCGGCAATAGTCAAACGGGGATAATTATTCATGGACATTTATTATACCTTCCGCCCAAACTTTTGTCATTCCATTGTAAACGAGAAAAATTGCATAAAACTGGCTCTTTCTCATTTCAAGTGAATAAATATCCCCTCCCCCGGTTTTATCTGTTCTTTTTCGGAATCATCCTTTATTGCACATAATTACAACAAATACTGTACCCACAGAAATGCCGGAAGAACCAAACAAAAAGGCAGTCCGCCACCCTCTAAGTGGACTGCCTTTTGAAAACTAAGAATACTAAAATTTATTACTTTGGTGGAATCTCTACGAAACTGCCGCCAAAATATGTATATATAAGCTTGCCTTCGTCGACTAAATCCTTTAATGCATCTTTTACCTCATCCCTTGAAATACCGGCCTCTGCTGAGACTGTCTTCTGGATGTCGCTTGATTTCAGCTTTTTCTTGCCCGTAGACTTCTCTACCAACTCGTAAATCTTCCTCTTTACTTCTTCCTTTTCCATCTCGTACCCCTTTTTAGCAGTTTAGCGGTTAATATTTTTCTGCCGGGGGATATGCAATCCGCACATCCCCCGGCAGCTTCTAACATATATTTTACCACTTGAATGTTGCTGCTGTTCTGAAGGTCTCCCTTGCAATGACAAAGTCATCAATATGCTGGAATGTAAACGGTAACCCTGTAACCTTGAAGAACTTCTCCCAGCCTATCCTCTCAATCCACTCGCCGACCCTCTCATGCTTCTTTGCATCTGCAACATAGGCATCGAGGATATTCTTCACTGCTGCGGTGACTTCAGGCCACCTCGGAGGATTGTTCTTGATGAACGGCACCGCGAGCTTGGAGAATTTCGGGTTGCTCCTGAGGTTTCCAACCTTACCGCCTACCACGATTGCAACACCGTCATACTCGGGGTCGTGTATCTCTATAGGAGGGCAGACAGTAAAACAGTTGCCGCAATACATGCACTTCTCTGCATTGATCTTCACGCTCTTCTTTGAAGGCTCAGGGCTGATTGCTCCTGTAGGGCATGATCCAATTGTAGATGGAACCTCACACATGTTCTTAACCTTGTCATGGTCAATTGTCGGAACCTTCCTGTGGACGGCAACAACGGCAATATCGGAGCAATGAACAGCACCGCACATATTAACGCAGCATGCAACAGCCATCCTGACCTTGTTAGGCAAAGTCTTTGTAGTAAAATAATCTGCAAAGTCATCCATCAATGCCTTTACAATGCCTGAAGCATCTGTACATGCAGAATGGCAGTGAACCCATCCCTGCGTATGGACGATATTGCTTATCATGTTGCCGATACCGCCAACCATGTATTTCTTGTCTTGCAGTTCTTTCTGCAGCGGCTCAAGGTTCTTCTCATCAGAGACGAGAAACTCGACATTGTTCCTTGTTGTAAACCTGATATAGCCGCCGCAATATTTCTCGGCAATGGCAGCCATATCCCTGATTGTATCTGTGCTGAGAAGCCTTGGAGATGCTACCCTTACAGACCAAATTTTATCGCCGCTATTTGCCACATGCACCATAACACCAGGATTAATAATCTCATGATGTTTCCAATCTCCATAGTTTTTCTGGATAACCGGCGGCAAAAAGTCCTTATAATGAGGCGGACCTATATCTGTTCTTCTTTGTGGTAATGTCATATATTCCTCCTTATATTTATAATTTCTCTATTTATTTCTGCAAGTCTGCTTCTGTCCAGAAGAAGAATGGGTCTCTTCTCGGCTCTTTAACCTGCTGAGGAACAGGCTCAACACCAATGAACTCAAGGAACTCTCTCATTCCTTTTCTGATGATAAGCTCGCCAATTCTCTCCCTGTTCTTTCCATACTCATCCCAGAACTCCCACATCTTCCTGATAAGATCTTTGAACTCATCATAGGGCGGCTCCATCTTTATAAATGGAACAATTACCCATGAAAGTGTTGCGCCGATAACAAATGGAGCCTTGCTGCCGATGAGAATTGTTGCGCCCTTTTCACCTGTAGGCTTAAGCGCCTTTGTCATTTTTGCAATACAGTGCATACACCTTATACAGTCTGCGTCAGTTATCTTTAATTCCTTTCCATCATAGCTCATGCACTTGCTTGGGCACATATTTACGATTTCTTCCTGAATATTCATGCCGCCCTTTGCATAGTTGGCAACCTCAGACTGATCAACTGCTATACTGCCTTTCCATGTGCCTATGATTGAGCAGTCTGCACGGGCAATAGATGCGATACAGTCAACTGCGCATCCTGCTGTCTTAAATTTAAACTTGTAAGGGAATGCAGGCCTGTGCATTTCGTCCTGCCACTCCTGTGTTATGCTGTAATTAATATCGAGAGTGTCGATATTTGACCACTCACACCTTGCCGGGCCAACGCAGCAGCTTGGTGTTCTCATTGCTGAACCTGAACCACCGAGGTCCCATCCGCGGGATGTAAACTCTGCAAAAATAGGCTCAAGGTTTTCGCTGTTTGTTCCAAGAAGAATAAGGTCACCTGTAGAGCCATGAAGATTTGTGAGACCGCTTCCATACTTATCCCAAATATCGCACATCTCATTTAAAAACTTTGATGTGTAGAAAAACCCTGAGGTGGAATTAATTCTTACAGTATGAAAGTTTGCAACATTAGGGAATTCTTCAGGAAGGGACGAGTATCTTCCTATAACACCTGCACCATAACCGCGGACACCGACTATACCGCCGTGTTTCCAGTAACCGCGTTTGTCCCTGTATGACTTTTCAAGCTGGCCAAGCTCGTCGGCAGCCATATCGCTCTTTGCCGCCGCTTTCTTAATCTCTGTCACGAAGCTTGGAAACGGGCCTTTTTCCAGTTCGTCCAACAGCGGAGTCTCATACTTCTTTGGCATAAAATCCTCCTCTTTATTTAATTTTAAGGCTTTTAAACATATTAAACATATTAAACATAGAAGGTAAAGACTAATACAGAAGCCGATGGCTCGTCAAATAAAAAAAATTTATCGCTATATTAGCTTTATTTTAAAGTTTAACTTGACCGTTTTGATGCCTCATGCGTAAAATTAAAGGCGTATGAAAATTAGACAGATCGAGTTTATTGGTTTCAAATCCTTTGCCGACAAGACCTTATTTCCTCTCCACAACGGCATTACCTGCATCGTAGGGCCGAACGGCTGCGGAAAGAGCAACATTGCAGATGCATTCAGATGGGTGCTCGGAGAGCAGAGCGCAAAGAGCCTGCGCGGCGAAAAAATGGAAGAGGTCATATTTCAAGGGTCAGCCACAAAAAAACAGAAGGGAATGGCTGAAGTCACGCTCATCTTTTCCCAGTCAAGCCGTACCGTGCCGAAAAGCGATTCCGGCAACGGAAACGGCTCCTCCTCTGATGAGAGCGTTTCGGATGAAATCTCAGTATCGAGAAGGCTCTACAGGTCAGGAGAGAGCGAATATCTCATTAATAAAAAACAGTGCAGGCTTAGGGATATTAAAGATATATTCCTCGACACAGGCCTCGATGTCAAAAGCTATTCCATATTGGATCAGGGCAGGATCGGCGAGATTATCAATGCAAAACCCCATGAAAGAAGATTCCTCATCGAGGAAATTGCAGGGGTTATGAAATATAAGGTCAGAAAGGCGGAGGCGCTTTCGAAACTCGAATCTTCAAAGCAGAATCTCTTGAGGATAAACGACATCGTATATGAAGTCAAACGCCAGATAAACAGCCTCGACAGGCAGGTAAAAAAGGCAGAGAGATATAAAAGACTGATAGGAGAGCTGAAAGAGGTCGAATTAAGAACGGCAAAGAGGGAGCACGCAAGACTCAGCAATGCCCTAAACGCTCTCTTATCAGAGATAGCGAAACAGAGAGAAGCGGATTCCGCAAACAGGGCCGAGCTAGCAACTTTAGAAAATCTGATAGAGACTAAACGCCTCGAACTCGCAGAGAAAGAAAAAACACTTTTAGAACTCGAAAACAGCCTCTATGAAAAAGAACGGATAGTCTCAGACACAGAAAAACGCATAGCAGTATTGAAGGCAAATATAGAAAATAAAAAGGCCGACATTGTCAGGCTCACAAACCAGCAGGAAGAGATAAAGACCAAAAAAGAGGAGCTTTCCGGAAAGATTGTAGAGCTCGATGATGCCGAAAATGCCCTGTTGTCCAGCATGGAAAACATATCGCTGGAGCTCAACGAGAAAAAGGATTGGGCAGCAGACATCGAGATGTCGATTGCGGATAAAGAATCGGAGATAGAAAACAAAAGAAAAGAGCTATTCAAGGTATCGGAAAACCTGAGCAATAAAAAGAATGAGCTTCACAAGCTCCAGTCTTCTCACGCAACCCTGAAATACAGGGAATCCGTATCCCTGAAGGATATGGGGAGCATAAAGGCCGGAATTGAGGATTTGCAAAAGTCCATAAAAGAAGCCGAAGATTCTATAAAAACCAAAACCGAAGAGCGCCTCAAACTCAATTCCGAAAAGGAAGCAATAGCTTCCGAGATAACAAAATTAAAAGGTGAAATCGAAAACAGTAAGACGCTACTTGCCAAAGAAAGGGAAGACCTTGCCTCAAACATATCCAGACTGAATTCATTAAAAGAGTTGATTGTCGACAGGTCTTTGATGGATTTCATGTCCGAAGGAAAAAGTTATAAAGTCCTTTCTGACGCCGTCTCGGCAGAGAAGGACTTTGAAATGGCCATTGAGGCCGTCCTTTCAGAAAAGATCAACTCGCTCATAATCGACAATATCGAAGACATCATTTCAGTAGTGAATATTGTTAAGGAAAAACACCTCGGAAGGACAGCAATACTATACACGGAAATCAGAAGTCGGAAGTCAGAAGTCAAGAGTCAGGAGTCCCATCTCTTCACTCATCCATCACTTATCGGCAGGGTATCTGACTTCGTAACATTCGAAAACCCCGATGCTCAGAACATTATAGGCAATCTTCTGGAGAATACATACATAGCAAAAGACTTTCAATCTGCCGTTGAAATACTTAACTCTGAACTCTTAACTCATAACTCTGAATTAACCCTTGTTACCCTCGACGGCGAGGTTATAAACAGCGAGGGGTGGCTTTTCGCAGGTCACGGGAAGGATATTCTAAAAAAGAAGAGGGAGATAAAAGAACTTCAGACCACAATAGACGAACAGCAGAACAAGATAAGCGCTCTTGAGAGCGGTTTAAACACATTGAACGACGGTTTGGCTGCTAAAAAAGATTCTTTGAAAAACATCGAGGACTCCATTATCGACATTGAAAAAAACATATCCCTCGCCAATCAGTCGTTAAATAACCGGAGAGAAGAATTGGAAAGAAAGACAAGGCGGCTTTCTTTCTTAGACACAGAAATCTCGACTATTTCGCATGAGATAGAGTCTCTTCAGAATCTTATGAACTCGAAGACAGAAGATATTGCCCTGCTCGAAAAAGAGATAAAGGAGGTTAACGATGCAATAGCTTCCATGCAGGAATCACTTTCTGCGATAAAGGGAGAGTACGAAGATGCAAGGTCTCACATCACAGACCTGAAGCTCTCAATGACATCTTACAAAGAGAAGGTGGATGCGCTCAGAAAAGGAAGGGATAACATTAACAATACAATCGCAGAGTTTGAGAGCAAAAAAGAGGAGGCATTAAAGGAGATTCAGGAGGCTGAGGAAAGGATAAAAGAATATGTCGAAGAGTTACAGAATCTTGAGGAAGGCATAAAAGACCTTATTATTGAGGCCGACAAGATACAGATAGAGAGAACAAACCTGAAAGAAACCATACATTCGGAGAATCAAGAGTTAATCTCAAAGGGCAATATCCTCAGGAATATAAGGGTGCAGATAGACGAAATATCCCAGCAACTCTCTGAGCTTAACTCCAGAGCAGTAGAAAACAGGCTCAGGATAGAGAATATTGAAAGTTCGATTTCGCAAAAATACGGGCTCGATATAAAGACCGAGGCAGTAGAAACAGAAGGGTTCGACGCATCAGAAGACGAAAACATGATAAATGAATTGAACAACAAGATACGGGAACTCGGGCCTGTAAATCTCGGCACTATTGAAGAGTACGAAGAACTCAAAAACCGCTATGATTTCCTGATAAAGCAGCAGCAGGATCTGACAATGTCCATTGCAGAGCTTGAAGAGGCGATAAGCAGGATAAACGCAACAACAAGGAGAAGGCTCCGCGAGGCCTACGATGCGCTGAGGACAAAATTCTCTGAAGTATTTACCACGCTGTTCGGCGGTGGAAAGTCCGATATTATACTAACGGATGAGGAGAACATACTTGACTCAGGTCTGGACATCATAGCCCAGCCTCCCGGCAAAAGGCTTCAGAATATAAATCTGCTTTCAGGAGGAGAAAAGGCGCTCACCTCGCTTGCTCTTCTCTTCGCAGGATTCCTGATAAAGCCAAGCCCTCTCTGCATCCTCGACGAGGCAGACGCTCCACTGGATGAATCAAACACAGTCAGGTTCGTCCGGATGATAAAAGAACTCTCTAACGAGACGCAGTTTATAGTGATTACTCATAACAGGACAACAATGGAGGTCGCTGATTACCTTTACGGCATCACAATGGAAGAGCCTGGTGTATCAAAGGCGATTTCACTGCAGTTTGCTGATGTGGAAATTTAAGCATTTACAATTAAATGCCTCTGGTTTATACTAATGAATAGCTTTTCAAAGTTAAAGAATCCATGGAGACTTTAAAAGCTCTGGGGTTTTTTATTTTTACCAAATTAAGGAGGGTAAGTATGAGCAAAAAAATCTATGTGGGAAATCTCTCGTTTAGGGCAACAGAAGATGACATCAGAGGAATCTTCTCAAAAGTCGGCGAAGTGGAATCGGTTAACATACTAACCGATGCGCACACAGGCCGCTCCAAAGGGTTTGGCTTTGTTGAGATGGCATCAGAAGAAGATGCAAAAAAGGCGATAGAATCCCTGAACGGCTCATCATTCATGGAGAGGACTCTAACCGTTGCCGAGGCAAAGCCCCAGAAGCCAAGAGAAAGAGGTGGTTTTGAAGGCAGAAGAGGCGGTTATGGCGGAGGCAGGGGGCACGGAAGGAGAGGATAAAGGCTGCAAGATCCAAGAGACCTGTAGTATAATTTTCATTGTATGAAGAATCCTTCTGGTATCTCCGGCATTCAAATCTCCGCGGATAAAGAAGACCTAATATGCTACAGCTTTGATGCATCCATTGCAGAGTCAAAACTTCCGCAGGCTGTTGCATGGCCGAAAAATACAGATGAGGTAGTAAGGCTTGTCAAATACGCAGGCGAAAACAACCTCTCGATCATACCTCGCGGCGCAGGCACAGGCATGTCCGGAGCGTCAGTTCCATCAGGGAATTGCATGGTCCTGAGCTTCGAAAAGATGAGAAAGATTCTGGATGTCGATACCAGAAACATGACTGTAGTTGTTGAGCCTGGCATTGTAAATGTCAGGCTTCAGAAAGAGTTGGAATACTTAGGATACTTTTACCCGCCCGACCCTGCAAGCCTCGATATATGCACTATCGGAGGCAATGTTGCAACAAACGCAGGAGGCCCGAGGACGATAAAATACGGTGTTACAAGGGATTATGTCATGGGCATAGAGGCTGTTCTGCCTGACGGAAGCATAATAAACACAGGAGGCAAGACCTACAAAAAAGCTGTTGGATATGACCTGAAAAATCTGCTCATAGGCTCTGAAGGAACCCTCGCTATTTCTACAAAGATAAGGCTTAAGATGCTACCCCTGCCGGAGGATGTGATAACGCTCCTTGTGCTTTTCAATAATCTTGAGGCGTCAGGAAATGCGGTCACAAAGATTCTCTCGTCAAAGATAATACCGAGGACAATGGAATTCATGGACAGGCTCTCAATAGAGGCCATAGAAAATTACAAGCCTACAGGGCTTCCGACAGATGTGGAAGCGCTTCTCTTAATAGAGCTTGACGGATACCCTGCAACAATCAAAAAAGAGGCTGAAAGGGTCGTCGATATCTGCCGTTCGCTCGGAGGCGAGGCTGTTGTCGCAGAAGACGACATGGCGCGTAATGGGCTTTGGGAGGCGAGGAGGTCTATCTCCCCTGCCCTTTACCACATCAAGCCCACAAAGATTAATGAAGATATCGTTGTTCCGAGGGATAAAATTCCATCCATTCTCATGGAATTAAGAAAATTATCAGAACAAAGCGGGATAAAGATTATCAGCTTCGGCCATGCAGGAGACGGAAACATCCATGTGAATATAATGGTTGATAAAAACGATAAAAATGAATACGCAAAGGGCATGGAAATCGTAAAAAAGATATTCGCGCTTACCGTCAACCTCGGCGGCTCAATCTCAGGCGAGCACGGAATAGGCATAACAAAAGCGCCTTACATCGGCATGGAGACAAAAGAGAAAGAACTGGAACTAATGAAAGGCATCAAGGGATTATTCGACCCAAAGGGAATAATGAATCCGGGGAAGATATTCGGGTAAATGGAAAAAACCGACCTCAAGGCCTTATCGAAGCAGGAATTGGAATCTTTTGTCAAAGAATCAGGACTGCCTTCGTTTAGGGCAAAACAGATACTGCACTGGATTTATGAAAAGCATACACAATCGATTCAGGAGATTACAGAACTCTCAAAAGACCTGGGAGAAAAACTTTCGGAAAAGGCGTATATAAGTAATCTTGAACTGCTCGACAGACAAATCTCTAAAGATGGCACAGAAAAATTTCTTTTCGGGCTTGAGGACGGAGAGACCATCGAGAGCGTCTTAATTCCTGACGAAGACCGCTTAACGCTCTGCATTTCATCACAAGTAGGCTGTGCAACGGTTTGCAGATTCTGTCTTACAGGCAAATTTGGACTAAAAAGAAATCTCAATGCCCATGAAATAGTTGACCAGATAATATTCACAAGCAGAACCATTAAGCCAAGACGGCTTACCAATGTTGTATTAATGGGCATGGGAGAGCCTCTGGCGAATTTCGAGAATGTTGTTGAGGCATTGTGGCGGATTACAGAATTTATGAAAATCTCTCCGAGGAGGATTACCCTTTCCACATCAGGCATTGTGCCTAAAATCCTGGAACTCCCCCAAAAAGCTCCTATGGTGAATCTGGCCATATCTCTGAATGCAACAACGGATGCTGTAAGGGATTACATAATGCCAATCAATAAGACCTACCCGATTAAACAATTGCTTGATGCATGCCGTAAATTCCCGCTTCCGGCAAGGAGAAGGATAACCTTTGAGTATGTGATGCTGAAGGATATTAATGACACACCTGAAGACGCAAAGAGGCTTATAAATCTACTTAAAGGGATACCCTCAAAAGTGAACTTAATACCCTTCAATCCCTATGAAGGCTCTGAATTTAAGAGGCCGGATGATAAAAGGGTTTTGGAATTCCAGAATATTCTCATTAAGGGCAATGTAATCGCCCTTATCAGAAAGAGCAAGGGGCAGGATATTCTTGCAGCCTGCGGACAGTTAAAGGCAAGATATGCGTTATAGCGACTTCCTTGCGCTACAACGCTCAACGCTATAATGCCTTACACTTCAGCGTTTCTTCCATCATCAGGATGTATTTTGTGTAGTCAAAGCCGAATTTCATCAGTTCTATTTCATCACTCTTTATTTTTTCTAAGGTTTTTTCATCAACATTAAACATCTCAAGGAACTTGCTCTCGAAGACAAATCTCCTGAATCTGTCGACATCATAGCATGCCATGTAAAATGCCTTCTGTTTTTTCTCGTCAAGGGAATGCCCAGGGAGGTTTCTTCTGAACAGGATTTCCTTCCATCCCCTGTTCATGTCGTCATAGACATCCACTCCCTGATCATCCCTCCAACTCTTTATTGTCCACGCTGCATCTTCGTTGAAGCCGAGGCAGTGCGGCTCTTTAATGAAGAAATAGAATTCCTCGGTTATAGGCTCGTTTATTTTATCGTCCATTTTTTTAAGTGATGCCTGTCCAACAGGATAGTACCTGCAGTTTGCAGGCCTGTCCGAGTATATTGTGCAGCCCTCTGCTGTTACAAAGGGACATTTTCTTTCTGCATCTTCGTTCATCTTCAAGAATACGAAGGGATGGGAAGTCTTCTCGTCTATCTCTATATAAGTAGAGTTGGCCAGAAAATCGCCTGATGAGATGCCCATCCTGTTTTTAAGCCTGAGAATGTCGTACGGGGTGAGCATAATATCAATATTGCTGCAGCATTTTGTGAAACATCCGATGCCTTTATGACATCTGAATTTGAATCGTGAATCTATGGAAAGTTGTACTTTCTCTACATGCTTCATGTTTAACATCGCGGGCCTCCAAAAAAACAATTTATTTATTTTAACACGCGGCAGCCAAAAAGGGCTACCGCAAATTGACTTTTATCAAGGCGTTTTAGTATTCTAAATGTTTACGGGGCGTAGCGCAGCTTGGCTAGCGCACCTGCCTTGGGAGCAGGGGGTCGGAGGTTCGAATCCTCTCGCCCCGACCATGCGCCTGTAGCTCAGTTGGATAGAGCAACTGCCTTCTAAGCAGTGGGCCAGGGGTTCGAATCCCTTCAGGCGCGCCATATACGAACGGTGGGCGTAGCTCAATGGCAGAGCACTGGACTGTTGCTCCAGTGGTTGCGGGTTCGATCCCCGTCGCCCACCCCAAAAATCGTGATGGGTAAAGCGTGAAGCGTAAAGAGTCAAAAATTTTTAGCATTAAAATCCATACTCATTACCGATTACTCGTTACGGATTACGAATATGCGCCTGTAGCTCAGCGGATTAGAGCATCGGCCTCCGGAGCCGAGGGTCGGAGGTTCGAATCCTCTCAGGCGCGTTATTAGTGAATAGTTATTAGTATTTAGTTAGTTTATTTTTACTATTCACTGTTCACTATGCACTATACACTATCTAATAAGTGGCCTAATTTCTTCTTCTTTGTTTTCAGATAAACGATATTTTTGTCGTGAGGTCTTGACTCTACCGATACCCTTTCAACAACCTTAAGTCCGTATCCTTCGAGGCCTATTATTTTCTTTGGATTATTTGTCATCAGCCTCATCTTTCTTACGCCGAGGTCAACGAGTATCTGTGCGCCGATTCCATAGTCGCGCAAATCCGGCTTAAACCCGAGTTTGATATTGGCCTCAACAGTATCGAGCCCTTTATCCTGAAGCTCATATGCCTTCAGTTTGTTTGCAAGACCTATACCCCTTCCTTCCTGCCTCATGTAGAGTATAACACCCTTTCCTTCTTTCTTTATCATCTCCATTGCCTTGTGAAGCTGGTCGCCGCAGTCGCATCTCTTCGAGCCGAAGACATCGCCTGTGAGGCATTCTGAATGCACTCTTACAAGCACCTTATCCTCAGGTTTTATCTCTCCTTTTACAAGCGCTATATGGACATTCGGGTCAACATCATTGGAATAGGCTATTGCTGTAAAATCACCGCCGTATTCTGTCGGCATCTGGACAGTCGCAACCCTTCTTACAAACCTCTCTGTCCGCATCCTGTACTGAATCAGGTCTTTCACTGTTATGATTTTCATATTATGTCTTTCTGAGAACTCCATTAACTGGGGAACCCTCGCCATTGTCCCGTCGTCGTTCATTATCTCGCATATAACGCCTGCCGGATAGAGACCTGCGAGTCTCGCAAGGTCAACAGAACCTTCGGTCTGGCCGGCCCTCTGCAAGACACCTCCGGGCTTTGCCCTGAGAGGGAAAACGTGTCCAGGCCTTGCAATGTCTTCAGACTTTGATTGCGGATTTATGGCAGTAAGTATGGTAACTGCCCTGTCATGGGCGGATATTCCTGTTGTAACGCCTTTTTTTGCCTCGATGGATACTGTAAAGGCAGTGCCGAATGAAGATGTGTTGGCGTCGGTCATCATAGGAAGCTTCAGCTCTTCGACCCTTTGAGGCGTTAAAGAGAGGCATATAAGTCCCCTTCCGTGTTTTGCCATGAAATTTATAGCCTCCGGCGTGACCTTCTCTGCAGCCATGCATAGGTCTCCCTCGTTTTCCCTGTCCTCATCATCCACAAGGATAACCATCTTGCCCTTTGTTATGTCTTCAAGGGCATCTTCTATTGTGTTGAATTTATGTTTTTCCATCCTGAATCCTCCATAAAAACAGGCTATGGGCAATAGGCCATAGGCAATAGGACAATCTATCGCTCTATTGACTATCGCCTCTTGCCTTTTGCCTAACCTATTGAGTATAGCAAAATCGGTATATATCTTTCCATTTGGCTTATTTTATGAGAAAAATGTGGGAAAGGCCGAAAGTTCTGGTATAATTTAGTCAATATTTGCAAAGGAGCTGCAATGGAGCAACTATCGCTGAAGACAGAGAAATTTTTCGACATCCTCAATACCGTCCTTTCTACTCTGAATATCGATGAAGTGCTCACAACTGTCGTCAGAGAGATAAAATTCCTCCTCGGCGCTGACAGATGCACCTTGTTTTTGGTCGACAGAGATAACAACGAACTCTATTCAAAAGTCCTTCAGGCGGACAATCTTATAGAAATAAGGGTTCCACTCACAAAGAGCAGCCTTGCAGGCTATTCGTCCATAACAGGGACGGTCATGAATATAAAAGACGCATACGATGAAGTTGAATTGAAAGCAATAGACAGCGGCCTGTCTTTTGACAAAAGATGGGACGAAAAGAGCGGATACAGGACAAAAGGCGTGCTGGCAATACCTGTCAAGGCAAAAGGCGAGATTGTCGGGGTATTTCAGGCGCTTAACAAGCCGGACGGTTTCTCTGCCTCTGATGTCAGCATGATGGAGCAACTGTCTTTTCTTTTAGGAATTGCCGTAAACAATGCACTTTCATACCAGACCATAGAGGAAGAAAAGAAGCTCAGAGAGTACATCATAGACGATATAGAAGAGGGCATTTGCATTCTCGATACAAAAAAGAGAATTATCGCTGCAAACAAATTCTTAGAAGTCATGAGCGGCATGAGATCTTCAACAGATGCCATGGTTGGAGAATACTTCTTTGAACTCTTCCCGAATTTTGCAAATACACAGCTTGAAGAAAAGATAAACGAGGTATTCCTTTTTGGTTTTAAAAAGATAGCATTGCTTGAAGTGCTCGAAGTAAAGATTATTCCGTACCTTGATGAAAAAGGAAGAGTAAAAAAGTTGATACTCATCTTTACGAGGGTATAGTGGCGTTTAAGAGACCAACAGGCAAAAGCTTTGAAGAGCTGCTCATAGAAAGAGGTCTCCTGACAAAGGAGAAACTACAGGAGTTTCTCACAAAGATAACAAAGGAGAAAAAGAGCCTCGAACAGCTCCTTCTTGAATCCGGATTTTCGGAGGAGAAGATATCCTCCATTAAGGCGGAATACCTCGGCTACGAATTCGTAGATCTATCCTCCTATCCCCAGCCGTCAATGGATTTATTGAAGCACATCAAGCCTGCCTATGCAAAAAACTATAAGGTGTTGCCTGTGAAATTCGAAGATGAAGCCCTGACCATCGCAATGGTAGAGCCAAGGGATTTTATGGCTCTGGACGAGGTTATCCGTCTTTACAGGGATTCAAAGTTCAGGATAAAAGATTCTAAAGTAGTAATGACCACAACAAAACACCTCTTTTCGGCCATCGAAAAATTTTATGCCATCCCGAAGGAGGAGATGGGTCTCGGAAGCATACTATCACAGGTTGCAGAGACATACAGGGCCGAGATAGAAGTGGCAGAGGTTGCAAGAGAGGATGCCACAGAAAACAGCGCTCCGATTGTCATGCTCGCAAATAAGATAGTGGAAGAGGCATTCCGGAAAAGGACAAGCGACATACATCTTGAACCGGCAATAGACCATCTCCGCGTCAGATACCGCGTAGACGGTGAACTGGCGGAAGTAATGCGCGTGCCGAGATATGCGCAGGATGCCCTTATTACCAGATTTAAAATCATGTCAGACATGAGGATAGACGAAAGACGACAGCCTCAGGACGGCAGGATAGACTTTACAAAATACAGTCCCGCAGTCGAGATAGACCTCCGTGTCTCTACGGTTCCGACGCCTCATGGAGAGGACATTGTGATGAGGATACTTGACAAGAAGAGCTCTATCCTCTCGCTCGATATGTTGGGATTCAATGAACATAATATGAAGTTGTATAAGGAAGCAATAGCTTCACCATATGGCATCCTTCTCCATGTCGGACCTACAGGAAGCGGAAAGACAACCGGCCTTTACGCTGCCTTGAAATCCATGGACACCCCTGATGTCAAGATAGTCACAGCAGAAGACCCTGTGGAATATACCCTTGGAGGACAGATTATACAGAGCAATATCAATCCGCCTGCCGGTTATACCTTTGCAAAGGCAATAAGGGCATTTATGAGGCACGACCCTGATATTATCCTCATAGGTGAAATCAGAGACCTCGAGACAGCAAAGACAGCAGTTGAGGCATCACTTACAGGACATCTTGTTTTTTCAACACTTCATACAAACGATGCCATTGGAACAGTAACGAGGCTTACAGAGATGGGAATAGAGCCTTACCTCGTTGCAGACTCCCTACTTTTAGTCTGCGCCCAGAGGCTTATGAGGAGGATATGCAAAAAGTGCAAGGAGTCCTACATCGTTACAGACGAAGAGGTGGAGATGTCCAAAGGCGATATCAAGCCCGGAACTACGCTCTATAGGGGCAAGGGCTGCGATGCCTGCGAAGGTACAGGCTATAAAGGACGTACAGGAGTTTATGAGATACTTGCAATGAACAAAAAGCTAAGGAGCCTTTTGATAAAAGGGGCTTCCACAGAGGAATTGAGGAAAACGGCCATCGAGACAGGAATGCTGACATTAAGGCAGGATGCAATAGAAAAGGCATTGACAGGCGTCAGCACCATAGAAGAAGTCGTTTCTACCACACTGGCAGAAGGATAAGCGTTATAGCGTAAAACGATATAACACCGTAACGCAACGCTATAAATGCTATAACGATGATATGAAGAAAAAAACAGGCATCTTCATAGGATTATCCATTACTATCTTTGTCGCTGTATTAATGCTCCTCAAACTATCCCCTCTCGAAACCTTTGAAGAAAAGCTCTACGATTATAGATTCAAAATCAGAGGCACAATCAAACCGCCGGATACCGTCGTAATTGCCGCCATAGATGAAAAGAGCATAGAAAGGCTCGGCAGATGGCCGTGGAGCAGGGACAAGATAGCGAGGCTTGTAGAAAAGTTAAATGAGGCGGGAGCAGAGATAATAGTCTTTGATGTGATTTTCAGCGAGAGCGAAAGAAACGACGCCATGCTCGGCAAAGCTATTAAGGATGCGGGGAATGTGATACTGCCGATAGCCTTTGACTTCGAAAAAGAATCAGCGATACAAGACAAGGAATTCCTCCTCCGCGCATCATTTTACTCGGTCAGCAATCATGAGATGTTTGATAAATATAATCCTATTACGGCAAAGAGCATACTAATGCCTGTTTCAGAACTTATCAGGGAGGCGATAACCTTAGGACATATCAATATGTTCCCTGACAGCGACGGCACTCTGAGGTGGGAATCTCTCGTAATAGCATATAACGGCTATCTTTATCCTTCAATTACGCTTAATGCTGCAGCCTCTTATCTCGGCATTCCTCATGAAAAGGTTGTTTTGAAAGCAACAGAAGGGGTATATGCCGGGAAAAGGTATATACCTACAGACAGATGGGGCAGAACGCTTATAAACTATTACGGCTCTAATCAGACTTTCAAACATATATCCATATCGGATATTTTAGAGGGCAAGGTTAATCCAGACGAACTTCAGGGCAGGATAATACTCATCGGCGCAACTGCAATCGGCATCTATGATTTGAGGGTCACTCCGTTTTCTCCTGCTATGCCCGGAGTCGAAAAGCACGCAAGCGTCATATCGTCCATAATGGAAAACAGATTGCTGAGATGCGTTCCACTGCATACAAATCTGATTATTATCCTGTTGTCAGGAATTTTGTTCTCCTTTCTTATTGCGAGATTTAAGGCATTGGGCGCAGCTTTCGTCACAGGAATATTTCTTTCGGTTATATTTTCTACAGGCTATTACCTGTTTGCACAAAAAGGTTTGTGGATAAACATCACGTATCCGTCCATCAACATCCTTCTCATATTCATAAGCGTTACTGCTTACAACTATGCGGTTGAGGAGAGGTATGCAAGGAGAATAAGGGCGATGTTTTCAAGTTATGTAACAGAGAAGATTGTGAATGAATTGATCAGAAACCCTGATATGGCAAAACTTGGAGGCGAAAGGAGAGAAATTACAATTCTTTTTTCCGATATAAAGGATTTTACATCATTCGCGGAAAAACACTCCCCTGAAGAGGTTGTTTCAATACTTAATGAATATCTCGGCGAAATGACAGATATAGTCTTTAAATGGGAAGGCACTTTGGATAAATTCATCGGCGACGCCATTTTAGCCTTCTGGGGCGCGCCAATGAAACAGGAGAACCATGCAGAGCTTGCTGTCAAATGTGCATTACACATGGTGAGAAGACTCGAAGAGCTCCAGCAGAAGTGGCAGTCCGAAGGCAAGCCTGTTCTGGATTGCGGAATAGGCATAAACACAGGAGAGGTGCTCGTGGGAAACATCGGCGCAGAAGGCAAAAAAATGGAATACACTGTAATCGGAGACCATGTAAATCTTGGCTCAAGGGTAGAAGGTCTCACAAGGAAGTATAATGTGCATATCCTGATAACAGAATTTACTATGAACAGGATAAAGGATTTAATCTCATCAGGCAAGCTATGGCGCACTGAAGTCACAGGGCTCGAAAGGGTGGTTGTTAAAGGAAAGGAAACACCCGTCTCTATATACGAACTCAAATCCGCAGAATACGGCGTTGAGTCAAAGATTACAGAGGTTGCAGAAGAAAAGGTCGTCACAATGAAGGAAAAATAAAAATCGGTCAGTCTTAAAACTAATGCGGGAGCAGGTTTGCAAACCTGCTCCCGCAGGATAATCACGGCAGTATAAATCCGGACTTCATTTCTCCTATTGCCTTGGCATCCAATGTGCCTGATGTGCTTCCTGTCATCTTGCCTAACATTACACCTCCGGCGTCTGTGGCAGTGGTAGATCTGATATTTGCGCCGACTATGGCAGTAGTGCTGTCAATAGATTTTATGCCCCCCTCAACTTTCATACCAAAGGTTGTGTCAATGGATGTAGAGCCGCTAATAGTCCCGTTGATACCCTGCAGATTTGTGATGTTTCCCGATGAAACGCTCCAGTTCCCCTTGACATTGACATCAAAAAATCCGCTTCCAGGAGTCAGTTCAATGCCTTTACCTGCCAATCCTGATGTAATAGTTACATTGCCTACGGATGTGCCGCTTGCATTCTCGAGGGTTAATGATTGCTCTGTATTAAAATTTATATCAAAGGTTCTGAGAGCTGTTTCTGTAATTGGCACAAAGAAATCTGGCTTTGCACCTGGAAGGGTCGGGATTATCTTATCAAAAACCTCCCAGAAAGGTCTTGAGCCGTCCCAGAAGAGTCCGTCAGCTTTTGTAGAGAATGTACCGCTCTGACCTGCCCGTGATCCATAGTCATTATTATAGAAGATGGTTGTGTAACTGCCTGAAAGCCCACCTATATACCAGTACTTCTTTGAGCCGTCCTCTATCCAGCCTATATTCCCGCCAGACCAGAGTTTATCTGGATGCACAAGACTGGAGTTATTAGGGTCACGAAGGATATCGCCGACACTGGCGCCATAAAACGGCTTTCCATCTGCGCTTCCTGAATAAAACATATAAAACCAGTCATCGGTAGCCGCATATGGTGAAGGGTCTACAGACCTTCCGGCAACCCATGCATAAGAGCCGCTCATATCCAATTTATAATACCCACCTTCAAGGATTGTCTGATTAAATGTGCCTGATATTGAGCCGCTCTGAATAACTGCTGCAGTTCCCTCGTTAGTACCAGAAGTTGCAAACCAGTGTATCTCTCCATCCAGTATGCTGGCTGAGGCATCGAATACCTTGTTTAATGAAATATCCTTAATGTTAGGGAGATCCTTCGGAGGCAGTGGTTGTAATGCTATCTCAGGCGGCTTTGGTGGTGCTGCAGGTGGTGGCGGAGGCGCCTCTGGAGCTTCAGCCCTTCCTGGCGGCGCCGGCGTTACCTGTTTTTCCTGCTGCTGGTATTCCCTCTCACTGTAAGGTCTTTCTACAGGCGCCCTTCCATAAAATACCTCGCCAACCTCACCTTTAGAAACTATTACACTGCCGAGTGGATTCTTAAACTCTATTACGCCATCCTTCACATACACCCTCTCTACACCATCTGTATAGATTATCCCCTCTGTGCCTCTAACACCGGCAACTGCTGTCTTTGTCTTCATCTCAAATTTGCTTCCTTCAGCAGGATAAACAGGCTTTGGAATTTGAAACCCCGTCCTTCCCCTGTAAATTTTTAAAGATGCTGCCCTCTTTTCATCTTCTGGTTTGTAAAGATATTCATCTATTCCGAGCCTTGATTTTGGGCCAACTGACATAACACTCTGGTCAATAAATGTTATCTCTGCCTTGCCGTCGCTCTTTGTCCTTAAAACATCTCCTACGTTAACAGCATCTCCAACCTTCACAGCTACAGCAGCAGCCCCTGCCCTCAGTATATCCACCCTGCCCTCAACCTTTGTTATCTTGCCAGCAAGTTGTGCCTCGGCACTACCAGTGAATAGTGAACAGTGAATAGCGAATAGTAAAAAAAGGCAATAGGCAATGGGCAATAGGCGATAGGCTTTATTAAGTAGTTCTTTACTTTGTATCCTTACCATGTCATGCCTCCTTTAAAACCTATACTCAAGGCTTACTGTATAAAGGTTTTTCTTAAATTCATAGACAGCTATATTGGAAAGGGTCTTCATATATGTATAACCTACGCTTATATCCAGCGGCTCCATGATGTTATAGGTTAAGGATGTCTGAACAGTGTAGTTATCGTCCTTTCTTGTATTCCTTGGAATGTTTTTGTAAATAGAATGTACATTAGAGTAGTTTTGTCTGTATGCCTCTGCAAAGATGTTTGCCTTAAGCTTGTTATCTATAAACGGATATAAAAGTCCGGCAGATACCTTCATTCCCGTATAATCCCAGTTGGGGCCGTCAGCGTCATTGATGTCTCCCTCCAGTCTTACATTAAACAAGCCATTGCCCTTTTTAAATGTATAGATATAGCCGACACCTAAGGCAAAATAACTTGCATCCCTGTCCTCTGCCTTGCTGAGATACGCTCCAAATTTCCTTCTATTGTATTCAAAATTAAACTCGTCCTTCCTGTATTTAAGGAAGACTTGCCCCAGATTATTGCCTTTGATAATAAACGTATAGGAGGGACTTACAGTGAATGACTGCTTATACTTTATGTAGTCGACTTCAAGATAATTATAAGAAAGCAAGAGGCTTGTCACACTGGTTTCTGTATTATAAGAGGGCATTATAGAGAATGTATGACTTACTGTGTCCTGGCTGAAAATCTTCTCCCCTCCATTTTTTTTAGGATAATCTTTCTCAAAGTGCTGCGTAATATTAAGAGCATAGGATGCCCTTATGTTCCATGGCCCTTTTTCATAAACAGTATATTCTCCAAGCAAAGAATATATCCTTTTCCAGTCTTCCTGCTTTGTTATGTCAACGAGGGACTCATCTATGGGATTGGCTAAGACATTGTCGTCATACTGAAGACCAACACCTAAGATGAGTCTGTAAGGAGGAGGCATCTTTTCTATTACATCAAGATAGTCCTTTGAAAACAAAGCCCAATCGGATGTCGGGTCTACTGTCATTAATCCTTTAAATGCCTCCTTAGCCTTTTTAAACTCCTTTTCCTGAATATAAACAGTGGCAATCTGGAAATCAGCCTGCTGGGCCAATGAAGGGTCAAGCTCTTTTGCCTTTTTGAATGCCTCAACCGCCTCTGTATTCTTTTTCAGTTTAAGAAGTATCAGTCCCTTAAGGTAATTGGATTGTGCAATTCTGACGCCCTCTTTTATAGCAGCCTCAATAACACCTAATGCCTCTTCATAATTTCCCATGCCCAAAAGCATTTCTGACAGGAGAATCTTCACCTCTGCTGCCTTTGGGTCAAGTCTGAGGGTCTCTTTGAAAAACTTCACAGCCTCGGGGTAATTCTGCATTTCACGGTGGGTAAGTCCGAGATACGATGTTATGCGAGGGTCATTTGGATTTTCTTTGTATGCCCTTTCAAAAAAGGTGAGTGCTTCCTCATAGTTTTCTGCCTTAAATTCTGCGATGCCTTTTTCAAACAAATCTTCGGCACCGAAAACTGTGTAAGGGCTTACAAAAAAGAAGACTGATGCAATAATAAAAACAAACCTCCATTTTTTCATGACTTTCCCCCCAGAAGCTGCTCTATAGAAGATTAGTTATCACATTATATTACAAGTTGCAACAAAAATATTTAAAGGCTAAAATTTGGCTAATTCAATTGAGATTTGTGCTAAAATTTAACCGTCATGACAGAACTAACAGAAAAGATAAAACAACTCAACACGTTGATAGAGTTGTCCGCCCTTATTAATTCATCCCTAGATATTGCAGAGATACGGAAAAGGGCAATAAAGGCTGCGACAGAGCTTGTTAATGCAGAGGCGGGCAGCCTGCTTTTCATTGATGAAGAGACAGGCGAGCTTTATTTTGATGTGGCCATCGGAGAAAAGGGGGAAAAGGTCAAGACCATTCGTCTTAAAAAGGGACAGGGAATTGCAGGATGGGTCGCAGAGAATAATGAGCCGGTGATTATAAATGATGTTCAGAGTGATTCACGATTTTTTAAAGGCGCTGATGAAAAGAGCGACTATGTTACTAAAAATATGATATGCGTTCCTATAAAGACAAAGAATAAGCTTATCGGGGCGCTTCAGGCTATAAATAAAAAGAATACAGCATTTAATAATGAGGATTTAGATATATTAACTGCCCTTTCCAATCAGGTTGCCATAGCAATAGAAAACGCACGGCTGTATGATGAACTGCGGGAGACATTCTACGCAACCGTTCATTCCCTTGCAGAGACCATAGAAAAGAGGGACCCTTACACAAGCGGACATACAAAGAGGGTGATGAACTACAGCCTTGCCATCGGAAGGGTTAGGGGTCTGCCTAAAGAAGAGATTGTCAACCTCAAGTTAGCTGCGATACTGCATGACATAGGCAAAATAGGCATAAGGGACAATGTCCTCTTGAAAAACGAAAAGTTGAACTCCGAAGAATTTAATACAATAATGATGCATACTGTATACGGGGCAGAGATACTTAATCATGTAAGGCAGTTAAAGGATATCGTCCCGGGAGTAAAACACCACCACGAAAAGCATGACGGCTCCGGTTATCCTGATGGCTTAAAAGGTGATGATATTCCAGTTATAGCGAGAATCATTGCTGTTACTGACACCTTTGATGCAATGACAACAGACAGGCCTTATAGAAAAGGGTTGAGCTTTGACGCTGCCTTTGAGGAACTAAAAAAGAACGCAGGCTCTCAGTTTGATCCGGATGTGGTCAATGCATTCTTTAGGGCATATAAAGAGCTTGAAATTATAGTATAGCTCCGGGGAGGGGATATGAAGATAAGGGTTCTTGGTTGCTCGGGTGCGGAATTCCCAGGGCATAACCCGCCGGGTTTTCTATTGGACAATGAAATATTGTTTGATGCAGGAAGCCTGACTAATGTTCTTGATGAGAATGCCCAGCACAAGATAGGGAATATATTTATCACGCATGCACATCTTGACCATATAAGAGGCATTTCTTTCCTTGCGGACAATATCATTGTTGCGAAAAGAAAGCAGAGAGTGAATATCATAAGTATTCCATCAGTGCTTAACACGATAAAGAAAAATCTTCTGAACGACTCGCTCTGGCCGGATTTTACTATGATTCCCGATTATGAGAATGCCGTCCTGAGATATAGGGCGGTGAAGGCCGGAAGTTCGTTAAGAATCGGCGACTACAAGATTTCCCTCCATAAGGTCAATCATTCCGTTCCTGCGGTAGGGTATTTGGTAGAGGGCGGAAATAAAAAAAGATTCTTTTATACGGGCGATACCGGGCCTACCGGGTCTACGTGGGAAAAGATAGGCGACAGAAAACTGAACTGCCTGATAATCGAAACGTCATTCCCGAATAAAATGCGGGATATGGCCGTATTGACCGGACACCTTACCCCGCAGTTGTTGAAAGAGGAAATTATGAAGATAAAACAGATGCCTGAACATATATATATTACCCATCCGAAACCGCAGCACTTTAAGGTTATTAAGGCGGAACTCGAAAGGCTTAAGATCAAAAACCTCAAGCTATTGAAAGACGGCGATATTATCAGGATATAAAGCCTGATTTTTTGAGCGCAGATAAGAGTTCGGAATCCTTTTCTTCTGCTGACTGCTGACCGCTGACTGCTGACTGCAGAAATTTCGCCACATACTTTCCCAAAATATCGGGCTCAAGATTAACCGTATCTCCAATATTTTTAATCCCGATTGAGGTCACTTTTGCAGTATGGGGTATGATTACAATGCTAAAGGCATCCTTCAAAACATCCACAACAGTAAGGCTAATGCCATCAACAGCAACAGAGCCTTTTCCGACAAGATATTTCAATACATTATCAGGTGCTTCAATCTCTATTTTCACGGCATTGCCGAGAGGCTTTTTTGACCTTATTCTGCCGACCCCTTCAACATGGCCTGTAACAAAGTGTCCGCCCATTTTTGAATTGGGCTTGAGGGACGGTTCGAGGTTAACCCTGTCACCCCTTTTCAGATTTCCAAGGTTTGTGCTTCTCAAGGTTTCGACTGAAACATCAAAGGATAGGCCATCTTTTTCGATATCTACAACCGTAAGGCAGACGCCGTTCACTGCAATGCTATCTCCGAGGGCGACATCCTTAACAATTTCATTCCCTTTTAAAGACAGCTTTGCGCTCTCTGTCTTTTTCTCAAGAGAGATTATTTCGCCTAATTCTATGATTATGCCTGTAAACATAGCATTAATGTATCAGTTTCCCCATCCTTCCGAGCCTCGGCATTTTCTTCATGTTATCCCAAGACCAGTATATTATAAAGGCCTTGCCTTTTATATCCTTCATGTCTACATAGCCCCAGTATCTGCTGTCGTAACTCTGATCCCTATTATCTCCCATAACAAACAGCTTATTGGGGGGTACAAGATACGGGCCGAAATTGTCCCTCGGCTCTATGCCTCCTATTCTCATCGAATTATCTGTATGCTGAGCATAAGGCTCGCTTATGGGTTTTCCATTAATGAATATCTTTCTGTTTCTCGATTCGATCATGTCGCCCTCTACGCCGACAACCCTTTTTATGAAATCCCTTTTAGGGTCTTCCGGATACTTGAATACAATAATGTCGCCTGTTTTTGGTTTTGTAATAACAATAATTCTATTGTCGGAAAACGGTATCTTTGTGCCGTATATGAATTTGTTCACGAGTATGTGGTCTCCAATGAGAAGCGTCTGGAGCATTGAGCCCGAAGGAATCTTGAATGCCTGAATCACAAATGTCCTGATGATAAGGGCAAGTATTAATGCGGTGACTATTGCCTTAGTATATTCCCATAATTTGCTCTGTTTCATTTCTTAAACTTTATGCCTCCTATTAATTGTTAATGACAGCAGCATAGAAGGGCAAACTCGCAGCGAAATCACGGTCTTGGAGCCGAACAAAAGCCCTGAAGGCTTTTGTGGGAGTTGCACTTCAATAAACAAATATCTTCATCAATAAAACAACTCCACTGGCACTCAGGTAGTTTATTTCGCAAGAGTTTGTCCTTCTATGCTGAATAGGCGCTGCTATTCCTTCACTTGCAAAACAGACAGGAATGCCTCTTGCGGTATCTCCAGCTTTCCTATCTGTTTCATCCTCTTTTTGCCTTCCTTCTGTTTTTCGAGGAGTTTCCGTTTCCTTGTCACATCGCCACCATAGCACTTTGCAAGGACATTTTTCCTGAGGGCTTTTATGCTTTCTCTTGCAATAACCTTCCCGCCGATGGCAGCCTGAATCGCGATTTCGAACAACTGTCTCGGTATGACTTGCCGCAGCTTTTCGGCAATCTGCCTGCCCTTATAATAAGCCTTGTCCTTATGCACAATCAAGGAAAGCGCATCCACAGGCTCTCCGTTAAGCAGTATATCGAGTTTAACAAGCTTTGACTCCCTGTATCCCAGAAATTCGTAATCCATGGATGCATAGCCCTTTGAGACGGATTTAAGCCTGTCATAAAAATCCCAGAGAATCTCGTTCAGCGGCAGTTCGTAAGCGACCATAATCCTGTCCTGGCTTATATAATTGAATTCCTTCTGCACTCCTCGCTTTTCCTGACAAAGTTCGAGTATCTGTCCGATATATGCCTGAGGCACAAGGATTGATACCTTCACATAGGGCTCCTCTATTTTCAGAAATCTCTCAGGAAGGCTGCTTGGGTTGTCCACATATATCTCCTTGCCATCCATGTCTGTTACTCTGTATATAACTGTCGGCGCTGTGCTTATAAGTGAGAGCTCGAACTCCCTTTCGAGTCTCTCTTTGATTATCTCCATGTGTAAAAGTCCTAAAAATCCGCATCTGAAGCCGAATCCAAGGGCAGACGATGTTTCTGGCTCAAAACGGAATGAAGAATCGTTCAGCCTCAGTTTTTCGAGGGCTGTTTTTAAATCCTCATATTGGTGCGTTTCTACCGGATAAAGGCCGCAAAAGACCATCGGCTTAATCTCTTTATATCCAGGTAGAGACTTATCTGCAGGGTTACTTACATCTGTTATGGTATCTCCTATTTTTGTGTCAACCACATTCTTTATCCCTGCAATCACATATCCCACCTCACCTGCTGAAAGCTGCGACACCTCCTGTATCTTGGGCGTAAAGACGCCTACCTTCGAAATTTCGTACTCTTTATCTGCTGCCATCAATTTTATCTTCATCCCCGGACGTATTGTTCCATCGAATACCCTCACAAGGACTATGACACCTTGATAGTTGTCAAACCATGAATCAAATATTAAAGCCTTTAAAGGTTTCTCATCACTACCTGCCGGGGGAGGTATTTTTTTTACAATCGCCTCCAGTATCTCTTTTATGCCTATTCCTTCCTTTGCGCTTGCGAGAATTGCTTCAGAGCAGTCAATGCCAATGCCGTCCTCTATCTGTTCTTTCACTCTTTCAGGCTCTGCGCCAGGCAGGTCTATTTTGTTGATTACAGGGATTATCTCATGGTTGCGCTCCACAGCAAGATAAGTGTTTGCAAGGGTCTGCGCTTCAACTCCCTGTGTAGCGTCAACCACCAGCAGACTTCCCTCGCACGAAGCAAGGCTCCTCGACACCTCGTAAGAGAAATCCACATGCCCCGGCGTATCGATGAGGTTCAGAATGTACTCATTGCCGTCGTCTGCTTTATAAATTAGTCTTACGGCATGAGCTTTGATTGTGATTCCCCTCTCTCTTTCGAGATCCATCGAATCGAGCACCTGCTCCATCATCTCCCTTGAGCTCAGCGCACCGGTAAACTCCAGCAGTCTGTCCGCGAGTGTGGACTTGCCGTGGTCTATGTGGGCGATAATCGAAAAATTTCGTATATTTTTAGTCATAGTCATTCCCCATTACTCCATCACCTTACACTCCTCAAACACAAGTTTTGCGGCACCGATAATGCCGGCATTATCCCCTAAAGAGGATGGAATAATTTTCACCTTTGCGTAGAGCTCCTTCAATGCCCTCTTTGACGCCTCCTGTATTGCAGACTCTACATAGATATTCCATGCGCCAAGAAGCCCTCCTGTCAGGATAATTGCATCAGGGCTTAGGATGTTTATCAAGTTTGCAATACCTATGCCGAGGCTCTTGCCGGCCTCCCTCAGAACAGTCCTCGAAAGGGTATCGCCTTCGAGTGCGGCTTTATAAATATCTTCGGCAGTAATCTTGTAAAAGTTTCCGTTGTAGAGGTCTTTTAAAATACTACTGTTGCCTTTCTCTAGATTTGACACCGCATTCCCTATGATGGCGGTTGCCGAGGCATAAGACTCAAGACATCCCACATTGCCGCATGCACACTGCTGTCCATTTGCATTTATGCTCATATGCCCCACTTCCGCGGCAATGGGTAACAATTTATTGTTTATTACAACACCTCCGCCTATACCGGTTCCAAGCGTAAGAACTATAAAGCTATTGAAATCCTTTCCGGCGCCCGCGCATTTTTCTCCGTAGGCAGCAGCGTTTGCGTCATTTTCTACAACAACACAGGCTTTGTAACGTTTTTTTAACTCGGATTCGAGCCTTTCGCCTGCAAGCTCCGGAATGTTCGGCGACCTTAAAATAATGCCATCTTCTCTGTCTATAATTCCGGCAACGGCAATTCCTATTCCGCATACCTGCTTTGAGTGCTTGGAATACAAGGAATCTATAAGCTTATGAATCACTGCACCCGGTTTTCTGCCTGTTGATTCCTTAACCTTCATCTCTACTTCTCCGCTGCTGTTGACCAGCGCAGCCCTTATATTTGTGCCGCCTATATCCACGCTGACTGCATAGTTTTTTGCCATTACACTTTCACCTTCCACACTCGATTTTTGAAAACTATTTATTATACCAGACTGAGAGGCTATATTTTTTATTCCGCCTTTTTTGCATTTTTTATCTTTGTCCCGAAAAATCGACATAGAAAGTTGTTATTCTTCTCAAACCCCCTCCCGTCAAGGGAGGGGGAACTTTTGGAAAGTTATATGTCTATTTTTGGTTTGTTTTTATAGATTTTTTTGGGATTAAATTGTGTTATACTACCCTTCAATTTTAAGGACAGTTCTTTTGGCATAAACGGAGGATATATGAGGAGAAAGGGAATAGCCACGGTTGCAATACTGGTGTTAACCGCGCTGATTATCGGCGCTGCATATGCTGAAGATCTTCCCCTTGTAACAGCCATCGGCGTTAAAGGACTGAAACGCATCGAGGAAGGGTCTATAAGAGCAAGGGTATCACAGAAAATAGGAGAGCCGCTCTCTCAGGAAAAGACGACTGAAGACATAAAGACGATATATAAAATGGGATATTTCGACGACGTAAAGATCGAAATAGAGCCATTTGAAGGCGGAATAAAAGTCGTATATATTGTCAGGGAAAAACCGACTATCGTAAGAGTAGAGTTTCAGGGAAACAAGAAGTTCAAAGACGACGAATTAAAGGACAAGATCGGATTAACTGCGGGTGCAATATCGGACGTCACTCTCATTAATGATAATGCATCTAAATTAAGGGCATTTTACGAGGATGAAGGCTACTATCTTGCCAAAATAGTTCCGGTCGTAAAAAAAGCGGAGGAAGGCGAGGTTAACGTAACATATCAAATAGAAGAAGGCGAAAAGGTAAAGATAAAGGAGATAAAGATAGAAGGCAACAAAGCAATGTCCTCAAGCGCCATCAAGAAGGCGATGAAAACGACAGAGAGAGGTATGTTTTCTTTTATATTAGGCGGCGGATACTATAAAAAAGATGTGATGCGCGCCGATGTCGAGAGAATAAGAGACCTGTATTTCAACAACGGATACATCAAGCTTACTGTAGGCGAGCCTATCATACAACTAACCGATGATAAAAAGGGTATGAGGATTACTGTTCAGGTTTCCGAAGGCGAGCAGTTCAAGGTGTCCTCCGTGGAGGTTGCCGGCAATAAGGCATTTTCTGAAGAAGAAATAAGGAAGCTCATAAAACTCTCTCCAAAGAAAATATTCAATAAAGAAATACTGCGCAAAGATGTAGCCGCAATAACAGACCAATATTCCAACAACGGATATGCCCTCATTGTCGTCTCCCCTGACCTTATACCGAATGAAGAGACAAAAGAGACAAAGGTGGTTTACAAGATTGACGAGGGCGATAAATACAGGGTCGGAAGGATAGAAATATCAGGAAACATAAAGACGAGGGACAAAGTAATAAGAAGGGAGATACGTTTGGACGAAGGCGATGTCTTTAATGCCTTTGCTCTGAAAAGGAGCTATGAAAGGCTCAACAACCTGCAGTTTTTCGAAGCGGTTGAAGTAGGGCCTAAGCCTAAGCCTGAAGAAAAGCTTGTCGACCTCGATGTGAAGGTAAAAGAAAAGCCCACAGGATTCCTGAGCATTGGCGGCGGTTACAGTTCCGTAGACAAATTTGTGGCGATGGTTGATTTAACACAGGGCAATCTCTTCGGCAAGGGCCAGTATATAAAACTCCGCGGAGAGCTTGGAGGTAGAAGCTCTTTTTATGAACTCTCTTTCAGAGATCCGTGGTTCATGGACAAACCAATATCATTCGGTACTGCTCTTTATAAAACCACAAGGAAATACGGTAACTTTGAAAGAAAGGCTACCGGTTTTGAGGTGTCGTTCGGAAAGAGCTTCTGGGAATACTGGGGCGCTTCCATAGCCTACAATTACGAGCAGTCAACAATATTTAATGTGAAACCGGACGCATCCACAACAGTAAAAGATCAAGAAGGAACAAAAACGACAAGCAGCATAACGGCTTCTGTCGGAAGGGATACGAGGGATAACCATCTCGATCCCTTGAAAGGCTCTAAAAATACATTGGCCATGACATTTGCCGGTTTAGGAGGAACAAACGCATTTTATAAAACAATCTTCGATTCAGGCTGGTACTATCCTTTGTTCGATGTTACCACCGTACATCTCCGTGGAAGGATAGGGTATGCATCAGGATTGTTCGGCAAAAAGCTTCCGCTCTACGAGAAGTATTATGTAGGCGGAATATATACAGTGCGCGGTCTCGGATACGGTCAGGCAGGGCCTATAGACACCCAGAGCGGCGAGGCATTGGGTGGAGAAAAACAACTGGTATTCAATGCAGAATATATATTCCCCATCGTGTCTGAATACAAATTCAAGGGCCTCGTATTCTTCGATGCAGGTAGGGCATACGATAAAGGGGAGACATTGGGAAGCGACCTCAGATATACGTCAGGCGCCGGTATAAGGTGGATATCACCTATGGGCCCTATAAGGATTGAATGGGGTTATAATCTGGATAAAAAACCAGGCGAGTCAGCCAGCAAGGTAGAATTTACCTTTGGGACATTCTTTTAGAAAAATTGGAGGATAAAATGAAAAAAATTCTGGTTGTTATGCTCGCAGGACTGTGCATACTTGCATCGGGCATGCTTTCAAGCGTTTCTGCCGAAACATTCAAGGTCGGTATAGTCGACATCTTCAGGGCGCTTAATGAGTCGGAAGCAGGAAAAAGGGCAAAAGCTGATCTGGAGGCGCTGATTAAATCCAAGCAGGCAGCTATCGAAGAAAAAGGGAAAAGTATTGAAAAACTAAGGACTGACATGGAAAAACAGGCAGCCATAATATCTCCTGAAGCAAAAAAGAAAAAAGAGGAAGAGCTTGAGCGTCTTATCAGAGATTTTCAGAGAATAGTTGCCGACTCGGAGGCTGAGGTAAAAAAGAAAGAAGGGGAATTGACAGGGGAGATATTAAAAGAGTTGAGGAATATCATTAATAAGATCTCCCAAGAAGAAGGGTATTCCTTAATGCTGGAACATGCTGAAGGCCTTATTCTGTATGCCAACAAGTCCCTTGACATTACGGATAAAGTGATAAAGAGATATAACGAGGCAAAAGCAAAACCGGCAAAATAATAGCAATGAAGCTCAAAGATATAGCTGGCTTTATAAATGGCAAGGTTATCGGTAATGGAGAAGTCGAGATAGCCGGTGCAGCGGGTATTTCTGATGCAAAAGAGGGAGAGATCACATTCTTATCATCGGTGAAGCTGTTAAAGGCTCTAAAAAGCAGCAAGGCATCTGCGGTAATTGTAAAAGAGCGGATTGAGGACATAGAAAAACCGCAGGTAATTGCAAAAAATCCACAATATGCCTTTGCAATGCTTTTATCCCATTTCTATGTAAAACAGCATCCATATAAGGGTATAAGCAAAAACTCCTATGTCTCAGATAATGCCAACATCGGAGAGAATACTACAATCTATCCATTTGCATACATATCCGACGGTATAAAGATAGGCTCGGGAACTGTCATCTATCCGGGAGTTTTTATCGGCGAAAACAGCATTATCGGCAAGGGCTGCACATTATACCCGAATGTTACGATAAGAGAGGGCGTTGTGATAGGCAGCAGGGTCGTCATCCATGCAGGCTCTGTCATAGGCTCCGACGGCTTTGGATATGTATTTGAAAACGGCGCGCATCAGAAAATACCCCAGATCGGCAGCGTTATAATAGAAGACGACGTGGAAATAGGCGCCAACGTAACAATTGACAGAGCGACAACAGGCAGTACCATAATCGGCAAAGGCACAAAGATAGATAATCTTGTACAGATAGGGCATAATGTTCGGGTAGGGGAAAATGTTATATTAGTAGCTCAGGTGGGAATAGCCGGAAGCTCAATTATAGGCGACGGAGTAATTCTCGGCGGTCAGGTAGGAGTTGCAGACCATACCGTTGTAGAAGCTGGTACAATGGTTGGTGCAAAATCCGGCGTTATGGGAGAAATGAAAAAAGGCATATATTCAGGCATACTGCCTATGCCGCACAGGGAATGGCTGAAAGCAATGTCGGTATTCTCACAGCTGCCGGAGTTGAATAAAAAAGTAAGGGAGTTAGAAGAAGAAGTCAGGCGATTAAAAGGTTAAGAGGCAAAGAGTCAGAGTGTCAGAGCTTTAATACCTTTGATGCTCTGACTCTTTGATGCATTGGCACTTTGACGATATATAAGGAGGTAGAATGATAGACATAAGAGAAATTTTATCCATACTTCCCCACAGATACCCATTCTTGCTCGTCGACAAGATTGTAGAGTTAGAGCCTAATGTAAAGGCCGTAGGAATTAAGAATGTGACCATCAATGAACCTTTTTTTCAGGGGCACTTTCCTCCTGACAACCCCATAATGCCCGGTGTATTAATTGTGGAGGCAATGGCTCAGGTAGCAGGTATTCTTGCGTTCAAGTCAGGGGTTCAGGGAAAGGCGGTATATTTTATGAGCATCGAAAAGGTGAAGTTTAGAAAGCCGGTATTGCCCGGCGACCAGCTCAGGTTCGAAGTGCAGGTTACGCATACGAGGGGGAGCGTCTGGAAATTTTCAGGAAGCGCCTTTGTCGGAGATAAATTGACATCCGAGGCTGAATTTACTGCCATGGTCTCGGACAGGGAATTATAGTAAGCACTAAGAACTATGCAGTAGGGAAGATCTGGTGCTTACTGCGTAGTGCTTAGTTAAGAATATGGAGGATGAATGGCAAAGGAAATACATGAAACAGCAGAAATAAGTTCAAAAGCAGAAATAGATGACGATGTCTCTATAGGGCCTTTCTGTATTGTCGGAGAAGGCGTGTCGATAAAAAAAGGGACAAAACTCTTGTCAAATATAGTCATAGAGGGCAACACAGAGATAGGAGAAGAGTGCACGATTTATACGTTTGCGTCCATCGGGCTTCCGCCTCAGGACCTCAAATATAAAAACGAAAAAACAGGCGTAAAGGTCGGTAATAAAAACATTATAAGGGAGTATGTGACAATCCACAGGGCGTCTGTGGGAGGAGACCGGCTTACAGAGGTCGGAGACTCTAATTTCCTTATGGCATATGTCCATATAGCCCATGATTGCAAGATCGGGAATGGAGTGATTATGGCAAATGCAGCCACCCTTGCCGGGCATGTGCTTGTCGAGGACTTTGCATTTATAGGAGGGATTGTTGCTGTTCATCAGTTCACCCGCATTGGAGCATATTCCATGGTCGGAGGCTTCAGCGGAATAGGACAGGACATTCCCCCGTATACAATGGCATCAGGTCCCCGTGCAAAATTATATGGACTTAATGCACTGGGCCTTAAAAGGCACGGCTTTTCGGATGACGCTATAAACATTCTGAAAAAGGCATATAAAATACTCTTCAGGGAAAAAAGGACACTGAAGGATGCGCTAAAAAAGATAAAATCAGATATCCCTGAGACGCCTGAGATAAAGCACCTGCTCGAATTTATAGAAAAGAACAAAAGGGGAATATGCAGGTGAGTCGAGAGTCGAGAGTCGAGAGTCGAGAGTCAGAAATTTTAGAAAAAAATGAAAATAAACTTATTGGAATAATAGCAGGAACAGGAGATCTCCCCAAGATAATCGCCATGGACGCCAGGGAGCGAGGTTTTAAGGTAATCACGATTGCCCTGGAAAATCTTGCCTCTCCTGATTTAAACAAACTGTCCGATGAGATAAAATGGATCAATGTAGGCAAGTTCGGAGAGTTAATAGATACCCTGAAAGAATTTGATGTAAACGAGGCTATAATGGCAGGGAAGGTCTCAAAGTCCCTTCTCTACAAATCGAAAATAACGCCAGACCTCAAGGCAGTGAAGCTTCTTTTCTCCCTTAAGGACAAAAACGACGACTCGATATTAAATGCAATAACAAAGGAACTGCAAAAGGAAGGGATAAGCATAATAGATACGCCGACTTTCAGTCCGCATCTATTAACACCTGAGGGAGTATTGACAGAAGAGCCTCCCGCTATTGATGAATGGAAGGATATAGAATTCGGCTGGAGGATAGCTAAGGAGATAGGAAGGCTCGACATAGGCCAGACAGTTATTGTAAAGGGACAGGCTGTTATGTCGGTTGAGGCGATTGAGGGTACTGATGAGGCGATACTCAGGGGAGGAAAACTATCAGGCGAGGGAGCCGTAGTAATTAAAGTATCGAAACCCCATCAAGATATGCGTCTTGACGTTCCTGTTGTCGGCATAGATACCCTCAAGTCAATGATAGATGTTCGGGCGAGGGTGCTTGCTGTTGAAGCGCACAAGAGCATGATAATAAACAGGGAGAGATTTGTCAGGGAAGCGGAAGAGGGAGGCATTTCCGTAGTTGGGATATCCAATGAAAAAATTGTAAAAAAGATAGCCCATACGAAACATTAAAAAACAGCTATGTCTTATATCTCAATAATAAAAGAAGGAATAAGCACCGTACATAAAAACTGGCAATTGATAATAGTGCAGTTCGTCTCGATGGTTCTCAGCTTCATGGGCTTTTTTGTCATTGTCGGCATTCCTATTGCCATTGCATTCATAATGTTCGGCCTCGACCTTACGGAAATCCTCAGACTCAAAGACCTGGCAAGCGCATTTAAAGGCTCAGCAGAGCTGTTACAGAAATACTTTGCAATGGCGATAATAATCATCTTGAGCCTCCTCCTCTATATAGCATTTATCGTTATCTTATGGGTATTCACCATCAGCGGCACTATGGGCATACTTAAAAACGACATCCTGAACACCGGCATTAGATTCAGCATGAAGACCTTTTTTGCCGAAGGAAGGAGTTTCTTCTTTCCGGCATTTTTCTTTTCAGCGCTAATCGGCGCTGTCTTTATACTCCTCGCTTTCATGCTCGGACTCCTCGGCGGCGGGGCATCCGCAATAATAGAAATGGCAAAGACTCAGGAGGCAGCCCTTGCCCTCTTTCTCGGCGTGTTCTTTTCTCTGCTCATTCTCTCTGTCGGCATTTTTTTAATCATAGTAACGCTGTCGATAACAACTTATGGAATTGCATATCTGGCGTTCAACAGGTCGAAGTCGCTCGAAACCTTCACAGAAACAGTCAAATACCTTTACTCAAAACCTTCATCTGTAGGCTTTTACGCTGTTTTATTGCTCGGGTATATGGCAGTAGGCTTTTTGGTGATTTTAATAGGCTCGCCCCTTGCATTCATACCGATAATTGGCCCCATTTTAGCCCTGCCGTATCAGCTTATTACCTATGCCATTCAGGGATACCTCAGCCTTGTAATGCTTTCTTCAGTATTTCATTATTATCACAAGACAGAATATCCTTCACCGCTCCCTGAGTCCATCGAGGGTTCTGATACTTCTCAGACAATAGCAGTAGAGCAATCTCATGCTCATGAGGAGAAGGCTTAGAATCAACAAGAGTAATACGAAAGGTCTCTTCAAAGGCTGATTTTGTATGCTCCTTAAATTTTTCATGGTCAAAGTCCGGAAGCAATTCTTTTAAACCGGACATGCCTTGCATGGAGTATTGGGGTGTTGGAGTATTGGCTTTAAATACCAAGCAGGCCTTTTCATAATCAATGAAATAAGGAATAGAGCCTTGTTGCAAAAATCCGTCACTCCACCTCTTCTGCGCGGAGCCTATAAGTTTTTTGTCGCTGAAGCTTATCTCTCCGTAGGATGTGGATTGAAAACAAATAGGACTCCGCATAAGGCTCCTTCCAGATTCCCTCTCCATCTTCATTGTTACATTTAAACCTGCTTTATTCAGAGCCGACTGAAAGGCAGCGCTTAACTTACGGTAGGTTTCTAAAAGACCTGCTGAGAATTCTCCTGCGTTTTTTGCGGAAAAGCTGTACGTGAGTTCGTCTCCGTGAAGAATCCCTCTGCCTCCGGTTGGTCTTCTGACAACCGGAATATTATTATCAATGCAATATTGCAGGTTAATGTCTGTTATCTTCTGGAATGAGCCGAGGCTCACGGACGGACCTGACCATCCGTATAATCGAATAGTAGGAGGAGCTTCTCTATTTCTAACATGGATGGCAATGGCCTCATCAAGAGCCATGTTATATGTGGCATCACAGCAACCGGAATCTATAAATCTCCACTCCACACTACTTCGCTTCTTCCAGCACTATCTTGTGTCTCAGCAGGGATATTTCTTTGACATAACCCTCAAAGGTCTTTTGTTCGCCAAAAAGATTTCTGAGATAGATTTTGCTTCCTTCAGGTATCAGGACATCCACATTTTCGAGATAGAGATATTCCTTGCCGTCCTTGTAGATATATGCATTTGCTTCGCACATATTAATCCTCCTTAAAAACAAATTCCAAATCCCAAATCTCAAACAAACACCAATGGGAATAAAGGGGACGGTTCTATTTAATTGACAAATCAGGCAGTGAAATTATAATTGACAACTCAAATTAAATAGAACCGTCCCCTTTATTTTCTCTTTTATAGTATCTATCAGCTTCTCTATCAAATGCGGCAAGGGCTCTTTTGCCGTGCCGATCATCTCTACTCCTTCCTGATTCAGCGGAATCAGAAATTTTTTAGCCGGAGAAGATGCTATTGCCTCTGCCATTTTAGGCGTAAGCTCGCCGAGCATTCCGTTTGCCATAACAATGCTTAAAGGTCCGGTTATTATATCTACCCTGCTCGAATTCCAGACAATAGCATTTTCTCCGGTAGCTCCTTTGTTTGCCCTTGCCTTCATCATTGCGCTTGTAGCTGTAGAGTTTGTTCCGAGGGCTGTGATTTCGATGTTGTCTCCGAATTCTTCTCTCAGCATCTTTATGATAAGGCTGCCGATTCCCCCGCCCTGTCCGTCTATAACAGCGATCTTCTTCATAAAAATAAGTATACCCAAAAGGCAACTTAAAAAACAAAGGTAACCATTCATCCGGTCATTTAAAAGAGTGAACGATTACAAAAAAAGCATGTTATAATTTCTGATGCTCGACATCCTGAAAATCTTTATTGTCTTTACTGCAATACTTATTTTTCTAAGGCTCAAATGGAACATAGGATACGTCTTGCTTGTTGCATCAGGATTATTGGCAATCCTTTATCTGATGCCCTTCCCTGAGATACTTTCTACAATCGAATCCACTGTTAAAGACACTGTGACAATAAAATTATTTTTCGCCCTGACACTGATAAGGATTCTTGAAATGGTATTAAGGGAAAAAGAAGTTCTGGCAAGAATGATGGAGGCATCGAGGACTCTGCTGAAAAGAAAAAAGGCTGTCATCATCTCTATGCCGATGTTAATCGGTATGCTTCCATCACTTGGAGGGGCATACTTTTCAGCTCCGATGGTCGATGAATCAACAAAAGGACTCAAAATGTCGCCTGAAGAAAAAGGCTTTATCAACTACTGGTTCAGGCATCCGTGGGAATACATATTGCCTCTGTATCCCGGAATCCTCCTTGCTTCTGCCGTAACAAAAATCGAGCTCAGAAGCTTAATATTAGCGAATATGACATATGCTGCCGTTATTTTCATTACAGGCTTTTTATTCAGCATGAGGAATATAAACAGTCAGGAGTCGAGAGTCGAGACTGTTGACTATAGACTTATGCTGAGCTTTCTGCCTGTTACTTTGGTTTTGATTCTGGTCATGGCGTTTCACATGGAACTTCATTACGCACTTGGAATAACCATATTGCTTTTGTTTATATTTTATAAATTCAGTCCCAGAGACATATTCAGAACATTTAAGTATGGCTTTGCAAAGGATGTAATTGCGATAGTCTTTGGAACAATGCTCTTTAAGTTCACAATGGAGAATTCAGGTGCAGTAGCGCATTTAAGTAAATACTTTGCTGAAAAAGGAATCCCACTTCTGCCGGTCTTGTTTATCCTTCCCTTTGTAAGCGGCATCTTAACGGGCATTACAGTCGGCTTTGTCGGAGGCACATTCCCTCTTTTGATAAGCATCGCAGGAGGCGCACACCTGAATGCGATGACCTTTGCCTTTGCAGCAGGATTTGTGGGTGTACTGCTATCGCCAGTCCATCTCTGCCTCGTCCTCACCAGGGAATATTTCAAGGCAGACATGTGGGGCATCTATAAAAAGACCATACCGGGATGCGCAATAATAATGGCAGGGGCATTGATTATGTATTTTATTTTATCCTAAAAAGAATAAATTTCATATTTCCTATTTGTCTTTGTCAATTTGAAGCATGCATGCTCTCCATAAAATCGCTCAATTTAACTGTTAAGGATCTTTGCTGCGTCTTTTGCAAAATAGGTGAGGATAAGGTCAGCGCCTGCCCTTTTTATGGATGTGAGGATCTCCATCATCACCCTCGTCTCGTCAACCCATCCGAGTTTTGCAGCGGCTTTGACAAGCGAATATTCTCCGCTCACATTATATGCTGCCACAGGAACAGCAAAGGACGACTTTATGTCAGAGATAATATCAAGGTAGGAAAGCGCCGGCTTGACCATTACAATATCAGCGCCTTCTTCAATATCGAAGGCTGCTTCTTTCAATGCCTCGCGTCTGTTTGCAGGGTCCATCTGGTATGAGCGCCTGTCGCCAAACTGCGGAGTGGATTCTGCCGCCTCCCTGAACGGCCCGTAAAATGCAGATGCATATTTTGCTGCATAGGACATTATTGGAATTTCACCGAAACCCTCTCTGTCGAGAGCTGTCCTTATTGCAGCAACCCTTCCGTCCATCATGTCAGAAGGCGCAACCATATTAGCTCCGGCCTTTGCATGCGATACAGCCTCCATTGCAAGGAGGCCGAGGGTTTTATCGTTGTTCACATCCCCTTTTTCTATAACACCGCAGTGTCCGTGGCTTGTGTATTCGCACATGCAGACATCTGTAATTACATAAAGTTCCGGAACTGCGTCCTTGATGGCTTTAATCGCATTCTGAACAACACCATTGTCGTCATAGGCGCTGGTTCCAAGCTCGTCTTTATGTTCGGGTATGCCGAAGAGTATTATTGCAGATATGCCGAGTGAGTGGACTTCTTTTGCATTTTTGACTATTTCGTCAACGGATTCCTGATAGCAGCCGGGCATTGAGGAAATTCCCTTTTTTACACCCTTTCCGTAAGTCACAAAGAGGGGATAGATAAAGTCATCAGGAGAAAGGGATGTCTGCCTCACCATCCTCCTGATGGTCTCGTTCTTTCTTAATCTCCTGCACCTGTGTACAGGAAACATCTTATCCGCAGCTGCTGCAGCCTGAACTGCAGGATGAACCAGATGCCGAACCGGATGATAATCCAGCGCCGCCGCTGAGTATAAAGCCTTCCCTCTCGCCGTCATCGTAATAGTCAAGCTGCATTCCGGTTAAAGCCGGTAGCGTGTTCTTATCAACGAATATCCTGAGGCCGTTCTTTTCAATTACCTCGTCATCGACTGACGGCCTTTCGTCTATATCGAGGCCGTATGAAGGACCGCAGCATCCTCCGTCGGCATTATAGATTCTGAGACCCCAGCTATCTTTTCCTTCTGCTGCAAGAATGGCTGTTGCCTTTTCTGCAGCCTTGTCTGTGATTGTAACCACTTCATAACCTCCAAAAATTTGATACTTATAGCATAAAAAATTATTCCTTCAAAAAGCAAATTTGCAAATTTTGACTTTTGACCTTTCCCTTTTAGATAGGATATTTTATATACTTGTTCATGTTACTGATACATAGGTCAATTCTGAAGGAGCTTCTGTCCTCGTTCCTGCTGTCCATCCTTTTCCTGAACTCCACGCTCATGATGGAAAAGCTCTTGAAGTTGAGCAGAATGCTGTCAGGGGTCGGCGCATCCATTGCCGACATCACACAAATAATCCTTTATCTCCAGCCGCAACTGCTTATACTTACGATACCTATGGCAATGCTCCTGTCTGTGCTTCTTACATACGGAAGGATGAATGCAGACAATGAACTGATTATTCTCCGAAGCAGCGGCATGTCTTTTAGAAGTTTATCCTTGCCTGTTGTGTATCTGGGACTGGCATGTTTTGTCATCAGTCTTGCCATGAGCTTTTATCTCAGCCCAAAGGGAAGCTCTCTGTTGAGGGGAAAGGTGGCGGAGATACTGATCACAAGAGCGCCAATGACCATAGAGGAGGGAATCTTTAATACATCATTCAAAGACATAATTATTCTGGTTAAAGAAAAACCAGCGCCTGACAGGCTTTCGGGAATATTCATTGTTGATGAAAGGAAAAAGGAAGAGCAGAAAGTAATCGTTGCAAAAGAAGGAAAGATAGTCCCTGAAAACGAGTCGCTGAGCTTTTCCTTAAGCAGCGGCCACATTTATATAACAAAGAAAGCGATATTTACAGATATAGCCTTCGGCAAGTACCACTTTGAACTGAATCCATTTGTTGAATCTGCGGAGAAAAAGAACAGAGAACTAATGCCGTTAGAGCTGCTGAAGGCAGCAAAAGAGGCGCCCGACAAAAAGATTCAGGTCTTTCTTGAATTCCACAGGCGGCTTTCTATGCCCGCAATATGCCTGATAATAATACTCTTGGGCCCGTCCCTTTCCCTTATGGCAGGGAAATCAGGGAGGCTTGGGGGACTTACAGTGGGATTGTCGGTGTTTGCGGTTTATTACACTTTGATGCTTTATGGAGAAAATCTTGCGCGGTCGGAAAAACTTCCGCACATAGCAGGCGCATGGATGTCATTTGTCATACTTGGGGTGTTTTCGCTTTTTATATTTGAAAGGGTGAATAAGAAATAAATGCTGATAATACAGAAACTATACATAAAAGAGTTCTTGAAAGTCCTCTTAATCCTCGGCATCGGGATATCCGGTGTCTTCAGCATCATAGGACTCATCGACAAGATAGACGACTTCATGCCGCACAAGCCTCCATTCGGCTTGCTTATGAAATATACTTTTTTAAGCATTCCAAAATACACCCATTATCTCCTGCCGATGGCGATTCTTCTGAGCAGCCTCTTTATATTTTCACAGGCGATTAAACGCAAGGAGATTGTCGCAATAAAGGCTGCTGCGGGAAAGATGAAGAGCATTCTTGCGCCATTTATTGCAATCGGCGTAATACTTACTCTTTTCGGCTTTGTCCTCGGCGAGATTATTGTTCCCACTACATCCAAAAGGCTTCATGCCATTAAAAACAAGATAACTAAAAAAGAAAAAGGGGTGACCTTTAAAGAAGGAGCTCTCTATATGAGGGGAAAAGACGGCTCCATCGTGAGAATATCCCTCTATCTTCCTGATAAAAACATCTCAAAAGGCGTCAGCATCTTTAAATTTGACGAAGAAGGGCTAAAGGAGAGGATAGATGCTGAGACTGCGGAATGGGAAGGAAATACATGGAAGCTAAAAGACGTAACGCTTTATGACATGGCAAAGGGCAAAACCATGGCAATAAAAGAGATGACTTATCCTGCCATAGAATCTCCGAAGATATTTCAGGAAGACATGTGGAAGGTCGAGGAGATGACCATGATGGAGCTTCTGAAATATCAGAAAAGACTGAGCGAGGCGGGATTTAAGAATATAAAATTGAGCGTGGATATAAGTTCAAGGCTGTCTTACCCGTTGATAAACTTTTTCATGCTCCTGCTCGGCATATCTCTCTCCATAGGCGGCGACTTTGCAGAGCAGAGGGTCTTGCAGATTTTCTCCTCGCAGAAGATAAAGGAAGGGACCGTGGGAAGCGGCATCATTGCAGCAGGCCTTGGACTATTGATAAGCCTTATTTATTGGTTCAGTTATTCTCTTTTCTTATCACTCGGATATGCAGGAACAATTCCGCCGATTATTGCGCCGTGGATTGTTCCTGCAATATTCGCAGTTGTTTCTATACATCTTTACACTCAAATACCGGAGTAACCCTCCTTCATTATCTCAACACCTGCACTTGTCCCTATCCTTGTAGCTCCTGCTTTTATAAAGTTCAAGACCTGAGATAAGGTCTTTATTCCGCCGGCTGCCTTTACCTCTGCCCTGTCTGCTAAAATCTTTTTAATGAGCTTCACATCCCTTATGGTTGCGCCTTTTGTGCCAAAGCCTGTTGATGTCTTAATGAACTTTGCGCCGAATAGAGATGCGATTTTCGTGGCTGCAATCTTTTCCTCTTCTGTGAGATAGCAAGTCTCGACGATAACCTTGTGCACAGCGGATTTTGTGGAAGAGATGATTTCTAAAATCTCCTCTCCGATATAATCCCAGTTGCCTGACTTTGCAGCGCCGATGTTCATCACAATATCAAGCTCGTCTGCTCCGTAAATGACTGCTTGTTTTGCCTCATGGATTTTTACATCTTTTACGGTCATTCCTAATGGAAATCCTATGACGGTTGTAACTTTTGTGTCGTATCCTTTTAGTATTGCATTGCAGAGAGGCACAAAATAAGGATTTACGCAAACAGAATAAAAGTTGTATTTTATTGCGGACGTGCACAATTTGATGATATCCGCCTCTGTTGCCTGCGGTTTTAAAAGGCTCTGGTCTATGAACCTTGCAATTTCATTCCCAGAGAGACGGGCCTTCTCCCTTTTTCTCTTTGACATATCCAAGCACCTCTTGTCTGTATTTTTTCAGGAGCAGTCTCAATACATCCCCGACCTTGAAATTAGTCTTATCGACCCTGCAAACCGGCATTACCTCCATCGTGGTATTTGTTATAAAAACCTCGGATGCACGATACAGTTCATCTTGAGTGAATGCTCCCTCTTTCACTTCGACCCCATTTTTTATTGCAAGGTCTATAACCATTGCCCTTGTTATGCCGTCGAGGATTCCGCATTCTACAGAGGGCGTGCATAAAATCCCATCCTTAATAAAAAAGATATTGCTTATGGTTCCTTCTGTGAGATGACCTGAAGCATTCAACATTATTGCCTCATAAACATCTGCCTGCTTTGCCTCTATCTTTGCAAGGATGTTGTTCAGAAAATTAAGTGATTTAATCTGCGGATTCAACGCCTCTTTCAGATTCCTTCTGACATCGGCGATGATTAATTTTATTCCATCTTCATAATACGCCTTTGGATAATTCTTGAATTCGTTTGTTATTACAACAAATGTCGGTTCCTTGCAAAGGTCGGGATCAAGACCTATCGGGCCTTGTCCTCTGGATACTGTTAATCTGACATACGCATTTGTCAGTTTATTTGCCTGCAGGGTTTCGTAGATTGCGATTTTTATATCAGGTATGTTTTTGGGGATATCAAGGCCAATGAATGACGCAGAACGGTAAAGCCTCTGAAGATGCTCATCCAGCATAAAGACCACGCCGTCATATACGCGCATGGTCTCGTATATACCGTCTCCGTATAAAAAACCGTGGTCGAATACAGAGACCATTGCCTCTGATGCCGGAACAATCTTGTCGTTGAGATATACAAACATTTTTAAAACGCCTCCGCTATATGGTTTACTTCTGCATTTTTGTCTCTGGATATGATGCTCACAACATCAAACCTTACAGGTGATTCTATTCTATTGTGCTTTAAATAATAAAGGGCGATCTTTTTGAGCTTCTCCTGTTTTCTGTAATCCACTGCCTCAAAGGGCTGGCCAAAGGCACCGCTGCTTCTTGCCTTCACCTCCACAAATACAATCGTATCCTTGTCTTTAACAATGATATCCGCTTCGCCCAAAGGTGTTTTATAGTTACGATGGAGAATCTTATAGCCCTTTTTCTTTAAATAATTTGCGGCGATATCTTCGCCTGTTGAACCGAGGGGTTTCATCAAATATCACCCAAGAAGCCTTCCATCTCTTTGTCTTTGCCGACCTTCACTTCCTCTCCTGCAAGCCTTTCAAGGAGCGCTGGAATTCCTTCAATGTCCTTAATATCCTTCTGGCAGAGGATCTTTATTATTTCTCTGAATGGCGCAAATTCTTCCCAATGCCCCTTCAAATGCCCTGATAATGTTTTATAAAGGCTATCTCCCTTTTCATCCCAGTCCATGAGGAGGATTATCCTGTGAAATCTTTCAGTAATATCCTCACAAAACTCATACATTCCCTTGCCACCATGAAGAACTATTATTTCACCAATGAGTCCTATTCTTCTCAAGGCGCGGACATCCCTTTTGCCCTCGACAATAATTGGAATGCGCTTATTTACCTCATAGAGAGCCTCAAAGACCTCTTTCAGCCTTTCCGCCCTTTCAAAATCGTTCATACTCTTTCCTCATGGCATGTCTGCCATAGCAAACTACTCCACTGCCACAAATGTCTCTGTGCGATTTATTCCTTTTATCCTTCTTATTTTCTTAATAATCTTGTCAAATATCTCGGCTGCATCCTTAGCCTCTAAAACAGCTATGATGTCATAATGGCCTGTGACAACATCAGCATTTACAACACCTTTTATACCCATTAGTGTATCCCTTATGGATACATCCTTTCCCGGCAATACATTCACAAGCAAATAGACCCGTGCCATGACATCCCTCCTGATAGTTTTATTAAAATTATACGATTTTTGCGGCAAATTAGCTAAAGGTAAAATTAACGGCAGGTAGCTGGCTCTAATAGATAGCCAAATCTCTTCTTGAATTCCTCAGGTGTTAAATTCGCTGTCTTTGCGAGGCGTTCTAAATTCTCTCCTTCGAAGTCTTCCTTTTCGAGCCTTATCATATATTTTCTTCCAACCTCGTAGGTCTCGGAGGAAATATCAACAGTCCTTACCTTTACCCTTCCTGTGGCATAATCTATCACCTCTACGAATGGTATGGGCCTCAGGCGTCCTTCAAAAAAGGTTATCATTGAACCTGTGCCTCCCCTTAAAAGATAACGCACAGCGCCATAGCCGAGATTTCTCGTGTATTCGATGTCGAATGGTATAGGGTCTGCTGCCCGCAATTCATAGCCGATGTTTTTGTCCACTATTGTGACCTTTATACCGAATGAATCGAGGATATTTTTCACTATGTTTTTAAGCACCCTGCCGAGTTGGATTTCTGAAAGCCTTATCCTGCCTGTCTCATCCTTTTCGAGATGCTCGAATGTGCTTAATTCTTCAAGGTCGAACTTTTCTGCTATTCCCTCTGCAAGGACTGCAACGCCGTGATCCTTGCCCATAGAGAGCCTTTTTATGATTGAGCCGGCAAGCATGTCCGCAACTTTTTTAAGAGAAAGCTTTTCTTCGAATTCTTCTGAAATGAGGGTTATTGTTGCGCCTGCTGCCTTTCCCATACCCAGAGCCAAATGTCCTGCATGCCTTCCCATAGTTGTTATAAAGTACCATCTGCCAGTAGTCTTTGCGTCTTCCATTATGTTTTTGACGATTTCGACCCCCCAGTGCCTTGCTGTCTGGTACCCGAATGTAGATACGCCTCCGGGCAGAGGAATGTCATTGTCTATGGTTTTGGGTACATGGACGACATTTATAGAGCCTCTCGCCTCTTTTTCTATCCAGTTTGCCATGAAGAGAGTTCCTTCGCCGCCGATGGTGATGAGATATCGGATTCCGAGCTGCTTGAGGGTGGCCATGAGAACTTTAAACTTCTCTTTTACCCTGTCTGGATAGTCACGGGAAGTTCTGAGTATGGAGCCTCCCTGCGTATGTATCCTTGAGACATCGTCTATGGTGAGGGGAATTGCACTGCTTTTATCGCCGTTGAATAGGCTCTTAAAACCGCCCATGATTCCCAGAACGCTCTTGCCTTCATTGATTGCCTCAATCGCAGCAGAGCTTATGACGCCGTTTATTCCCGGCGCAGGCCCTCCGCCGACTATTATACCGACTATGTCCTTAGCTTTACTCGCCCGCATTTTTTAATATCTCCAGAATAAGCGCATCTTTTAAATAGAAACCTATTTCTTTTAATTTGTCCATTACCGTTTCATGCATTCTGAATATCCTGCTGCAATTCTTCAGAACTTAATTCAAAAATAGGCACACCGTATCGTGAAAGTGATTGCAGAAAACTTACTCTTGGAATACCTGCAAGTTGAGCGGCCCGTCCTGAAGACAATCTGCGCATCTGGTACAGATGAACAGCAGCCAGCATACGGATTTCTCTTGAAAACTCTTCAGAGGGTTCCTTTAATGAGATTAACACTTCATCAGGGATATCCAAAACTATTTTTTCCATCATGCACCTCTTTGGTGTTTATTTGTTTTCACTTTCAGTTTTTTCGACATTGTCTTTTTTTATAATTTTAGAATCACCGTCTTGGTTGTGCTGTGGATGATATTTACCATACGGCAATGAAGACATGGTCATAAAATTTGCTTGTCTTGCTACAGGCATATAATCAGCAGCGGCTGTTTGAACGGCTGTTAGAACTACTTTAACAAGTAAGCCCGCTAAACCACCGGCACCGCCATCGCTTCCAGTGGTATCAAGCACCATAGTCCCATCATATTTCCATAAGTTTTCTCCAGAAATAGTAGACTTTAGTGCACAATCTACACTAACTTTCACATTACCGCCTATAACATAATAAGATGTATCCCACTTTAAAATTTTGATATACATTACGGCATCAGCACCAAAATACTGCCTAAACTTCTGCGGAGGAGTATTTATTAGCAATTCTGTATCATAAAATCCTTCATTCTTTAATATCTCCGATGTAACCTCCATGGGGAATACATAATAACCCATTAAGCTAAGTGGTTCTGTTACTGTAACGCTATAATATTCTTTTGCATCCGCTGCAGTAGTCTGATTTATCGGAGGTAAAACTAAAATTGATAAAGGGCGGTCGGTATACATTTGCGGGAAAGCCTCTTTTTTAGTTGTATAGCTTGCACACCCTGCAGTAAAAATTAACACAAATAATATTAGTACTTTAAAGAGACGCATTATATACCCTCCTTTTTCTTTGCTGTTTCAGAACTGCTAATGTTAGCATTACTCGATTTGTCACTTTTATTTAGATATGATTTAAGGTTTTGCATAAACACAGCCGATTCTGGGTATGTCTTTTCCTCGAGATCAAAATATTTTAACGCCTCATCTTTTTTTCCTTTCTTTAAGAGGATAAATCCATATTCACAATAAACACCGGGAGGAACCCTCAAGTCTTTTTCTTTAGAATTTTCCATGATGGCTACAAGCATTTCTTTGTGTTTTTGCAAGTTTTCATCTGTAGGGTCTTTTTTATACTTGTAAAGCGAAAAGGGATACCGCTCCCAATTGTATAATTGCTGTTTAGCGCAGCCTGAAATTAAAAAACCTATTAAAAGGAAAAGAAGCAATTTTTTCATGGCACAAAAACCTCCATAATAGCCTGATTTTCTAATAATAAAATTCTGTTTACAACTATAACTCCATCTTTATAAATTTTTATCGTATGTTTCCCGGGTGAAAGCTGATATAAGTTGTCTTCAGGAGATTTTTTTTCCGTCGTTCCGGTTTCGCTGTTGCTAACAATAAAACTTTCGAGCTTAAATTGTGCTGTATCATCGATCTGAACTAATGCATTCTGCCAATTGCCTACAAACTTGAGATAACTTTTTTCTGCTTTCTGTATAATTCCTTCTTTATATCCACATGAGCTTAAAAAAAACAATAATACAAAATATATAAGAATTATTTTTTTCATTCTATCCTCCAAATTATTTTTCAAGCATGTACAAATCAGCAAAGTTATAAGCAGCCATATTCCCTTCTAATAAAGTACAAATAGAAATTTCATTATTCGGATCGTCTCCTGTTGTAGACAAGACCTTGAGTTTTGCGACTGGCTGCCCGGGGAGTTCAATAATCATCCCCGTTTGTGGGTTTTTAACTTTATTGCCTTTTTTATAGACGGTAAATACATCTCCCTCTTTTATTCCTTGAGCCTTGCCTCCGGAAATTATATAATTGCTGCTTTCTTGGGAAAGGATATATGCTTTCCATGGTTTATCTAAAAGTTTTTCTACGACGTTGTTTGACAGCTTAGATATTGCTGCAGAAATAGCTTTGTCATTTAAACTGGAATCATAATCTGCTCTGGCCCCTATCCCCATAACAGACCCTGCCTCGGAGAAAGCCTGCCCATCCCCTTCTTCTGAATAAATAATCTGGCCTGTCTGAACATCTATCAATCTTACGTTTACTTTAGCGTATGCCTCCTGCTTTTTTACACGGCTGAACCAGCCTACATCGCTTGTTGTTTTCCTTCCAAATTCTGAAACAGATCCAATGATTAAGTAATCTGCTGGAATATTTAAAGAGGCTAAGTTACCTATTTTTAGTTCTTTATTAATTTTTTCAATATCGGCTCTTTCAAGCAAGATAAACTTGTCTGTAGCTGCAAGTTTTGCCGACAATATGTCCATAGCCTGTTTTCCTATCTGATCTTTATTTTCATCTACAAAAAAACCTTTCCCGTATATTGTTTCGTTAGTAAACCGTGCTATGGCTACCTTTCTTTTAAGCATTCTTACAGCCGGTTTTTCGAGGACTTTGCTGACTTGCGGTTTTTGTTCGATAATTTCAACTTCTTCTTTTTTTACGGTCGCACAGGACTGCAGTAAAAAAATTGCTACAAATAAAAAAATAACAACCAATCGCTGAAACATAAACTCCTCCCGATTAATATTAGCTTCAGGCAATGTAACTTGCTGGTAACTATGAGGAAGTATATCATAAAACTTTTTCAATGGAAAGCGCAGAATAATATCGCAGAAATCTATTGGTCAATAGGTTAAGACATCATCGGAAAACAGGATAATGGGTTCAGTTGTTTCAAAGGGTCAAACTAAAGCGGAACAACTGAACCCATTCATTATTATTATTGTTCTTGAAATTACAATCCCAGCAGGTCTGTATTTATCTCCTTTTTAACAACCACAGGCTTCACTGTCCTTTTCACAATGTCCACAGTATTCATAACCCTCAGCTTCTCAAACAATAGTCCGAACTTTGCCTCAAGCTCTTTCATTATAGGCTCTTTTACGCTTGATGGCAAATCCCACCACTTCTTTTTCATAGCGCCGAATCCTTTTTTCCTTACACTGTAGAAGAACTGCTCGTCTGTCTGTCCTTCTTTCCTTTCTTTGGCGCATTCCTGCTTCAGGTATTCATAAATCTCATTCTTAAAATCAGCAGGAAGATGATTGCTGTCATAAATAATATTCTGGAAGCCTGTTGCCAAATGAACTTCCGAAGTGCTTGTCTCAGGGAACATATGAAATGCCTCCTCTGGAAGGGTTGATGCTCCGTGCTGTACACAGCCCGAAAGCCCGTACTCCTTTCTCGCGAGGTCTGACAGCTGCCTTAATGTGTCGAAGTCTATCTTTACCTTTGCAAGGCTTCCGTCTGGAAGGACAACTCCACCGTGACTGGTGCCTGTCTGGACACTGAGCTTGCTCAGACCCTTTGTCCCCTTGAAGGTCTCTCTAAATCCGTCAAGATATGCCCTTAATTCATCGGGATTGCTGTTTTTGCCGCCGATTTCGCCGATTTCACCGCCTATGGATATTTCCACGCCAGACGGCTGTAATTGTCTTACATGTTCTGATAGCTCCGCGGTCTTTTCGAAATTCGGCCGCTGCTGCTCCTTTGTCGTAGGCTTATCAAGGTCAACGAGAGTGGAAGAGTCGATGTCTATATTATAGAACTCAGCCTCTACTGCCTCTGCTATAAGCCCTTTTACATAGTTTGTTTCGAGATCAGGGCCGCTCAGATAATTCTTCCTCACAAGCTGAAAGTGGTCACCCTGTACAAATACAGGACCTTCAAATCCCTCTCTTACTGCAGCGGCAAGGACAACGGTTGCATATTCCAGGGGTTTTTGTTTTGTGTATCCAATCTCTGAGCGCGCAATCTCGAATATCAATGCACCAACATTCATCTCCAGCGCCTTTCTGAATATTGCCCTTGCAACATCATAGGTGAGTCCCCTGATATTTATTGCAGGTACTGTAAATCCGGGATAGTTCCTTCCCATATCTTCGTACAATCCCTGAATAGATGCAGGCACAGCGCCGCATGCCTTTGCGACTTCCCTGACAATGGTAAAGAGCGCTTTTCTCTTTTCGTCGTCCGCTTCGAAAACAGCTTCATAAATAAGGCTGTCCATGAGGTTTTTGACAGCATTTTTGTCTTTAACGGAAACAGAACCGTCTTTGATTTCGATAATATCTCTTAGCCCTTTTAAAGACATAAAATCCTCCTGAAAGAATTTTTGAAACTATTATACCAAATCCCGCCGCATTTGACATTACACTTGACAACAAGAAATAATTAAAACATGAGCCGGAGATATAACACATTCGGGCCGTATCTCAAGAATAAATTCGGCGCTGTAGTTTACAAGGTAAATGTCGATGCAGGCTTCACCTGTCCGAACAGGGACGGCGTTTTGGGGGTAACAGGCTGTATATACTGCAACAACGACAGCTTCAGGCCTTCTAAATGCAAGCCGGAGCTTTCTTTAAAGTCGCAGATACGGAACGGCATACAATATCTATCTGGACGATATGGGGCAAGGAAGTTCCTCGTATATTTCCAACCCTATACGAACACCTATGCTCCTGTATCAGAGCTGGAACGGCTTTACAGAGAGGCATTGTCCGAGCCTTCTGTAATCGGACTTGCCATAGGCACAAGGCCTGATTGTGTTGATGAAGAAAAGATAGAGTTATTGGAAACATTGGCAAAAGATTATTTCATCCTCGTGGAGTATGGGTTACAGTCCATATATGATAAATCCCTCGACTATATCCTCAGGGGACATGACTACCGGACATTCCTCGATGCAATAGAGATGACAAATGATCGGGACATCCATATTGGGGCGCATATTATTGTGGGCTTCCCCACAGAGACAAGGGATGAGATGCTCGCAATGGCTGATAAGATTTCAGGGCTTCCTGTCGGATTCTTGAAGATACATCAGCTCCAGATAGTCAAAGATGCTGTTCTTGCAGGGCAATATTTGAGAGAGCCTTTCCATACATTTGAATATGAGGAATATCTGGATTTTCTCGTGGATTTCATTGAGAGGCTTTCTCCTGAGATAGTCCTCCAGAGGCTCTTTGCCACAGCGCCGGACGACATACTCATTGCTCCCCGGTGGGGAAAGACAAGGCAGCAGATAATCCGAGATATAGAAGAGAGGTTTATAAAAAGGGATGCTATCCAAGGCTCTAAGCGCTTATGTCATAGGCATTGATGCGCATTTAGTAGAGGTAGAGGTTGATATAACATCAAAGGGTCTTCCCCATTTCTCAATGGTCGGACTCCCCGATGCTGCCGTAAAAGAGAGCAAAGACAGGATAAGGGCTGCCCTGAAGAATATAGGCTTTAACTTCCCGTTAAAGCAGATTATTGTAAACCTTGCGCCTGCCGATTTAAGGAAAGAAGGCTCATCATTTGATCTCCCCATCGCCATAGGAATCGTAGCAGCAGAGGACGTAATACCAAAAAATTCCCTCAATGACTACATCTTGGCCGGAGAGCTTTCACTCGACGGAAAGATAAAACCTATCAGGGGCGCTTTACCCATTGCGCTTGAGGCAAAGAAGCAGGGATTAAGAGGCGTTATCATGCCAAAGGAAAATGTAGCAGAGGCCGCAGTAGTAAATGGAATAGATGTATTCAGCATGGAGAGCCTGCCTGAAGTCATAGAGTTTTTAGGAGGGATCTCAAAAAGAGAGCCTTTTACAATCGACTTAAATACGGCAATTGCAGAAAGCTCTTTATACGAAGATGATTTCTCTGATGTAAAAGGGCAGGAGCATGCAAAGAGGGCATTGGAAGTGGCTGCCGCAGGCTCGCATAATGTATTGATGGTAGGCCCTCCGGGCAGCGGCAAGACAATGTTAGCGAAGCGGATACCTTCGATACTTCCGCCAATGACATTCGATGAAGCATTAGAAACTACAAAAATCCACAGCGTTGCCGGACTCTTGAAAAACGGGCAGTCGCTTCTTGCAATCAGGCCTTACAGGTCGCCGCATCATACCATCTCGGATGTCGCTTTAATAGGCGGCGGACAAACACCGAGGGCAGGCGAGGTATCACTGTCGCATCACGGGATATTGTTTTTGGACGAGCTCCCTGAATTCAAGAGAAATGTCCTTGAGGTCTTAAGGCAGCCGCTGGAAAACGGCATTGTTACTGTTTCGAGGGCTGTCGCATCGGTTACCTATCCTTCACAGTTTGTTTTGGTTGCAGCAATGAACCCATGCCCATGCGGATACCTCGGCGACAGCAGGCATCAATGCACATGCACGCCAAATATGATAAGACGCTACAGGTCAAGGGTTTCAGGACCATTAATGGACAGGATAGACATCCACATAGATGTTCCTGCCGTGCCTTACAAGGAGCTTTCGAATGATTATGCAGGAGAAAAATCAGAGGTAATAAGGTGTCGTGTAACAGAGTCAAGGGAACAGCAGTTAAAGAGATTCAAAGATGACAAGATATTTGCCAACGGCCAGATGAAGACAAGGCATATGAAGAAATACTGCAAACTGACAGAAGATGCCCACAGCCTTTTGGATACAGCAATGCAGAGGCTCGGATTGAGCGCAAGGGCTTATTCGAGGATATTAAAAGTTTCAAGGACAATTGCTGACTTGGAAGGCTCAGAAAACATCCACAGCCACCACGTCTCAGAGGCGATACAGTACAGGACACTGGACAGGGGACAGTTTTAAGGCTTCGCGAAACACTTATCTCACAAATGGTTTAGAACGGATGAATTAAGAATTAACGGTCGAGACTCTTTTATACCGTATTACGGTTTCATATTTGATACTTGCATGTTCAGAGGGAAGGGTATCGATGGTGCCATGACAAACGATCGCCCCCTTTCTCACCTTCTTGTAAGTTTTTACCATATTGGTAACTACAGAAGTTAGATCAAACCCGCCTCCGTCACAGCCCTTTATCATACAGTCCATACTAATGTTCTTCCGCACTTCCTAACTTCCGAACTATGGCACTTCTGCACTTGATCGGATTCTTTTACTTGACAGGGTTTTCCCGAAGTGTTAGTGTTAAGTATTAAAACAACTGCAGTACGCGGATGAAAACTACGTCATTGTAAGCCCCGGGATATACCCTGGTTTTTTCCCCAAACGCAGAAAAAAGGAGTCTATGGAATTTAACAAGTTTAATTTTCACCCACAAATCGCTGCCGGGATTAAGGCAGCTGGCTTTGTAACGCCAACACCGATTCAGGAGCAGGCGCTTCCCCCCGTACTTCAGGGGAAAGACGTCATGGGCCTTGCCCAGACCGGAACAGGCAAAACAGCAGTCTTCGTGCTGCCGATCCTGGAGCGCCTGATAAACAAACCGCGCGGCCGCATCCGCGCCCTCGTCATTGCACCGACGCGCGAGCTGGCAGAGCAGATCAACACGACCTTCTCGGATCTCGGCGGCAAAACGCACATGCGCAACATCACGATCTACGGCGGCGTAGGCATAAACCCGCAGATACAGAAACTGCGCGCCGGCGTCGAGATCGTCGTCGCCTGCCCAGGCCGCCTGCTCGATCATATCAATCAGGGAACGATAAACCTTTCAGGTGTAGAAGTCCTCGTCCTGGACGAGGCGGACCGGATGTTCGACATGGGCTTTCTGCCTGATATCAGGAAGATCATCAAGCATATACCGGCCAGGCGCCAGACATTGTTGTTCTCGGCAACAATGCCCGATGATATCCGTCGGCTGGCCCACGAGGTACTGCAATCCCCTGTCACGGTGCAGGCCAATCACGCCGCACCGGCAAGCACGGTCGCGCATGCCCTCTACCCGGTGGATCAGCACCTTAAGACCGCTCTCCTCCTCGAACTGCTGCGCCATACCGACACGGAGTCGGTCCTGATCTTTACGCGCACCAAGCACCGCGCCAAGCGCGTGGGACAGCAACTGGAAAAGGCAGGCTACAAGGCTGCATCGCTTCAGGGAAACCTGTCGCAGAATAAGCGCCAGGCCGCACTGGACGGATTCCGTGACGGCTCGTATCAGGTACTTGTTGCCACCGATATTGCTGCCCGTGGCATTGATGTCTCGCTCATATCCCACGTCATCAACTACGACATCCCCGACACCACCGACGCCTACACACACCGGATCGGCCGCACCGGCCGGGCTGCAAAGACCGGGGATGCCTTCACGTTCGTTACCCGCGAAGACGAGGATACGGTGCACGGCATTGAACGTGTTCTCGGCGAAAAGATAGAACGGCGCACGCTGAAAGGCTTCGATTACAAAAAACCAGCACCGGCGCGGGACAGCGAGTTTGCCCGTCCGCCGCGCGTGGTTGCTCATCGGGGTTCCGCTCCTCAGCGCCACTCTGATTCAGCGCCACTCAAGAACAGGGCGCACAAACCCTTCACCGGTCGCTGAGACCTATTTACTAAAAGTCTCAAAGTAATAAACAAATAACTATTTACTTCATGAAAAGTATGGCGCTTTTTACAGATTCGAGCCTGAACCCTAACAATAAAGCCGACGTGGACGCCTGCCTTATTGTTTCCGGTTCCTTTCTCGATACTCTGCCTTCAGAAATAAAATTCTCCGAAATAGCCGAACTTTTAAAGGTAAAAAGATTTGAAGAGACTTCGTCTGCAGCACTCGAACTTCGGACGGTATTGTGGGCAATTAAATAGCATAAAAAGATTTTTGGTCGGATGGAGAAATTGCAGGTATATTCCGATTCCAATTTTTCATTAAGCCCTTTTCCTTAGCCGTTAGCGGAAACTCATATGCAGCGCCTATATTGAGGTTATCGGTAATTTTAAACCTGAATCCGGCTGCCATTGTAGTAAAGTCCTTGTTTCTACCGGCATGCTTTGCGCCAAGGTTTATGAGGTCGCCGCCTTCAAATGTGGCCAGGTCTTCGAGGTTAATCGGGGTAAAGTCTGCCTTGCCTTTGCCCGCACTGAGAACACGAAAATGGTTTAATTCAATCAATGGATAAAATCTTTTTGCAATGCCGTAGCTTAAATGCCAGCTATCATAAAGCATTGTACTTTCCTTGCCGGAGTCAAATGGAATGGTGGCGCCAATCGTTGCTGCAAGTTGAAGGTTTCCAAAGCCCTTTGTCAGCAGTACTGACGGCGATATGTTTCCATCGCCATTTCCCTGAAAGACCTTTTTATTGCCGGTAGGTAGTTCGATCAAAACCTTTCCGGACAGAGCGAGCTTGTCTGCCGGGTTCAATATAAATGCGTATTTGACGCCTGCCGCAAGATCGGCAAATCCTGTGGCCTTATTTAATGTCTCTTTGGGCCTAAAATTAATATATCCGTCTTTTGCGGCAACAATTGAAAGTCTTTCACTGACCGCGTATTCGAAGGCAAGAGCGGTTACAGTGAGATGTCCATCAACGGGCACTTGCGTTATTGTTTCGCCAACATTTACTTCAACTTTTTTAGGCAGACTTTGATATATAAAAATCGGATGGATATATGTCTGCGGCACTGCAAGATCGAAGTAAATGGGATTGGTGACAGGCCGTATAAAATCAAATTTCTTTGCATCACCTGCAATAGTTGTCTTAGAAAAGACAAAAATCATACCAGCTGTCAAAAGACAGACCAAAAAATTTTTCATAACATCCTCCTTTGATTTCCGTTTTTTTAAATAGATACTGCCATAAACAGACGCTATTTCCGATATTATCATCACCTCCATTATTAACAGGACTGTTTTTATCCTGTTTTTGTCAAAAAAACTAAAGCAGGCTTTAGTTTTCGAGCGGAATGCAAAAGCATTCCGCTCCTGTATGTTATAAATAGTTCCTCACCGAAATTATAATTCCCAGACCAGCCACCACCACGATCCAGGCTAAAAGCAGGGCTATACTCAGCCTGCCCCATTTATTCATGGAAGGCGTGGCAACATATTCACCGCTAACCCTGCCGGATTTATAGGCAACCGACAGGAAATAGCCTATTATTACCAGTCCCATTACAAATGTTGCCAGGAATAAGATAGTGCTTCCCCAGTCAATGTTCAATTTGTAGTTAAATATGGAATAATCAAAACGGCCTAAATACTCCATCCTCAATGCCTCTCTGGTGTATGACATCGCAAAGATTGTCACAAAGGCTCCGAGTATCCCTGGTATCGCATATTTAACAGGATCTTTCTGTGCATTATAGAGTAAAAACAGCAATGCAATGCCAAGACCCGCACCTATCAGAAAGAGTGGATTTGTGTAGAAGTTAAACTCACCTGGAAGACTCAATAACCACCAGAAACCAACCACTGCCTGTATGGCGGTGAAGACAAAAGCCATCTTTGCTCCCATCTTTCCGACCCAATCAAGGTATCCTCTGTCAAAGTCTGCCCTGCCCTTAAAATACCATACATAAAGCATCAGGAATATGCCTGTCATGGCAAATAACGGGACAATAAAATGTAGGAACCTCGGAAGCTGAAATGCGTGTAAGGATGTTCCTGACGTATCAACAATGTTCCCCTTTATATACCAGTTAAGCCATTTCTCAGGTTGTAAAAGCTGATAACCGAGGACATGCATAATAATGCCAGAAAGAAGAAAGAGGGCAAAGGCTATAATGCCGAATATAGCAAAGCCTCCTCCAGTTTTATGTTCTCTTTTGAGGTAAAAGACATATGTCAGGCTATAGGCAAGCATCATTATAAATACAAAACCTATAACCCATGCAGCAGAAAGTGTGTTGGATGCATACCAGAACGGGTCATACACAACCTGAACAAAGAGAAGCGGCGCTACCCCTAAAAGTATTGCCATAGACACATTGGCTGTGGTTGCACTTGCCATAGATTTAGAAAGTCTTCCCCACTTTTCTCCTCCATTTAAATATCCATATACGGATAAGAATGATGTCCCCAGTGTGAAATTCACAAACATTATATGAAGGGCAAATGTAAGAACCATCAGAACCTGAAACACAATTGAATAAAAGGGAATTCCCATTGGATCCTGTAGTATCTTTAGCATTGTATTTATTTCCATGACTTCCTCCTTATCTGTTAAGTGAAACTAAATATGTTGCGAGGGCCACTTTTTCAGCCTCTGTTCCAACAAAAGGCGGCATATAAGGGTATCCGCCAAGTGCATCCAGCCATGCCTTAGCAGCCTCCACTTCTTTAATACCGAGCCTTTTCACCATTTGCGGCATTGGTCTTAAGCCCTTTTCTTCATTCAGCACATGGCAGATTGAACACTGAATGAGGGCTGTCATCCTTCCAGCGTTTATGCTATTCTCCTCGGTTATCTCCCTTAAATTCGCAGGCACAAATGGTGAACCCTTTAAAATCCCCATTTCATTGAGCCTTTTAATTTCAGCAGTCACACCCTTTGGCGGGATATCGTGTGCAATTATCTGGTTGGAATACATATATTGGGGAATGATATACGGCTTTCTTATCATCTCCCTTATCCTCTCTGCTGACCAAATCCCTCCAAAAAGAACAGCTATTGCCACGATAGCTGGAACGAGCCTGATGGTTAATGGCTTTACATTTGCATAAACTAAATACACAAACATCAGACCCAATGTAATTATTAGCCATGTCTTGAGTCCCTGCGGCACGAATATGCCAATCAAACTGCTGGCATGAGCAGGAAGGGTCTTTGAATACCAGAAAAACATCAGTGTGCCGAGTATCAAGCCCCCTATGCCCCATTTAGCTGCAGTCTTTGTAATAAATCCTCTTACTTCAATATTCTTCAGCTTTGTAGCAACAGCGATGGCATAGACTGCCGCAACAGCAAACATCAATGTAGTTCTCATTAGTAAATGCGGCCAGTAGGTCTGATTAAAGAAACCATCAAAGAAGTTCCCTGTTTCCGGCAGTTTACCGGGTGAAACCATAAAGGCCAGAATACCGACAATTATTACCATGGTTGTCCATGCACCTATGGCAAATATCCAGCCAATCTGGAGATGGGTCTTTCTATCTACTTTGCCAAAGGTATAATAATAGACAAATATCCCTATCACCTCTATTATGAAAAAGACCCATTCTGTTGCCCATCCCCAAGCATAGGTGTGAATCAGGCCAGATATGCCCCGTGGATTTGCGACCGTTGTGGCATACCAGATTCCAACCCCGCTCAGAGAGCCAAGCACATACGAGAATGTCAACAGAAGAAGAGTATATTTTTTTATGAATTCAAGAAGCTCCGGTCGATTTTCTTTATATGCCTTTGTCTCTAAATACACATTAAACCACATAGCGCCTATTAAAAGATGCGATGGCAGTATGTGAAAAGTCGCTATTATTGCCAGTATGATACCGGCGCTCAGGTAAGGAACCTCCCATATTGGATACATAGTCTAACCCCCTTTTTTTAAATCAGGACATATTAACAGTCTCATAATAGTACAGTACACACCTGACCCCGTAATCTGCCTCCCGTGTTACATACATGGCTTATTTGCGTTTACAAGCTCCATAGTTTTTGCCCCCTTTCCTAAATAGGATAATTTTAGTCTTTTTTTAGCACATATAAAAATATTTGTCAAGTTTTTTGGGTATTGCAGCGTAGAAAAATGAAGTCTCCCCACCCAGCCCCACGTCGAGCACCATCATCACCGCAAAGCCTAAAATCGCTCCCATTGTGGCAATATCCGTATTGCCCCCCCTCTGGGATTCGGGAATCAGTTCTTCCACGACAACGAATATCATTGCGCCGGCGGCAAAGCTCAACGCATAAGGCAATATGGGCTTAGAAATCAGAACCGCAGCCGCGCCGATAACACCTGCCATTGGTTCAACAATTCCTGATAACTGTCCGTACCAGAAGCTCTTCAGTCTTGTTAACCCCTCACGCCTGAGCGGCATTGATATTGCGAGACCTTCGATCTTGCGGCTGCGGGATCTATAATAGAAAAAAGGGGAGAATAGGGAATAAGACAAGGAGCCTTCTTTATGTAATAAGATAAACAAAGTGGCAGCGGGAGCATCTGTGGCTAATGGGGTCCGTCAAAGTGACTCGACTTGAACTGCCGGATGCTCCCGGCCAGTACCCTGTCCAATGGGAAGATGCCTTTAAGTGGCTATTATAGACAGGACAAACGGTATTGGCAGAGCCATAGACTATCAAACACACAAAGGAGTCAACTATAAAGAATTCTCCTTAACCGAGAAATAAGAATTATGAGAAAGCATAGCGAAAACAGTTCTAATCAACTTATGAGCAGTAGCCAAGACAGCCTTTCTGAAAGGCAGGCCGTCCTGTTTTCTTTTAAGGAAATAAGCCTTAAAGAAGGCATTACATCTGATAACGCCGATAGTCATAAGATAGACAATTCTCCTGAGATGGCGATTGCCTCTTTTAGAGATTCTGCTTGTGCCCTGAAACTTACCGGACTGAAAGACAGTAGGGTCCATACCTGCAAAAGCATTA
>CAMTVO010000011.1:0-44014 GCA_947085205.1 uncultured Nitrospiraceae bacterium
TACTCAATGCCGACTTTGCATCAAATATGAACGCTATCTTTGAGGAAGACCTGAAAAATTCAACCGGAATAACGCTTGACGAATGGCTTAAAAGGCCATTCAGAGAAAAAATGAAAGAATGTTTCTTTTCATTATTCAGAAAAAGGCTCTAACCTTTTCCATTTTTTGTTATCTCTTTTGTAAAGCCTTCTGCAAAAAGCTGCATCCCTTTTCAGATCCCATATCACAGGCCTTTTGGAAATCAGAGATGGCCCTCGGATTGCCGATTTCAGCGTAGACCATGCCGCGTACGTTGTAAGCATCGGCTTTTTTTGGATTCAAATCTATGGCCCGGTTCAAGTCCCCGATTGCCCGGTCGAACTGCTTCTTGATTGCAAGAGTGAGTCCACGTCCCAGATAAGCGTTCGCATTGCGCGGGCTCAGTTCTATGGTTTTGCTAAAATCATCAATAGCTTTGTCGTACTGTTTTTCTTTCAGAAAAACTCCGCCGCGGTTCGAGTAGGCTATGGCGCTCCAGATGCCTCCTTTGGCAATGACCTTGCTGAAATCCGCAACTGCCTTTGAGACATCCTTACTCTTCTCCTGCATATAGATGAATCCTCGGCCCACGTAGGCCACGTCCTCATCCTGGTCCATGGCAATGGCCTTGTTCAGTTCTCCAATCGCCTTGTCATATTCCTCCTGATAGATGTATATGGCCCCTTGGGCAAAAAAAGCCGAATAACTTCCAGGCTTCAGGACAATCACCTTGCGGAAGTCCTTGACGGCCTGCTCAAATTGTCCCTGATCGCCCGTATCAAGCCCCCGGTTATAATAAGCAATACCCCGGTTGTTGTAGGCCTCTGCGTAATCAGGGTTCAGGGCAATCGCGTTGGTATATTCCTCAATACCTCTGCCCTCTTCATTGCCGACGGTATGGCGTAATCCTTTTTCAAACCACTGATTTGCCTGAAACATTCTCTCATCATCTGTAATCTTTGCCTCTACTTTTTTCTTTTCCTTTTCACCCTTTGCCCCTGCCAATTGTTTCTTTAATTCTTCAATATCCTTCTGGCTCTTATCGTAAGCCTCCTGTATCTTCTTGTAATCCTCTATAACCGATTTCCCTTTTACCCTTTTTGCCATCTCTTGAATCTTATCAAGATTGACCTTTGCCTTTATCTTTACCCAAAAGCGAAAGCCGTCGCCGACAATAGTCCTTTTCTTATCAAGCATCTCAACTTCCATAATCCCTGATGCAAGCACCTGTATCTCATCTTTAGTTACTTGCATATGCTCCACTTTTGTATAACTCTCAACATAGGTCCCTGCCTGCTCAAGGGCAGTCCTCTTTGCCTGAAGCAATGCCCTGCTCTCTGCAACAAACGGGGTTTCTCCATCGCCCATATTGTATGCCCCTTCTGAAATAATCTCCTTACCTGCTGTAAAACCATGTGAGGGATAAAACAAAAAAAGAGCAGCAATCATAATTGAAAAAATATGTTTCATATTATACCTCTGTATATAGCACGCTTCGAGCCGATAATTTTTCGGGATTAGAAACTTTAAAGATTCCTCAATGTAGTTATACCTAATTTGAATAGGAAAGGGGACATATTTCATGCCCCCTTTGAATTATTCGATGAGAAACTTCTTATCTCGCTATTCTTTTCTCCGCTATCTGAATCCTTATGGCTGCCCTTTCGAGCGCTGCGGTAGCCCTTGCAAAATCTATCTTCTCTGCCTGTTTTAGCCTTTCCTCGGCGCGTTTCATTGCAGCCTTAGCCCTTTCCACATCGATTCCTTCGGACTTCTCTGCACTATCGGCAAGTATTACCACTTTATCGGGCAAAACCTCGGCATACCCTGAATTCACAAAGACATATTCGGTCTTGTTATCCCTTTTTAATATCAGCATGCCAACCTTTAAGGTTGTAATAAAAGGGACATGCCCAGGCAATACACCGAATTCTCCTTCAGTGCCTGATGCGGCTATCTCGTCCACATCCTCGCTGAACACAAGGCCATGCGGTGTTACAACTTCCAGTTTTAATTTATTTTCCATTTCCTATAACTCCAAACTCTTAACTCAAAACTGTATTATTATCTGCTCCAGCCGAGTTTTCTTGCCTTCTCCTCTGCCTCTTCAATTGTTCCGACCATGTAGAACGCCTGCTCAGGCATATCGTCGTACTGGCCGTCGGCTATTGCCTTGAATCCTTTAATTGTATCTTCAAGCTTCACATACTTGCCCGGCGTGCCTGTAAATACTTCCGCAACAGCAAAGGGCTGGCTAAGGAATCTCTGCATCTTTCTTGCCCTTGAAACGGTAAGCTTATCGTCTTCGGCAAGCTCTTCCATACCTAAAATTGCGATAATATCCTGAAGCTCCTTATACCTCTGGAGTATCGACTGCACCCTTCTTGCAACGCCGTAGTGTTTCTCTCCGATGATGAGCGGATCAAGCGCGCGGGATGTTGAATCGAGCGGGTCAACTGCCGGATAAATGCCGAGCTCGGAGATTTGCCTTGAAAGAACGACGGTTCCATCGAGATGGGTAAATGCCGTTGCAACCGCAGGATCAGTAAGGTCGTCGGCAGGAACGTATATCGCCTGCATTGAGGTAATAGCGCCTTTCTTTGTGGTGGTAATTCTTTCCTGGAGCGCACCCATGTCAGTGCCGAGGTTCGGCTGATAGCCGACCGCGGAAGGCATTCTTCCTAAGAGCGCCGAAACTTCCGAACCTGCGAGAGTGTATCTGAATATGTTATCGATAAATATAAGAACGTCCTGCCCCTGATCCCTGAAGTATTCCGCGGTTGTAAGTGCCGTTAAAGCAACCCTCAATCTCGCCCCGGGAGGCTCGTTCATCTGTCCGTATATCAGGGCAACATTCTTAACAACACCTGATTCTTTCATTTCACGATACAGGTCGTTTCCTTCCCTTGTTCTCTCTCCGACGCCTGCGAATACCGAGACACCGCCGTGCTTCAAAGCGATGTTATGGATCATTTCCATGATAACGACGGTCTTTCCGACGCCTGCGCCCCCGAACATTCCCATCTTTCCGCCTCTGACAAACGGTACAAGAAGGTCAAAGACCTTAACGCCTGTCTCAAAGACCTGAGACACCGGCTCCTGATCCACAAATTCAGGCGCAAGCCTGTGAATAGGCCACCGCTCCTCTGTCGGGATTGGACCGAGTTTATCGTAAGGGTCTCCGACAACGTTCATTATTCTTCCGAGAGTTGCCTTTCCAACAGGCACAGCTATCGGCTTGCCTAAGTCTGCAACCTTCATTCCCCTAACAACACCGTCGGTTGTCTGCATTGCAATGGCTCTCACCTTGTTGTCGCCAACGTGTGACGCAACCTCAAGAGTAATATCGATGGCCGGGATGCCTTTGTCAGGCGCGCCCGGAGACTCTATCTTTAAGGCGTTTAGAATTTGCGGAAGCTCTTTGTCAAACTCCACATCAACAACTGCACCAATTACTTGCGATACCTTGCCTTCATTCATTGTAAATAACCTCCTGTATCCTAAAGAAATTTCAAATCTCAAATTTCAAATTACTGTTTTAAAGCCTCTACACCGCCTACGATGTCCATTAACTCCTTGGTTATGGATGCCTGTCTCGCCTTGTTGTACTGCAAGGTTAAGGAAGATATCATGTCATCTGCAGCCTTTGTGGCGTTCTCCATTGCAGTCATCCTTGCCGCCTCCTCTGATGCCTGTGATTCAAGGAGAGCCCTAAAGACCTGTATCTCAAGGTTCTTGGGCAGCAACCTTTCGAATATGGTCTGCTGCGAAGGCTCGTAGAGCAACTCGCCTGCACCTTCCTGCGATTCCTTTTCCTCTGAGGATACAGGCGAAAGCGGAAGCAAACGGACGACAGAAACCCTCTGAACAAGGGCAGACTTAAATTCATTATAAACGAGCATTACTTCATCAAATGTCTCGTTTGTGTAATTCTCGATTATGTCCTTTGCAACTTCCTGTGCATTGTAATAGGAGACCCTTCCGGAGAGACCTATCCATGACTGCCTTAATGCGATTTCTCTTCTTCTGAAGAGGTCTGTTCCCTTCTTTCCTATAGCGCTGACACTCACCTCTATGCCTTCGCTCCGGAGGTCTTTGATGAGCTTTGTCGCTGCCTTCATAACATTGGTATTAAATGCGCCGCAGAGCCCTCGGTCACCTGTAAGCGCCATCACCTCGACCTTATTTCTCGGTCTTACCTCAAGGAGAGGATGTCCCGTATCTACCGTCTTTGCAAGACTTGTGAGTACAGAATTCATCTTGCCGGCATAAGGTCTCAATTCAAGGATTCGCCCCTGCGCCCTTCTGAATTTTGCAGCAGCGACCATCTTCATGGCCTTTGTGATCTGCTTTGTGCTCTTAACAGAGCCTACTCTTTTTCTTATCTCTTTTAAACCAGGCATTCACTTACCCCTTATAGTTCTCAGATTATGAAGCCTTTTTTGAATTCTTCTATTGCAGAAACGAGCTTTGCCTTCATTGCGTCGTCGATGACCTTTTTCTCTTTCAGCTCATTTTTGACATCCGCTTTCCTGTCCCTCATGAATGTGAGGAATTCCGCCTCAAACTTCCTGATTGCCTCAACAGGGATGTCGTCAAGATGCCCCTGTGTCCCTGCAAACAGCAGAGCAATCTGATCCTCAACCGGCAGAGGCACATACTGGTCCTGCTTCAGAAGCTCAACCATTCTCTTACCTCTCTCAATCTGCGCCATGGTCGCCTTATCGAGGTCTGCGCCGAATGCGGCGAATGCAGCGAGTTCCCTGAACTGTGCAAGGTCGAGCCTCAGTGTTCCGGCAACCTGTTTCATTGCCTTTGTCTGCGCTGCGCCGCCGACGCGGCTTACCGAGAGACCTACGTTAACAGCAGGCCTGACGCCGGCATAGAAGAGGTCCGGCTCGAGGTATATCTGACCGTCGGTAATCGAAATAACGTTTGTAGGAATATATGCAGAGACGTCTCCTGCCTGCGTCTCGATTATCGGAAGCGCTGTTAATGAACCTCCGCCAAGCTCATCGCTCATTTTTGCAGCCCTTTCAAGCAGCCTTGAATGGAGATAGAAGACGTCGCCGGGGAATGCCTCACGTCCCGGAGGACGCCTGAGAAGCAGTGAAAGCTGTCTGTAGGATGTTGCCTGTTTGCTGAGGTCGTCGTATATTATCAATGCGTGCTTTCCATTATCTCTAAAGTATTCGCCGATTGCGCATCCTGTATAAGGAGCTATGTATTGAAGCGGCGCCGGCTCGCTGGCGGTTGCAGATACGACGATTGTGTGATCCATTGCGCCGTACTGTTCGAGGGTCTTAACAACACGTGCAACACTCGCCCTCTTCTGTCCAACCGCAACATATATGCAAACAACATCGCCGCCCTTCTGGTTAATAATAGCATCGAGGGCGATTGCAGTCTTTCCTGTCTGGCGGTCGCCGATAATTAGCTCTCTCTGTCCCCTTCCGACAGGAATCATCGCGTCTATTGCCTTTATTCCAGTCTGGAGAGGCTCTCTAACAGGCTGTCTGTCAACGATACCAGGTGCAACGACGTCGACTATCATGCTTGCCTTTGCATTTACAGGGCCTTTTCCATCAATAGGCTGGCCGATAGCATTAACGACTCTGCCTAGCATTTCTTCTCCGGCAGGAACAGACATAATCTTTCCTGTTCTCTTTACTACATCGCCTTCTTTAATCAATGTATCCTCACCGAAGAGAACAGCGCCTACCGTATCTTCTTCGAGGTTAAGGGCCATTCCATAAACGCCGTTAGGGAATTCAAGCAGCTCTGATGCCATGCAGTTATCGAGGCCGTATATCCTTGCGATACCGTCGCCGACACTTGTAACAACGCCGACTTCGCTGACATCAATGCGCTTTTCAAAATCGGTTATTTGTTTCTTTAGATGCTCGCTAATCTCTTCCACTTTGATTTCCATATCTTCACCCCTTTATAAGCTTATCTCTTAAAAGCCCTAATTGGCCTTTTATACTGCTGTCATACATAGTGCTTCCGACCTTTATGCGGACACCGCCTAAGATGGCGGGGTCTATGACAAACTCGATATCGATATCCCTGCCTGTAATATTCTTCAAAGAGCCTTTCAACTTCTCTTCGTAATCCTTGCTGACCTGAACAGGAGATGTAACGACCGCCTTTGCCTTTTTCTTCATTTCAAGATATGCGGCGACTATGGCCTTGACTATCTCAGGCATTGCGCCAATTGCCTTTGATGCCGAAAGGTGCTGGAGGTATTTGGCTGTCTTATCCGACATCTTCAGCTTCTGGCCGAGGTAGCCAATAATCTGCCGGCTCTCAGCTTCGCTAAAGACAGGGCTTGCTATAAGGTTTCTGAAGTTCTTGTTCTTCTCCATGAGGCCGGCTATGACGCTCAACTGCTCAATCGCCTGCGGCGCCTCGCCCGGATCAACCGTGCTCAAAAACTGCTTAGCGTATCGTTTTACACCTTTTACCTTTCTCAATTTCTTCCCTCTAATAATTTAAGAGATTCTTGCATGAGTCTCTCCTGATCGTCCTTTGTCATTTTAGCTTTTATTTTTTCCTCTGCAAGCTGCATAGCAGCCTCGACCGCTTCCGCCTTTATTATCTCTTTTGCCTTCTTAACTTCATATTCTATATTGGTCTTTGCCTGCTCCAATATCTTGACCTTTAATTTCTCTCCTTCTTCTATAAGCCTTTGCTTCTCGCGCTCTCCTGATCCTTTTGCCGATGAAATAATCTCTTCTATTTCCTTATCTTTAATCTTCAGCCTCTCCTCAACCTCTGCGAGTGCCTTCATCGCAATCTCTTTTGCCTCCTGCGCCTCTTTGATACTCTTCTCTATAAGCTCTTTTCTCTGGCGCAGATAATCCTTTAAAGGCTTATTGAGGAATTTAACGAGAATAAATACGAGTATTGCAAAATTGAGTATCCTCCATACCCAGTCCATAAGAGAACTGCCGCTATCACCGCCTCCGCCGGCAGCGAAAACAATATCAGTGAATAGTGAACAGTGAATAGTAAATAGTAAAAAAATAATAGTCAGCAAAAAAACTTTCTTATTTTTTGGCTCATCACTCATAACTCTTTTTACAGTGTCAGTGTCGGTTTTTTCTAAAAACTCTTGACCCTTAACTCCTAACTTGCAATTGTCTTTCTTCATGCCTTCACCAACTTGTTTACGATTTCTTCTGAGAATCTTTCGATGTCTGCCTTTAATGCTGTCCTTGCCTTTTCAGCCTCCGCCTGAAGCTCCTTTCTTGCCTTTTCGATCATCTCGACAGCCTCTGCCTCTGTCTTTGAAAGCGTTTCTTTCTGCTTAGTAACGCCCTCTTCCCTCAATGAATCAAACGCGGCCTTCGCCTTATTCTTTGCTGACAGGAGTTCGGCATTCATCTTTGCAATGGAATCATCTTTTTTAGCAGTTAATGTCTTTGCTTCATCGAGGGCGCCGGTTGTGGCAGCCTCTCTTTCTTTAAATACCTTCGCGAGGGGTTTAAAAAGAAGTGCGCTTAATACAAAAAATAAGACTATAAAATTTGCGAGGAGGACAAAAAACCACTGATTGAACTCTAACATATAACCACCTTCCCTGGCACCCTCTTTTGACGCCTTTCTGCGCCTTGCTTTAGTTCTCTGGCCTTTTTGAAAAACGTTGGATTTGACATTACCACACGCCTTTTTTTTTGTCAAGGATTTGAGCGATTATAATTTTTTATAATTGATTAGGTTAAAGTTATAATCACCAGATAACGCTCAAAGCGAGCGCTAAGAAGCCGCGGACAGTTCTTCTACACATTTGATTATCGCCTCTGAAGCATTCTCTATTTCGGTAGCAGTATTGTCTTTTCCCGTGCTTAATCTTATCGCCGACAATGCATCTCCATCCGACAGTCCCATTGCCTTTAAGATAGATGAAAGCTTTCTGATGCCTGCATGGCATGCAGAGCCTGCAGAAAATGCAACTTTATCTTTTAATTGTTCCACAATCTCTTCACCTAAAATCCTTGACCCTCGACCCTTGACCCTTGACCCTCTTATAGATATATTCAATGTATTCGGCAGTCTCAGAGTCTTATGCCCGTTAAGCTTTATGTCGAGTTTGTCTTGCAGCAAAGAAAAAAGCATATCACTGAGTTTCTTTGTATGCCCATATCTAAAAGACACATCCCGCGCTGCAATCTCACATGCCTTCCCGAGTCCGGCAATTCCTATTACATTCTCTGTCCCAGGCCTTATTCCTCTTTCATGGGCCGCACCGAACATTATCGGCATCAAATCAATGCCGTTTCTCAAATATAATGCTCCGATACCTTTCGGCCCGTGGAACTTATGGGATACTACGGTCAGCATATCAACGATTAAATCGGGAACGCGGACTTCCATTTTTCCTACGCTCTGCGCAGCATCGGAATGAAATGCGATGTTGTATTCCTTTGCAATCTTTCCGATTTCCCGAACAGGCTGGAGCGCTCCGGTCTCATTGTTTGAGTGCATTATGGTTATCAGAATCGTATCTCTTTTTATAGCCTTTCTTACATCATCCGGGCTTACCATGCCTTCGGAGTTCACAGGAACACATGTAGTTTCGAAACCCTTCATTTCGAGCCATTTCACAGGGTTTAATACTGCCGGATGTTCGATGATAGATGTTATTATATGTCCTTTTTGATATTTATACGCAGTGCCAATTATAGCGAGGTTGTTAGATTCTGTGCCGCCTGATGTAAAAACAACCTCTGAAGGCTCACACGAAATCAAATTCGCAACCTGCTTTCTCGCATTATCTATTGCAGTCTTTGCTGCCCTGCCTATGCTGTGGCCGCTCGATGGATTACCGAATAAATCAAAGGCATCCGTCATTGCCTTCTTCACTTCTTCGTCAATAGGTGTTGTAGCATTGTTATCAAGATATATCATTCCATGTCCCTGTGTATTACATTAGGCTTTATGCCATGCTTTTCATGTATATGTCTTGCAATCTCCCCGACAATAACAGGTGATCTGTGCCTTCCTCCGGTGCATCCGATGCCTATTATCAGATACGCCCTTCCTTCCCTGATGTAATTAGGAATGAGGAAATCCATTAGACGGATTATGTGCCAAAAAAATTCTTTTGTCTCCTCATTTTTAATGACAAAATCATATACGGCATTATCAGTGCCTTTTAATGGTTTGAGTTCAGGAATGAAATATGGATTAGGCAGAAATCTTACATCAAACAGAATATCGACATTCTGCGGCACGCCGAATTTATAGCCGAAGGATATTAAAGATATATTAATGCCCTGCGTTTCTTCTATATTTCCGTATGTTGATGTTATGAGGTATCTTAACTGATGAGGTGTATAGTTTGAAGTGTCTATTATCTTATCCGCAGCGTCCCTTATAACAGACAGCAGAGACCTCTCTTCTTCTATCGCAGCCTCCATATTCATATTGCCGCGCATCGACATCATAGGGTGAGGACGCCTCGTCTCCTTGTACCGCCTGAGCATGACATCCTTTTCAGCTTCAAGAAACAGTATCTCTATCCTGTACTGGCCTTTGAGAAGGGATAAAATCCTGTAGGCGTCGGAGAGGAATTCCTTCTCCCTTATATCCATGCCTATCCCTATTCGCTGATAGCTGACAGTTGATGGCTCATGGCTTCTGATCGTAGAGAGAAAGAGTTCTATGAGCGTAACCGGCAGATTGTCTATGCAGAAATAACCGATGTCTTCGAGGGCTCTCAGGGCAACTGTTTTTCCGGCGCCTGAGAGCCCGCTGACGATAACAACCTTTATCTTCTCATCTCCCATGTATTAACCGCTTATAACGGCAGGTATGCGTGCGGTAAAGCTTTTTACCGTATGCATACCTGCCGCAAACCATTATCTTACCGGTTCTATCAATCCGTAATTGCCGTCTTTCCTTCGGTAAATGACATTAATGTCTCCGCTTATCTGGCTGGCAAACACAAAAAAATCCTTGTCCAGCAGTTCCATCTGATTAACAGCCTCTTCAGGGTCCATCGGCTTCATATCGAATCTCTTATGCTTTATTATCCTTCCTTTTTCAGAAGCGCCGGCAGGAACCGTTGCTGCCGCCTTTTTTTCGCCTTTCCTGTATGAATGGATTTTTTCCTTGTGCTTGACAACCTGTTTTTCGAGCTTTTCTACAATCTCATCAATAGCGGAATAAACCTCGCCTGTCACGCTCTCTGCCTGAATCATAACTCCGTTGACCTTCAAAAGCACTTCTGCCTTATGTCTGTACTTTTCGACACTGAGGGTCACAATAGCTTCTGTAATATTGGATATATACTTATCAAACCTTCCTATCTTCTCCTCAGCATAACTCCTCAGTGCAGGCGTGATCTCAAGATGACGTCCATTAATGATAATATTCATAGGTTTCCTCCTTACCCATATCTTTTTCTCTGGTTCTGAGGGGGAATCTTCAATTCCTCCCTGTATTTTGCAACTGTCCTTCTTGCGATATTAATGTTCTGTCCTTTAAGCCTGTCCGCTATCATTTGGTCGCTGAGAGGCTTCTGAGTGGCTTCTTCTAATATGATTTTCTTAATCAAATCCTTTACTGTTGTGGATGATACCTCACCATTGTCCGACTGTATTGCGCTGCTGAAAAAGAATCTGAAGCTGAGCACACCGCGATTGCATGCAAGGAATTTGTTCGATGTCACCCTGCTTACGGTGCTCTCATGCATCTCTATATCTGAAGCCACGTCCCTGAGATTTAAAGGCCTGAGATGTTGCACCCCCTTGTCAAAAAACTCCCTCTGAAAATTCAGTATGCTTTTAGATACCTTATAAATGGTCCTGTTCCTCTGGTCAAGGCTCTTAATCAATTCCGTGGCGAGCTTGAGCTTCTCTTTTAAGAAATCCCTCTCTTCCTTTGTGAGCATATCCTTATTCAAAAGCAGTTTTCTGTAACTGCTGTTCAGCCTCAGCCTCGGCATGCCGTCACCATTCAGGATTATTTGGTATCCTTCGTCCGTCTTGGTTATAAACACGTCAGGTACTATATAGTTTGTCTCTGTGCTGGAGAAGCTCGTGGCAGGCCGCGGCTCAAGCCCTTCTATTATCTTTACAGCAGCTATAATATCATCGAGCGGCGAGTTGTACTGCTTTGCTATGCTGCTGTATTTCTTTTTCTGGAGGTCGTCTATATTATTTTCTATTATCTTCTCGACAAGTGTATTGCTGAGATTCAAAGCCTTAAGCTGCAGCAAAAGGCACTCCTTCAAATCCCTTGCTCCTACCCCCTGCGGATCGAAGCTCTGAACCAGCGCTATGGCAGATTTAACAGTATCTCCTGCGGCATTCGTATCTAAACCTACGGCCTTTGAGAGTTCCTCTTCAGTAGCCCTGAGATAGCCGTCATCATCGATATTGCCGATTACCGCTTCGGCAACCCTTCTTACCTCGTCGTCTGCGCTGCTCAGCCTTAATTGCCAAAGCAGATGGTCGTACAAATCAGGTTTCTTGGAGCAGAAAAGCTCATAGGAAGGCTGTTCTTCCATTCCCTGAGAGAAATATCCGAGGTCCCTTCCGTCGCTGCTCCTTTCGTCGAAATATTCGCCAACACTGAAGTTTATGAGACTGTCGAAGGGCATTTCTGCATCATCGGCAGGAGCGGACAACTCCATATCCTCAGCCGGATATTCTTCTACTTCAGTCTCCTCAACTGATTCTTCCAAAAATGGATTCTCTATAAGCTCATTGTTCAGTGTCTGGGCGAGCTCAAGCTGCGGCATCTGCAGAAGCTTGATAGCCTGCTGAAGCTGCGGCGTAAGAATAAGCTTTTGCGTAAGCCTTAAATCGAGTCTGCTTTCCAGAGCCATTATAGCCTGAACTCCTCTCCTAAATACGCCTCTTTCACAGCAGAATTGTTCACCAGTTCATCCGGCGAGCCTTCTGCCAACACCTGACCGTTGCTTATTATATATGCCCTGTCCGTTATTGAAAGTGTTTCCCTGACGTTGTGGTCCGTTATCAAAATTCCAATTCCCTTTGACTTCAGATAAGTCAGCATCTTCTTCAACTCAATTATTGCAATGGGGTCTATGCCGGCAAAAGGCTCGTCAAACAGCATGAACATAGGATTCAATGCAATGGACCTCGCAATCTCGGCGCGCCTTCTCTCTCCGCCTGACAATCTGTATCCATCCCTATCCGCGAAACCGGTCAGATTAAATTCTTCAAGGAGTCTGTCCACCTCTTCATGTATTCCGTTCTTTCTGCTTGACATTCCTCCTTTTATCTCAAGAACGGCCTTAAGGTTTTCCCTCACTGTCAGCTTCCTGAATATGGACGGCTCCTGAGGCAGATAACCTATTCCTTTCTTTGCCCTACGATACATGGGCAGCTTCCTTATATCCTCTCCGTCAAGCATAATATCGCCCTGCTTAGGCGTTATTATCCCGACAATCATATAGAAGGTCGTGGTCTTCCCTGCCCCGTTGGGACCGAGAAGTCCGACTATCTCCCCTGTCCTGACAGAGATGTTCACATCCCTAACTACGTATCTCTTGCCGTATGCTTTGGATAAATTTCTTATTTCAAGGGCATGAGCCATATTTATTTACTTGGAGTGATGGAGTGCTGGAGTAATGGAATTTAGGTGCTCAATACCCCAACACTCCAATACTCCATATTTTTAACTATTTTCCGCCCTTCTTCTCTATTAAAAAGACCTTGCTGTTTTCGACTATCGAGCGGTCGTCCTTCATAAAATATATCATCTTTGTGCCTGTGACGACATTTTCACCCTCGGATGCCCTCGGCTCCCCTGTAAATATAATCCTCTCCTCAGGCTCTGCGAAATAAGTGGCGAATTTGGAGGTTACAACTCTATCCCCTTTTATAAGCTTGACATTCCCTTCTGCATCTATCTTTTTGATATTACTGCTACCCTTCTCTTCCGAATAATACACCAGCATCTTGTCTGCAAATAGAGTCATCTCGCCTTTTTTTGCCACAACAGACTTTTCAAACAGGGCTGTCTTTGCCTTATTGTCCGCAGTCAAAATCTCTGAAGTAATAATGGTGGGCTCTTTTGCAGCCTTCTTCTCCTGAGCGAATACGTCAGGCACGAGGCAAGAGGCTATAGGCAAGAGGCAAAAAACAAGTATTGCTATAAAAATATACAATTCGCCTTTTCTCATCGCCCATCGCCTATCGCCCATCGCCTTCTTATTATTTTCCATAAAATACCGCCTTGACGTTTTTATTCAGTGTTGCTTTATCGGCAGTTGCCGTAAGAGTATCTCCCTCGGCGAAAAATTTCTTGCCCATAATCTGGACCTTTTCATCCGAAAGGATTTCATTCTTTGACGAATCCCAGAATAATGTATTCGCCACAATATCGTAATCCTTTGTAGATGCATTTATATTGCCGTCTATCTTCAGATTCCTTTTTTCGATGTCATACATTCCCCCGCTGGATGTTAGAGTAAGTTCTTTTTCAGGGAATATTATCTTTAATTTATCAAGCTTCACATCATTGCCGGTCAAAAACACAGCCTTTTCAGCGTTCAGTATCCACTTGACCAGCCCCTCTTTTCTCTGAGTAATGCTCACACCCTCCATATAAGAGTTGTCATCGAGACGCAATTTAACCTTTGCATCCTTTTCCTGATTTAGATGGACTATCAATACGGTCAATAAGAACAGAGAGGATATTATAAACATCAATTTCTTCATACTAAATGTTACCACAGCAGAAAGGTCTTGTAAAGGCAAATAACATGCCAACTAAAAAAATGTCAAGCGTAGAGCGTGGACACGACGCACGACCATGACGCCTGACTCACGACGCTTGACGCTCTGCACTTAACGCTTTACGCATTACATCAGCCGGCGGCATAATCCCCGTCCATATCTCGAATGCAAAAACGCCCTGCCAAAGGAGCATCCCGAGGCCGTCCATAGTCTTGCAGCCTATTTTGGATGCCTCTCTCAGAAGCGGGGTCTCTTTGTATATGAGGTCGCAGACTATGTGATTCTTATTAAGAAGCGATATATCAACAGGCATCGGGTCATCCGGCTTCAATCCGAGAGGGGTCGCATTAATAACAATATCCACCCCTGAAAAAAAATCAGAACTCTTTAGGGAATCGTTGTTTATTAAACTCGTGTTATTCTTAATACTGTTCAGATGCATTCTCAATGCCTCTGCCTTGTTTGCATCAACATCATAGAGATATACATTCGATGCCTCTTTGCAGAGGTAATAGCCTATGGCACGGGAAGCGCCTCCGGCACCGGCTATCAGAATCTTTTTATCTTTCGCATTTATTCCGGCATCTGAAAGGGATTGCATAAAGCCCCTGCCGTCAGTGTTATAGCCTATCAGCTTCCCGTCATCGTTTTTTATTGTATTGACGGCTCCGATGAAAGACGCCTCCTCGCTCACCTCATCCAAAAAGGGAATAACATTTTCCTTATGAGGAACAGTGACATTTACTCCGCTTAAATTCAATGCCCTGATGGCCTTTACCGCATCTCCCAGCAAATCCGGCCTAACAGAAAAGGTTACATAGCAATAATCCAGATTCAGATATTCAAAGGCGGCATTGTGCATTGCCGGCGACAGACTGTGCTCAACAGGACAGCCGAAAAGCCCTGTCACCTTTGTTTTTCCGCTTATATTCATAAGACCTCCAATGTAGGGGCAATCCTGTGTGATTGCCCATCATCAGGGCAGACACATAGGTCTGCCACTACAATTTCGAAATCGCATCCACAAGCCCCTTGGGCGTTGATTCAATAACCACAGCCTTTATTCCAAGAACATCCTCAACATCCTGCCTCGATACATCATCGAGGAAGACCTCATCTCCCTCCCTCATAACAACATCGGGTATAAGCAGAATGTCGTCTTTCTTAACAATACCGGAGAGTGATTTAATTACATCCCTTCCTGTAAGAAGTCCGGTCACTGTTACGCTCTTACCGAAGAATGCATTTTCGACAGGTATAGCTTCTATGCCGATGCCTTCCTTTATTAGCTTATTGACAAACTTCGTGAGATAAGGGTAAAAAGAGACACCTGTAAATGTAACGAACATCTTCTTCTTTTTCGGCGAGAGAGAAGTTTTCGTTTTTTTTGCCTGATGTAGAAAAAGCGGCACCATACCGACACCGTTTTCTATCTGCGGGAGTTCTTCGTACTGTTCTAAAGGAGGAAACGGCATTTCAGCCTTTATGTAAAGCTCGTCTGCCGCATAGACAATATTATCTCCATGTTTTCTTTTAAATCTTGACTGGAGTTTATGGACTGTCTCAAAAGCCTTTAATGCATCCTCTCTTTCCACAGGTCTTATTGCCTTCTTCCTGTGCAGGGTAAGTCCGACAGGGACTACAGCGATGGATGCTACATACGGATAATATTTATAAAGGTCTGTTATGGTCTTTTCAAGATTCTTTCCGTCGTTATAGCCGGGACACAGGACTATCTGTGTATGCATCTTTATTTTATTTGAGGCGAGAAACTTTATCTCCTTCAGTATGTCGGAAGCATTGGGATTCCCGATAAGTTTATTCCTGACTTCGGTATTTGTGGAATGGACAGAGATATAAAGGGGGCTGAGCCTTTGCTTCACAATCCTTTTTTTATCGGCATCCGAGAGATTTGTCATCGTAATGTAATTGCCGTACAGAAAGGACATCCTGTAATCTTCATCTTTTACATAAAGTGGCCTTCTGAGCCCTCTTGGAAGCTGTGATACAAAACAGAATATGCAGTTGTTTCTGCATGTCTTAATCTTAAAGGACTTAAGAACAATGCCGATATCAGAGTCCGAAGACTTCGGCGAGCTCAGTCGAGCCGTTCGGAGTTCGGAGTTCAAAGTAAAGGTTAGTTTCTTATTGTCCCTTTTAATAAGAAGTTCTGACAGTGGTTCATCGCCGTAAAACATCAGGTCTATATTATCCCTGACTTCATGGCCGTTGATGGCGACAAGCCTGTCTCCTGCATGCAGGTCTGCCTTTTCGGCAATACTACCCCTCCGTACCTCCTCTATCTCTACGCCGCTGCTATTTTTCACTTGCTTGTTTCAATCCCCTGTAAATATATTGCAATCCTGAAACTGCGGTTAATGTTGCGACTGTCCAGAGCATCCAGCCGTATGGCGGCGGGACATTCAAATTAATAGACAAAAGTGTATAAGCTATAAGTATAAGCTGCGATGCGATGGCTGCCTTGCCGGTTAAAGAAGGCTCTATTTTTGTTGTATGGGATGTGAGATGCAATGAAATCCATCCAAGCACCACAATCACATCCCGGCTTATGACTGTTATTGTCAACCACAGCGGTATCCAGTCATAAACAGAAAAAAGGATAAATGCTGTTACAAGAAGAGACTTATCAGCAAGGGGATCGAGGAATGCACCCAGCTTTGTCTTCTGTTTTGTAACCCTCGCCAGAAGCCCGTCGAGCATGTCGGATACGGCTGCGAACACGAACAAATACAATGCATAATCATACCTTTTGTAAATCAAGGCAGTTACAAAAACAGGAATTATGATTATCCTGACAAATGTGATGAAATTGGGAATATTTAAAACATTATTCATATTTTGTTAGGGCATATTAAAGGGGATGCCCGAAAAATCCAAGTTTACCCCTATTTTTTTATAGCAGGAAATAAATTTAACAGTTTGACCCTTTACCCTTGACCCCTGCCCCTTAATGTAGTTGAGAAGCGCCTCTGAATGGCATTTCTCAAGCTTGAAATTATGCTTTACAGCAATGTTCATCGCAGAAAGAAATCTATCTTCAGCAATACGTTTATTACCCTCGATAAAATCTATCTCTCCAAGAGATAGGTCGCAATATATTATTCCTCTCGGGTCTTTTGTGTTTTTAAAATTTTTTAGGGCCTTCTTAATACAAAGTCTCGCGTTATCGAAATCCATCTCCATTTTATGCACAGTCGCAAGACTCCACAGCGTATAAGAATAGCTGACTATATCCCCTATATCCTCATAAAGGGCAGTCGCCTTTTCAAAGTGTTTTAAGGCATCGCTGTAATTACCAAGCATCCTGAAGGCATTACCTATGCCGCAGTGCGAATAGGCAGCACCGAATTTATCTTTTAGCATTTTAAAAGTTTCATTTGCCTGCTTATAGTAATTTAGCGACTCTTTGAACCTGCCGGAGATTCTGTGTGTTCCTCCAAGACCGCACAACGCATAAGCAATGCCTGACTTATCTTTTACTCTGGCAAAGATGTCTTTTGATTCCTTAAACTTCTTAATAGCCTTCGGAATGTCGCCTGCAACCCTTAAAGCGCCTGCCTCTGCCCATAAAGAAAAGGCGACTCCTCTTGTATCTTTTTCCTTTTCATAGATGCCTCTTGCGCTGGATACGAACCTTATGGCCTCCTTCCACATGCCCATCGCCCTTAAGGACAATCCCATTCCCACCATACAGTCGGCAGCAGTAAGCTTATTTCCCAAAGCCTCGCATGCCTCAAGCGACTCTTCGTAATTTTTTACCGCATCATCGAATTTTCCTGTCATCCTGTAAATATCGGCCATAGCAATTGTAGAATCGAGGATGCCGTCGAGGACACCGTGCTTTTTGCTGATGGAAAGCGCTTTTTTAAAGACTTTCAGGGAATCGATATATTTTGATTTTTCCCTTAATTTCTCTGCCTCTTTAATTAATCCGTATATCCTGTCTTCCATTATCTCACTCTAACAAGCCTCTCAGCCTTTTCATCAAAACGCCATAATCCTCTGAATTAAAGAATGCAGAGCCTATGACAAGAATATCGGTACCAGCAGAAGCAATCTCTTTGGCATTGTCAAGCTTCACTCCGCCGTCAACCTCGATGAGGACATTGAATCCTCTCTCTTTGATAATGTTTTTTAACGCCTTTATCTTATCCAAGACGCATGGTATGAACTCCTGCCCTCCGAATCCAGGATTTACCGACATCAGGAGCACCATGTCGAGGTCAGGCAGTATGTGGTCGAGGCTCCATACAGGCGTCGCCGGATTTAAAGAAACTCCAGCCTTTACCCCGCTCTCCTTTATCCACTGGATTGTCCTGTGGAGATGCACAGAGGCCTCCACATGGACAGTGATATAATCCGCGCCGGCTTTGATAAAGTCCCTTAGAAATCTATCCGGCTCCTCTATCATCAGATGCACATCGAGGGGCAGCGCGGTTATTCTTCTTATCTCATCAACAATTGCAGGGCCTATGGTAATATTCGGGACAAAATGTCCGTCCATTATATCCAGATGCAGCAAATCCGCGCCTGCAGCCTCCACAGCCTTTATCTCTTCCCCGAGCCTCATAAAATCAGCCGACAATATTGATGGGGCAATCTTTACCATGAATCCTCCTAATTCTCAAAATCTCCAAGACTTACAAGCACGCTGAAGCTTTCCCCGCCTTTTTCGTTGGTCTCCGGCCGCTGAGCAAGTATTGTATTCTTCGCTGTTTTTTCAGAATGCACATAAATGATTTTTCCTATCCTTATCCCCTTTTCCTTCAGTATTGCCTCTGCTGTCTCAAGCGGCTGCCCGACAACATCAGGGACATATCTTACCCTCGGTCCTTTGCTTAATACAATCCTTATCTCCCTTCCTTCCTTCACGCTGCTGTTCGGCGGCATGTCCTGACGTATTATGTATCCCTGAGGAATATAAGAATCGTAGTCCTCGCCTTCAAGCCTTATATACAAGCCTTTTTTCCTTATAATATCATTGGCGTCAACCATGCCCTTTCCCCTCAAATCAGGGACAGTAACAGTCCTGCTGAAACTGAGCAGCTTGAAAGTAAAATGGCCAGAAATCATTCCGATAACGAATATGGCGATTATATAAGTCGGTATTTTTATTAATTTATTCATTCTTTTTAAGCCTTACAGTGAAAAAGCCGTCCATATCATACTTGTGGGGAAATGTCCTGTAAAATAAATGTCCATCTTTATCCAACACTTCGAAAGGCGCCAGAAAATCATGGTCTCCTCTTATGATACTAAAATCAGGATTGCCATGTAAAAATTCCTTAATGACCTCTTCCCCCTCTTCAGGCTCTGTAGAGCATACAGAATATACCATAATACCACCTGTCTTAAGAAGTCGTAATACAGATCCAAGCATAGTTGTCTGGTTTTCTTTAAACCTGCGGAGGTCTTTTTCGCTGTGCCTGTATTTTACATCAAGGTTCCTCCTTATGACACCAATTGAGGAACAAGGCGCATCAAGGAGTATTTTATCGAATTGACCAATGCCTTCGACTGATCTCACATCACCATGAATAATTTTGACAGATTTAATGCCAAGTCTCGAGACATTTTCTTCCAATTGTCTTATCCTTTTCTCTTCTGATTCTGCTGCTATTATCTCTCCTCTGTCCTTCATAAGTTGTGCTATGTGCGTGGTCTTTCCTCCCGGCGCAGCACAGGCATCCAGTATTCTCTCTCCAGCAACTGGATTCAGGAGATATGCCACAAGCTGTGCAGCCTCGTCCTGAACAAATAAGTTATGAGTTAAGAGTTCGGACTCTAAAGCCGCAGGAAATTCTTTTAGAACAATCCCGACAGATGAAAACTTAGCCGGATGCGCTTCTATTCCTTTTTCAGTAAATCTCTTTAATATTTCTTCTCTCTTTTCTTCATCCTCTGCCCTAAGGACAACAGGCGGTATCCTGTTATTTGCCTCCGCAAGTTCTAATGCCTCTTCATATCCAAATCTCTTTATCCATCTCTTTACAAGCCATCGAGGATGGGATGTCGTGATTGAGACATAATCGACAGGGTCTTTTATCTGGAGTGATGGAGTAATGGAGTAATGGAGTCTTAGAAAATTTCTCAATACGGCGTTCACTAAGGCTCTTTTCCCTTTACTGAACCTTTCGAGATTTACCGCCTCATCCACAACCGCCCACTCAGGCACACGCATATATTTAAGCTGATAAACAGCAGCCCTGAGATTATTTAATGTATTCTGCGAAAGGCCCGAAGGTTTTTTTAAAAAATCCTTGAGCATCCAATCAAGATAATCCCTGTATCTCAAAACTCCATAAACAATCTCCATAAGAAACGCCCTGTCTCTTTTGTCCAGATCGCCCGACAATTCATCGAGCGCTTCCTTTGGCTTTATGCCTTTGTTGAAGATTCTATCGAGGACTGTTACTGCAATATGGCGGGTAGAGGGCATAAGGAAATCTTGTTATATGTGTTTGAGCTTATGATTACGGCAGGTCGTTTTTTAACGGCTGCCTAATTGCTTTGTCTTTTCTCCCTTTGGGTTCAAAATATCGCGATGGAAGAATCCATGCGAACAATCATATCTAACAATAGGATACCATTTATCTTTTATTTTTGCCTCATATTGAATAACCACATCGGTGACCTCACCTTTTTCAGCGATGATTTTTATCCTTAACCTATCGTCGCCATCCGGACTTATTTCTTTTGTAAATTCTTTGTTGCCCATTAATATAGCTAATTATAACAGATTAAAACCTCTTTTTTTCATACCAGCGGGCAGGCTTCCCGACTTCCAGCAGCAGATGAAAAATGTGCCTGTAGGATTTATTTCTTCTTAATGCTTAATTTCTCAATTAAATAGAACCGTCCCCTTTATTCCCTTTCAAAATCGCCCTTTCCGTTCTGCTAACAGTTCCCCCTGTCGGGTCTGTAGAGGACTTTCACCGCCGTGTGTGTGCGCCCTGCCGGGCGCACACAAAATAAGGGCATGCTATTGCATGCCCTGTCGGCAGCTATGAAAATACAAAGTTACTCTATTGTTATGGTTACATCGGGTTGTCCTGGTGATATATATTCAGGAGCAGCTTCATATTTCAATACTCCGTCAACATCAAAGGATACACTTATTGTCTGGGGGGAACTACCAGGACTAATTACAAATGACATATTACCTGTCAATACCAGATCGCTGCCTGAAACGCATTGCGGGGTAGCAGGACATGCAGGAATTCCAAGCACTGTAAAGTCAATGACAGTAGTAACAGTTGAAGCAGCAGCATAATTACCTGCATTAGCAGTTGCCAGGGTATGTCCACCAATCGACTGCGTGCCATCCGTACAGTTTGTCCCACCATTATCGCATGCCTTAATACCGAACTGATTGCTCACCGTCACTCTCCCCTGTGTATATGTTCCATTCGGCAGGGTTACGCCTGATGCCATGTTGCCTATGGCTGTATTGGTAGAAGTAGCAGATGCTATGTTGAATGTTGCGGGTGTATCTGTTACTGTTACCCACTGTCCTGTTGTGCTGTTATATGCTTCAACCTTTTTTACCGTAACATTATATACCATATTAGCGTTATAATCTATGCCCACTTCTGCTGCATTGGATATGCCGGCAAACAAAAACAGCAATATTATTGCCAAAACTATGTTTCTCATATTAGTTCCCCCTCTTTATCTTCACTGCAATTCCACCAGATGCTTTGGCATATTGTTCAACAACTATATCCTTTACCCTCTGCACAGGCTGCAATAGCTTCTGCTTCAAATCAATACCGCCGTCCTTTGTCCTCTTGGTCTTTATAGAGGCCGGCATATCGAGTCCGATGGTAAGCTGGGCATAATACCTCTCTGCTTTATTCTCATCTTTCATGGCCTTCAGTTCTATGCCGGTATACTGTGTAATGGGATATATTACTCTTACTTGATATGTCTTTAAATCGTCTGTATATTTGGCATCAAACCACTGATAACCTGCATAAATCTTCAGGTCTTCAAGCGCTTTTACAGGGATGACAGAACCGCCTATTTCAAAATCATAGCCGTTCATAACCCTCTGGAAAATTCCTGTAGTTACCTGTTTTTCGTGAGAGTCTCCAAAATATGTGTTCACCCTCGCCTCATATCTTTTGCCCAATGCCTCGAAACCAAAACCATATCTCCTGTGGTCATAATATGTTGTGTAATCATAAAAGGCATTCGCACCTAGCATAAGCCAATCAACTACTATGTTTCTGTAGCCCATGCCGAGGTTGTATGTCTGCTTACCGCCTCTTGTCCTCGCATTAAACTGTGTAAAAATTGCATCCCTGTCTGTCATGTACAGAGGCTGGACAGTTTCCAATTCATATGTGGGCTTATAATCGTCTTGAATCTCAAACTTAAGATTAATCCTTTTCAGCCAGTCAGGTGCGTCGTCAGGTTTTTTAAGACTGTTGATAAGAGCATTTACACCTTTTGCAGTGCTGTTTGACGGTTTATCGGATGTCCCGCTGCCCGAATCCTTTGCTATTAAGTCGCCTGCAAATAAACTGCACGGGATCAATAGCAACAAACATAAAACAAGTCCGACCGCTTTTTTCATAAATCCCTCCGCTTTGCATTTTTGAAGAATTATAAAAAATTGGGGGGGGGAGGTCAACAAATTTTTTAAGCAGGCTCTAACTAATTGTCTTACAAATGCATAAAGGAAGTTTATGCTAAACTATTCCAATGAGAAACATCAGACTAACTATCCAGTATGACGGCACGAATTATAACGGCTGGCAGATACAGCAGTCAGCAGTCAGCAGTCAGCAGTCAGCAGTCAAAAGCCAAAAAAATGTTATTACGATACAGGGAACAATTCAGAATGCAATCAAAAAGATAATGGACGAAGACGCAAAGGTTATCGGCGCTGGGAGAACTGATGCAGGTGTTCATGCCATAGAGCAGGTAGCATCCTTTAAGACATTATCAAAACTTTCAGCTGATGTCATAAAAAAGGCGTTAAACGCCAATCTGCCGGACGATATAAGGATGATGGATGCATCCGATGTAGAATTAGACTTCCATCCGAGATTTGACGCAAAAAGCAAAATATATTTTTATGTGATTTCCAATTCACAAATAATCTCTCCGTTTCTGTACAGGTATGCTTGGAGGGTTCCGCAAATGCTTGATGTTGATGCAATGAAGAATGCAATGGATTTTTTGAAAGGAAAACAGGACTTCTCTACATTCAGGGCAAGCGGCTGCAGTTCAAAAAATCCTACCAGGACGATATTCTATTTATCGATAGAACTATCGGACTTTATCCACTTTATGGGCATAGGGTTTTCGGAGAGATTTATTAAAATACGCATCGAAGCGGATGCCTTTTTACGACACATGGTGAGAAACATCGTCGGAACGGTCGTTGAGGTCGGAAAAGGGAAAATTAATGCCGGGAATGTTAGAGAGATTATTCTTTCAAAAGACAGAAAGCTTGCCGGGCCAACCGCACCGGCAAGAGGACTGTTTTTACAAAAGATAAACTATTAGTCCCCTGCTATATCTCTTCCAGCTCTATCTTCTCCATCAATTCTTTTCTCTCCTGGCAGTCCCTGCAGTAGATGGCAAACGGCATAACCTTCAATCGCTCTTCGCTTATCTCATCGCCGCAATCCTCGCATGCGCCGTATGTGCCGTCTTGAAGCTTCATTAAAGCCGCATCTATCTTGATAAGAATTTCCCTGTGTGTACTCAACTGTTTAAGGCTTATGTCCTCAGCCAGGTCAACGACAGAAAGGTCTCCGTCATCCATTACGGTTTCCACAAGCTGTTTCCTTTCGCCTGACTTGAATTTCTTTATCTCTGACTTAGCCTCTTTGACTATATCCTCTCTTTTCTGTATGAGCAGTTTCCTGAGTATTTCTTTCCTTGTCTTTTCGTCCTCAACAGCTGGCTTGCTCTTTGGCTTTGGCTGTGATTTCGGCTTTGACTTGCTCTCTAACTTGGATTTTGCTTTTGGCGCGGCTTTCTTCTCTGATTCCTTTGTTGCCTTAGGCTTTAATTCTTTTTTTGTTGTTTTTACTTTTTTAGCCATTATCCCTCCTCAACTGGGTTTATTGCGTTATTGCGTAAAGCGTTGAGCGTTGTGTGTTTTGGTGTTTTGCACTATAACTCCATAACGCTTTACGCTATGAACGCTATTCAGCGGTCTCTTCCTTGAAGACCTCTATGATACTGCGGACATTAATGCCTGCCTGTTCAAGCGCTTTCTGGACATCCATAAGCTTTGCATCCGTTACCTTCACAACATAGTTAGTGTTAGTAGCCATATCATACCTCCATAATTTCCTTTTCTTTATGCTGAAGGACTTCTTCGACCTTGGCTATATAAGAATCCGTAACCTTCTGAATCTCTTCCTGAAGCCTCTTGACATCGTCTTCGCTCAGGTGCTGCTCTTTTTCGGACTTTTTGAGTTCGTCATTGATATCTCTCCTGATATTCCTTACCGCAACCCTTGCTTCCTCAGCCCTCTTTTTTACTACCTTCACAAGCTCTTTTCTTCTTTCTTCCGTAAGGGCAGGTATATTTATTCTTATAACCTTTCCGTCATTGGAGGGAGTAAGTCCAAGGCCTGATTTCAATATGGCCTTTTCTATCTCCGGTATGAGTTTCTGCTCCCACGGCTGTATTGTTATCTGCCTGCTCTCGGGTATTCCTAATGTAGCAGCCTGATTGAGAGGCGTCGGCGTGCCGTAATAGTCTACGTTTATCCCGTCAAGCAGAGAAAGCGATGCCCTTCCTGTCCTTATGGAGGCAAAGTCCTTTTTTAAGGACTCTATGGCGCCGTTCATCCTGTCAGTGGCCTTCTTCTTAACCTCTTGCATCTTCATTCACCCCATTTTTTAATGAGTAATTCTTAATTTATTTAGATACCTTTGTGCCTATCTTCTTTCCGCTTATAAGGTTCTTAATATTATCTGCTTTTTTGATGTTAAAAACAACTATCGGCAGGTTGTTATCCATACAAAGCGTTATTGCCGTGGAGTCCATAACCTTAAGGTTATTTTTTAGGACATCGATATATGAGATTTCATCGAACTTCCTTGCATGTTTGTCCTTCATCGGGTCTGCCGTGTAAACGCCGTCAACCTTTGTGCCCTTCAATATCACATCGGCGCCTATTTCCATGGAGCGCAGGGCTGCTGCAGTATCTGTCGTGAAGTAGGGATTTCCTGTTCCTGCTGCAAAGATAACTATCCTGCCCTTTTCGAGGTGTCTTATAGCCTTTCTCCTTATGTAAGTCTCTGCAAGCTCCCTCATCTCTATGGCTGACTGGACTCTTGTCTGCAGACCTATTCTCTCAAGCGCATTCTGTAAGGCAAGGGCATTGATAACCGTTGCAAGCATTCCCATGTAATCGGCGGATGCCCTTTCCATGCCCTCGACAGACGCCTGAACACCCCTGAAGATATTGCCGCCTCCGATTACAATGGCGACCTGCACTCCCATATCAATGACCTTCTTTATCTCGGAGGCCATGTATTCGACAGTGGCAGGGTCTATACCGTATCCCCTGTCTCCCATCAAGACTTCGCCGCTGAGTTTTAAGAGAATCCTCTTGAATTTGAGTTTTGAGTTCGGAGTTTTGAGTTCAGAGTTTTGAGTTCGTGTCCTAACTCTTGACTCCTGACTCTTGACTCTTGACTTTTCTTTCATATCAGTTTTCGCAGGCTGCACTTTTCTCCAGCCCTTCGCCCAACTGGAATCTTGCAAACCTCCGCAGGACGATATTCTCTCCAAGTTTTGCGATTTTTTCTGTTATCAGGGCCTTTATCTTTTGTTTTCCTTCAGGGTCTTTTATAAACACCTGTTCCAGAAGGCATGTATCGGTGAAGAACTTTTCAAGTTTTCCCTCAATAATCTTCTCCACGACCTGAGGCGGTTTGTTCGTAACCTGCGCCCTGTAAATCTCCTTTTCCCTCTCTATGACATCCTGAGGAACATCCTCCCTTGATACATAGGCCGGATTCGCCGCTGCTACATGCATCGCGATGTCTCTAACAAGCCCTTTAAAATCATCGGTCTTGGCAACGAAGTCTGTCTCGCAATTCACCTCAACAAGCACTCCAAGCTTATCCATATGTATATAAGAATCTATCAAGCCCTGTGATGCAGCCCTGCTCGCCTTCTTTGCGGCAGTCGCAAGACCTTTTTGCCTGAGTATATCAATGGCCTTTTCCATATCTCCGCCGCTGTCTGCGAGGGCTTTTTTGCAATCCATCATGCCTGTGCCTGTTTTTTCGCGCAATTCCTTTACTTTATCCGCTGTAACCGTCATCCTGCCGTCTCCTCCTGCATAATTTTTTCCTCTATCCCCGCCTTTTCTGTCTCCTCTTCCATTATCTTCTGTAACGCGCCCTTGCCCTCAAGCACCGCATCTGCCATCTTTGATGCAAGAAGCTTGATAGCCCTTATTGCATCGTCATTGCCGGGGATGACATAATCTGCATCATCAGGATCGCAATTGCTGTCAACAACAGCCACAACCGGTATTGAAAGCCTTCTGGCTTCTGCAACGGCAATCTTTTCCTTCTTCGGGTCTATGACAAAGAGTGTGCCCGGCAGGTTTGTCATATCTTTTATCCCGCTCAGGTTCTTCTCCAGCTTTTCCCTTTCCTTCTCAAGCTGCGATACCTCTTTTTTGGTGAGCACATTGTAAGTGCCGTCTTCTTTCATTGTCTCTATCTTCTTTAGCCTTTCTATGCTCTTCCTGACTGTCGAGAAGTTTGTGAGCATGCCACCAAGCCATCTGTTATTTACATAAAAGGCGCCTGCCCTCTGCGCCTCTTCTGCAACAGAATCCTGAGCCTGCTTCTTTGTGCCTACAAAGAGTACAGGCGCGCCTTTTGATGCCATATTCCTGACAAAGTTGTAGGCCTCCTCTACACCCTTCAATGTTTTCTGAAGGTCGACGATATGGATACCATTCCTCTCTCCGAAGATGTATTTCTTCATCTTCGGGTTCCATCTCTTCACCTGATGCCCGAAATGGACGCCTGATTCCAACAGCTCCTTCATTGTTACAACACCCATCTTTACTTCCTCCTTATGGTTTTTCCTCCGTCCGATCCACCCCTAAACTCACGAATGTGAGACCATCGGGGGAATCTTTCCGGACGTGCGTTTTTAGCTGATAAAGATAGCACAAATATTGCTTATTTTTCAAGCTGTCATATGCTTTCCGGCAAAAACAACCCTGTGCTCAAATACCTGTCTCCCCTGTCAGGGAATATCACAGCCACCTTTTTCCCTTTCCCCAGCTTCTCTGCAACCTTCATTGCCGCCCACATGGCAGCGCCAGATGATATGCCGACGAGAATCCCCTCTTTTAGTGCCAATTGTCTTGTGGCATTTTCCGCATCATTGTCGGTTACAGGGATGACCTCGTTATATATCTTTGTATTTAAGACGCCTTGATAAAAACCAGCGCCTATCCCCGCAATCTTATGTTTCCCTGGTTCTCCGCCTGAGAGAACGGGAGAACCGGCAGGTTCAACAGCAGCTATCCATATATCCGGCCTTCTCTCCTTCAAGACCTCTCCTGTTCCTGTTATGGTCCCGCCTGTTCCAACGCCTGCTACAAAGGCATCCGGCACGCAGTCAAGGTCGTTTATTATCTCAATGGCGGTTGTCCTTCTGTGTATCTCAGGATTTGCCTTATTTTCAAACTGCTGCGGCATAAAGAAATCAGGATTTTTCAAAGCAATCTCCTCTGCCTTTTCCACAGCGCCCATCATGCCTCTATCACCCGGAGTCAGTACAAGCTCGGCGCCGAATGCCTGAAGCAACTGCCTCCTTTCCGTAGACATGGTCTCGGACATCGTAAGTATAAGCCTGCATCCCTTAACAGCAGCAACCATGGCAAGTCCTATTCCTGTGTTGCCGCTTGTCGGCTCTACAATAGTCCCGCCCTTCTTGAGCCTGCCTTCTTTCTCTGCGGTCTCTATCATAAAAAGCGCTATCCTATCCTTCACGGAGCCTCCGGGGTTAAAGCCCTCAAGCTTTGCCCATATCTCGGCATTGTTTTCCGTAACCATTCTGTTGATTTTGACCAACGGAGTGTTTCCGATAAGGCTCAGAATGTTTGCATGCGGCTTCATACCCCCCCTAATAAGTTAAAGAGTTCATGAACTCTCAACTCATAACTCCTCAACTCCATAACTTTTTAATCTGGTAAATAATAAATATTTAATGATAAAATTGCAAACTATGATAAGCTTAGGTTTTTCGCCGTGTCCAAACGACACCTTCATCTTTTACGCACTTGCAAACAAAAAAATAGATACAAAAGGGTTTGAGTTTAATTTCATCATCGAAGATGTAGAGACGCTGAACCAACTCGCAATGAAAAGGGCGATCGATGTTACAAAAATATCGTGCCCTGCATTCTATTATCTTCAGGACGATTACCATTTTTTGAGGTCTGGAGGGGCATTCGGCAGAGGATGCGGACCGCTCTTAGTAATCGAGAGTCAACATAACAAACGACGCACGACAAACAACGCACAACGCATGACTCACGATACACGACGCATTAATAAAATAGCGATTCCCGGCGAACTCACTACAGCATTCCTGTTATTAAAGCTTCATTTATCCTCAAACTCATCGCTCATCACTCGTCACTCATCACTGTCTTTTATTGCCATGCCCTTTCACAAAATCATGGAGGCAGTCAGGGATAAAAAGGTGGATGCAGGCCTCATAATACATGAAAGCAGATTCACATACCATGAATACGGACTTGCAAAGATCGTAGACCTTGGAGATTGGTGGGAAAAGGAGACAGGATTGCCAATACCCCTCGGCGGTATCATTGTGAAAAAATCCTTATGCATGAAAACTATCAGGACGATTGAAGACCTCATAAAGGCGAGTGTAGAATATTCAATGCTTCACAGGGACGAGGCTATGCTTTATATCAAAAAATATTCACAGGAATTATCAGATGATGTAATATTTAAGCACATATCCCTTTATGTTAACGATTATACCCTTGATATCGGCGATGAAGGAGAGACTGCACTTAATGAATTATTAAAGAGGGCAAAAGGAGAAAAACTATGACAGTATCGATAGCCGAGTTTATCAAAGAGCCGAAGATAGCGTACTTTTCTATGGAGATCGGCGTCAGGAGCGATATGCCAACATACAGCGGTGGACTCGGCGTGCTTGCAGGAGATACAATCAAATCTGCAGCAGACTTAAACCTCCCGGTAGTTGCAGTAACCATCCTGACAAAAAAGGGCTACTTCAAACAGGAGCTTGACATTTACGGCAGGCAGACAGAACTGCCCGATGAATGGGACCCGAATAGTTTTATGACACCGCTTAAGGAAAGGATTAGCATTTTTATAGAGGAAAGAGAGGTCTTTATAGGCGCATGGCTCTATGTTGTGGAAAGCATGAGGGGCCCAAAAATACCGATTATATTCCTCGATACAGACTTGCCGGAGAATGCACCGGAAGACAGGGGTCTTACGCATCATCTCTATGGCGGTGATCAAGTTTACAGGCTCAAACAGGAGATAGTCCTTGGTATTGGCGGTACAAGAATGCTTGACGAGCTTGGATTTGAAATAAAGAAGTACCACATGAATGAAGGGCATTCGAGTCTTCTGACTCTCGAATTGCTGAAGCGGTACAAAAAAGACATAGAAGAGGTATGGGACGAAAGGCTTGTATGGGATGTCGAGAAGATAAGGAGCCTCTGCGTATTCACAACCCACACGCCTGTGGCAGCAGGGCACGACAAGTTCCCGTACGACCTTGTGCAAAGAACAATGTGTGAAATACTCCCTATAGATATAGTAAAAGAATTAGCAGGCCATGAGCATCTGAATATGACGATGCTCGCATTGAATCTCAGCAACTATATAAATGGTGTTGCTAAAAAGCATGGCGAGGTGTCAAAGGGCATGTTCCCGGGCTATGAGATTCACGCCATAACAAACGGGGTCCACTCCTTTACATGGACATGCGACAGTTTCAAAAGGCTCTTTGATAAATACCTGCCGGGATGGGCGAACGAGCCGGAAATATTCGTGAGGGTCGGCCGCATACCGGACGACGAACTATGGGAAGCTCACATGGAGGCAAAATGTCACCTGATTGATTATGTCAACCGCGAGACACAGGCCGGAATGAACCATGATACTTTTACCATCGGCTTTGCAAGACGCGCTACGGCCTACAAAAGGGCAGACCTCCTCTTTACTGACACAGACAGGCTCGCACGCATCGGTGAAGGCAGACTTCAGATAATCTATGCAGGGAAGGCGCATCCTAAGGATGAATCAGGCAAGCAACTTATACAGCGCATATTCGAAATCAAGAATAGGCTTAAAGATAAGATAAAAATTGCATTCCTGAAAAATTACAACATGGATTTAGCCCTGAAGCTCGTGTCCGGAGTCGATGTATGGCTCAATACACCGTTGAGACCCCTTGAGGCGTCAGGCACAAGCGGCATGAAGGCAACGCATAACGGCGTTCCGAATTTCAGTGTCCTCGACGGTTGGTGGATAGAGGGGCATATAGAATGCTTTACAGGATGGGCGATAGGCCCTTCACCTGATGTCCCTGCCGATCCTGCGCGGGATGCGGACGACCTATATTACAAACTCGAAGCTCTAATCATACCCACATTTTACAATGACAAGCACACTTGGATCAGGATAATGCAGAATGCCATCGGCAAAAACGCATACTACTTCAACTCGCACAGGATGATGAGAAGGTATGTGACAGAGGCGTATATAAGATAGCCGTCCTGCCTACCACACAAAAGAAAGCAGGGCATCTAAGTCCAACAAAAAACTTCATGCCAACAAGATGTCTTGCTCGTCAGACTCTATGTCGTCAAAGAGAGGCACCCATTCGCCCTTTTGGGTCAATACAAAGGGCATCTCCTTCTGGCATTTTTTGCATTTTCTGATCTCAGCTGCCTTGATTCCGAGGTCCATCAGATCGGATGCAATTCCGTGATGAGATATGGTTTCGTATTTGTGAATGTGTTTCATTGCAGTGTCCTCCTTCCTCTTAGAATATCCTAACCAAAACAATAAGTCGAGTCAAACAGTTTTTACCAGCGCTTTTCCTCATGCTTCAGCAGCCACCTCTTAATCTCTACTCCGCACGAAAATCCTCCGATAGAGCCGTCAGAGGCGATGACCCTGTGGCATGGTAAAACTATCGGCAATGGGTTCTTCTTTAATGCCTGCCCCACTGCCCTCACTGCCTTTGGACTTCCGGCCATTTCCGCAATCCATTTATAGGAGCGTGTTTCACAGCATGGAATATCTTTCAAAGCAAGCCAGACCTTATGCTCGAATTCAGTGCCGCCGACAAATTTTATCTTCTGTTCAAACCTCTTCAAATCTCCTTTAAAATAAGTATCAAGCTCTGAGAACAGGCTAGAGGCTATAGGCGAGAGGGGAGGGGTGTGCCGATTATTCGCTTTTATAGAAAGCTCTATCAACTCATGCCCTTCAAATACGCAGTAAATATTGCCGACAGGGCTTTTATATTTAAAAACTTGGATTGTCATTTCAGGGATTTTTAATTACGTCGTGAGTGCCGACTTTGCGGAGGACATAAAAATCGCCGTCAATCTCAAAAGTAAATCTGTAATGGTAGTCAATATACCCTTCCCATATGCCACTTGTGCCACGGATTAGATGAAGTTTCAGAGACGGGTGTTTGGGATTACTCAATAAAAACTCTAATTGTTTGTCAATCTTATTCTTTATCTCAGATGGCAGTTTTTGATAGTCTTTCTTAAATGTTTCGAGAATCCTCAGTTTTTTAGCCACTTGACAGCCTCTTCAGCCTTTTTGAACTCCTTAAACCTTCCCTTCTTTTTAGCTTCTTCTGCCTCTCTTTCCCCTTTCTGCCACTCCTCTGTCCAGAAGTACGTCTGAGATTTTTCGATTATCATAACAGGCTTTATCACCAGAGTCCCATCTTTTTCCACAATCTCAAGGGTATCTCCAATCTCAACTTTGAGCCTTTTCCTCACATCCTCAGGAATTACTATCTGATATTTGTTTTTTACTTTTACCAATGACATACTATACTCCTTGTTGAAAAGTTTAACTGTTAAACTAATAATATTAGAATATAGACGGATTCGTCAAATGCCGTAGGAATAAATATGCAGTATAAACACACTCCTTAGTCATGATTATGGATGTAAAATTTCCTCTTATTGTAAATTCCATAGCGTGACGTTTATAATTAAAAATGCGTTTTAAATTAATCATCACTATTTCCGTCCTAATCTTCGGTTTCATAGCAGGCGGCTATCTTGCCGTTGCAAAGGGAGCGCCTTCCATTGCAGAACTCAAAAAATACCGCACTACAGACGGCACAAAGGTCTATGCTGACGACGACACGCTCATAGGAGAATTCAAGGTGGAAAAAGGAATATTTGTTCCCCTCAGCAGCGTTCCTGAGCATCTTAAAAATGCAGTAATCGCGGTAGAAGATTCGAGGTTCTGGCAGCACAAGGGTATAGATTATATCGGCATAGGAAGGGCGCTGATTAAGGACATTATGCACGCGCGTCTCAAAGAGGGAGGAAGCACCATCACGCAGCAGCTTGCAAAGATAATGTTCCTCACACCCGAAAAAACCATTAGGAGAAAATTAAGAGAGGCGCAGCTTGCCATAAGGATCGAAAAGGAACTAAGCAAGAACGAAATACTGGAACTGTATTTCAATCGCGTCTATTTCGGACACGGCGCATACGGCATTGAGACGGCTACGAGGCTGTATTTCGGAAAGTCCGTATCAGAGATAACGATGCCTGAGGCAGCCCTGCTTGCAGGACTCATAAAAGCACCGAATACCTACTCCCCATATAACAACCTTGTACGCTCAAAGGAAAGACAGGAGATTGTACTTGTTAGGATGGAAGAGGAAGGATACATCAAACCTTCTGAGAGGACTGCCGCAAAAAACCAGCCCATTCATCTTTCATCGCTGAGGGCAAGCACAGAAGCGAACAACTATTTCCTTGAATACATAAGACAGCAGTTGGAGCAAAAATATGGGGTGGAAACAGTATACAAAGGCGAATTAAAGGTCTATACAACCCTCGACAAAAACGCTCAGATGCATGCACAAAAAGCGCTTCAGGAAGGACTGCGGGAGGTTGACAAGAGAAGGGGATGGAGGGGCCCGATAGGCCATAAAAAGGATATAAAAACAGATAGCGATGAGCAAAGGGTGTCCTTCTCGGCGTCAGTCGGCGATATAGCAACAGGTGTGGTGTTGTCTGTCAGTCCCAAAGATGCGGTTATTAAGGCGAGGGGGATAACCGGAAGACTTATGCTTGCAGACGCACAATGGGCAAGCAATATAATCGACCGTTCATCCGGAAAGATAAAAACTATCCAGAACCTTAAACTTACAGACCTCCTGAAAAAAGGCGATATTGTGTGGGTAAAGTTTAAAGCCATATCAGGCAAAAATGTCGCCTTCATGCTCGAACAGGACCCTGAAGTCGAAGGAGCAGTTGTGGCTATCGAGCCTGAGACAGGATTTATCAGGGCAGTTGTCGGCGGCTTCAGTTTTACAAAGAGCGAATACAACCGTGCGGTTTATGCAAAGAGGCAGCCCGGCTCTGCAATCAAGCCCATAATCTACGCCGCTGCTCTTGAGCATGGATTTACGCCTGCCGGCATAATAAATGACGAGCCTGTCTCATATCCCGGAGGGCTTGGAGGGACATGGAGGCCTGAAAACTACGACCGCAAGCATTACGGACCGACCACATTGAGAGAGGCGCTTGCGTATTCGAGAAATGTTGTAACAGTAAAGCTTGTCGATTCTGTAGGCATCGACAAGGTTATGTCATTTGCAAGAGATGCAGGGATATCGGCCGAGATGCCGAGGGAATTGACCATAGCGCTCGGCTCTATCAGCATGTCGCCTCTTGAGATGGCGACAACATATTCAACATTTGCAAACGGCGGCATTAAAATCACCCCAATAGCTATTAAATACATCGCAGACTCGAAGGGCAATATTTTAGAGAGCAACGAGCCGGAAGGTCTGGAATCAATAACGCCGCAGACATCATTCCTTATAACATCCATGATGAAAGACGTTATAAACTATGGCACAGGCATGAGGGCAAATATAGGCAGGCCTGCCGCAGGAAAAACAGGGACAAGCAACGACTACAAAGACGCATGGTTTGTGGGCTATACACCTCAGATTGTGGGATGCGTGTGGGTAGGATTTGACGACATGAGAAGGCCGCTTGGAGCAGGAGAGGTCGGCGGAAGGGCGGCAGCGCCGATATGGGCAAATTTTATGAGGAATATTCTTGCCGGCGAGTCGGTAGCGGATTTCTCTCCGCCTGAAGGCATCATAAGAGTCTCCATAGACCCGCGCACAGGGCTTTTATCGCACGACGCTACATCAGGAGTTTTTGAGTATTTCAGGGAAGGCACACAACCGAGGGATTACAGCAAGACGCCGTCGAAAGTCGAAAGGGTTATGCCGGCAACAATCGACTACGACTAAAAAACCATATCAGTTCTTCTTCATCTTATTCGCTATATAAACAATACAGTCTTCGCACACCATGCCTGACTCTTTGTTGCATATCATCCTATTAAGCTCCCAACACGGCTTTGTTTTATCAATATAGGCAGTGCATTTATTTCTCTTTTCTTCATCACATTCGGTAAGCTCCCAGCACGGCGCGTATTCGAGGAGCTTCTTGATTCCCTCAATGCTTATCTTCTTTATATGTATCAGGTCTCTAATGCAGACAAGCCACTTTATGTCGTTTTCGGAATAGTATCTGTTCTTATTACGCCTTGAAGGCTTGATGAGCCTGTGCTTTTCATAGAGTCTTAGGGTCTGGGCTGTAATGCCTACAAGCTCGGCCACAATGCCTATTGGATAAAGAGGCATATCTCTTTTGTCTTCGGCGTTGAGATTCAAGTTGCTTTTCATTCATCCCCCTTATAGTGGTTTTTGACAAATAAAAACTACTTAATAATTATAACTAATAAAACATCTTCAAACTCGAAAAAGCAAGTGGGCTAATGGGTTTTAAGATAGGCCTTTTTAACGAATTGAATCTCTTCTTCCTTCGTATAAAGCCTCTTCATAAGCTTCTCATCGAGTATTCTTTTAAAAATCTCGGAATATTCCGGCCCGGGAGGAATGCCTAAATTTTTCAGGTCGCTGCCCTTCAGTGCCGGCTTTATGTTTCTCAACTCCAGAAGGAACTGTGATATAGCCTTTTTCTTTTCATTGTCCTGCGTTAATGCCATGCTGAAGAGGATAAATTCTATATCACGACCAATTAGCAAATGATATATCTCCACAGGATTATCTGGCTTAAGACGTTTCAATATCTCTTGTGCAGCATTCAATCCCTTCAATATCTTATCCTTTAACCTCGATGTAACAGAAAGCCTGTTAAGGGCGAACTCCCTCTCCTCTTTGTTCAATTTGTATAAGAGGGCCATGATATAAAGCATGCCTTTATCGTACTTCTCCTTTAGAAAAAGCAGCTCAAACCATGTGATGGTGTCATGAACCGACTGAAGAAGCGCTTCCATGTCTGGAGCAAACAAAAGCTTGGGATGTATTACCCTCATGAGTTCATAATCTCCGAGCCTCTTTAATGCTTTTATGGGATTGGTTTCGTTAAAGGTAAGAATCAACTCATCGTAAAGCCTCGCTCCGGAAAGCTTCTCGAATATATTCATCCTGATAGCGGATTTTATGAGGTTTTCAGTATGCTTTGTCAATTTAAAGCCGAACCTCTCAGAAAACCTTATTGCCCTGAATGCCCTTGTCGGGTCTTCGATAAAACTCAAATTGTGAAGCACCCTTATGACCCTGTCCTTTAAGTCCCTTTGGCCGCCGAAAAAGTCTATCAAAAGACCGAAGTCCTTTTTGTTCAATTTCACGGCAAGGGTGTTTATGGTGAAATCACGCCTGCAGAGGTCTTTTTTTATAGATGATGTCTCCACCGTTGGAAGCGCAGCAGGAGATTCGTAATACTCGGTCCTTGCAGTTGCAATATCCACCTTTGAGCCCTGAACCTTAAATCTGGAATTTTCAGGCAAAATAATCTGCGCAGTTCCGAACCTTTGATGGACTGTCACCTTTGCGCCTATATCTTCTCCGAATTTCCTTGCAAATGCAATCCCGTTGCCTTCGACCACGATATCTATATCTAGGTTTTCCTCTCCTCTCAAGAGATCTCTTACGCAGCCGCCGACAAGGTATACCCCGAATTTCAGTTCATCGGCATCCTCCCCTGCCATATTGAGGAACTCATATAAATCCGAAGGCAGCCTCTCTTTTATGATTCGTGAAATGTTTCTGCTAAGGCCGGGTGCAGACTCGCCGGTCAATTCCTTTGCATATACCCTGCTCTTCCTTAGAAAGTCTTCGTAGAGAGACCTCAAGATGTCTGTTCTCGTTATGGCGCCGATTATCCTGTCGCCGTCAAGGACAGGGACAAACCTCTGGTTCTGCTCAATCATAGATGTCTCCACGTCGGATATGGGGGCATTGGGAGAGGTGGTTATAGCATCGGTGGTAGCAAAGTCGATGCACTTGAACTTTCCAAAGCCGTGGAAAAGCGCCTTCTCAACGACCTCCCTTGACAAAATACCTATGTACTTATCTTTCTTAACGACTGGAAGGACATTTACGCCGTATCTTGTCATCATGTCCTCTGCGTCTTTTACCATACTGTTATACTGAATAACAATGACAGGTATTGTCATGACATCCTGTGCAGATTTCAAAGGCCTTACATTTCTTTTTAAGGATTCTATGAGCCGCTCTTCCACTATCTCAAAGGGCACATCCTTTATAGTTGCAGAGGCAGCAGTAGGATGCCCTCCGCCTCCAAAATCGGATAAGACCTGTGATACATTAAGCTCAACCACCCTGCTCCTTGCAACCATCAGGATTTTATCTGCCATTGCAATCAAAAGCACGATGGCATCCGTATCCTCCATATCCATAATCTTGTGAGCGAGATGTGCGACATCTCCAAAGCCTTCCATCGTACCTTTCCCTATCTTTATGCGAACTCCCCGTATCACAATTTCATTGAGGGACTGCACAAGCTCGTTAAGAAGCGTAAACTCCTCCCTGCTCAACTCTATCTTCAAAAAGTTTGAGACTATATTGAGATTTGCTCCTCTCTTTAGCAGATAAGACACAGCCGTCAAATCCCTGGGCGTGGTGGAAGCGTAAGTGAGAGAGCCTGTCTCTTCGTATATACCGAGACAGAGCATTGTAGCTTCCATAGGCGTCAATGGAATCTTCTTCTTTTGCATTATCTCTGCAAATATCGTAGATACCGCGCCCACATGCTCTACAACCTCCATTTCTCCCCTTATATCCGACTTGTTTATTGGATGGTGGTCATAAATGTGTATCTTCACATCAGTCCTCGAAAGAAGCTCTTTAAACCTCCCTATCCTGTCCGGATGTTTTGTATCGACTATTATCAGCCTTTTGACCTTTTCCAAGCTTATGTCTTTCAGCTTTTTAATATCCACAGGATGGAAGGCATCAAAAAAATCCCGCACCTTCTTTTCGAGAGAACCGGGGAAGACTATCACAGCGTCAGGATACAGTTTTTTAGCCCCGATTGTTGATGCAAGGGCGTCAAAATCTGCATTTATGTGGGAAGTAATAATCTCCATATAATTAGGATACCATAGTTTGACTGAGGATGAAGGATAACCATCACCTTATTGCCTCCTCTCCCCTCTGTCCTGTCCTTATCCTCACTGCATCCATAACATCGCTTACAAATATCTTACCGTCTCCGATCTTGCCTGTCTTTGCGATCTTCTCTATTATTTCCATTGCTTCGCCCGCAATATTATCCGGCACTATTATCTCGATCTTGATCTTTGGTATAAAATCCACTACATACTCAGCGCCCCTGTAAAGCTCGGTGTGGCCTTTCTGTCTTCCAAAACCCTTCACCTCTGTAATCGTCATCCCCTGAATGCCTATATCATTAAGTGCATCCTTTACCTCATCGAGTTTAAACGGTTTTATGATTGCCTCAATCTTTTTCATAAGTCCCCCTTAACTCACTAAAACTCATTAATTTAGAATAAGGATAAAGTGTGGACATTGCCTTGCTTTCTGTCTGTATCCCTGATTCTTCAATGGCTGCAATGGGATTTAATCCTCCAACAACCACAACTCCTGCTTTGTCTATACCTACAGGGACTTCAAGAAGCGGCTTGTTTGGATCGCCTATGAGCAGGATACCTCCAATGCCTTTATCCGCCATCGCCTTAGCAAGCCTCTTTGCCTCATCCGTGCATACGACAGGTATTTCCCTGAAGCTCGCAAGTATCCTTCCCGAATGTTTTTTCACTGCGCCTAATACATCTGTCATTTTGCTTCTAATAAATATCTCAAGTGGATCGAGGGATGAACCCTCATAACTTATAAGCGATATAAACCTCACAGGCTTGCCCTCCACTATCTCGACTACTCCCCCAAACCTTGATGTAACAGGTATTCCTGCCTTTAGAAAGATGCCATTGATAGTAACGCTGCAGACAGTGCCAACCCCTATCCTGCCTTCAGGGATTAAGACATTCCCTATTTTTTCTCCTCCGCGGGCGAATATAACCTTGCTGCTCATGACATATGGCGAAGAAAATACCTGTTTTAATATCTTCATCGCATCTCGGAGTCTTTCTTCAGGAAAATACGATATATTAAGAATCACATCGCCGTCCATTATTTCCAAGTTCAACGTTGTCAGATACGAAAGGGTCTCTATCTTGCTTATTACGAATCCTATCTTCTCGGTTACCATTGCATGTTTAAGCTCCCTTCGCCCTTTTTCCGTAATCTTCCTTCCCTCTTTTCCGAATACCTCTGTATATCCGCGCTCATCGAGGATCTTGAGGTGATAGCGCACGGTCCTTTCTGTCAGGTCGATCCCGTGCTCCTGTAATTGTTTTGATATTTCCCTCGAACCGACCACATCATGATGTTTGTCCAGTACCCTGAGTATCGAAAGCATTGTCTTGTTCATGATTCCTCCGTTAGCCGTGTCCGTTGTCCGTTCTAACAGACAACGGACACCTTCACGAAAACTTACTTTAAAAGTATCCTCTCTGCTTCCTTCATGTCGGATTCCATTACATACGGTATTCCTGTAACCTCTGCTGCCTCCTTTGTCAGTGATACGAGGTCATTTCTGTCAAGATAGTTTATGGCAAATTTCCTTGCTCCTGCCATTAACTGCTGGAGTCCGAGTTTAAGCCTGTCGCAGAATGTGTACATTGCGATAGCGCCGAGCGGAAGTTTTTCAAAATCCTTGCCATATTTAGTTTTCAATGCTTCGTATGTTATGAATATCCTCTCCGGGACATCGCCGTATTTTTTAACCTCTGTCGGGAGCTTCTCCTCTTCTATCCACTTCTTGATATTTTTACCAATAAAGGCAGGTATCATGAGCGCCCTTCCCATGCATACGGCCTTGAAGTAAGGCGCGCCCATTGCCAGAGCCTTGAATATATGGTCTTCGAGAGAAAAACCGCCGGCTATGGCCATATCAGGGACATACTTGCCTTTTGCCTTTAACTGGGATGCAAACTTGTATGCGAGGGACTGGAGGTATATTGTAGGGATTCCCCATTCGTTCATCATCCTCCACGGGCTCATTCCTGTACCGCCGCCAGCGCCGTCTATGGTCAGAAGGTCAATTTCTGCGTCAGAGGCGTATCTTATAGCCCTTGCGAGGTCGGATATCCTGTATGCCCCTGTTTTAAGGGAAACAAATTTTGCCCCTGCATCCCTATAATGCTTTACAGCCTTTACAAAGCCTTCATGCTCAACCATTCCGAGTCTCGAATGCCTCTCGAACTCCCTGAATTCCTCCTGCTGAAATGCCCTCTGCACTACATTGTCTTCAGGATTCGGCACAACAATATATCCCTTTTTATATAATTCCTGTGCCCTTTCGAGGGTCTTGAGCTTCACCTCACCGCCGATGTCTTTTGCCCCCTGACCCCATTTGAGTTCTATGCACTCTACACCGAGCTTCTCTATTGCATACTCGGCAGAGCTGAGCCTTGTGTCTTCCACATTCTGCTGAAGAAGGATGTTTCCATAGCCATTGTGCCACTCCTTAAAGTGCCTGACCCTCCTCTCAAGCTCCGGGGATTTCACCACCCTTCCGTTCTTGATTTCTGATTTAGAGTCCATGCCGACAACATTTTCGCCGATTACGACAATGATTCCTGAAATGGCAGCGCCGGCTGCCAGCCCTTCCCAGTTATCCTTTGCGATATCTGTTGAACCCAGGGCGCCTGTAAAAACAGGCACATTTAGCTTGATCTTATTTTTATTGCCGACTTCGACCTCTGTTGAAACAGCGGGGAATATGGCCTTGTCAGGATCAGGATCAACTCCGTGAGCGCCAACGCATGTGCCCTGAATATTAATGTGTGAATAATCTACAGGATACTTTTTCGTCGCCCCTGCAGTTATCTTGCCGAATGGCATCGGATAAATAACCTCTCTGCCTCTGTATGAGGACTTTCCGATTTCGCATGGGCCTGGACATCCGTCAAGACATACAGAGCATATGCCCGAGTATGGCGCAGGATCAGGAACCCTGTTCCTCGTTCCTGTTGCCGAGCTTGCATTTGGTTGACCTTGATGCATAATAGACCTCCAAATAATTTAGTAATACTTATTATTTTGGGTTTAAATTAAGTATTTATAACCCAAAAGGACAAAAAAATACCAAAGGCATTTTTGCCCGAATCTTAATTCCGACTTGAAACTTGCATCTTGCAGCTTACCATTTGTTACCATGCCACAAGCAGTTCTGCTTCATCACCCCCTTCGTTTTTCCACTGAGATGGAAAAGATTCTTTTAGATAAAGGCTATCTCCGGAATTTAATACTTCCTCTCTGCCCTCGATTTTAACGGAAACCTTTCCTTTTAATGCATAAATGAACTCAGGAGATCTGTGAAAGAAAAAATGCCTGTCCAATATAGTCTCAGGGGTAAATACAATTACCCTAACAGACAGCTTTTCGTCAGAAACTATGTTGTAGATTCTTACACCGTCGCTTGCGGACACAGGATTTGAAAACACAGCCTCCTTTTTAAAAAGCCATGATGCAGCATCCATCTTCTTGCCTTCCATGAATTGTCCCGGATTTACTCCAAGCGCACTGCATATCTGTAGAAAAGAGCTAAGGGACGGGCTTATCTGGTTATTTTCCACCTGAGATATAAAGCTCGGCGTTAAGTCCACCTTATCAGCCAGATCCCTTTGGCTCATACCGATCGTCATTCTCAGGTCCTTTAACCTGCGCCCGATATCGATGGATAATTCTTTTCTGGGAAGCGTTATTGCCACATTGTCATCGTCAATCTCGTAAAGATGGGGCTTGAATGCCTCCCTGTTCTGCCTGCCTGCAAGCTTCAATGCCTTTATGTACAGCCTGTCCCTTCTTTCATACAGATCAAAGACAACCTGCGTAATATGCCTGAGATTTGCTTTGAATTTCTGGCTGTGCGCATCTTTCTCCAAAATCCAGTACGCAACAGTATCGAGGTCATAAAGCCTTGGGCACATGTATGTGAAAAATTTGTATGTATCATTCTCGTCTCCCCACAGATCCTGCATGCCTGTAAGGCTGTCAAAGACATATCTCACGCCTGTTGGAAGGCTGTCCTCCATGGAATTGAGGGTCTGGGTAAATTCGTCTATGTTTCCGGGATTTGCAATCCTGATAACATTTATGTTTGTGGGCTTCTCATAAAATCTTAGGAAGGTATTATCATTTTTTCCTTTGCCTGATGTGAAGCAATCTATCAGTGTAAGGCATGAAGCAGGCGCGGGATTAATTTCCTTATTGCAGAGATTTTCTATTTTTTTTAGAATGCTTTGGGGAGACCTGTTAAAGCTTATATAGATGACCTTCTGGTTATCATTAAATGACTGCCTGATAAAATTCTGTATAAATATCTCATAGGCTGTCCCCGCGCCGACCTCCCAGACAACATTGTCCCCTATATAAAAAGAATCAATCAGCCTGTCAAGGCTGCTTATGCCTGAGGATATTTTTTGCATGGCAAACGGTTACCTTTAGGCATAACTTTATATTATGGAAAATTTCCTTGTCAAGGGCTTGCAGATCCTGAAAAATAGACATAGAACTTCCCAAAAGTTTCCCCTCCTGCAAGTGGAGGGGGTTTGAGAGGAATAACAACTTCCGAGGTCATCAAATATTGACAAAGGACTTATGTAATTTTTATTATTAAATTCGACGGTAAACGGTTACCGTTTCGAGCGTCTTATATCATACATTATGGTATAGACGCTTTTTTGCCATATAATTATGTATGAGGTAAAAATACTATGTGCAGACTGGCTGCAATCACTTCTAAAAACTACATCTCATCAATGGAGACCATCCTTGCCCTCGAGACCATGAAGGAGGGACACGATGGTTCGGGTTTAGGTCTCACACTTAAAAATCTCGGCGGCGAATTTGAAGAACTGAAGGAATATCCGATACTCTCAGGCATTTGCTCAAAGAGGGGAATGGAAGTTCTCGATGAATATATGAAAAAACACGGCTTTAAGCTCAAGCATATCTGGACGCCGAATATAAAGCATATAAAAGGCATTGTGCCGAGGGAGCATTACTTCGCAAGGGTTTACGACTACCCTGCTTCTTATAAAAACAAATCAATGCAGGAAAAGGAAGAACTCCTCATGAACACCCGTCTTGCATTGAGAAAAATCGGCGAGCCTGATGAGTCCATATTTGCATTTTCGTTTTACCCCGATGTCATTACATTAAAAGAGGTTGGAGACCCTCTTGAGGTGGCTGAATTCTTCGGCATCGACAGAGACGGTCTCAAAGCAAAAATCGTATTTGCGCAAGGCAGGCAGAACACAAACTATGCCATATATCTCTACGCCTGCCATCCGTTCTTCATTCAGGGATACTGCTCCATGACAAACGGCGAAAACACGGCATTCGTTCCCATAAGGGAATTTTTGATGAGCAGGGCATTCCCGGGTTATATTGGCTATAACAGCGACAGCGAGGTATTTACCCATATTCTTCATTACACAGTAAGGCAGTTGGGATTCCCCCTTACTTATTATAAGGATGTCATTACACCGCTTAAGGTATCAGAAATAGAACAGAGGAAAGACAGAGAGGCATTGAAGCTCGTCAAGCAGTCATTAAGGCCCTTATGTATAGACGGTCCTAATATGGTAATAGGCTTCACCCCTGATGGCACATGCTTCATGGTTCAGGATTCAAAGAAGCTGAGGCCCGGTGTCGTGGGTGGCGTGAAGGGCAAATATGCATTGATGTCTGAGGAATGCGGTGTTGACAAGGCGGTTCCAAAGAGGGACAGGAGCAAAGACATATTCCCCATGAAGTACGATATGGTAATAGTATCGCCCGATGCACAGGAGGTTAAGGTATGGAACCAGCTTCAGGGATAAGATTAGACCATAATCATCAACTCTCATTAAAGGAGTTCCCATATATAATCAGATGGAGGGACGACAGGTGCAAGAGGTGCGGCAAATGCACGGCAGTATGCCCTGTAAAGGCAATTGAACCCACTGTAAAGGTTCAGAGGATTGTAAAATCTGAGGGACCGGTTCCAACGCCAACTGCAGTAAGGAGTATCACCCATATAGTTGAGCAGGTCACGGATATGGAGCGCTACTGCACAGGCTGCGGCACATGCACGCTGGTATGTCCCAATGAGGCAATAGAGCCTGAATTCAATCCGCAGAACAAATTCCTCCACTACAAAAATAAAGGCAGAGACGGATACAAGAGGGGCGGAAGGAGAAACGACCCGGCAGTATCAACCCTTGACAGGCTTAAATTTACAAGGATCTCGATGCTCACAGACCCGGCGCTCGATGCCGGAAGGCACGAGTTCAGGGTAAGGTCGCTTTTAGGAAGGATACTGCCTCCCGAAGACCTGCCTTTAAAAATGGTAAACGGCAAATTGGTTGTTGATAAAGAGAGCAGGTTTATCCCGCCTGTCCGTGAGATATTCCCCATAATGATAGGAAGCATGTCAGTAGGTGCATTGTCGCCTCCTATGTGGGAGGGTCTTGCCATGGGCGTGGCATATCTCAATGAGGTGGAAGGAATGCCTGTTGTGATGGCTTCGGGCGAAGGCGGA
>CAMTVO010000012.1:0-13230 GCA_947085205.1 uncultured Nitrospiraceae bacterium
ATAGATTCTATGTATTTTGTTGTCAGGGAGCTTGACCAGATACATAAGAGGATTGACAGGGTAGAGGAAGAGATAAAGGACTTCAGGGAGGAAGTAAAAAGTGAGATAATGGAACTGAGAAAAGACCTGAATACACTGAGAAAAGACCTGAATACAAAGTTCATGTGGATGATAGGGCTACTTTTTGGAAGCTGGATAACCATAATATTGACCATACTGTTTAAGGGATAACATGACAGATGCTGTTGAAGAAAAAGAGAAAAAGCCTGAAGTTCAGCACATAGATTCTATGTATTTTGTTGTCAGGGAGCTTGACCAGATACATAAGAGGATTGACAGGGTAGAGCTTGAGATACAAGGGCTTAGAAAAGATCTGGATAATAAATTCCGCTGGATGATTGGACTTATTTTTGTAAGCTGGATTACGATAATGGCAGCTATATTTTCCAGAGGCTAACAATTAAAGCCACATGAAAAGAACTATTGACACATGCAATTAAAAAAGTTACCCTTGAACTCATCTACGAGGTTGTTGATGAGCGGACATCTAAGATATTAGAAAGGCTCGAAAAGATTGAAAGGCGTCAGAAGGAAAAGTGACTAAATTAGCTGGCATTATCCTTGTGGTTAGTGGTATAGTTTTGGGGCTTTATATAGGCATATGGGTCTGTTTTATTGGAGGGATTGTGCAGATTATTAATGAAATAAAGTCACCTGATGCAGTAAACGCTATAAATGTGGCAATTGGAATAGGGCGGATTATATTTGCTGGAATAATAGGCTGGGTTGTGACTATATTAGGGATATTGCCGGGAACAGCGCTTTTAACAAAAGGCTTCCATTGGAAGCAAAAAACATGAAGCTCATGATCCATGAGCTAAGAAAAAAAGGGGGTGATGCCGGGAAGAAGACAGAAATGTAGGGGCTGGTTTCAAACCTGCCCTCAGAAGACAGGAAGCAAATCCCGTTTTTAACGGGACCAATACTGAACCAGAACAGTGAATAGTGACAGTGACCAGTGTTCAGAAAAGCAGTATTCAGTGTCAGTGATTAGTGTCAGTAAAATTTGTCACTGACACAGACACTAAAAACTGAAACTGTAAGAGACTGACACTGACACTTTAAACTGACACTGACTGGGAAGTGAAGGAGAGTTAAATGAAAAAGTATTTGGCATTAGTTTTAAGCATGGTGTTTGTGCTCGGCTTTGCAGCCTCAGCATTCGCCATTCATGCCACAATCCCTTCTGAGACAACAGCAGTCGTTGCCCCGAAAGGCACCGAAGTAAGGCTCGGCGGTGAAATCAGAATCAGGGGCTGGCATGTGGATAGTACTGCAACCAATGCAGGGGTAAGGTCAGATACTGGCTATCCCTATAAGCCTACTGAAGGAAGCACTGCAGCCTCATGGTATGACCAGAGGGTAAGGCTTTTGCTTGATATTAAGACAGCGCCTAATGTAACTGGTAGAATTCACCTTGAGACAGACCCAGAGAACTGGAACTGGGGCACAACAGGAGGCACAAGCACTCAATTTGATAGCACAGTTGGAGCAGCCGGTCGTGGCGGAAGTAAAAGGGGAGGTAGCACCACGGGTAACACGCTTGCTATCCTTGAGGCATGGATTGCCTACACAGGCAAGGGACTCCTCGGAGTTCCATCCGGCATAAAGCTCGGTCATCAGCCGATTGTAGTTGGCGAAGGCACATTCTTTGACCACAGGAGATACGGCGATGACGCCATTGTCCTCTGGATAGAGCCTGCAAAAGGCACAGAGATTAACTTGGTAACAGCAAAGCTGTCTGAGAGCACTACAACTCTTAACACTAACGATATTGACCTTTATACCTTAATTCTCTCACACAAGCTGGATAAAGACCACACCGTAGGGGCTAACTACTCTATAATTAAATCTGACGGTATAGCTACTGCAGGTGATGTGTTGGTTTATCGCGGCATTGCTAATGTAGCAGGCGACAGCATCAATATTCAGAACCTCGGGTTACTTGCAAAAGGCAAAATCGCAGGTCTTGGCTATAAGGCAACCGCAGATTTTCAATTTGGTGAAACCAAGACAGGCGCAGGAGTAAAGAGGGAAAAATACAGCGGCTATGGATATACCTTGGGTGTTGACTACAAGGTTGACCCTGTAACAGTTAGGGCAAACTATGTGTATGGCTCAGGTGACACAATTACCACTGACGACAAAAACAAGGCATTCCAGACATTTGTCGGCAATGTCATAGACCCAAATCTGCCCACAGTAGTTTACGGATGGAGGATCAATACAGCAGCAACAGGTGCAGTACGCGGCACAGGTATCTCCAACACCACAGCTTACAATCTCGGTCTCACATTCTCACCGATAAAAGACCTGACTGCTCATCTTGACTACTATCTGTTAAGGGCATCAAAGGCGCTTAGAACAACCCAAGGCACAGCAGCAGGAGAGGTAGGCTTTAGCAAGAAGATCGGCTCTGAAGTTGACCTGAAGCTCAGCTACAGGCTCGCAAGGAACCTCACATACTCGAGTAATTCAGGTATCCTCTTTGCTGGAGACTTCTACAAGGCAAACACAACAGGCGTAACGAGCAATCCGAAGGACGCCGTTGTATTACAGCACCAGATAGTGTTGAGCTTCTAAAGACCTAATGCGTTATGCGTAAAGCGTAAAAGACTTAAAACAAAAAAGGCGGGGCAAATGCCCCGCCTTTTTTGTTTTGATTTTGAAAATTTTGTTAAATTCTGCTAACATGTTGATATGGAGTCTGTTGAGGCGATAAAGGAAAATATTAAATTCAACACTGAAAAACTTAAAATAGTTTCAACAGTGGTTATACTATTGACTGGTGGACTGATAGGGTTGCTCTTTAAAGATACTGAAGATTTAGTAAAAAGGATATTATTTGTTGCCGGCGCTATTGCTTTTTTTATTGCGGCAATTTATTTGTGGAGATTGAATAATATCATCAAGAAATTATTAAACTCGCTGGAGGTGAAAAATGTTTGAGATTATCGGCGCTATAGTCATCGGGCTGTTAGTGATACTTTTTGTGTTGAGCCTTACTCATGACGAACTGTTTAAAAAACATACACACGGCAGTGAATAAAGTTATAAAGGGGACGGCAGGCTGTCCCAAAATGATGGCATGAAATCTGCATATTATTTTGTAGATTTTTTGAAAGGAGGCAGATGCATGTCATTTAAGGAATACAATCAAGATCAACCGTTTCTTTTGCCCCTGTCGTTACATGACTTTTTGTCTGATGGACACTTAGCCCGTGTTATAAATGAAGTGGTTAATGAACTTGACCTTAGAGGACTCTATGATAGGTATTCAGATTTAGGCTGTTCTGCATATCATCCCCAGATGATGTTGAAGATACTTTTTTATGGATATGCCACAGGGGAGAGAAGTTCCCGTGTGATAGCACACAGATTAAGGAGTGATATCGCATATATGTATTTATCAGCAATGCAGCAACCTGACTTCAGGACAGTAAACAGATTTCGTAAAGACAACATAGATATTCTTAAGGGATTATTTGTTCAAATAGTAAGACTCTGTGTAGAGATGGGGATGGTATGTGTAGGAACGATAGCGATAGATGGGACGAAGTTAAAAGCAAATGCATCTTATCGGAAGACAAAAAAGGCATCAGATTTGGATGAAGACGTAGCTATTATAGGGGAGCAAATAGAATCCATCCTTAAAGAATGCGAAGAGACAGACAACAGAGAAGATGAACTGATGGGAGAAGATAAAAGCCTCTATGAGGTCAATCCTGAATTAAAAGAGAAACAAAAGCTGAAGGAAAGGCTCCAGAGGGCAAAAGAGAAACTAACTATTAGAGGGTCAAAAGAGATAAACCTCACGGATGAAGAAGCTACTACGATGTTACACAAAGGGTATCGTCCTGAGCCATCTTACAATGGGCAGATAGCAGTAGAAGAAAGCAATGGAGTAATAGTAGCAGCAACCTTAACTAACAATCCTGCTGACTATGCGGCATTAACCGAATTAATAGAGGAGACCGAAACGAATACAGGTGACAGTCCATTAGAGGTGGTGGCAGATTCGGGATTTTCATCATATGAGAACTTAGAGTATTTAGAAAAAAAAGAAATAGAAGGCTATATACCAGATCAGAAGAGGGAGAGCATTCGCAAAGGCACATACAAACATCCTGAGTTTCATAAAAGCAGATTCAAATACAATGAAGCCGATGATACTTATACATGTCCGATGGGTAAGACGCTTACATATAAAGGATTGCTGAAAAGAGAAGGTAATCCTGATATAAGGATATACAAATGCAACGATTGTCCTGGATGTGAACGAAAAGAAGAATGCACAAAGGCAGAACAGAGGACAATAAGTCTTGATCCGAGGGAGCATTTAATGCAGAAAATGCGGACTCGATTAGATACAAAAGAAGGCAAGAGAAAATATGGGAAAAGGAAATACATAGTAGAGCCTGTATTTGGAGATATGAAATACAATCGAAACATGAGAGGGGTTTTACTGAGAGGAAAACTAAAGGCTAAAGGAGAGTTTTTGATGATGTGCATTGCACATAACCTGAAAAAGATAGCGAGGTATATAACAGAAATGGGCAACAGCCCAATGCTACTATGCCCGATAAAGGCATAGATAGGTATGTTTTAGTATCTTATACCTGTGAAAAACTAATAGTGTCTACAAAACAGGACTTTTTATAATGAATTTTCAAGTTGACTATGAAAGTAGGGTTAGATCAAAAAACATTTTGGGACAGCCTGACGGTTCTATTTATATTCCTTTTCGGATTTGACATAGTCTGCGCAATTATGATAACTTTCATGTCATGCCTTTCCGGAAGCCGAGACGCTTTGAAAAAGGCAGTGAATAGTATTTAGTTAAAAACTGTTTACTATTCACTAATTAATTGCGGGTGTAGCTCAGTTGGTAGAGCACAACCTTGCCAAGGTTGGGGTCGCGGGTTCGAATCCCGTCGCCCGCTCCATAAATAATTCGGCGGCGTACCCAAGTGGCTAAGGGAGAGGTCTGCAAAACCTCGATGCAGCGGTTCGAATCCGCTCGCCGCCTCCAAACTTACATTCAATCAAATCTCAAATCTCTTCCTTCCCCTGTATTTCTCAAACTCCTCTTTCTTTGCCTCGTATCCCTTCTTGCCCATCATTCCGTATGTCAGATTTTTCCCTTCCTCAACGCCCGGTTGGTTGAAGGGGTTTATTTCAAATAAAAATCCTGCAACTGCTGTGGCGATTTCGAAGAAGTGGAAAAGCTGTCCTAAATGGTATGCATCTATTTTTGGAGCCCTTATTGTGATGCCCGGCCTTCCGCTCTTTGTAAGGGCAATCTCCGAAGCCTCCTGCTCAATCTTTATCAGTTCAGAAAGATTATGGCCTCCCAAATAATCGAGGCCTTCCATATCTTCAAACACTTTTGGTATCTCAACATCTGCGCCGTAATCCTCTATTGCCAAAAACACAACCACTTTATCCTCAGCGCCCTCCATCCATAACTGCAACTGCGAATGCTGGTCTGTTGTGCCGACGGATGGATACGGCGTAAGACCTTTACCGTCCTTGCCTAAGCTCTCAGCCCACAACTGGCAGAACCATTCCGAGAACGGCTTCAGGCGGTCGGCATAGGGCATTATCACTGTGATGTTCCTGTTTTTAAGCTGCTGCATTAGATAAAGTCCAGACGAAAACAGATAAGCTGGATTCTGCCATAAATCGGCATTCATGCATCTATCATGTATATCCTTTGCGCCTTTCAGCATCTCATCAGAACTGACACCGATTGCCTCTGCGAGCAGAAGCCCTACTGCGCTTAAAACAGAGTATCTCCCGCCGATGCCTTGAGAAATAGAGAGCGATTTAATGCCATAATCCTTTACTATCTTTCTCATATTTCCCTTTTCAGGATCTGTAGTGATAATGATATGCTCTTCAGGCTTTAGCGACATTTTTTTTAATCTGTCCCATACGACCATGAACGATGCAATCGTCTCTGCCGTGCTTCCTGACTTTGTTATCACATTTATGACTGTTTTTTTAAGGTCTATCAAACTTAGTATATTCTTCAATGTTGCAGGGTCAACATTGTCGTAAATAAAGACTTTAGGACTATTCGGATTATTCCTTAAGTTGTGGAAAGGGCTCAGCGCCTCAAGGATTGACCTTGGCCCCAGAGCTGAACCTCCGATGCCAAGAAGGAGGAAGTTTTCGAATGTACTTGAATATTTCCCCAATTCTTTTATTGATGCGGTATCGGCTTTATGCAGGTCGAGGAATTCAAGTTCTTTGTACTTCTTAGACTCTATTGTCTCAGCAATTTTTTTCGTATCAATGCCCTGAAAATCGTCCTTTGTCAAACCGTTTTTGCCTATAGACTCCTGCATTAAATTAGAAAAATCAATTCTTATCATATAAAACCTCCGGGGGAATAAAGGGGACGGTTCTATTTAATTTGATTTGTCAATTATAATTTCACTGCCTGATTTGTCAATTAAATAGAACCGTCCCCTTTATTCTACCCTTTTGGCCGCAATCAGGCCTTCCTTAATCATAATAATAAATACTACCGTAAAACCTATGAGTAGTCCATATGCGTTTATAACCTTAAATATGGCCAGTATCAGCAGAATGGAAAATAACACCAGCAGTCTGAAGAAACTCAAAAACACCATTTTTGTCTGCGCTTTTTCTGTGCCGAGAAGGCTGCGTATGCCCCAGACTATTCCTCTGAGATTTAGTATTCCGATAAAACCTCCTATGAGAATGCTAAGAGAAAACCTCCAGTCCCACGATGTAACGAAAATCGAAACCAAAGAGAGAGGTATCGCTACAAAAATCGATTGTTTGTATATCCTCTTAATCATCAACTCCCATGACCCTTGAGTCATAATCTTACCCCTTTCATAATTTCTCATCTATCAAAATCTCTCCAACGGTATGATTGTCTTTTGCCTGCACCTTCTTTATTTCTCCTGTTTCTTCGCAACCCTTATCAATTCCCTGAATCCGGCAATTATACCGATAATCAGAAATATAACAGTTAAATACGGCGATGTGCCGAAGAGCTTGTCCAGCCAGTATCCTATTGCAAGTCCTATAAAGGTGGATACGACAAGGTGGATGCCTACGCTGCTCGCCTCGATGAGCTGCTTATATATGGGTTTTTCAGGCGGTTTTTCTGTCAACGATTATTCCTTTATACTCATTTACTCATCAACTCATAATCTGATAATATAAATTCCCGCAGTATATTTGCAATCTCTTTATAAAAAATAGTGCCTGCATGTTTGTTGACCTCATCGCAGTATTCCGGTGTCCATTTGGCGAGATGCTGATCTAAAAACCTGCCCTGAAACTCGGAGAAGCCGTTTTCTATTAGGTAAGTCATAAACATGAGTTCTGCTGATATGTGATCAGGAATAAGATTTATTTCTTCATCGACTATAAGCCCTGCCGAGTTATAAAATGTCTGGACTTCCTCTGTGGTCTTTCCCCAGAGCCTTGGCCTGTCGCCCAGCGGATAATTATAAAGAGACTCATACGGCGCCATGTGTAAACCAGGCCCTAGAAAGGTATTAACAAAATCCATTCTTATCTGCTGGGGTGATTCAGCGGATTTCATCTGGAACATCTCTTTTGCCTGCATTATGATCTCGTCAGACGGCTCGTGTATAAAGAGAGTTGCGAAAAGCCTGTAGAGTTCTGCACGTTCAATGTCGTCATTGTTGTTAAAAACCATAAAATATTTTACCAAAAAAGGTAAAGAATAAAGTAAAGAGGAATAAAGAATAAAGGGGACGGTTCTATTTAATTGACAAATCAAGCAGTGAAATTAATTAAATTAAATAGAACCGTCCCCTTTATTCTTTACTTTATTCTTTATTATTCTTTATTAAGCAAAATTAGTGAGACGCCTTGTTATTGAAAACAGGCAGAATCTTATTGAATATCCAGAGAAGCACAAATGGCATGACCAGCAGGAAGATAACCGCTACAAGCCCTTCCCTGAAGGTCTCAAGGTTATATGGGATTATCGGCATTTTATAGTCCATGTAACCTTCAAGGCTCTTAGACATGGACTGTCCGCCGATGACCACATTCCACCTCATCATAAATACACCCATCAACACAAGGGCAGAGGAAATAAAAGCCCTTCCAACAGTCAACGTTGGTAGAAAGAGCAGTATCAATGGGACTACAAAGCCGAGACCCCACTGAAGAACGAATATATTAAAGCCGAACCTGTCAAAGATAATGGTGCTTAGTATCTCCCAATCCTTTTTTGCCGCATAGCCATGGGCGACAACATCAAGGAGTTCAAGTACGAATGCTACGACAATAAACCATGCCAGCACCTGTCCCATGCTCTTTGTGGCAGCGATATCGACCTCTCTTTTCATGAGTTTCATTGCTATGATATAAGTGAAAATACATAGGGCAATACCCGATACTATGGCAGACATGAGGAATATAAGGGGCATAAGAGGCGTAAACCAGAATGCCACAGACTTTACAGAGCCGAATATGAATCCCACATAACCATGCAGGAAGCAGGCGGCAGGAATACCTATGGCAGCGAGGAATTTTATTGCCTTCTGGTCTATGTGAAGCGCCTTCTTGCTCATGTCATAGCTTCCGAGGGTCATTAATTTATAAAGGGTTCCCATCAATCCCTTCCTCGTCTGTGCCTGCTCAATTATGTGAGGCCTGTATGCAAACCATATCTCTGCTGCAACTATTGCCATATATGTTGAAAACACAACACCGAAGGCTGCTATGGCTGAATAAAAGTGAGGGGTGAACATGACATTCAATGCCCTCTGAGGCTGAGTTAAATGGAATAGCAAAAGCGGCTGCGGCGCCATGATGAGGAGGGCAAAAGAGAATATCAATGAGAATTTCGCAACAGGTTTTAACTCGTTCTTCCCAAAGACATGATAAAGGGAGCTTAACACGAATGCGCCTGCCACGAGACCTGTCAGGTAGGGGTATATCGCTATATGCACTGTCCAGTAAATAAACTCATTGGGATAAGTAAACAACTCCTTTAAAGTCCATAATTCTCCATGTACATGTCCTGCTGCCATATCATCACCTCACTATGTGGTCATGGCCTATGTAAAAGACCATGGGTTTATTTCCATATTCGGGTTTAAGGACAAATGTCCTTCCGTACTTTATCAACTTGTGAACTTCGCTCTGCGGGTCATTTATATCGCCTATCTTCCTTGCTCCGAAGGCACAGGCATCCATACAGACTGAATTCATTCCCTTAGTTATCCTGTGGTAGCAGAAGGTGCATTTCTCTGCCACATTGTGCACAGGATGGAAAAACCTGGCGCCATATGGGCAATTCATCACACAATAGCCACATCCGATACACCACTTCCTGTCAACGAGGGTAACACCGTCATGGGTCTTGTATGTGGCGCCCACAGGACACACCTGGACGCAGGAGGGCTTTTCGCACTGGTTGCATAGTTTGCATACAAAAAAGCCCTTTGTTATGTCTTCCTCTTTAATATTTTTGCCCTGTGGGTCATTCTTTAAATACCCGTGTCTGCCCTCTTTTGGAGAATCTATGAGCACGGTGCCGTCTTTAAGCTCCACTTATCTCTCTATCCATGTCCTTGACACATTTGCCTCAAAGGGAATCTCATTTTCCAGCTTGCATGCCTTTACGCACATGCCGCAGCCACGGCACTTTGTGGTATCAAAGAAAAACACCCACCTCCTTCCGTTTTTCTTCATGGCAGCCAATGCTTCTGGGGTAAAGAGTTCAAGGGTGCTGATTGGAATAGTCATACCTGCTACTGCTACAAGACCGAGTTTAAGAAAATCTCTCCTGTCCATCACTTCCCTCCCTTAAAGCCTGCCTTATGGGCATCATGGCAGGTCACACATTCAATTCCAGGATTATGTTCATCAGGATTTACCATCTTCAGTTGGGTCGCACCAGATGGAAGCTCTGCATAAGCAACCGGTCTGTACGGCAACTTCGCATGACATCTCAGGCAGAGTTCCCTGCTTCTATCTATGGCAAGCTTTGGCGGGTTTGCAGGATGTTCAATCACAGGGCCATGACAGTTTTCGCACTGCACCTTTGCATGTGTTGACTTTGTTATATCCCCGTAAGGCACGGAATGACAGTCCTTACAGTAATCCCTCCCCTGATATTTAACCTTAAAGTTCTTCCACTCCTCCTCGTTACCGACCCTGTGCCACTGGTATTTGTAGTCGCCGCCCACAGATTTAAAATCAGAAGGAACAATAAAAAAACGAACAGTAAAAAGCAGTATTACCACGCCGATTAAAACAAATACAGGTCTCCAGATATGACTCATTTTCCTCCTCCTCTCTTGAGTTATAACAAGTGACAGATGCAAATAATTACCGGAATTCTAAATTAAGATTATCCAAAAATGCACCATAAATTTATCTTAAAAAATTCTATAAACCTCTAAACGATTCAAATGCTGCTTTTACGGTATGATCAATATCCTTTGCTGAATGTGCAAGAGATATAAAGCCTGCCTCAAACTGCGAAGGTGCAAGGTTTATTCCGCGATCAAGCATTCCCCTGAAAAATTCTGAAAACTTCTCTGTGTCGGATGTCTTTGCAGTCTTGTAGTCAAACACGTCTTTACCTGTAAAGTATGTACAGAACATTGTCCCAGCCCTGTAGAATCTTGTCGTGATACCGGCCTTTCTTGCTGCATCCTTAAGTCCCTCTTCGAGATACTGCATGGTCTTTTCGAGATTTCCATATGTATCTTTCTTTGAGAGTATCTTTAATGTCTCTATGCCGGCTGTCATAGCAAGCGGGTTGCCGGACAATGTCCCCGCCTGATAAACAGGTCCCTCAGGAGCAACCATTGACATAATCTCCCTCTTTCCTCCGTATGCACCAACAGGCAATCCTCCACCAATGACCTTACCAAGACAGGTCATATCGGGTTTGACTCCATAGTACGCCTGCGCACCACCATAAGAAACCCTGAAGCCTGTCATAACCTCATCAAATATCAGCACAATGCCGTATCTTGCTGTCTCTTTTCTAAGCGCTTCAAGAAAGCCGTCTCTTGGCAAGACGCATCCGATATTGCCGACAACCGGCTCAACAATTACACAGGCTATGGATTTCCACTCTTTTTGGACAAGGGACTTGAATGCCTTTGCATCATTTAAGGGAAGGGTTAAGGTATTCTTTGCGTATGACTTCGGCACGCCGGGGCTGTCAGGAATGCCAAATGTTGTGGCGCCTGAACCAGCCTTTACTAAAAGACCGTCAGCATGTCCGTGATAGCAGCCTTCGAATTTTATTATCTTATCCCTTTTTGTAAAACCCCTCGCTGCCCTTATGGCGCTCATTGTCGCCTCTGTGCCGGAGTTCACCATCCTTATCTTCTCAATGGAGGGATAGGCCTTGATAATTATCTCTGCAAGCTCTATCTCAAGCGGAGTAGGAGCGCCGTAGCTCGTGCCGTTTTCTATTGCAGATTTTAATGCCTTAACAACAGAAGGATGCGAATGGCCCAGTATCATCGGCCCCCAGGAAAGGACATAGTCTATATATTCATTGCCGTCCACATCATAGATTTTAGAGCCTTTTGCTTTTTTGATAAACAAAGGAGAACCGCCGACTGCCTTGAATGCACGGACAGGACTGTTCACGCCGCCGGGCATCAACTCAATGGCCTTTTTATAAAGCATCTTTGATTTCCTCGTTTCCATCCCTGATAAACCTTAAAAAGCATGAAAATTTAGCACAAAAGCTCAGGATTTGTCAAAAAGTGATCAGTGTCAGTGTTTAGTGTCAGTGATAAAGACAAAGACAGTTTTTTAGTCTTTTAGTTTTTAGTTTCTTTTTTCTGACACTGATCACTGACACTGATCACTGATCTTAACGTTCAATTGCATTTTTCTGGTTAACAACCGAAAAATAGAGATAGAACTTTTCAAAAGTTTCCCCTCCCTTGATGGGAGGGGATTAAGGGGAGGGTGATACTATATCCCTGAAGGTTACCCCTCCCCCTCGCCCCCTCCCGCAAGGGGAGGGGGTTTGAGAGGATTAACAATTTTCTATCTCTATTTTAGGGTTAACAAAAAAATTCTTGACAAAAAAATTCGTTTTCTTTATTATTGAGATAAGTTCTCAATTTTAGGTGATGCTGAGCAAAGACGCTAATCATTCACCCCAAATTAACAATGTGGTAAAAGAGGCGCTGGACAGACATATTCCGCTGGTTACAGAGGATTGTCTTGATGAAATGGCAGGGCTTGTTTGATTTTTTGAAAGATTAATTGAGAAAGAAACTCATTATTAACCGTCTTTGACGGTAAATCTACACAATTATTTAAGGGGGTTTAGATGAAAAAAGATTTTTGGAAGATGGCTGCTTTTGTATTAACCATTTGTGTGCTTTTTGCGGGGTTTATGAGCGAGGCTTTTGCACAGGAATTAATCGTATATTCCGGCAGGGGAGAGAGGCTCATCAAGCCGGTGCTCGATGAATTCACAAAGAAGACAGGCATTAAGATTACGCTTCATTCTGCCGGGACGGTTGAGCTTCTGAATAAGCTTCTGGCTGAAGGCGAAAGAACGTCTGCCGATGTTTATTTAACGGTTGACGCAGGCACGCTTGAGAGGGCAAGGATAGCCGGCATCCTTCAACCTCTAAAGTCAGAGATAATTGAAAAAAATATCCCCCGCGAGATGAGAGCACCAGACAACTCATGGATTGGGCTCTCTCTGAGGGTAAGGGTGATAGCATACAATCCACAGAAAGTTAAGCCTGATGAGATTAAGACCTTTGAGAGCCTTATGGACCCAAAGTGGAAGGGAAGGCTCGGAATAAGGACAGGCTCTAATGTTTATCCACAGTCACATACTGCAATGATGATTGCTGAAAAGGGCGAGGCATGGACAGAGAAGTTTTTAAAGGCAATAGTGGCAAATGCCGGGGATAAGATTTATCCGTCTGATTCAAGGGCTGTTGAGGCTGTTGCAAAAGGCGAGGCAGATGTGGCAATCGTAAATCACTACTATGTCTATGGTCATTTGAGGAAGAATCCACACGACAGTAAGACCCTTGCCTTTGTTGTCCCTCCGAAGAGCGCCTACAATGTCTCAGGTGGAGGGATTTTAAAGACGAGCAAAAACAAAGAGGCTGCACAGAGGCTGATTGAATTTATGGCTTC
>CAMTVO010000013.1:0-3102 GCA_947085205.1 uncultured Nitrospiraceae bacterium
CAATACTCCAAAATCTCTTCTTTGGCACACTGAACCAGAAAATGAAGGAACGGAAGTTTGCGTTGGAAGGCGATTTTTTGACAAACAGAAAAGAATACGGTGTTAAAAATCTCTATCGTTACGGAGATAAATTCCTGATAAACAAAGATAAGGTCTTAGCACTCTTCAAGGACATTCCATTCCTAAACGGAGGATTATTTGACTGCCTTGATAAAGACGATGAATCAAGCAAGGTGATTTATGTGGATGGATTTTCAAGAAATTCAGCAAAACAGCCAAGTATTCCCGACTATCTATTCTTTCAGCATGAGGAAGAAAGAGTTGACCTATCTAACTATGGTCTTGGCGCCAGCAGGCCTGTTAGGGGACTAATTGAGATTCTGCACAGCTATAACTTTACCATTGACGAAAATACGCCGGTTGATCAGGAGATAGCACTTGACCCTGAACTTCTCGGAATGGTATTTGAAAACCTCCTTGCCTCTTACAATCCTGAGACAGCAACCACAGCAAGAAAAGCCACAGGAAGCTACTACACCCCGCGGGAGATTGTTGACTATATGGTGCAGGAATCCCTTGTTGCGTATTTGGCAAATTCAATTAACAATTTTAATCCCGTAGGGGCAGACCCATGTGTCTGCCCGAATGAAAAACAGGGCGAACACACAGGTTCGCCCCTACAAGACAATGAATCCCGCCTCCGCCAGCTTCTCTCTTATACAGATGAACCCCATCAATTCAGTCCTTCAGAGGTTGAAACTGTAATCTCCGCAATTGATAATATCAAAATCCTTGATCCTGCCTGCGGCTCAGGGGCTTTTCCAATGGGCATACTCCACAAGCTCGTCTATGCCCTTCAGAAATTAGACCCTGAGAACAGATACTGGCATGAACTGCAATATAAAAAGGCGCTCAAGGAATCTGAAGAGGTCTTTAAACAAGGAGATAAAAACGAGAGAGAGGAAAGGCTCAAAGAGATAAACGAAACATTTGACGAAGGCATAAACTATCCGGACTATGCCCGAAAACTATATCTGATAGAAAACTGCATATACGGCGTTGACGTCCAGCCCATAGCAATTCAAATCTCAAAACTCCGATTCTTTATCTCCCTTGTTTTGGACCAGAAGGTTGACAGAGGAAAAGAAAACCTCGGCATAAGGGCTCTGCCAAACCTTGAGACAAAATTTGTGGCAGCAAATACTTTGATAGGGCTTGAAATGCCGCAGAGTATTTTTTACACAGACAAGATAAGGAAACTTGAAGATGAGATAAAGTCATTGAGGCACAGATATTTTCAGGCAAAAACCCGCAGGGAAAAACTTGATTATCAGAAAAAAGACAGGGAATTAAGAGGGCTTTTGGCAGAGGAGCTAAGGGGCATAGGCTTTTCATCCGATTCGTCAAAAAAGATTGCGACCTTTGACCTTTATGACCAGAACGCCTCGGCTGATTTCTTTGAGCCGGAGTGGATGTTTGGGATTACAGAAGGATTTGATATCGTGATCGGCAATCCGCCGTATATTAGAGTTCAAAGCCTCTCTGAAGCTGAAAAGAAATACTATTCTAATAATTATCAATCAGCAACTGGCAACTTTGATCTTTATGTAATATTCGCAGAAAAGGGATTTAGACTTACGTCAAAAGGGGGGCTGCTGTCATTCATACAACCTAATAAGTTTCTTGCCTCAAATTATGGGATTGGACTGAGAAAATTTATTAGTAACAATAACGCTTTGTTAAGAATTATAGATTTCAGAGCTAATCAAGTATTCGAAACTGCGACAACTTATACCTGTATTCTCTTCCTTTCACGACAAGCACCTACAATAGCAGACTACTTTGGCTTTCAGCAAAATGCTTCTTTCCAAGACGTAATTGATTTCTTAACTGCTCCAAATAAGCCTTTTGTTCAAATCGAAGCGAAAACCTTATCTTCAAGTCCATGGAGCGTCAGTAACGAAAAATCAGCCGCTATACTTCAAAAAATCAAAAAATGCGGTATTCCTCTTGAAAATATTTCGGTGAACATTTCGCAAGGATTCAAGACTGGCGCTGATAAAATATTTATAAGCATGTCCGATGAAGTGAACTCTACAGTGCTCGTGCCGGTATTGAAGGGGGAGGAAATACAGCGATATGCCGTTAAAGAAAAAAGCCGCAAAGCTATCTTCCCTTATAAAAAAACAGCAAACACTGTTGAGCCGCTGAAGGAAACGGAACTTAAAATTTACACGGATATTTATAATCATTTAAAGAAGCACAAACCGACGCTTCTTAAACGAGACAGAGGTACAATTGAAGCTGACAAATGGTTTTTATACAGTCGAAATCAGTTTATAAATCTTGTTAGTCGGCCCAAAATAATTACAAGGGACATCAGTCAAAAGCCAGCCTTCGCTTTTGATGAAGAGGGCAAGTACGGCTTAATGGGTGGGTATGGCATAATTTTAAGTGGCGATTTAAACCCAAAATATGTCTTGGCCATTCTGAATTCGCTTGTTACCTATTTTCAAATAAGAAATACAAGCGTATTATTTCGTGGGGAATATTATTCCTATGAAGCTCGTTTTATAAAAAATATTTCTATTCCAAAAATCGGCAATGCTGAACAGAAGCCTTTCATTCAACTTGTCGATCAAATTCTCGCCGCCAAGAAGAAAGACCCCAACGCCGACACCTCTGCGCTGGAGAGACAGATTGATGAGATGGTTTATAAGCTTTACAACCTCACGCCGGAGGAGATTGCGATTGTGGAGGGGAAGAAATGAAAATTGTTTTTAACGTAGGGGCGGGTTTTAAACCCGCTCTTGTCAATAATCATGCATAAATCGAAACGAACAGGGCAGGTTTGAAACCTGCACCGGATTGCAAAAAAGGGGACAGGTACATTTTCTGAAAGCAGGGAGATTGAGATTGTGGATGGGAAGAAATAGTAATGCAAATAAAATATTCAAAACATATTGAAACAAGGCTTGCTTTGAGAAAGATTGAATACAATCTGCCAAAATGAATTTATGAAAATTCAGATGAAAGATTTATAGATACTGTAATCCTCGTCAATATTTTTCAACTGAAACGCAGCGATAAAACAACCCAAAA
>CAMTVO010000014.1:0-122834 GCA_947085205.1 uncultured Nitrospiraceae bacterium
GCGTAGCCTCAAAGGTATAATTGTATATATATGTGATATGAAATGCGAATCCGACGCCGACTATCATACGGGTCAACGGCTACGCCCAAGTTCCCACTTCGTGGAAACTTCGCCGACCCGCATCCCGCGTTATGTGCCATTTGCACGACTCAGATTGATTTATTCATAGACAAACTCACAAAATAGTAAGGAGGACAATATGGCCAAGAAAAAAATATTTATCAGCTTTGATTTCGACAATGACAAGGCATTGAAGGATTTCATTGTTGGTCAAGCCAAGAATGATGACTCTCCGTTTGAAATCAGCGATCATTCTCTGAAAGAGGCCGCCCCCGAGAAGGATTGGCTTGATCGAGCCAAGGCAGCAATCGGACGAGCTGATGTATTCATAATTATGCTGGGACCAAAAACAAAAAATGCTAGCGGGGTACTCAAAGAACTCAACGTCGCTAACGAAAAAGGAAAGGACAAATTCCAAATCATCGGATACCGCGACGGCTCTGAAGACTGGGCAGTTACCGGCGGTGGACGTGTGTATCGGTGGAACTGGGACAACCTAAAGAAGTTACTCTCGTGAGGAAATAATGCCCAAGGTCAAGATAGATTCACCGGGTGTTCAGAGCTATTTGGAGATTCTCCAAGGCGTGATCAATCGAATGGCATCAAATAGTTCAGGCTGTAAAACGTGGTGCATAGCTTTGGTATCAGCAATTGTCGTCATCATAGCAGATAAGGGAAAACCTCAATTTGTTTGGATTTCTATTTTCCCTGTTCTTCTCTTCTTGTTTCTCGATGCTTACTATCTGAGTTTGGAAATGCGTTTCCGTGATCGTTACAATGACTTTATCAGAAAACTCCATGCTGATGATGCCACAATTAAAGATTTGTTTATTGTTACGCCCGGCAGAGGATTTAGAAATATTGCTAAGTCGAGCATCAAGGCATTGCTCTCTCTATCTGTCTGGCCATTCTACGGATTGCTAATTGCCATGATGTTCATTATGCGTTTCTGGCTGTTATGTTCATTGATGGGCAAACGATTGCCGACATTTGCTATCCGATTTGCCAAATCGAACATTGTGGTATGTTAATATGTTAATATAGACAATGTTTAAACTTTCACCAGTATTGGAACAATATGAAGGTATTTGAGAAGAATGGTCATAAAATAATTTGGGGCGAGGCTTTAGAGGCACTTGCCACAATTAAAGACAATTCTGTTGATCTTATTTTTGTCGATCCCCCTTACAACATCGGGAAGAAATTTGTAGATCTTCCTGATCGATGGGAGTCAGATGGTTCATATTTGAACTGGTGTTACAAGTGGCTTGAGGTATGCATCAAAAAATTAAAGAACTCCGGAACGATGTACGTAATGACAGCCACCCAAAATATGCCGTACTTCGATATTTTCCTTAGAGCCAAGCTCACTATCCTATCTCGAATTGTCTGGTATTACGATAGTTCAAGTGTTCAAGCCCGCAAGTATTTCGGTTCTTTGTACGAGCCGATACTCCACTGCGTCAAAGACGAGAATGACTACACCTTTAATGCTAATGATATTCTAGTCGAGGCAAAGACTGGCGCCGTCCGTAAACTGATTGACTATAGGAAGCCAGTTCCGACTGTCTATAACTCGAAGAAGGTCCCCGGAAACGTCTGGCATATTCCACGAGTAAGATACCGCATGGACGAATACGAAAACCATCCGACTCAAAAACCAATAGCGTTGCTGGAAAGGATTATCAAGGCAAGCAGCAACGAGGGCGATCTAGTAGTTGATCCTTTCTCTGGCTCTTTCACAACTTCCTACGTTGCCAAACAGCTTAAAAGGAAATCAATTGGAATCGAGATCAACGAGGACTACGTAAAGATTGGTTTGCGCCGATTGCAGATTGCCACACAGTTCAACGGTGAACCACTACGCAGAGAGCGGAAAACATATGAGCTGCCAGTAGACGAAAACCAAACCGCTCTATACCTATTTGAAAAGAAGGCCAAATGGAACACGAGTTCACGAAAACGATCAAAAGCATTATAGAGAAGAACTTTCCAAAGTCATCGGAGACTATCTTTTCAAAGAGCGAGCTTGTTCAATATCTCAATATCAAGACCAAGTCGGCAAACAAAGGTTCTAAGTCGAGAGGGAGTTTTGCCAATCTTTACGCAATCTATGTTTTAGTAGAAGACTACATCGCAAAAGGGTTCCACAAGTCGGGCAATTACAAAAATTATGAGGGGGCGGTATTCTCAACTCTTTTCAATAGACAAAGAGAACTTCCATTCGGTCAGAAGTTGCAAAATCACGCACTCAATCACCGAATGAATGAGGAGTTCAAGAAGTTCTTCCCAAACTGCGAATACATACCCATCCTTCGAGATCCTAATACCAATCGATACTGGTTCAATCAGAATCTTCTCAAACTTAACGTTGGCTCCAAGAAGCACGATATTTCGGAGTCTGTGATAAAAATAATCGACGCTTACGTTGAGGCAAAGAGAAGCGCATTTGACCGCTTCATCAAGTTCTGTGAGGGCGCAGAGAAATTCAAAGAACAAGAGCTTGTAGAATTTATCACAGGTTTGCTGGAGCCAACAGTTGATGCACGCATTTTTGAAATCGTAAGCTACAGCATTCTCAAGTATTACTATCACAATCAGAAACTCTACTGGGGTTTTGATCCCGATAACCTCCAAGAAGATAATCTCAAACTCTACAAGACTGGGCGTACAAACGCCAACGATGGCGGGATTGACTTCGTTATGAAACCATTAGGGCGGTTCTTTCAGGTTACGGAGACCATCGATGTAAAGAAATACTTCTTAGACATCGACAAGATTGAGAAATACCCCATAACATTCGTTGTGAAGTCGTCTGATTCAATTGACACTATCAGACAGAAAATACAAGAGCAAGCAGAGAGACAGTATTCAATCAAAGCTATTGTATCTCGCTATATGTCCTGCATTGAGGAAATCATCAACATCCCCGAATTACTTGTCAAGTTTCGGTCGGCAATCGATCAAGGTTTCTTAAACGACATACTCAGCGATATTATCAAACAAAGCAAAGTTGAATTCAACTACGACGAAGACGACTACGATGTCAGCGAATACGAGAATGGCAAAGAACCGGAAGACAGCTGAGGCGAGCAAACGGCACATAACAGAGTGCTTGAGGTTAACACTCAAAGGCTTCGCCCTTCTCAAGCACTCAAAACGTTAGGCGAAAAAACAAGCGATATAAATAATTTGATATACTATAGGTTAAAAGGAGGTCTTTAGATGGCACAACTAAAAGAGGTCGCTATTGAAACCATAAAACGGTTGCCCGATGAGTGTTCATTAGAAGACATAATGTATGAAATAGACTTTGTAGCCCAGGTCTTAGAGGGGCTGAAGGATGCTGAGGATGGGAGGTTATTGACTACAGAAGAACTTCTTAAAAGAGTTGAACAATGGGCAAAATAAGATGGACTGAAAAGGCAAGCAGTCATTTGCAAACAATCCATGAATATATTGTCAGAGATTCTAAAACTTATGCAACACGATTCATAAAGTCTCTTATCAAAGCTACCACAAAACTTGAAACAATGCCTCGTATGTATTGTCTCAGAGCTTGAAAATTATGGTTTCAGAGAAGTCATTTATCAAAATTACAGGATTGTCTATAGAATTATAGATAATGAAGATGTAGAAATTCTTGCTGTGCTGCATAGTGCACGGAACTTTAAAAAGGCTTTTTATGAGGAATGGGAATTAAGTTAAAAGGAATATCGCTTGTTCCTTCGCCTAACAACAGGCTAAAAGACAAAAAGAATGAGTGGCAAATGCTATCACACTTCTTTTAGCCTTGAACGATAAACAACATCGCCCCCTGAGAATAGGTTGAATGAAGACATTACAAAGAATTAGACAAAAGGTGAGGTAAAATAAAAAAGAGTGTAAAAAGAAAAACAGGCGGTGTATCCTAAAAGTTGAACGACAATTCAACAAAAAAGAAAGGAGACACCACCATGAGAAAGAGTAACAGCAGGGAAGACAAATCGTCAAGGGCAACGTATGATTTATTGGAGGGAATGGTTCGGTTAAAGATGCAGGAGTACATACAGGACATATTGAATGAGGAGATAGCGGAATTTTTAGGGCGAGGCAAATCCGAACGGATAACGGGCATAGATATTCCTCATATATACAGAAATGGCAAAGGCAAGCCTCGGAAGCTTGCATTAATGAACGGCACCATAACGATTCGGAGACCGCGCTTGAGGGACGTAAAGGGATTTGAGAGCAAGGTATTGCCGTTGTTTAAGCGTAGGACGAAGGAATTAGGGGAGATGCTGCCGGAGCTGTATCTGCACGGGCTTGCCAATGGCGACTTTGAGCTTGCCTTACGCGGACTATTGGGAGAAGGAGCGCCGCTGTCTGCATCGTCAATCCAGAGATTAAAAGGGAAATGGCAGGCCGAGTATAAGGAATGGAAGGAGAGGGATCTATCTGGACTGCAAGTCGTATATCAGTGGGCAGACGGCATATATGTCAAAGCGGGTTTAGAGAAAGACAAGGCTGCGCTTCTGGTAATAATAGGCGCATTAAGCAACGGACAAAAGACGATACTTGCCTGTGAGCCCGGGTATCGGGAGAGCGTCGCTGTTTGCTTCCGCAAGGCTAAGGACGGATGCGGCAAAGAGGTATAAGAGGGTCGAAAATGCAACGGCAACGTTATGGAAACTGCTTCAAGTAGCGGAGAAGAACTTTAGGGCGCTTAACAGCCCTCATTTGCTGGCGGATGTTTATGCAGGAAAAGAGTTCGTTAACGGTGAAATGGTAACCGATATTAGGGCGTCAGAAAGGAAGGCCGCCTAAATGCTTTTTACACACCTATTGACAAGACCCCCAAAAGGTTATAGATAAGGACTATTACCTTTCCGATCATGCAGAAGAAGAAATGCTGGATGACGAGTTAGAAAGAGAAGATTAGGAGGAAAATATGATTTGTGAATTTTGTGGAGGACAAACAGCGAAAAAGAAAGTCAAAAGACAACATTGGCTTCATCGGAGGTTGTATATAGTTGAAAATGTTGAGGCTGAAGTTTGCTCTGAATTTGGAAGTTGAAGTTGTTAGTTTATAAAGCAGGGGGCGACGTCGTTTAACAACAGGCTTTGCGACGCTCCAATTATTTGGATTAATATTTGAGGTCGCTTCATGCCGCCCGCTTTATTATTGAGATTAAGCTGGATGAGGTGATAGGCACGGCGCAAAGCCTTGAACGTTATCTGCTCGGTGCGGGCAGGGAAGGAGCAAACAATGTTCTCACCAAATGGTTCTATTTAAAAACTGCCTGCAGCGGCAGATAACAGATTCTGAAGGGTAAGGCTCTAAAGAGCTTTGCCCTTCTCAAATCATAAAATTAAAACAATCATGCTTGGTGCCATTGTGATATAATGAATTTATAATTATCCCTATGTGAAAGGAGGGTAAAAAATGCATACGCAAATCAACTATGAAGAAGAAATTATCAAGGAGTTGCAGAATATACCTGATGAACAGATTCTTAATCTTCTCAACATTATACGCATCTTTAAAAAAAGTATCATTCTGCAGAGGGAAACGGATTTCCATCTCAAGAAAGAATTTAACGAGTGGGATACTTTAAGCGACGAAGCGCTAAGTAATTTTGAGGCTAATTTATCGTGACCTTCGGAGATATTTATCTCGTTGAAATTCCTGCTTCTGGCGGACACGAACAGCAAGGTGTCAGACCTGCAATTATAGTCCAGACTGCTGAAAACATAGATAGAGTCCCTACCGTTCTTATTGTTCCTTTCACCACACAAATAAAGGCTGCGAATTTCCCATTTACTTTTGTTGTAGAGCCAGATTCTACCAATAACCTGACTTCAACATCTATCGCTTTAGTGTTTCAACTAAGAGCTATTGATAAAAAGAGGATGAAGAACAGGCTCGGGAGTTTAAGCACAGGTGATATGCAAGTTTTGAAACAAAAATTGAAAGATATTTTAAACATATAAATTTTTAAAGAACTAACCCTGCCCGCAACGAACAGATAACAGAGTGCTTGAGATTAAACATCCAAAGGCTTTGCCCTTCTCAAGCACTCAAAACGTTAGGCGAAATTCACGGTTAATTTTGTATAATTAGAATAAAAAGGAGGGAGAGATGCAGACAGTCAAGCAAGAGGTAAGCGATCTCCTCAGTCGTTTGCCTGATGATTGCACATTAGAGGATGTTCAATATCATCTTTATGTTCTTCAAAAAATTGAACGAGGGCTGAAAGACGTAGAGGAAGGACAAGTTTATACACAAGAAGAAGTAGAGAAAAAGATGTCAAATTGGATCTCCTATCTTGAAAATCGTGATTCTTTTCTCAAAGAACTGAAGGATAAATACTGCTTAACAAAAAGCAAGAAATCGGCACGCACTTCAGATAACAGAGCGCAAACGGTTAATACTTAAACCGAACGGCTTCGTTTGCGCTCGGCCGTTAAAACAGCCTTACCGTTACCTCTTCCCCCGCATCGAGTCCGAGTTTATTCTGCGGAATAACAACAATTCCGTCGGCTTTTACAAGGGTGGTTATCAATCCTGATTTGCCGAGGACAGGAACGGAGAATAATTCGCCATCCCTTACTTCAAGATAGACCCTTATATGGTCTTCCCTTCCGGCTGATGAAGCAATGCTTTTGGACATTTTGGCCTTTATAGTGCGGCAGTGCGGCAGTGTGGCAGTGCGATAGTTTTTTAAAGAATTATCTTTTTCCTTATTGACTGTCGCTCTATCGCTCTGTCGCACTATGCCGTTCAATCTTTCCAGAATCGGTCTTATAAAAAGGTCAAAGCAGACGACTATTGCGGCAGGATGTCCAGGAAGTCCTAAAACGGGCTTATTATTTATAACCCCGCCTATCATCGGCTTTCCTGGTTTTAATGATACTCCGTGAAAAAGCACTCCCCACTTGCCATCATAGTTTTTGCCTATGTCATTTATAATCTCTGCCGTCATGTCTTTTGCGCCGGCGGATGTACCGCCGCTTATCAAGACCATATCGGAATCCTTTAATGATTCCTGAATTATATTTTTTATAGTTTCATAATTATCTTTGAATATTCCTTTCTTTACAGGCATGCCGCCGTGTTCGATTATAAGGCCTGACAATGTAAATGAGTTGATGTCCCTAATCTCCCCCAATTTTAAAGAACTGCTTGCGGTTACTATTTCGTCGCCTGTTGAAATAATTGATACGACAGGTTTTCTGAAAACATCTATTTCGGTTATTCCAAGTCCTGCGAGCGCTCCTATATCCTGAGCCCTTAATCTGCGGCCTTTTGTAAGAACGATTTCGCCTTTTTTTATATCCTCTCCCTTTTGAATTACATTTTCATTGGGGGCAACGGACTTCATAACTTCTATAATGTCATCAGAGACTATTTGCGCATGTTCCAGCATCAAAACAGCATCGGCGCCTGCCGGAAGCATGCCTCCTGTTGGTATCTTTGCAGTCTCTCCTTTTTTGATATCAAAATCAGGGGCAGAGCCCATAAATACCTCATGCTTCAAAGTGATGTATGCCGGAGATGTATCCTTTGCGCCGAATGTATCCATAGAACTTAGCGCATATCCGTCCATTGTTGAGCGGGAAAATGCAGGAAGGTCCTCAGGTGAGACTATATCAGAGGCAATGATACGACCGTAGCATTCCTCTATTTTTAAATTTTCGGTGGACAAAAAACTTTCTGGAATAGAGCTTAAAATAAGCCTTAATGCGTCTGAAGGCAAGAGATAGTTTTTGTCAAACATCTTTAAAGCGGGCTTCTGCTCAGAACAGAGGCATCCTCGCCATTTTGGAACAAGTCCAGAATGCTTGCTATTGATTCGTCATGGAGATTTATGATGTATTTCTTGTCGACTCCCCTCTTCCTTTTCTTGTTCAGAAGGGACAGAAATACCATCCCCTTATATATCCTTTTGTTGGTCTTGAAAGAGAAGATAAAACTGTCGAGGGAGCCTTCTAAAAATCTGTCGTTTCTTCTTTGGACAGTCCTGTCGATGGTCACTGACTGCAGCCAGTATGTTTTATTTATTATGCTGTCGGCCTTCATCTCTATCCATGCATGCCCCACATCCCATTTGTCTTCTGTAAGGGCTTCATGGGCAACGGTATCTGCTGCAAGATGGCTCAGATAGCCGTAGACAAATGCCTTTTCCTGCCCCTTCTTTGCCTGCTCCAGAAGCTTAAGCCCTACATCCCAACTGTGGGAGCTTTTGTCGTCCGGAAGATATTTTTTTCCGAGTATCATGTCCGCCATCAGATTTCCGTAAAGAAAATCCTGGCGGTATTTCTTCAATAAGGTCATAATTCCTGTCGGAATTAAAGACGCATACGAATACATTTCACTTCCTAAATACATGTGAGTCATAGGCCCCCATGCGAACGCGAAAGACGGAACGAATAAAAATCCGAAAAATGCGAATAAAAAGACCATTTATTCTATCTCCTTCAAGAAATTAAGCACCAATCTGACTCCCATCGCTGTAGCGCCTTTAGGCGTATAGGGCTTATCCTTTTCATTCCATGCCGTGCCTGCTATGTCGAGATGAACCCATGGCATGTCGCCTGTGAATTCCTTAAGGAAATAAGCTGCTGTAACGAGCGAGCCCGTTTTGCCTCCGCTGTTTTTTATATCGGCTACATCGCTTTTGATATATTCCCTGTATTCGTCATAAAGCGGCATCTGCCATACCCTTTCATATATCTCTTCAGATGCCCTTTTAAGTTTTTCCATAAGCTCTGTATTATTTCCCATCATTGCTATCGCCTCGCTGCCGAGCGCTATTGAGCACGCTCCGGTCAGGGTAGCGATATCGATTACAGCCTTCGGCTCATAATATTTTATCGCATATCCGATGGCATCCGCAAGGGCAAGACGACCCTCTGCATCAGTATTTATTATCTCAACCGTCTTTCCTGTTATGGTCTTAACAATATCTCCAGGCTTCGAGGCACTGCCTCCCGGAAGGTTTTCCGTAGCAGGAAGGATGCCAATAATATTTACAGGCAATTCCAACTCCGAAGCAGCCTTTATTATGGCAAGCACAGACGCTCCGCCCGACATATCGTATTTCATTTTCTCCATTCCCTCTGCCGGCTTCAGGGATATGCCGCCGCTGTCAAAAGTTATGGATTTACCCACAAGGGCTAAAGGCGATCCCTTTCCTCCTTTATATTCTATAACGATAAACTTAGGAGGTTCAGCAGAACCTTTAGATACAGACAAGTACGCTCCCATGCCCTCTTCCTCTATATCTTTTTTATCCAACACTTTAACTTTAATCTTCTTACCGGAAAGGGATTTTGCAATATCGCTCAAAACAGTTGGAGTCATGTCATTGGAAGGTGTATTGATAAGGTCCTTTGCAAAATTCACTGCTGAAACGACTGACTGCAGCCATTTAAGGGGAATGTCCTTATCTTCGCTGAGTATTGCAGCTGTCTTGATCTCTTTGTTGTTTTCTGTTTTTTTGTATTTCTCAAATCTATAGAGGCTTAAAAGTCCGCCTTCAATGAAATAAAATACCGGCCTTTGTGACGCAGAAAAACTCTTCGGCAGACGGCTGAATATAATGGTTGATACGGCTGCATCTTTTATTCCTGTTTCCCTGAGATAGGAAAATGCCTTGCCGCCCGCCTGCCTTATCCTGTCCGATGTTATATCGGCTTGTTTGCCGATCCCTATCAATAAAATTCTTTCCGAATTGATATTCCTGACATGAAGCAGTGTGAGCTGATTCTGTTTGCCTGTAAACTCTTTTGAATTAATGACCTTCCGTATCAGCCCGCCGATTATTGAATCAATATCAGAATAAATGTCTGTGAAATAGTCTTCAAAAAAAGGAAGGATTAATGCATCAGTTTTTATCCCTTCTTCCGGTATGTTTTTAATAAGGACGTTCATTATGATTGAGTTTTATTGGCCTGTATCGCAGAACGATTATATTTATTCATTGCCTTATCGACACCTTTTGTTACGATGCACGCAACAGCATAGGACGTGTTAATTATAACATCTTTTATAAGATTTTTTTCAGCCGGCTTAAAATTAGTGAGCACATATTCTTCAACAGGAATATCTTTATTCCGTCCTATACCAACCTTTACGCGTATAAAATCCTTTGCGCCCAGTTCCTGAATTATTGATTCAACACCCCTGTGTCCGCCGGATGCGCCGTTTTTCCTGATTTTCATATTCCCCGTATCAACATCGAGGTCATCGTGTACGACAATCAAGCTGTTTGAAATCTTATCCGGAAATATATTTGCCTTCTTGACTGCCTTTTTCACGGCAAGCCCGCTTCTGTTCATAAAAGTAAGGGGCTTTAGAAGGATAACATCAACTCCTTCTATAGCCCCTTTGCCTATAACATACATATCCTTTTCTTCCAACCGGATATTATATTCTTCGGATAGCCGGTCTATTACATTAAATCCGATATTATGGCGTGTCCCGGCGTATTTATTACCGGGATTGCCTAAACCGGCAATAACCCACATCTGCCATTACTCCAACACTCCACTACTCCTTCGTTTCTTCTTTCTTGCCTTTCTTTATCACTTCAGGCTCGGCCGCTTCCACTGCGGCTTCGACCGGTGCCGCAACCTCTTCCTTAATGCCGATTACCGTTGCAAGAACTTCATGAGGATCGGTAAGAATACGGATACCCTCGCCAATCTTCAAATCACTGACATGGATAGAGTGGCCGATTCCCAGATGGGTTACATCCACATCGATATGACCAGGAATCTTGTCGGGCAGGCATTCGATTTCTATATCCCTCAAGCCATGCTGAAGCAATCCTTTATCCCGCTTTACGCCGATGGCCTCGCCTTTTATGACCACATGCACCGATACCCTCATCGTCTCTGTAGCGGAAATTTCCTGAAAATCCACATGAAGCAGATTGCCTATAACCGGGTCTTTCTGATAATCCTTTACTATGGCTTGTTTTGTATCGTCAGAGAATTGAAGGTTCACGATCACCTGTTCTCCGGCAGTCTTGCTGATAAACTGGGAAAGCTCCTTGCCGGAAAGCTGTACAGGCAGGGAATTACCGCCTTTATAAAGAACTGCCGGAATGATTCCGCCCCTCCTCAAAGACCGTGCCCCGCCTTTACCGGATTTCTCTCTTTTTTCCACATTAAGTGTCGCTCTTTCCATGTTTCCTCCTATTAAATTATACAAACAATGAACTTACCGAAGTCTCTTCATGAATCCTTTTGATGGCCTCTGCCAGAAGTGACGCTACACTTAACACCCTTAATTTTTTGCACGAACTTTGTTTATCGTCCATAGGAATGGTGTCGGTAGTTATAACCTCCTCAAGCGCAGAGTTGTTTATCCTGTCAATTGCAGGGCCGGACAGCACAGCATGGCTGCATGCTGCAAATACCCTTTTTGCGCCGTTGTCTTTAATCGCCTGAGCTGCCTGCGTTGTGGTTCCGGCAGTGTCTATCATATCATCAAGGATGATTGCGTCCTTTTCTTTTACATCACCTATTACATGCATAACCTTTGAGACCATTGCAGTCTCGCGCCTTTTATCAACAATGGCCAATGAGGCGTCCAATCTCTTGGCAAACGCCCTTGCTCTTTCAACACCGCCTGCATCAGGTGAAACTATAACCAGGTTTTCGAACTTGCATTTTTTGATGTAATCAAGTAAGACAGGTGCGGCATATAAATGGTCAACAGGGATATTGAAAAAGCCCTGTATTTGTGCTGCATGGAGGTCTACGGTCATGATTCTGTTTGTACCTGCTGCAGTGAGCAAATCGGCAACAAGTTTTGACGAGATAGGAACCCTCGGCTGAGCCTTCCTGTCCTGCCTTGCATAGCCGTAATAAGGGATTACTGCTGTTATCCTCTTTGCCGATGCCCTTTTCAGCGCATCGATAATAAGAAGAAGTTCCATGATATTTTGATTTACAGGCGTGCATGTAGGCTGGATTACAAACACATCACCACCTCTTATGTTTTCATTAATCTGAATCATAATCTCACCGTCGCTGAATCTGGTAACGGTGGTATCTGTCAGGGGGATACCAATGCATTCGCTGACATGATTTGCAAGCGTTCTGTTTGCATTGCCTGTAATGAGTTTTATTCCATTATGCATCTTTCCTCCATAATCAATTACTGGGGCGCCAGGATTCGAACCTGGGAATGGCAGATCCAAAATCTGCTGACTTGCCGCTTGTCGACGCCCCAAAAAGACAGGCCGCTCACCGCTTACCGTTCACTGCTTACTGTAGTTTCTACAACTCTATTCCAATACGATGAAAACAGTTTTGCCGCCTCAATCGCCTTAGCCCTGCTTTCGAAAAGTCCAAAAACCGTTGAACCGCTTCCGCTCATAATCGCCATCGAGGCTCCGGCATACAGCAGTTTTTCTTTCAAACCGCCAATCACAGGATATTTCCCGATGACAGCCTCCTCAAAGTCATTATGCACATGAGCATGAAGAAGAGAAACATCCCCTGTCTTAATAGCCTCGTAAATGAACTTAATATTATTAAATTTACCCCCTGTTTTTGTCAATTCCATGCTTGACCCTTGACCCTTGACCCTTGACCTTATTTTTTCATAGGCCCATGCGGTAGATACAGATGCCGAAGGCTTTACAAGCAGCAATGTATAAGATATGCCTATTTCTAATGGTGTAAGAACCTCTCCCCTACCCTCGGCAATGGCAACAGGACAGTCAAAAAAAAATGGCACATCAGAGCCGAGATCTGCACCTATTTCCTTTAAATCTTCTTCTCTCAAACCAAGACCCCACAGCTTATTCAGTCCTATCAGGGTATATGCAGCGTCGCTGCTTCCTCCGCCGAGTCCTGAACCGGAAGGGATCTCTTTTTTAAGAACAATTTTAGCCCCTTTACTTGTGCCCGTATAAGACATGAGCCTCTCGGCTGCCTTATACACAAGGTTATGATGATACGGGACATCAATATCTGCAGCCAGTTCTAAAGCATCGGAATGCTCAAAGGTCAATGTGTCATAAAGTCCTATGCAGTGCATTAGAGAAAGGATATTGTGATAGCCATCATCCCTCTTGTTCAGAACATAAAGAGACCAGTTTATCTTGGCAGGAGCCTTTAATGTAACCATAATTACGAATTATCAATTACGAATTATTGAATTATCTTCTTCAATTCTTAATTCGTAATTCTAAATTCTTAATTTTCTTCTCGACCCTATCCTTCAGTCCTTCTTCCTTTTCATGAAATTTCAGCGCCTCGGTCCATGCATTGACTGCATCCTTGTAATTTCCCATAACCTCATGAACATCGCCTATATGCTCGTACAATACAGGGTCGTCCTTTACATGCCTCAACGCGTCCTTGAGGGTCTTTAATGCATCCTCAAGTCTTCCGAGTTTGAAATACACCCATCCGAGACTATCAATGATGTATCCGCTGTCTGGCTTTAATTCAAGCGCTTTTTTAATAAGGGTCAAAGCCTCCTGAAGATTTATTCCTTTGTCCGCATAACTGTATCCGAGGTAATTCAATGCATCGGCATGGTTGGGGTTCATCTCGATGGTGCGCTTCAGATAAGCAACCATATCGTCAAACCGTCCCATTTTTTCGTATGCTACAGCGATGCCGAAATTTAATTCATCGCTGTTATTAAAAAGCTTCAGCCCTTCCTTTAGAACAGCCTCTGCCTTTGTATACTCCTTTGCCTGTATATATGCACTGCCGAGATATGTGTAAATCTCCGGTTTCCCCTTTTCAAAGCTCAGTATCTCCTCGTATATCTTTACGGCATCTGCATGGCGATTCTGTCTTGAGTAAATAAGCGCAAGGTTTAAAAAGGCATTTATATTTTTGGGCTCAGCCGATATTATCTTTTTTAGCTCCTCAACCGCTTCGTCATATCTTTTCAGTTCCGCCAAAACCAGCGACAGATAATATCTCGATGCAACATCATCAGGCATTGCTTCAAGAACTATCCTGAACTCGGCGACGGCCTTGTCATACTGTTTTTCCTGTAGATACAGAAAACCAAGCCTTTGATGGATGCCTATATTTTTAGGCGCTTCTTTTAAAATATCTCCAAACTCTTTAATAGCCTTTCCGAAGGCCTTCTCGGTAAGATATAACTGCGCAAGCCTTTCCTTTGCAAAAAGGTTATGGGGATTAATGCTAAGAACTTTCTTATAATATTCCTCTGCTGCATTTAAATCGCCCTTTGTTTCCCTGATAAGACCCAAATTCATGTAGGCTGCATCAAAGGAGGGATTTATTTCTATGATTCTGCTGAATAGTTCTTCGGACCTGACATAGTCCTTCTTTTCCATATTTATCAAGCCCATATAATACATAGACATTATATTTTCAGGATCTCTTTTCAAGATAGCCTCAAAAATATTCAACGCGTTTTGAAATTCCCCCTTCGTGGCATACAGGATTCCTAAAAATAAAGATGCCTCATTTTTTTCAGGGGCTATTTTCAGGATATTCTCATATATCCTTATGGCACCTTCCAGTTTCCTTTGAGAGTTATACAATTCTCCAAGCAGCATAAGGGCAGGCACATGGTCAGGGTGAGTCTTTGTAATCTCTTCCAATCTTGTCATGGCATCCTTAATTCTTCCAAGCCTGACAAGCATATAGCTTACTTGTGTCTTTAAATGGGCGGATGTCGGATCAAAACTCAGGGCGTTGGAATAGCGCCTCAAGGCTTCTTCCCATCTTCCGCTGATTTCAGCCTCGTATCCCAGCAAATACTCAAAGTAAGCCTTTCCTTCATGCAGAATAGATTCTTTTCCTGACGGCGACGCTGTGTTGACAGCTTGTTTATTCCGATTTTTTGAGAATGCGGAACAAGAGGTTGCAAAAGTAAAAACAAAAATACAAATCAAAATAACAACTATTCTCACCGGCATGTTTAATTATGGCATAAAGGGTTTATAAATATAAAGCTGGAGCGCCGAAATAAAAGAGGTTATTGTCTCCACTGTCATCATTCTGATAAACTTTCCATCATGCAAAATACTTTTATATCAAAACTTGATTCTCTCGAAAAAAAACTCTATCAACTCATCATCAGCAGGCTTGATGGGGATAGAATCCAATCAGAAAAATATCAGCATAAAATATTCAGGCTTGTTGAAAGAGGCATTGGCGGATTTATCGTTTTCGGAGGCGGCAGAGACGAGGTAAAAGAGTTTACCGCCAAAATTCAATCTCTTTCAGAAATACCGCTTTTCATAGCATCCGACATTGAGCGGGGAGTAGGACAACAGATAAAAGGCGCAACCAATTTCCCATGCCAAATGGCTGTATCGGCAGCTATTGATAAAAACAGAGAGGGCGATGCTTTTATCCTCGAAAACATGATAAAAGCAGTTGCTGATGAATCGATTGACATTGGAATAAACATGCCGTTAATTCCGGTGATGGATGTAAATAAAAACCCGGACAATCCCATAATATGCACAAGGGCATTTTCGGACAATCCTGAAGATGCGGCATGGTTCGGTTCAAAATATATAAAAATCCTCGAAGATTCAGGGCTTATAAGCTGTGCTAAACATTTTCCGGGGCATGGCGATACAGCCGTAGATTCCCATATCTCGCTTCCGGTAATTAATAAAACAAAAGCTGATTTAATGAGAGACGACACAATGCCTTTTATCGAAGCCATTAGAGCAAACGTAAGCAGCATTATGATAGGACACTTAACAGTTCCTGAACTCGACTCAAAACCTGCAAGCCTGTCAAAAAAAATTATTACTGATTTATTGAGAAAAGAGCTTGGATTTAAAGGCCTGATACTCACAGACGCGCTGAATATGCATGCCCTGAAAGACTTCGGGAACGTGGCTGTTGAATGCATAAATGCCGGAGCCGACATATTGCTTCATCCTGTGGACGCTGACACAGTAGTCAAAGAACTCTTATCGGCAGTAAAATCTAAAGAGATAGGTGAAAAACAGATTGATAATGCTGTAAGCAACTTATTAAAAGCAAAGACAAGACTTCAAAATATCAGAAAGTCCGAAGTTAATTATACAGCTCACGAGTCAATTTCAAAACAAATCACCGATATGTCCGTAAGCATTGTGAAATATAAGTCAGGAGTCCTGCCACTCAAGGACTTTAACAAAGTGCAGATAGTATTTGCTGGAGACGAAAATCTTTACAAGCCTTCTATATTAAAAAATCTTCTCAGCCATGAAGCTCTAACCCCTAACTCTGAATGCTCTATTTTCGCAGTATTCACCAGTGTTTTTGCATGGAAGGGCAGTTCAGGCATAAGCGATGAAGAGAGACAGAAAATTAATGAACTGATTAAAAAAGCCGGAATTTCTATTGTCATTTCCTTTGGAAGCCCTTATGTCTTACGCCATTTTAAAGAAGCTGATATACTTATTGCTGCTTACGAGGCAACAGAGCAGGCACAAACGGCTGTAATCAAGCGCTTAAAAAGAGAGATGTATTTTAAGGGACAGATTCCGGTAAACCTAAGTGAAACTTAATATTTCCCCATATCTTCAGGTATTCCGTAGCAGGCGCATAGCAGCCGTAACACTGCTCGGCTTTTCATCCGGACTGCCGTTGGCTTTGACCAGCGGCACACTGCAGGCATGGATGGCGGTAGACGGAGTGGATATTAGAACCATTGGCATCTTTGCCCTCGTGGGGCTTCCATATACCGTAAAATTCCTCTGGTCTCCTATCATGGACAGGTTTGTCCCTCCGCTCTTGGGAAGACGCAGGGGATGGATAGTTATTACACAGATTGCATTACTGCTCGGCATTGCTGCTATGGCATTCGGTTCTCCCAAACACGCCCCCTTGCTTATGGCTGCCTTTGCATTGACAATAGCCTTTTCCTCTGCGTCTCAGGATATAGTTGTTGATGCATACCGAACCGATGTACTTAGGGAAAAAGAACGGGGCGCTGGCGCTGCAGTGTTCGTCATGGGCTACCGCATCGCAATGCTTGTATCAGGAGCGCTGGCGCTTATTTTTGCAGATAATATCGGCTGGCAAAATACTTATATTCTAATGGCAGGATTAATGACAGTGGGAATACTCTCGACTTTTTTAGGGCCGGAACCTCAACAGAAAATCATTCCGCCTAAAAGCCTTCAGGAAGCAATATTGGGGCCTTTAAAAGATTACTTTTCAAGGCGTGCTGCCGTAATGCTATTGCTTTTAATAATCCTCTATAAACTCGGAGATGCATATGCAGGGACACTGACCACTGCATTTCTCATTAAAGGTATAGGCTTCTCGCCGACCGATGTCGGCGCAATAAACAAGGGACTCGGCCTCGTCTCACTCATTGTCGGAGCAATATTCGGCGGGACATTAATGGTAAGGCTCGGCCTTTTCCGCTCTCTTTTATTTTTTGGAGTATTACAGGCAGTATCCAACCTCTCATTTATGGTTCTGGCGTGGCTCGGCAAAAGCTACGGAATGTTGATTTTTGCCGTGGCCTTTGAAAATCTGAGCGGAGGAATGGGCACAGCAGCATTTGTGTCACTGCTTATGACAATGTGCAACCAGAGGTATAGCGCAACGCAATACGCACTTTTGTCATCCCTTGCTGCCCTCGGAAGAATTTTTATCGCCCCCACATCAGGTTTTATTGTGCAATCGCTGGGGTGGGCTCAATTCTTTTTCATTACCGCCCTTGCCGCCCTGCCTGGATTATGGCTCTTGTGGCGGCTGAGAAATGAGATATCCAACTTGAGGCATGAACAATAAAAATGAAAATCATAGACATTCATACCCACGGAATAGGCGGATACGACACAAGAACAACTGTCGAAGATCATATCTTAAAAATAGCCGAAATACACGGCTCGTACGGCGTCTCGGAAATCATTCCCACAATTTATCCAGCCACAATAAAGGTGATGAGGGAACATATGGAAGTAGTCAGGAAAGCGATGGAAAAACAAAAAAACATTTCAAATCCCCCCTTATCCCCCTTTTCTAAACTCCTAACTCCTAACTCTCAACTCTCAACTATAATTGGTGTCCATCTTGAAGGGCCTTTCTTGAACCCGTCCAAATGCGGCGCATTAAATGCAATAACATTCATAGAGCCTACAGAATACAATTTCAAAGAACTCATAGAAGGTTTTGAGGATGTAATCAAGATAATCACCATTGCACCTGAAATAAACGGAGCGACAAAACTTATAAAAAATACAACTGATATGGGAATCATCGCAAGCATGGGACATTCCGATGCAACATATTCTGAGGCTGAAGCAGGCTTTCATGCAGGCGCAAAAGGTATCACTCACATATTCAACGCCACGAGGGGCTTTCATCACAGAGAGCCCGGAATTGCCGGTTTCGGGCTTTTAAATAAGGACATTTATATCGAAGTCATTGCAGACCCTTATCATCTGCACCAAAAGACCATTGAACTGATATTTAAAACAAAGAATCCTGACAGAATAATTATTGTCTCTGATTCGGTAAAAGAGGCAACACCATTCACCAAAAGTCAGGGAGTTATGGACACGCATGGCAAACTCTTAGGTGGCTGTATAACTATTGCAGAATCCTCTCAGAGGCTCATTGAAATGGGCTTTGACGAGGATGTTATAATAAAATGTATAACAGAAAATCCTGAAAGGTATCTAAATCAGTAATGTGTAATGTGTAATGTGTAATGTGTGTAATGAGTGATGAGTAAAGAGTTAAAAATAAAAAATTTACTGCCCGCAAGAAAAGAAATTCTGTTACTGCTTACTGCTTACTGCCTACTGCTCACTTTTTTTGGCTGTGCCATCAACCCTGTAACAGGACAGAGGGAGCTGATGTTCATATCCGAAAATCAGGAAATAGAGTTTGGTAAAAAGCTTTATCCAAATACCTTATGGGGTGACCTCGGCGGCGGAGGAGAATATAAAGACGAAAAACTAAAGACCTATTTAAAAGATATTGTCGTCAGAATTCACGGCGTTTCTCACAGACCGGGTCTGCCTGTTCAATTCGCAATCCAGAACAGTTCCGTTCCCAATGCATGGGCTATACCGGGATATGTGGTAATGACAAGAGGATTACTTGCAGCGCTTGATAGCGAGGCAGAATTCACATTCGTCATGGGGCATGAAATGGGACATGTATCTGCAAGGCATTCAGCAAGGCAGATAACCCGCGGGATGCTGCATCAAATAGGGCTTGGCGCTGCAGGCATTGCGCTGGAAGACAGGGAAGCCTCTGACATTGCATTAAGACTCGGCGCAGTGGGCAGCAGCCTCTTGCTCCTGAAATACAGCAGGGACGATGAACTCCAAGCCGACAGGCTCGGTATCCAATACATGACGAATCTCGGATATAACCCGGAAAATGCTGTCAGCGCTCATAAAAATTTAGAGAGAGCATCCCATGAATATCTGAAATCTTTGGGCAAAAATGCAGAGGAACGTAGTTTCTTTGAAGACCTGCTCTCGACACACCCGAGGACAGCGGCGAGGATTGAAGAGATCCAGAGCATTATAAATGAGATGAGACCGTTTAAAGTTACAGAAGATGGGACAAACAGAGAGCGTTTTAAGAATATGATTGCAGAACTGAAAAACACCAACAGAATTTATACAGGATATTATGACAATGCTGTGAGGGCATTCGGAAAGAATAACATGGATGAGGCAGACCATCTCACATCAAAGGCAATAAAGGCAGATGAAGGCCAGCCTCCATTCCATACGCTTAAAGGTTTCATAATGCTGAGGAAAAAAGACTATAATGAAGCGGAAAAGTATTTTAATGTTGCCCTAAGCATCGATAAAGATTACGAGCCGGCTCTAAGGGGTATGGGCACAATCAGATATTTCAGGGGTGATTATTCAGAAGGCATAAGTTATCTGAAAAGAAGCATATCTCTTTTTCCGCAGGACATATCAGCCCACTACTTTTTAGGCATGAGTTATTACAAAATGAGAATGTACAAAACAGCAATACCGCATTTGAGGCTATTTGCTGATGCACAGCCAAGACATCCCGAAATACACGGCATATTGGGCATATGCTATGAGAATATAAATGACCTTTATTCAGCCTACAATGAATATATTGCCCAACTTAAAGTCGCCCCGAACACTGAGATGGGAAGACACGCAGCATCAAGGGTAGCTGCTTTGAGACTCATCATCGAAGGTTCAAAGATAAGACGATAAATTAAAGTCCGGCAATGAGTTTATGGAGCATTGGATATTTTTCTTTTAACAGTATGCTGTTTTCTTTCAGCAGCCTTAATCCCTCCGGAATGTGTTTTAAAAAATATTTTTTGCCCTTTACCAGCGAAAGAAAACCATAAGCGCCAAGCGCCTGCATGTGCCTCTGGATCCGGCATAGAAGAAGCGATTCGATGAGGTCTTTTTCATTAAGCATATTCTCAATTTGATTGACATAATATTCCAGCAGCCTTTCCCTCATATCGCCAGAAAGCCTGAAATAAGGGTCCCAGAGCATCGATGCAATATCATATGCAGGCGGCCCTATTCTTGCGCCCTGATAATCTATAACTCTCGGCACATCGCCTTTAGCAATCATAATATTCTGCGACTGGAAATCACGATGGATTATAGTCTTTTGATAGGAGTCAGCCTTTAACGCCAGCCTGTGAAATTCTTCGTCCAGCTCAGGCATATCTTCAATCGTAATTCTTTTTATCGGTTTTATAAACCTCTCGATAAAATAATCCGACTCCCATCTGAAATGCTCATAATCAAAGATTCTTTCCTGAAGGCAGCGGCATTCAGAAACATTTTGGGTTGCAGCGGTATGAATAAGCACTGCAATATCTATGACTTTCCTGTATATTTTTTCTATCTGTCCCGAATCCCGTAGCCATTTAAGCCAACTGTAAAGTGACACATCACCGAGGTCTTCAAACAGTGCAGTCATATCGTCAATATTTACATCTATCAATTCGGGAACAGGTATATCATGTCTTCTGAAAAACCTCGTGTATTCTATATGTCTTTTAAAGTCAGGGTCATCTTTGCCGTATTTAACAAATACATGAGTTGAATCCCCTTTTCGTACTCTGTAATATTTCCTGTCAGATCCGCCTGTACCGATAAGGATTAATCTGTTATTATCGGCTGTTCCGAGCATTTCTGATTCGCTTAACCGTATCTCAAAATCAGGCCCGATTATACAATTCTCATAATCCTTTTTATCAGTCCTGCTTCCTTGAAGGACAATGCAATTTCTGAGTGATGACCCCTCGCTAAAAACACACCCTGCTTCTATTGATATATATCCATCCAATTCAATATTTGCACATTCTTTTGCTGAAGGATGAATATAGACTGTTTCACCTCCAGCCCTCAATGCATCAATAACGGCAGAGGCATAGGCAGCAGGGCTTCCAATGTCTGTCCAGCAGCATCCGGTCACATCCATCGTGCCTATTTTATAACCGGCATCTATGGCCTTAATCCATGCATCCACAACACTTGATATGCCTGAAGGAAGGAATCTCAGAAACTCAGGCTCATAAACAGCAATGCCGGTGAATGCCTTTACATTTTGATTTTTCGATAAACTATCTATTCCTTTGAAACAGCCTGTTTCATCAATCACGACATTGTTGAAACAGGGGTAATCATGCACAGCAAGTGTGGCCATATTTCTTGACGAATAATGAAAATCAAGAAGCGCTTTTAGATCAATGTCAGAAATTATGTCAGAATTGTGCACGAGAAGAGTTCCATCACAGAGCAATCCCTCTGCATTCTTTAATGCGCCGCCTGTTCCCAAGATTGGGTCTTCGTGAAAAAATTTTAGTTTGTCTTTAAATGGAGAACCGTTTATGTAATCTTTTATCCGCTCCCCCTTATAGTGAAGGTTGATTGCAATGCTGTCTGGACAAAGAGCGATGACCTTTTCCAGAACAAGTCCTAAAACAGATTTTCCAAGAATATGCAATAAAGGTTTCGGTATGCGGTATGTGATCGGTCTAAGCCTTTCACCAAGCCCGGCAGCGGGGATAAAAACATTGAGCCTCTTATTCATAAAGCAGATAGTGCTTCCTTACATTCTTTGCAAATAAAGAACATTCGGCGCTCCACCACTCTTCCATTTCATCAATGCCTTTACCGTCTTATATATCATTCCTGGGCCTGCTGCCTCCTGCAAGAATATCTATTGGCATCTTTATTGTCTCATACTCGTATGGAGGCTCTTTCCATTTGAAGTCATCTGGATAAAGGTCATACACTGCCTTGATTATGGCAACGCCTGTCTTAAAAGATTTGAATTTCTTTCTGTCTGTTACATGGATTTGCGCGCCGCCGCATAGCTTTCCTGCATATTTCTGAAATGTGGGCTGAAAATACATAGGCCTGAAAACTACTCCCGGCAGATTGAATTCTTTAAGTCTATCGACCAGCGCATCGGAATCAATAAACGGCGCTCCGAATATTTCGAACGGTTTCGTTGTGCCGCGTCCCTCGCTGAGCATTGTCCCTTCTAAAAGACACATTCCGGGATACACAATGGCAGCATCAATCGTAGGCATATTGGGAGAAGGCAATACCCAAGGAAGTTTCGTGTCGTCAAAAAACATATCCCTTTTCCAACCTCTCATTGCAATGACATGAAAATCAAGAAATGAATAGAATTCATTCCTCAGATAATTCCCTATCTCTCCGATTGTCATGCCATGCCTTACAGGGAGAGGTCTCAGCCCGACAAAGGACGAATAGTCAGTATCAAGCACAGGGCCCTCGGTGATATATCCTCCGATTGGATTCGGCCTGTCGAGAATTATGATAGATTTGGATATCTCAAGACATGCCTGCATGCAGAGTTCCATCGTCCATATGAAGGTGTAATAGCGCGAGCCTACATCCTGCATATCTATTACCATGACATCAATGTTTTTCAACATTTGAGACTCTGGTTTTCTCGTATGTCCGTAAAGGCTGTAAACGGGAAGCCCTGTTTTTTTGTCTTTGAACCCATCCCATTCAATCATGTTGTCCTGAGTCTCGCCTCTGATTCCGTGCTGCGGGCCGAATAAAGACTTCAATCGGAACTTTTTCGACTTCAAAGCAACATCGATTGAGTGTTTAAGACTTCTGTTTACGGACGCAGGATGCACCACAAGCCCAATGCTTGCGCCGCTAAGGTTTTTAGGCCAATGTTTCTCTATGATGTCTAATCCTGTCAATATACGCATGGCATTAGAGCTATTAAATTCTTCTTCGGCATCGATATTCCTTCCTTTTCCCTTGCTCTAAAATTCATCCTTACCCCTCAAACATCACTTTTCCCATATCCCTCGTATCATATCCTCCGAGGGATTCGACGGTAGCTCTGAATTCCTTGTTATTCCTTATGACGTCCAGTAATATCCTTATCATCTGCATATCCATAAACTCTGCCGGAATTCCGATATCATAGCGCTCGCTGGCAACAGTGATAAAGTCGAGGCCGAGGGCCTTTGCAGAGGAATAGACTGCAAGTCCTGTATCCGCAAGACCGGTGAGCACGGCTGATGCGACAGCCATATGTGTATATTCTTCCCTATCATATCCCTTGACCATATAGGGATTAATTCCAAGCTCCCTGAGATGTTTATCAAGAAGCAGTCTCGTTCCCGAGCCTGACTGCCTGTTAATAAAAATCACATCATCCCTTATGAGGTCTTCAAAACCGTTGATATTCTTTGGATTGCCTTTTTTTACAAGAAGCCCCTGCTGGCGATAAACAAGATTAACAAGAATAATCTTTCTGTCGGACAGCAATCTCTTGATAAACGGTATATTGTATTCCCCTGTCTGTTCATCCAACAGATGTGTTCCTGCAATATGCGCCTCTTTTCTCTTCAATGCCGTCAATCCGCCCATTGAGCCGACATGGGCTGATGACAGAGAAAATTCAGGATGGTTCTTCTTTATGGTATTTGCAAGGATGTCCAGTGTATTGTCATGGCTTCCTATGCATACGATAGTATTTTTAATCTCATTCTTATTCCTCATCAGTTCTACTTCAACTTCAGTCCCTGCCTGTAAGCCTTCCGAGTTCACGGGAATTTTCAAAATACCGTCTGCCCTCACGAGGGACATAAGCAATCCCGCTCCCCTGCCGACAGGAGTAGCAATATATTTATCATCGACAACTCCAACCTTTACCCTGATAAATTCATCCACACCCAATAGAGATGCAATCTGTCTTGAGATTTTAGCCTTTATCTTTTCATTTTCTTCCACAGCAACCCCCAATAGCCTTGCAATAACAGGCTTCACGAATAACTGGAATGTGAGATATGCTGAAACAGGATAGCCCGGAATGCCGAATACAGGCTTGTTATTAACAAAGCCTGCAATTAAGGGTTTGCCGGGTTTTATCGAAACACCGTTTATAATCACTTCTCCTAATTCCTTTATGGCTGTCAATGTATAGTCCTTTGAGCCTCTTCCTGCGCCTGCATTAATAAGAACAATATCTGATACCTTTGATGCCGCGCTTATAGCCTTTTTAATTTCATCTAAATCATCTTTGACAATATTAAATCTTACAGCCTCTGCGCCGTATTCATTTGCAAGACCTGAAAACATCGATGAGTTGTACTCTATTATCTCAGGAGGCTCAGGCGGCCTGTTTATTACAACATCAGGTTCGATAATCTCAGTGCCTGTCGGGATTACTGCAATCTTCGGCCTTTTCCTTGCAGATACTTCAATATGGCCGCTTGCGAGCATTGCTCCCATGTCTATTGGTCTTATTTTGTGGTTTTCGGAAATAATAAGCTCAGTTGCAACGATGTCCTCTCCGATTGTCCTTACATGCTGATACGGCGTAACAGGCTCATAAATCTCTATGCATTCCTCCTCTTGCCTCTCGCCTCTCGCCTCTCGCTTGATTATATTCACATCTTCAATCATGATAACTGCATTGAAACCTTGAGGCATGGGGTCGCCTGTATCCACATACACAGTGTCGTATCCGATTTTCAGCATGTATGGAGATGTTTCTGATGCTGTGAATGTATCTGCAAATCTCACTGCATATCCGTCCATTGCAGCGGAGTGATAAAACGGCGATGAATACCTTGCAAATACAGGCTCTGCAGTTATACGGCCAAGGGATTCGGTAACATTTATAATCTCAGAAGGAAGGCGGTGCAGGCCTCTCTCATCAAAGTGATGAAAAAGGACTTTAATTGCTTCTTCGAGTGAAAGGCTGTCAAGGAATACAGATTTCATCTGGAGGTGAAATTATTTTGCCGATGCTTCTTTATTCGGAAAGTCTATTACCTTTGTTTCGTCCTTTTGTATAAATGAGCGGCCTTCAAAAATACCGCCCTCGGCAACAGATAGTTTGCTTGTATGAATGTCGCCGAAGAGCTTGCCTGTATGCTTAATCTCCACAAGCTCTTCCGCACTGATACTGCCGTCCACCCTGCCGCCTATTACAACACACCTGGCCTTTATGTCGCCTGCAACAGATGCATCATCTCCGAGAATAACCGAATCAGCAATGATATTCCCAGTTATTTTACCGTCTATACGCATAGTTCCTTGAGCAGCAATATCCCCTTTGAACTCGGAGTTTGAACCGATCAGCGCCTCCAGCTTATTGTTTTTCTTTAGGAACATTTTTAGCCTCCTTGATAAAAGACATCGGATTTACAGCCTTGCCGTTATGCCATACCTCATAATGCAGATGAGGGCCTGTAGTGTTTCCGGTAGAGCCTATATGTGCAATAATATCGCCCCTCTTTACCTTCTGCCCTACCTTTACAGCGTTTGAACTGTTGTGAGCATAAAATGAGGAGTAGCCAAATCCATGCTCTATGACTACAAGATTGCCGTTTCCAGCGCTCCAGCCGGAAAAGCTGACTATTCCGTCAGCAGTTGCCTTAACAGGTGCCCCCATGCTGGCAGAGATATCCAGTCCTGAGTGAAACTCCTGTTTTCCATGTATCGGGTTTTCTCTACCGCCAAACTCGGATGTTATTCTTCCGACAATAGGCCAGCCCTTTGGGGTTGCCATATAGATGTCCTTTTGGTTCCTCAAGAATTCCTTGATGTCCGTAACCTTTTCCACGGTATTCTTTATCTGGTCTTTTAATATATCCATATCGAGAGAGCCTGCATCGTGTGTATTGATTTTTGTGTCAACATTTTCGAGTATCTTTTCCTTACTTTTGAAAGATAAAATCCTTTTAAACTCAGCCTCTGCTTTTTCAAGCGTTGATATTGTGGACTTCAGCTCTACGAATTGTGACGTGTAAAAGTTCAATTTGCTCTTCATATCGTAGTATTCGACCGTATCTATCGCTATGGAAACGACATAAACGGAACCTACAAGCCATAGTAAAACCGAAGAAAATACGCCTATAGATGGAAGTTTTATATTGATTGTGCGCTTGCTGTCATGCGGTATCATCATGATAGTGACCGGGGTAAAAAGCCTTTTTAAAAATCGTTTAATTTTATACATAACGTATCTTACCTCCTCCTTTCTCTATAATTCCGATTGGATAGGCATCGAAGCCAGTATCCTTGAGATACAAAATGGCTAAATCCAAATCCGATTTGTCCAAAATTATAACATATCCTATTCCCATATTAAAGGTTTTTTTCATATCGTCAGCGGGGACATTGCCTAATTTCTTAATAAGTTCAAAAACATGCGGCACAGCCCATGTTTTTTCATCAATTACTGCCATGATCCCTTCTCTAATTATTCTCGGCACATTACCAATTATTCCCCCGCCTGTTATATGTGCCATCCCATGAATATCCACTCTGCCTTTCAATGCATTAAATGCCTTTACATAAATCCTTGTGGGCATGAGCAGTCCTTCTCCGACGGTTGTATTTAGTTCAGGAATGTAGGTATCAACACTGAATTTTGCTACATCGAAAAAGACCTTTCTCGCCAGGGAATAGCCATTGCTGTGAAGGCCGCTGGACGCTATGCCTATGATTACATCCCCTTCCTTTATCTTTGAGCCGTCGATAATTTTATCTTTATCTACAACCCCAACAGCAAAGCCTGCAAGGTCGTATTCGTCTTCTCCATAAAATCCCGGCATTTCTGCTGTCTCTCCGCCTATAAGGGCGCATCCGGATTCTTTGCATCCATCTGCGATTCCCTTAACAACATCCTTTGCCTTTTCTGACTTGAGTTTTCCAGTGGCAAAATAGTCGAGAAAGAATAAAGGCTCTGCTCCGAGGGTGAGTATATCATTAACGCACATAGCAACGAGGTCGATGCCGACAGTATCGTGTTTGTCCATCATAAATGCTATCTTTAATTTTGTTCCCACGCCGTCAGCGCCGCTTACAAGTACAGGCTCTTTGTATTTGAACATATCGAGTTTAAATAATGCGCCGAATGAGCCGATGTCGGTCATTACCTCCGGCCTGAATGTCTTCTTAACCATAGGGGAGATAAGGCTCACAAACCTGTCGCCCTCGTCTATATCAACCCCTGCTTTTTTATATGTAAGTTCTTCCATAAATTAGCTTTTGGCTCATAGCTGATAGCTCATAGCAAAAAACTATGAACTATGAGCTATGAACTGTCTTCATGCTTATATCAACGGCCATTACTGAATGGGTCAATGCGCCGATGGATATTATATCAACTCCTGTCTCAGCAATGCTTCTTATGTTTTCGAGATTTACATTTCCAGATGCCTCAAGGAGAGCCTTGCCTCTTGCGATTTTTACAGCCTCTTTCATGTCAGGGATGGACATATTATCAAGCATAATTACATCCGCTCCTGCATTCAGTGCCTCTTTTAATTCATCAAGGCTTTTTACTTCGACTTCTATCTTGAGGAGATGATGTGCCTTCTTTGCAAGTTCAACAGACTTTTTTACTCCTCCAGCAACCTTTATGTGGTTGTCCTTAATCAATACGCCGTCATAAAGTCCGAACCTGTGATTAACTCCTCCCCCCATCCTTACGCCATATTTTTCCATGAACCTCATTCCAGGAGTTGTCTTTCTCGTATCAGCAATCTCAACCGGCAGACCGGATACCTTCTCCACATAAGCCTTTGTCATCGTAGCAATTCCTGATATGCGCTGGAGTATATTCAATGAAACTCTTTCTCCGGCAAGAAGACTTCTGCTGCTTCCGGAAATCTCCACTATTATATCGCCTTTTTTTACATGCGAGCCGTCATGGAAGAATTCATTGATAACAACATCAGGGTCTACGGCATTAAAAACTTCCCTCGCAAATGGCATTCCAGCAAGGATAAAGTCTTCCTTTGCCATAATCTGCGCCTTTGCCTTGCTGTCTTCGGGAATAATGAGAAGGGATGTTATATCGCCGTGACCGATGTCTTCAAGTATCGCAAGGCGGATTGTCTCTTTTAATATTAAAAATTCCACCTTATCTGCCTTTTCTGAACAAAGAAAAAAGACCTAAAACCCCTCCTGCAACAGCGCCCAGTGCAAGCGCAGAACGCCAGTCAAGGAGTGTTGTTACATTGCCGTTTATATTTTTGCCTATCATAAGTATTGAAGTGCTGTTGTTCGAATTGATATTCCTTGCGACCATGGCTCCCACAGCGCTTCTGTTTACTACTGTCTCATCGGCCGAAACCGAAACAGGTGCGAAAGAAAAGTTGAGGGTCGTAGTATTTCCGGCTGCAAGAATTCCTATGCTCTGGTTTAAAGAAAGATTTGCGCCTCTCATTAATACAGAAGCTCCCTGAGTAACCTCTACACGCTCGCCATCGATGCTCAATGCGCCGACCTGCTGCAACTCAATATGGCCGCCTTCCACAGACCTGACTGTGCTGTGCCTTATGTTCATAAACTCCGCTTCAACCATACCAAGGTTTTTATTCTCCATCTCTATTATCTCTTTTCCCATATTTTACCCCCTTTAGTTCAGTAAGCATTAAACAGTGAGCAGTTTTCGGCTGACTGCTTACTGCTTACTGCTTACTGTCTTTAATAGTTTTATGTTCTCCTCTATCTTTTCTTTTTTGTGGACAAAGTCATCAAACTTTGCCTTCTCCTTTTCGACCACAACCCTTGGAGCATTCTTCAAAAAATCTTCATTTAGAAGCTTCTTGTTTAACGTTGCTATTGAATCATCTATTTTCGACTTCTCTTTCTGAAGCCTCTCCACTTCAGATTTTATATCCAGCAGACCCTCTATTGGAATGTATATCTCCATCTTATCCCTTACGGATACCGCCGAGCCTTTTTCTTTCCTAATATCAGCCCCGATATTTATCTCTTTGCAACGTGTCAATTTCATTATAGCAGTAAGATTGTTTTTCATAACATCTTCCACTTCCTTTGAAGCGGTTTTTATACCTGCCCTCATTTCAAGAGATGGGGCGATATTCAACTCTCCCCTTATGCTCCTTATGCCGGTTATCGCACTTATTATATAGTCCATCTGTTCCTCAGCATCGGGATATTTAGGTAAATCTACCGGATATTGTGATATCATAATACTTTTGCTCTGCTCAAATACGGTATTCCACAATTCTTCTGTAACATACGGCATAAATGGATGTAACAACTGAATGATCTTCTCAAGAACAAAGAACAAACAATTTATAACCGCCGCCTTTTCTTCGCTGCTTCCGTGATAAAGAACAGGCTTTGTAAACTCTATATACCAGTCGCAGAATTCATGCCACACAAACTGGTATATGCTGTTGGCCGCATCGTTGAACCTGTAGTTTCCAAGATTTCTGTTGACCTCTTCTGCTGTAAAAGCCAGTCTGCTCAGTATCCATCTGCCCGGAAGGTCTAAGTCCTTGTCATGCCCGTGCAGCGGCTGCTTTGCCCATAATTCTTCGTTATTCACTATGAATTTTGCGGCATTCCATAATTTATTTATGAAATGTCTGTACCCTTCGACCCTATCTTCGGAAAATCTCACATCCCTTCCCTGAGCAGCAAATGCAGCAAGGGTAAACCTGAAGGCATCGGCGCCGTATTTATCTATCATTACGAGAGGGTCTATCACATTGCCTTTTGACTTGGACATCTTATGTCCCTTTGAGTCACGAACAAGGGCATGGATATACACATCCCTGAAAGGAGCATCTTTCATTACCTTCAGTCCCATCATAATCATTCTTGCGACCCAGAAGAATAAAATATCAAAGCCTGTGACAAGAACACCCGTCGGATAAAATGTCTTTAAATCCTCTGTCTCTTGCGGCCATCCGAGAGTAGAAAACGGCCATAATGCAGATGAAAACCATGTATCAAGAACATCAGGGTCCCGGATGATATTTTTGCTGCCGCACTTAGGGCATTCCGTTAGCTCTTCCCTCTGACAAATCGGTTTTACTTTCTTTGATATCCTTATAATCTTTGAATTCCTGATTATTTCCTCATGGCTCATTCCCAGCTTTTTCAATTCTGAATATATACCGCCGGTAGCCTTGATTCCCGCACGGAGCATTACAGGCTCAAAAAATATATGCTCTATTATTTCGCCTTGAGGAGGTGTACCGTCTTCTCCTTTGCAGTCAGGACAGCACCAGACAGGTATCTGGTGTCCCCACCATATCTGGCGTGATATGCACCAGTCCTTTATGTCTCTCATCCATGCAAAATAGTTGTTTTCCCATGAATCAGGAATGAGCCTTATTGTTTTGTCCTGCACTGCCCTTACAGCCTCAGATGCAAGAGACTCTATTTTGACATACCACTGAATTGTAAGCAGAGGCTCTATTATGGTCTTGCATCTGTAGCAATGTCCCACAGAATGGAGGTATTTCTTATCGCCTTCAAGCAAATCAAGTTCTCTTAAATCCTCAACTATCTTTTTCCTGCAAATGTATCTGTCAAGGCCGCTGTATCTTTCTCCTGCTTCTGCAGACATGCGTCCGTCTTCAGAAATTACGCTGATTGATTTAAGCTTATGGCGTTTGCCGATTGCTTCGTCATTAAAATCGTGTGCAGGTGTAACCTTTACAGCGCCTGTTCCAAAAGCAGGATCAACAGCAGCATCTGCAATTACAGGAATTTTTCTGCCTGTCAAAGGCAAATCGAGGTTTTTACCGATAATATCTTTATATCTCTCGTCTTCAGGATGGACGGCAACCGCCGTATCACCGAGCATAGTCTCCGGTCTTGTGGTTGCAACAGTTATATACCCCCCCTCTATCCGAACAGGGGGGGTAAGAGGATATTTTATGCTGTAAAGTTTGCCTTCGATTTCTTCATATTCCACTTCAAGGTCGGAAAGCGCAGTATGGCATCTCGGACACCAGTTAATTAGACGGTTATCCCTGTATACAAGCCCTTCCTCAAAAAGCCTTACAAACACTTCCCTTACGGCAGCGGATAATCCTTCATCAAGGGTGAACCGTTCTCTCGACCAGTCGCATGAAGCGCCTATTTTTTTTAGCTGGTGTATTATCTTTCCGCCGTATTCGGCCTTCCATTTCCAGACCCTTTCAATGAACGTCTCTCTTCCAAGTTTATGCCTGTCGATTCCTTCCTTTGAAAGCTCCCTCTCCACCACATTCTGTGTTGCTATTCCTGCATGGTCGGTTCCAGGGAGCCACAAGACTTTATGTCCAGACATCCTCTTCCATCGTGTAAGAATGTCCTGAATTGTGGCATTGAGTGCATGACCCATGTGGAGGGAACCAGTAACATTGGGCGGCGGTATGACTATGCAGAACGGTGCTTTTGTGGCATTAGGATTCGGCTTAAAATATCCATTCTGCTCCCAAAAAACATACCACTTGTCTTCTATGTCTTCCGGACTGTAAGTTTTCTTTAGTTCAATCATAGATGCTTAAAAGGGGCTATAGACGATAGGCAAAAGGCAATAGGCATAAGACCACAATAATTGTTATCGCCTATCGCCCATTGCCTATTGCCTAATCTCTGAAGTAATCTTTTCTATCTCTTTTTTTATCAGTGTCTCTGCAACTTCCGGGACAATTCTTTTTATTGCAGCATCTATTTCGCCGCGCAATGATCTCAACAGGTCTTTTATCACTTCTCTCGTTACATCCTCAATAATGTCAGGGACGTTGCTTGATATTGCCTCTTTCACAGAATCCTGTATTGTTAAAGAAATATCGCTGCTTATTATACTGGAAACCTTTTCTTCAATGGTCTGTTTTATTATTTCGTATATCTCTTCCTTTGCAGGTAATTCTACTTCCTTTAACTCGTAACTCTTAACTCCTAACTCCTCACCGCCTTTCAACGCCTCGGCGAGCTCTTCTGCAAATCCCTTTGTATCCTCAGATAAAGCAGCCTTAGCTTCATATTCCTCATCCGCCATTACCTCTTCGGCCTTTTCTTCTGCAATAGGAATTTCTTCGTCCCATTTCGGCTCTTCCCGAGTTTGCGGAGTAGCCGATACTGCTAATTCCACTGTAGCTTCAGGGGCATCTTCTGTTGCGGCCAACAACTCCTCTTCTATCGCCTCTTCCGGCTCCGTCTTCTTTGACTGCTCAAAGCCGACAAGCAGTGCTTTCACTTTGCTTATCAACTCCTGCGACTCGAATGGTTTAATGATAAAGTCGTCTGCAAAAACAGATTTTGCATATTCTTCGTCGAAAGGTTCAAAGGCACCTGCAAGTAAAATTACAGGAATAGCTGCAGTAGCCATATCATTTTTAATCTTTTCGCACAACTGATACCCGTTCAATTTAGGCATCTCGATGTCGGCAAGAATTATGTCGGGTTTAAAAGACTCCATTGCATTTAATGCCTGCTCGCCGTCATTAAATGCCCTTATTTCGAAATTTTCCGACGTAAGGACAAGCTCAACCACCTTCTGTATGGTGAGGCTATCGTCTGCTAATAATAGTTTATAGGGCATAATTAACCTCTTTCGTTATAGCGTTTATTGCGTTGAGCGTTATAGCGTAAAGCGTTGAGCAATATAAGGAAATAAATAATTTACGCATAACTCTATAACTCTATAACTCTATAACGCTACTTGTCAAGACTTTTTCTTACTCCTGTAGTCTTCTATAGCCTTTCTCAACGCATCGGCGCCCAGATTCGAACAGTGCATTTTCTGAGGCGGTAGACCTCCCAATTCCTGAGCCACCGCCTCCTTTGATATAGCAAGGGCATCATCGAGAGTCTTCCCTTTGACCATTTCTGTAACCATGCTGCTTACTGCAATGGCAGCGCCGCATCCGAATGTCCTGAACTTTGCGTCTACTATCCTGTCGTTTTCGACCTTTATGAATATCTGCATCGCATCCCCGCATATCGGGTTGCCTTCCATGCCGACGCCGTCTGCATCAGTGATTTCGCCCACATTTCTCGGATTCATAAAATGGTCCATTACCTTTTCAGAATACATTTTTATCCTCCTTTATCCTGTATAACATTTTTCTCCTTCGCCGTGCTCTTCAAATCCTTTTTGGCCCCATCCCTTTGCAAATGGGGACATCTCCCTCAGCCTGCTGATTATCTGCGGAAACTCATTGACAAAGCAGTCCACATCTTCATTTGTATTGCTCATTCCGACGCTGAATACGATAGAGCCCTGCGCAAGCGCAGAAGGGATTCCGAGAGATAATAGCACCGGAGAAGATTTAAGCGCCCTCGAAGAACAGGCAGAGCCGCTGGCTGCATATATGCCCTTCATCGAGAGCATCAAGAGCATAGCCTCTCCCTCGATAAATTCGACTACGAAACTCGCATGATGCGGCAGTCTGTTTTCCGGATGTCCCGTGAGATATACGTTGGGTATTTTAAGCGCGTTTTCTATTATTCTGTCGCGAAGCCTTTTGCAGTGCTCGATTCTATTGCTCAGCTCGCTCTTTGCAAGTTCGGCAGCCTTGCCCATTCCGGCTATTGCAGGGACATTTTCAGTGCCTGCCCTCCTGCCGCCTTCCTGAATGCCTCCGTAAATGAGGGGAACTATTCTCAAGCCTTCCCTGACATAAAGCGCTCCTGCTCCTTTCGGACCGTAAAACTGGTGCGCCGCCATGCTCAGGAGGTCAACGCCTAACTCCTTCACATCTACCGGGATATTTCCTGTTGTTGCGACCGCATCCGTGTGGAATAAGATATTCCTTTCCTTTGCTATTGCCGCTAATTTCTTTATAGGCTCTATTGAGCCGATTTCGCTGCTTGCATGCGCCACGGAAATGAGAATCGTCTCTTTTGTAATAGAACTTTTTAAAACCTCCGGGTCGACAAGCCCATATTTATCTACAGGAAGATAGGTAACCACAAAACCGCTCTTTTCCAAAAATCGCGCTGAATTAAGGATAGAGTGGTGCTCTACTTTCGACACTATCACATGTTTACCCTGATTCTGCTTTGCAAGGGCTATTCCCCTGAGTGCGAAATTGTTTGCCTCAGCGCCGCTTGCAGTAAAGACAATTGCAGAAGGCTTTGCATTAATGAGCAAGGCAACCTGTTCTCTTGCTTTTTCTATGGCATCCCTCGCCCTTATTCCGAGGTCATAGACGCTGAGAGGATTTCCGAAATCTTCCTTGAAATGAGGCATCATTGCATTCAGCGCTTCCGGATGCAATGGATTTGTTGCCACATGGTCAAAATAGCACTTTCCCATAATAGCTCCTTAAAATTAGGCGATAGGTCATAGACTATAGGCAATAGGTTTTTGTTTTTTACCTATAGCCTATTGCCCATTGCCTGTTTTTTTACATAAAACTTGTAATAATCCTCATCCTCGTCCATCCCTATAAACTCATTTCCTGTCCTTTCGCACCATTGTGGTATATCTTCGAGGGCGCCATCATAATCAGTAAGTATCTCAAGCACCTGTCCCTTCTCAAGCCCCTTTATCATCTCGTCCAGTTTGAGAAGATGCATGGGACACATCATATAAACAATATCGGCGGTTACGTCCGCCTTTACATCATGAACGAATTTCATACGTTAAAAGTTTCAAAGAATCATATTATTAAAGTGTCAGCGTTTTATATCTTGACTCTTTGAGTCTCTGGCTCTTTGATATAAACTCTCCTGTTATGAGATTCTTCAGTGTTATGGTATTCAAAAACGCCTCGATCTGCTCACCCAATACCTTCCACAACAGATGGGTCACGCAACTGTCAACCCTCACACAGCCTCCTTCAGGATCGAGACATGAAGTTAGGGCAACAGGGCCTTCCAGTTCGTTTAAAATCGAGGCAATGCTTACATTTTCAGGACTTTTGTCTAAGATATAACCGCCTCCGGGGCCTTTTATGCTTTTTATAAGTCCGGCCTTCCTGAGTTTATTGAGTATCTGCTCAAGGTATGCAACAGAGACATCCTGTTTTTCGGAAATTTCCTTAATGGTTACCGGAGTTTCAGGATAGCCCTTTGCAATCTCATACATGGCCCTGACGCCATACTGTCCTTTTGTCGATAATCTCAGCATGAATTTATGCTATAAAACCTTACTGTTTTTGTCAAGTATTATGATAAAAAACAGGCGATAGGCTATTGCCTATCGCCTCTACTTTGCCTTTTCCTCAAAAAGCTCTTCTTCCTGTTTGTCCTTCATCTTCTTGACAAGCTCTTCGTAGGAATCCCGCAGAATGATCTTATTAAATTGTGTCCTGTAATTGCTTACGAGGCTTACGCCTTCTATCACCACATCATATACTTCCCATTTGCCATTCTTTTTGAGGAGCCTGTAATGTATAGGTATTTCAACATTTCTCTTTGTGATTACCTTGCTTTTTACAACAGAGTATTCGCCCTCTATATCCTCACCCACATACAAAATCTTTTCGTCTTCATAGGCCTCAATCTTTTTAATATATGACCTTTCAAGAAGGTCGGCATATAACGGCACAAACTCTTTTCTTTCCTCTGGCGTCCTTTTTCTCCAATGAAGGGCGAGGGACCTCTTTGCCATTTCCTCAAAATCAAATCTCTCGGAAATAGTCTTGCGGATTGCAGTCCTTCGCTCCTTTGTTTTTTCCGGCTTCTTCAGTTCCTTGTTTCTTAAGATATCAAGAACCTTATCAACGGTCTGCTTTACCTGATTTGTAGGCTCACCAGCATAGGCATCAGAAGCAGTGAATAGTGAATAGTGAATAGTGAACAGCAGAAGCATAACGAGTAACGAGTAATGAGTAACAAGTTTTTTGAAATCTGAAATCTGAAATCTGAAATCTGAAATTTTTCCCATAATCGCCTCTCTATCTTATCTCTTTCAAATCCAATCCTGTTGCATACAAAAGATTTGCGAATGATATCCTATGATTATATATAGAGCGTAGATTATCTGCCTTCATCTGTGAGTAAGCTACCGCTGCATCAGCCACATCCTTTGCATCGCCTATCCCGAGGTCGAAGTTAGCCACTGCCGCAACAAGCCACTTCCTTGCATTTCTGTATGCCTTTTCTGTCTCTATGATATTCTTCCTTGCCTCTTCCAGATCGAGATATGCCTTTCTCACCTGAAACGGTATGGCATCGTCGGCGAATTTCTTCTTCTCCAGCAATTTATAATATTCAGCCTGAGCCTCCTTCACCCTTCCCCCTGTTATTCCGAAATCGATAGACCACTTAAGCCCCATAAATGCAGCGCTGTAGGCATGGTTAAAGTAATCGTAAATATACGGGTTATCCACCTTATCCCTGTTTGTTGCACCTGCTACAGATGCCTTCAGTCCTACAAATAACTGAGGATAGTAGTTGCTCTTCTCCACACCGATAAGGGCATTCCTCGCATTCAAACCCTCTTTAAGCTGGATAAATTCAGGTCTGAGTTCCACAGCATTTTTCAAATAGTTATTCAGCTCCTCGGGGATTCTGCTTTCCGGCGTGAGAAAAGTGTCTGCAGTATCGAATTCGGTTCCTCTTGGAAACCCCATGCTTGTTACAAGGGCATCTGTTGCAAGGGCAATTCCCTTTTCTGCCTCGTTGATGTTTTTGTCAACCGCTCCTAAAAATGTCCTGAGTTTGAATAGATTGAGTTCGTCCGCCCACGGAGAGTCTATTTCTATCTGTTTCTCCGCCTTTTTTATCGATTCGACAAGTTCGTCCTTGACTTCCAGAGCAAGGTTTCGCATATCCTTTGCAAGGAGAAGGCCGTAATAAAGTTCCTTTGTTCTTAAAACTATATCAGATGTCTTCTTATCCACACCTGCCTTTGCCACTTTTATGCCGCTCGAGGCAGCCTCTCTATAACTGCTTATCTTGCCGAATGTGTATATGGGCTGGATTAATGTGACCTCTGTACTGCCGAATATCCCGTTGACAGTTGTTCCTACAGATGTATTAACATTTGGGCTTATCTGCTCCCTCTTTGCCCTTGGAGACGGCCCTGTAATTGCGAGTACCTCTATCTGAGGATAGACTGCCGAGTCTGCCTGGAGCTTTTTTGACTTATACGCTTCCTCTTCGTATCGTGATTCGCCTATCTCGGGGCTGACCTCGATAGCCTTTTTTATGCACTGCTCGATATTTAAAACAATCTTTCCACTATCTTGAGCATATGCAGGAATGGCTAAATTAGTAGACAGTAAGCAGTAGACAGTAGACAGTAAAAAAAGAAAAATTTTTTTTGACTGCTGACTCCTGACTGCTGACTGCTGACACTTCATACTTTCCTCCTAAACCTCACCGAATACATATTTTTGCAGCAATTCTTCTATATCAATAGCTGATTCTGTCTCCCTTATTTTACCGCCGTCCGAAATGATTTTTTCAGAACCGCCTGGTGTTATCTGTAAATATTTTTCACCTATAAGTCCCTTTGTCTTTACAGATGCTATAGCATCCTCCTGCAGCTTGACACTGCTGTATATTGTTATTTCAACCAACGCCCCGTAGTCCTTGCTTAACCTTACGCCTTTTACCTTCCCTATATCAACACCTGCCATTTCAACCACTGCGCCAGGTTTAATCCCCCCTGCCTTTTCAAATTCAGCATATACTGTATAACTGTTCTTCCCTATTATTTCAAGTTCACCAAGCTTTATGGATAAATAGCCGAGGGAGATAATACCTATTAAAACAAAGAAACCGACAGCCAATTCTACGTCAATTTTTTTCATAAACTCTCCTGCTTTGCCGGAATGCGGAAAATGCGGTTTCTTTAATCAATCCATTACTCCTATTGGCCCCTCAATGCCGCCTGTTATAAACTGTCGTACCACCGGATTGTTTGACCTCTTAATTTCATCAGGAGTACCAGCATCTATTATAATGCCATTATACAACATGGCAACACTGTTTGCTACCTCAAATATCTTCGGCACATCATGACTTATTACCACACCTGTATACCCATATTTTTCATGGGTGCTTGTTATAAGTTTCTGCATAGAACTCGATAGAATCGGGTCAAGACCTGTGGTTGGCTCATCAAAAAGCACAATGGATGGCTCTGTAATAAGCGCCCTTGCAAGGGCGACCCTCTTTTTCATGCCTCCGCTCAGTTCTGCTGTGTACTTGTTCTCCACTCCTTTCAGACCAACATCAGCCAGTGCATGCATAACCCTATCCTGTATTTCCATCTTACTTAACCTTGTTTTTTCCATAAGTTGGAAAGCGACATTTCCATATACATTAAGGGAATCAAAAAGCGCACCTCCCTGAAAGAGCACTCCAAATTTTTCTCTTATTATATCCAGCTCCTTTGGTTCAAGCCCTGTAATATCCACACCGTCAACTAACACCTTCCCCTTATCAGGCATGAGGAGACCTATAATATGTTTTATCAGCACACTTTTACCGCAGCCGCTCTTTCCCATTATGGTTATAATTTCTTTGTCATGGATTGTCAAATTTACACCCTTGAGGACTTCCTGACCGTTAAAAGATTTATGAAGGTCAATGATTTCTATCATTTAATCCTCTCATAAAAGGACTGAGCCGAGGAAGTAATCCCAGACAAGGATTAATATGGATGATATCACTACAGCCTCTGTTGTGGCCTTGCTGACCCCTTCTGCGCCATAACCTGTATAAAAACCCTTATAGCAGCATACCCATGACACGATAACGCCGAAACTGAGGGATTTATAAAGTCCGATCATTACATCCTCCATATCCACATAATCCTTCATAAGCGAGAAATATGTTCCTGAATTAATCCCGAGTATCTCCACTCCCACCACATATCCACCATATATGCCGATTACATCAAAAATGGCTGTAAGCAAGGGAAAGACTATTATGGCAGCAGCTATGCTTGGCACAATGAGATAACGCATGGGATTGAGTCCCATTGCTGTAAGGGCGTCTATCTGCTCGGTAATCCTCATCATGCCTATCTCTGCAGTCAATGCCGAACCTGCCCTGCCTGTAACCATCAGGGCAGAAAGGACAGGCCCCAATTCCCTGATAAGGCTGAGTGCAATGCCAGGACCTAATAATGCATCTGAGCCGAACTTTCTTAGGATATAATATAATTGCAGGGCGAGGACCATACCGGTAAAAGCGCCTGTAAGGAGAATTACAGCCATGGATTTATTTCCAAAGAATCTTATCTGCCTCAAAAGCAATTTGAATTTAAATGGTGGAATGAAGATAAAATAAAAGGAGTTTAACAGAAAGAGGAACATGTGGCCCATTCTTCTCAAGATTGAGAGTGCCCACGAACCTAATATCCTCAATAATTTTTCCATTTAAATACACTTCCGTCCGTTTATTCTTAGCCTTTAATAATAAAAAAAGCGCGTAGTGTTGTCAATTAAATTTGCTTTAAAGCAATGACCTTTATATCCAAAGTCAGTGGTAAGGGTTATAATTCGCTCATGGCTCATAGTTTTATAGTTTTTTGCTATGAGCCAATTTTCAGGCTTCCGATGATTTCATTAATATCAGAAAGCCCTTCCTCTTTAAGAAATCTCTCAAGACCTTCTATTATTTCAATTGTTGCAGTAGGATTTACAAAATTAGCGGTTCCGACAGCAACAGCTTTTGCTCCTGCTATCAAGAATTCGAGGGCATCATTGGCGTCCATTATTCCGCCCATTCCGATAATCGGTATCTTTACAGCCTTATAGACTTCCCACACCATCCTAACTGCAACAGGCCTGATTGCAGGTCCTGAAAGCCCACCGGTGACATTTGCAAGCGCCGGCTTGCGTTTTTTAATATCAACTACCATTCCGGTTATTGTGTTTATCAAAGAAACCGCATCAGCGCCTGAATTTTCTGCAACTTTTGCCATAAATCCAACATTGGTAACATTAGGAGAGAGTTTTACTATCAGGGGGAGTTTTATTGCCTTCCTGACAGCAGTTACGGCCTGTTCCATTATTTTTGGGTCTGTGCCGAATACTATCCATCCTGCCTGCTTGTTCGGGCAAGAGATATTCATTTCAAGGGCATGGACTCCTTCAGCGCTGCTTAATTCCTCTGCTGCCTGAACATATTCATCTATGCTGTCTCCAAAGAAATTTGCAATGACAGGAGTCTTGAACTTTTTCAGAAATGGGAGTTTCTCCTCTACGAAAGCCTTAACTCCTATATTCTGAAGACCAATGGCATTGAGCATTCCTGCTGGCGTTTCGATAACCCTCGGTGTTGGATTTCCTTGTCTTGGCGCAACAGAAAGCCCCTTGACCACGATTGCGCCAAGCCTGCTTAAATCAAGAAATTCAGAATATTCCTCGCCATATCCGAATGTCCCTGATGCAGTCATCACAGGATTTTTGAGCCTTAATCCAGCGATGTCTATCTCAAGATTTATTTTCTTTTCTTTACTTAAATCCATTACTCCAACACTCCATCACTCCATACAATGTCTTCTATATCAAAGACCGGCCCCTCTTTACATACCCTTTTATAAGTAAACAGCGAATGGTGAGCGGTGAGCAGTTGAGATTCGTTTTTATTACTGCTTCCTGCTTCCTGCTCACTGCTTACCGTCTTCACCACACATCCCAGACATGCACCGACTCCGCATGCCATGTGTTCCTCCAGAGAAACATAACACTTTATATCTTTGTCTGCGACAACTTTGGAAAGTTCTTTCAGCATTGGTGTAGGGCCGCAAGCATAAATCGGTAATGCGTAATGCGTAATGCGTGATGGGTTAAGAAAATCGCTTAAAGAATCTGTTATCAAACCCTTCTTGCCTTCAGAGCCGTCATCCGTTGCTATAAACAATTCCTTTGAAAATGTTTTTGCCTCATTTAGCATTACCAGTTCTTGTTTATTCCTTGCGCCATAAAAAAGATATGCCTTGCTTTTAAATTTCTCCAGAAGATGCAATAAAGAGGCAATACCAATTCCGCCGGCAACCGCTATGAAATCCCCATGAGGTTCCGGATAGCTGTTACCGAGCGGCCCGATTACATTGATTACATCGCCGCCTTTAAGATTAGATAAACATGATGTGCCTTTCCCCCTAATCCTGTAAAGAAACCGGAGCGTGTTATCTTCATATCCGAAAATACTAAATGGTCTTTTTAAGAGAGGGTCGTAAGTGTCGCCTGCCTGAAGCATATAAAATTGTCCCGGCTCCGGAATCTTTACAGTAGACAACGGACTAAGGCTTAATAATTTGAAGCGCTTGTTTAAAGAGATATTGTCGGTTACATCTGCTTTGAAATATTTATTAGACAAAGCTGATCTCAATGATTTCGTATTCTATAGTCCTTGCAGGAGCCTTTACAACTGCAATATCGCCCACTTCTTTGCCTATCAATGCCCTCCCGACAGGCGAGATTATGGAAATCTTTCCGCTCTTGACATCAGCCTCGTCAGGGCCTACAAGGGTGAATTCATACTCATTGTCTGCCTCGACATCAACTACCTTAACCTTTGCTCCAAATGCTACATTTGACTGGTTTATCTTTGCAGGGTCTATGACATCTGCAGTTGCAAGCTTTCCCTGAAGCTCCTGTATGCGTCCTTCTATAAAGGACTGCCTCTCCTTTGCGGCATGATACTCGGCATTCTCTGACAAATCCCCATGCGCCCTTGCCTCGGCTATATCCTGTATGTTCTTCGGCCTCTCGACCTTTAGAAGTCTGTCAAGCTCGTCCTTAAGCTTCCGATAACCTTCAGGTGTCATTGGAACACGGTTCATTATCGATGCATCCCTTCTTTTGAAGTAGGAACTGAGAAGTAAAAACTGGGAAACAAAAGTTCCGTTTTCAACTTCTAACTTCCAACTTCATACTTCTTAATAAAATAACACTTTTATAATGATTTTTTCAAAAAGGAAAGATTCTTACGCGTTTTCCGCTTCTTTAGAGAGAGATTGCACAGGCGCCCTGAAAGAATAGCGGTCATCTTCAAGGATTATCTGTACCGCCTTTAATTTGGCGATATTAACGATTAGCGGAGCCTTTAGATTTGCATTCAATGCATTCTCAGAAACATTTAAAATTACAAGGACAGCAGTATCTCCCGCATCCTTAATTTCGAGAAACTCCTCAACATCATCTTCGACAGTGAGAGAATAATCATGGAAAAAGCTGAAAGGCTCAGTAACTATGAAAGCCACTTCAGGGTCTTCAACTGCATGAAGCCATTTTATAGGGTCTTTATAGTCAAGGAGGATATATCGCTTTAAGTGTGGGAAACCCGGAATTCCCAAAGGAAAACTGATTATCTTATCCTCTTCAATGTCTATCTCGCCGAACCTTGTAGTATTTATTTTCATCTTCGCCCCGCTATTGTCTATTTGTCTTTCAATCCCAAGAAATCTTTAAGTTTGTCCATATCGAGCTTTGCTGCCTCAACATTTAGCTGTCTGAGTTTTTCATAGAGCTCTTCTCTGTAAATAGGCAGTTCCCTCGGCGCTTCTATGCCGATTTTTACAAACCCGTTTCCTATTTCAACAATCTTTATCCGTATATTGTCGCCGATGTTTATTGTCTGATTTGTTTTTCTGGTTAGAACAAGCATTTTATCCTATCATTGGCCTATTATTTGCCTCATATCAGGCATCACCTTATAAAGTCGAAAAGGCTTGTTCTAAGAAAATCAGACGATATGGTTCTCAAGCTCTGAAGCACAGTCTGTCTCTGAGTCATTTCTGATATAACCTTTGCAATATCGGCATCCTGGTCATTGGAAAGGTATGTATTAATATCGTATTCCCTGTCGTCCTGATAGTTGCCTTCGGCTTGCAGTTTGTTAAGGTTAGCTCCCACTTCTGCTTGTGACTGGAACACCTTTTCCGCTACCTTGCCGATATAGTCTATTGCCTTTTGAATACGGCCGTTATCGTTCATTTCAAGAGATACCTTCAGAAAATGAATCGCACGCAGTATATTATTTTCGTTCAGATAGTTGTTATTGAAGCTGTAATAATTGGGATTTGTTATGTCGGTAATATAGTTGTAATTTGCAATGCGGTCTCTCCCAAGAGTCATATTCTGTATTCCCTGTGGGTCGTATGCAAGTCTGTTAAGCCCGGCGCCTGCTCCGTCGGTCGTAGTTACAGTTATCTTAATTTTATCGGATTGACCCACCGGGCTCGATGCGATAATAAGTCTGTAATCAGGGCTTCCTGCTGTCCCGAAATTCACGATGTTTGCTTTTACTTTTATTCCAGGCTGATTGTTGATTGCATCACGAATATTGTTAAGAGAGGCATTGGCAGCAATCACAACATCTACCGGTGTTGTATTATTTTCACCTACTGTTATAGTTAAAGTTCCTCCATTGGTAGTAAAACCGGCTGCAGAAGAATCAGCCACTGCTGCTGACAGTTGCAGCGCTGATAAGGGATCTGCATCCGGTGGAGTTTTGCGTTCTCCGGTAAGCGGGTCGTTTGCGGTATCGAAGTCTCTATTATGCGGCGGTAAAATAGCATTTGACGGGTCTGCTGCATTTACACGTGCAAAGCTGAACAAGCTGTTTGCCGGCATATTTAATCCAATCTCCGCTCCAGCGCTTATACTGATTTTGAAAATATTTGCATCCACAACAAATTCGCCGGTATTAATATCAATAGGAGCAATGTTTGATTTATAACCGGAAAATATATATTTGTCTCCTACTTTTGTATTGGCAATATCAATGGCAGTTTTCAAAAGAATATCTACTTCCTTTGAAATCATCACCTTCGAATTGGGGTCGGTAGTCCCTGTCGCGCCTTGCAATGCCAGTTCTTTTACCCTTATCAGGGCGCTGTTCAGATTGGACATGGAAGAATCCAGCGCCTCAAAAGAGCTCTTTGCAGAATTTATCGCTTTTTTGTATTCGCCTATTGCTGAAATTTGCGTCTTATAACCGACAATCCTCGACATGACAGTCGGGTCGTCCGACGGCCTGTTTATTTTCTTGCCTGTAGAAATCTGTTCATTGGAAATGAATATAGACTCCAGATTTTTCCTCATATCAGATAGAAATCTGTCGTAAAACATCTTATTCGTAATTCTCATGTCTATCTTCTTCCTGTCATGGCAATAAGCGTTTCGAGGAGTTCATCTGCAACGCTTATCAGCTTTGCCGAAGCCTGAAAAGCTTTTTGGTACTTAATCAGATTGGCGGCTTCTTCGTCCAGACTGACGCCCGAAACCTCCTGCCTTCTTCTTTCAAGCTCTTCAACGAGCGTGCTCTGAAATTTCATGTTTATTTTCGAGGAGCTTGCATCAACGCCGACATCAGAAACCATGGAGCGATAAAAATCGATAGGGATAGCGCCAGCAATAATCCTCTGATTAATTAAATCTGCTATCAACCTTGCATTTCTGTTATCTCCTACACCTCCTGAGGGATCAGAAGGATCGGTCTGAGCCGCAGCCACCTTCTGAGGGTCGGTTATCGCTGTAGCCATATACTTAGCGGCATTGGAATTAAAGCTTATACCGAATTGTTCGGTGACTGTAGTTACTAAATCGCTCTGGTTGCCGTCTATTCTGATTTTTATTCCGCTGAACTCCAATGTCCTGTAATCAGGGATTGTAGAAGTATCAGATGAAAGAGTCACTGATAAAGGGTTAATCGTTGTCCATGTAGTTCCATCAGTAGATTCCTGAACACGCCAATAAATATCGGTTGCGCCTGCCTCTTCTTGCTGATAGCCTGCACCGCCTACGGTGTTATAGTCTATCCGGTACATTTTACCGAGATTGACTACGCTGATATTTGTAAAATCTATTCCTGCAACCGTTCCTCCAACTGCAGGGCTTGAATCCGTTATTGAATAAAGCTGCCGAAAGAAGTCATTTCCAGTTGAGTTATCCAGCCCGTATCCCTGCCTGTGATAATAGTTGACGGTAAAAGAGAGGTCTATAGCAAAGGCATTGAGCCTGTTCATTATGGAAAGTATATTCGTTTCCCTTAAGTCGAGGTTTGCCTTCAGTTCTCCGCCTGTTATATAGCTGTTTATCTCCCTCACTTCGCTCTCCAGATCCACATAAAAATGCATTGCATTTGCCGTGTCTGTAGTAACGCTCATTTTATAAGTCTTTCCGCCGTCGACAAGCGGAGTGCCGCCGATTAGAACCGAATACCTGCCAACATTATCCTCGAATGTCGAAACCTTAACTATCTCGTTTAATTTTTCAATGAGAAGGTCTCTTTGATCCTTTAAATCAAGCGCTCCAGGAACCGCTGCAATCTTATCGTTTAAATAAGCAATCTTGGCTGCAATGCTGTTTACCTCATTCACAAGGCTCTGGCTGCTCTTAAATATTTCAGTTCGTCCATCGTCGAGCATTGTATACGCCCCGCTTATGCGGCTGCTCATATATTCAGCCTTTTTTATCAATAAAGTCCTCTGCGCATATCCTTCCGGATTTTGAGCAACTTCCTGCCATGCATTAAAGAAATCTGTAATGGCTGTGCTAATGCCGGTGTCGGATGCCTCGTTGAATATATTCTCTATTTTGACAACACCCTTCTCATATGCATTCCAATAAGAAAGGTTCGATTTTTCGGTTCTTAACTGCAAGGTTAAAAAGGCGTCGTACATCCTTTTTACCTCTGTAATCCTGACGCCTCTTCCGGTTGTTCCTACAGCGGTTATATCTCCTGTAGGAATATTTTCGAGAACAACATCCTGTCTCGTATAGCCGGGAGTTGCGGAATTGGCTACATTGTGAGCTATTGTATCGAGCGCCCTTCTATTCATTAAGAGAGCGGTTTTGCCGATATCAAACAGGCCGAAACCGCCCATTATGCCTCCACCGATATTTTCTGGCGTGGAGCGACATCAAAAGTATTAAGAAAATTGTACGAAGTCTTTATGTAATACAGCGACTTTTCTATAAGTATGCTGTTAAATCTATTGAGCTCCGATATGCTGTTGATTATGGATTTAAATTTTGACGCTATATCGGTAAGCCTCTCTCTGTAACCGTTTTCCGCCATTTCAGCGACTTCAGATATGGTCTTGTTTTTAAAACCGATGGATTCAAGTATCTTTTCTCGCGTTTCGTCGCACACCTTTATCATAGTCGTTACAGCCTCTTTTTCGCCCAACAGCGATTCGAGCGCTCTCGGGTCAAGGCTTACTATTACATCCTTTTCCTTCTGCAAGAGTTCGACCAGTTGAGTGCACAGGGAAAACTCCTTTTCCAGCACATCGATTAAGTCTTCATATAATTGAGTCAATGATAGCCTCCTTTAGAAGTTTGCCTGCTACCGCCTCGCCTCTGACATTATAGATGCCGGCGTTGATAGCATTTTTTATCTCATCTACACGGTCCGTCCTTATCTCAGGTAGTTTGCTGACCTCCACCTGCAGCCTGCCAATCTCTTTGGCCTTTTCAGAGACCGTTACATGGTCCTTGGATAAAACCTCCTCCGACCTTTCCCCTGCCTTTTCCTTTGCCTTGTCGGGCTTCTGAAAATTCGGCCCTACAACATCAATCTTGTCTGTTATTCTCATCTCTCAAATCCTCCTTTTGCGTTTATTGCGCTATAACTATTATATCGGAGGATTTAACTAAAAATTAACCAATCATGCCTGCCGGGTCCACCGGAATCCCGTTTTTCCTTAACTCGAAATGAAGATGATGGCCTGTCGACCTTCCGGTTGAGCCTGACAGCGCAATTACTTTCCTTTCGTCTACGGTGTCTCCTGTTTTTACAAGATTTATTGAATTGTGCGCATAAAGACTGCTCAGTCCATTTTCATGTTCAACAATCACAGTGTTGCCGTAACCTGCTGAAAAACCGCTGAAAACAACCCTACCTGGCGCTGACGATATTACCGGAGAGCCTTCCGGCATAGCTATATCCACTCCGTTATGGTGTTTAAGCCGTCCGTCGATAGGGTCGTGCCTTAGGCCATACCCTGAGGTTATTTTAGCTTCCGCAGGAAGTCTCAACTTTAGTTCAGAGCTTAGAGTTACCCCCCAATTCCCCCCCTTAGTAATGAGGGGATTAGAGGGGGGGGTAATTGGCTCGTTACTACCGGAAAATGGAGTTCTCAAAAAGAAATCGCCTATGCCTATCCCTCTGTCTGCTAAGGATTTGGCCATTTCAGAGGTTATGTAAGGCATATAAGTAGAAATAGTCCTGTCTTTACCGAAAGATGTCTGTTCCATCATTATCTTCAGGAACTCGTTCAAAAAAACGGTTTCCACCTGTTTTGCCATTGCCTTCGGGTCAGACGAGTTCTGAGTTCGGAGTTCGGAGTTGAGAGCTTTTAACTCCTGACCGCTGACCGCTGACTGCTGACTGCCGACTATCTTCACATTATCACCAATTCTGCCTTCAAGCTTCCGGCAGCTTTAATTGCTTGCAATATCGCCACCATATCCTTGGGTGTTACGCCTAAGACATTAAACGCTTTAACCAGTTCACCGATTGTTGCCCCTTTCACCTCCACCATGGGCGCCTTTTTCTCCTCTGCCTTTATTTCTACTTTTGGGACAATTACTGTTTCAGCTGTGGGAGGGGCAAAAGGAGGAGGTTGAACAACCTCGTATTCAACCTTAATCTCTATGGCAAGTCCCCCATGCGCAAGGGCGATTGGACTGATTTTTACATTTTCACCTATGACAACTGTACCTGTCCTCTCATTGATAACAACCCTTGCAGGCATATCCACATCTACATTTATAAGTTCGATTTTCGACATCAAATCAACTACCCTGTTTGTATAGGTATCCGGAACTTTTATGGAAATAACCGAAGGGCCTTCAGCCTTAGCGAAACTTCCACCGAGAATGTCGTTTATTCCATCGGTTATTTTCTTGGCAGTCGTAATGTCCTGAACGGTCAATAAAAGGTCTAATCTCTGTTTCTCGTTTAACTGCACAGGGACCTCTTTTTCGACAATAGCGCCATTAGGGATAGCGCCGACATTCGGATGATTCTTGATTACCTGTGCACCTGTTCCACCAGCCACAAATCCGCCAATAGATACAGGGCCTTGTGCAACAGCATAAACATTACCATCTGGCCCCTTTAGAGGCGCCATTAAAAGCGTCCCACCCTGAAGGCTCTTTGCATCGCCGATGGACGATACCTGAACGTCGACCTTAGAGCCCGGCTTTACCATTGTAGGCAGTTTTGCAGTAACTATTACCGCAGCTATGTTCTTTGTCTTTCCCTTTATATCTGCGGCATTCACGCTGATTCCCATTCTTGTAAGCATATTTGCAAACGGCTGGAATATGTATGTCCCGTCCTTATCGCCGGTGCCGTTGAGTCCGACAACAATTCCGTATCCGATAAGTTCGTTCTCCCTTATTCCGGAAAATGCGGCGATATCCTTAATCCTCTCGGCATGAACGACAGTGAACAGTGAACAGTTAATAGTGAATAGTAAAAAACAGAAAAAAACAGTTCGTTGCATTTTTTTAAGATACTCAGTTTTCCGGTTCATCCCTTATACTCCTTTCTATTACTGTTCACTAAGCACTTTACACTATTCACTGCCGTTAAAACGGCCATACCTTGTCCAAAAATCTCACAAGCCAGCCCTGCGACTGCTTGTCATCCAAAACACCGTCGCCGACAAAGTATATCTGGGCGTCTGCTATATACTGTGACAGGACTGTATTATTCGGCGATATATCATCAGGCCTCACAATGCCCTTCAATACGAGTATCTCTTTTTCATTGTTCACGACTACCTCTTTTCTCGACTCGAGCACCAGATTGGAATTGGGCAGAACCTCCACAACCTTTGCCGTTACAGTGCCTGTAAGTTTTCCCTCTCTCGTGGTATCGCCTTTTCCTTTAAAGTCAGACTTCCCCTTTCCCTCGACAGACGGAGAAAACACATTTGCCCCTTTGTAAAATCCGCCTAACATAGGGAGTTTATCTACGCCAAAGTCAGTATTCATCCCAAAAAAATTGTCCAGTCCGTAATCAGCGGATGAATCACGGCTGGCATTGGTGGTAGCCTTTTTAGAAGCGGTCGATTTTTCATTGATTAATATTGTCACAAGGTCATTTACCCTCTTAGCCCTTCTGTCCTCAAAAAGCGAAGCGCTGTCCTTCCATAAAGAACCTTCTGATGAGGATGCCTCTTTTTCCTTTGTTTCGACATATCTCGGCGGCATAGGAGCATTTTTTATATCGCGCGCGTCCTTGAGACCGGAACAACCAATTAATACAGTGAACAGTGAACAGTGAACAGTGAACAGTAATATAGTGCGAATCATATCTTTACCCTCACTGTATCAGGCGATGTAAGAATTCCGCTCACCTCTTTTTTGGACACATCGCATGAAACCTTTGCCGTACCGCCCATTACGGCGTCATTTTTGAGCGATCCCTGAGTTGTTATAACCACGTTGCCTCCTTCGACCACAACATTAACCCTCTGTCCCCTTTTAATGCTCAACTGGGTTGTTAGATGATCGCTCCTTAAAATAACCCCTTGTCCTATGTTCGTCTTAAGCGCTTTTCCTTCCAAATCGTTCATGCTCAACACTGCGCCTGCCGGCAGTCTCGAACTCTTCTGCTTTACGATATAAAAATCGTCAGCGCTCAGCGTAGTTCCTTTTACAAGAGGCCTTGAGGTTATGAACACATCCACAAGCACATTGTAAGATGCTTCGACAATTATACTTTTCGTCTCAATCTTCCTGTTTTTAAGACCGACTGAAAAATGAGCCTTATTGCGTCCTGCATATCCGTTCATAACTGCATTGGCAACCGTATACCCATCCGGGCTTTTTAAGACATCCGCCCCTGAGATTACTCTCAGTCCATTAACTTCGACATCTCCTGAAACAGACTTCTTCAGTTCATTCAATACTGCCTTTTTAACCGCATCCATCAATTCGACTTGAGCATAGGACTCGGTTATAGTAAGCAGTAAGCAGTAAGCAGTAAGCAGTAATATAGCAACAAGTAACGAATAACGAGTTTTTTGACTTCCGACTCTTGATGCTTGACGCTCGACGCTCATTTTATTATCTCCTCAGTGCACTGGCAGTCTGGAGCATTTCATCAGACGCCTGCACCGCCTTTGAGTTAAGGTCAAATGCCCTTTGAGCGATTATGAGATTAGCCAGCTCTTCAACAACATTGACATTTGACATCTCCACAAAGCCTTGATTTATAGAGCCTCGGCCTTCAGTGCCGGGTGTGCCGGTGGCAGCCTCTCCTGAAGCATCGGTGGCGAGGAAGAGATTCTTGCCCAATGCAAGAAGACCTGCTGGGTTTACGAATCGCGCTGTCTCTATCGTGCCTATTTCAACAGGCGTAGTGCTTCCTGCCTGCAATACAGTTACTCGACCGTCGGAGCCTACGGTGATTTTAGTTGTGTCGGCAGGAATGGTAATAGCAGGCTCAAGGGGATAACCGTCGGAGTTTACAATCCTACCGTCCCTGTCGAGTTTTAATGCTCCGGCCCTCGTGTATGCTATTGTTCCGTCAGGCCTTGTAACCTGAAAAAAGCCGTCGCCTTCTATAACAAGGTCGAGGTCATTACCGGTATTTATAAAGTCGCCTTGCGTAAAGAGCTTCTGGACAGCAACAGGCTTAACTCCGAGACCAATCTGTATTCCAGACGGTATCTGGACTCCTTCTCCTGATGGTGCGCCGGGAGCCTTTATTGTCTGATAAAGCAAATCCTGAAAATCCGCTCTGCTCCTTTTAAAGCCTACTGTGTTCACATTTGCAAGATTGTTTGCTATAACATCCACATTTAAGCTCTGTGCATGCATGCCTGTTGCTGCGGTAAAAAGCGATCTTATCATCTTACCCCCTTATATTTTTGCAATCTCAGAAACAGCCCTCTGGGAAAGCTCCTCGAAGCTCTTAATAACCTTCTGGGCTGTTTCGTATTGCCTCAATGCAGTTATTATGCCGACCATTTCACGAATCGGATTCACATTCGACATCTCGATGCCGCCCTGAATTATCTCGCCTTTAGATGCGCCTGCTTCATTTCCGGAAAAGAGAGAATCTCCGGCATGCTCTATGTTATTCAGATTTATCAGTTTGAGCTTGGCTGCTATATTGCCGTTCATGTATATATTGCCGTCAGGAGCGATGTTGACGCTTTTACCCTCGATTCTTATGGGTTTATTCGCCGTATCCAGCGCTTTCTGTCCGTTTGCTGTAACCAGAAATCCGTCTTTATTCATGCTGAAAGAGCCGTTCCTGGTGTAATAGGTCTTGTCATGCCCCTCAATTGCAAAAAAGCCCTCGCCTTTAATTGCAAGGTCGAGCGGATTGCCGGTAGTCTTTATATTCCCTTCAGAGGTATCGATATGGTACTTACCGTAATAAGCCATAGCCCTCGCATCGGGATAGACAGCTTTCTGTTCCTGCGGTACGCCTTCCAATAATGGATACAGACGGGAAGAAAACGATGTCCTCTTATAGCCCGCTGTGCTGACATTCGCCAAATTATTGGCGACACTGTCCAGTTCTCGACTTCTCAGCACCGCCCCTGTCATTGCTATGTATATGCCTTTGTACATTCAACCGTCCTTCTTTTAAGAGTTTTATTTAAAATTTTATTTAATATTTAATAACAAGCAATATTGATGCCAGAATTGCGTTATAACGTGCAGCGTTGAGAGTTATAGTGAAAATAATAAAAAAACGCCATGACGCAATAAACGCTATAACTCATGACGCTATCTGGTGGGAAAATTTTTCCTGAGGTAGGAAAATTATACCTCTATGTCTATTCCTTCTCTTTTTTCTTCGCCTGATTTTTTGGGGAGTTCTTTCTCTTCTTTGGGAGGCTTCTTTGCCTTGCGCTCTACTCTCGTCTTCGGAAACACATGTTCCGCTCCTATGCCGCGTATGCCTGCGACCCTGTAAAGCTCTCTTATGCCGTCATCGTCTGCCATCTTAATTTTTTTTATCGGCAGGAACTTGATTTTCTTTAGCTACTCCAAAAGCTTGGCCTTTTGTTCTGTATACGCTTTCTTTATAGTCTCCTGAATTCCGCTGAATTTTTCTTCAGACATGCCTAACCGTTCAAGTTCGATATTGGATACATTTACAGGCCGCCGCAAGCCGATACCGAGATTTAAACAAACAGCATCGGCAATCTTGATCATCTCGCAAAGTGTTTCAAAATTACTGTCTTCAAAGGCAGGAAATGTTTCTAAGTGATGATACTCTATAACCACTTCGAGGTTTTTGGGCAGCTTCCACTTTCTTGCAATAAGACCCCCAACATTGCAGTGGTTAAACCCAAGCATCTCATCCTCAACCTCTATAAAAGACAGTCCCTCTTCATAAACCTTTTCAATAACTACAGAATACGACTCAGACATGCTGTTGTTGAGAACAGTTTTTCCAACATCGTGAATCAACCCTGCAACAAGCGCTTCCTCAGCCTGCACCATCTTTGTCTCTGCAGCAAGGATAGATGCAGCAATAGACACGCCAAGGCTGTGTTCCCAGAGTCTCTGCTCGAAGAGACCGAACTTCCTGTGCAAGTCCTTCAATGAGGCGGCAACCACAAGATTTTTCATGGTATTAAAGCCAATAAGAATTATTGCAGTGGATATTGTGTCTATGCTCTTGCCCCTGCCGTAATACGGCGAGTTGGCAATCCTCAGAAGCCTTGTGGAAAATGCCTGGTCTTTGGAAATAATCTTTTCGAGCTCGTTTATAGATGAGTAATCGTCATTCATAAGCTGTAAGACCTTCATTGCAACAGGAGGAAGGCTTGGAATGTCAACGGTCTCTAAAATAATTTTTTCTAATATCTCTTCTTTCATGCCGTCCCCTCATACCTCATATACTCTTCCCCTGCCTTAAGCTGAGCATCGAGCCTCACATCATTGAGGTGCTTAAAATATGTGCTTGCGACACTCACAATACTTGGGTCGAGGCTATTGTTTTTAGCCATGCCTTCTATTATTCTCAAAGCCTCCTTTCCACTCATCCCTTTTCTGTAAGGTCTGTCCTCTGTTATTGCAGTAAAGACATCAGCTACTGCCATAATCCTTGAGCCAATTGGCAACTTATTGCCCTTTATATGGAACGGATAGCCGTCACCATCCATCCGTTCATGGTGAAAGGATGCCCATGTATTAATTATATCAAACCCTTTCACAGATTCCAGTATTCTGAAGGAATGATAAACATGACTTTTCATTATATTGAATTCTTCCACTGAAAGTTTTGCAGGTTTTTCGAGTATTTCTGCCGGAACAGCCAATTTGCCGACGTCGTGGAGATAACCTGCAACAGACATCATCCGACACTCCATCTCTGAAAAACCTATCATCTGTGCCAGTAATGTAGCCACTGCACTTACACCTGCTGAATGAACTGCTGTAAATGAACTTCTATAATCCACAATATTACTGAAAAGTTTAGCAATACTTAGAAGGCCTTCCATATCCAGCTCTATATCAGGCAGAACATTTCTATCTAAAATTATCTGGTCAATCTCCGGCGATGTTGCATCAAACCAGAAAGATTCTTTAGCTGATAGGTTCTCAAAGAGATCTACAAGCTCAGGCATAAATATTTTATTTGAGCGGGATTTGACTACATTCACTATGCTTTTGCTCTGACTCAGCACCTCCTGATGTTTATCAATAAGCACTTCTATCCTGTCAGCAAGATAGATGATATGGCCGCCAATAGGGACGTCTTCTCCATTAAACCTGCGACCTTCGCCTTCTGCCCATGGGATATGATGGTAACGAATAAGCTTAGAAACAGATGGAAATATGTCAAAGTCCTTAATAAGCAAATATCCCCTTTCAGCATGCAGGTAAGGGTTTTTAATCTCAAATTCGAGGGAATCAATCTTTTCATGCTCTGAAAAAACACCAATGTCATGAATTGCTGATGCTAAAAATATATCATTTATCTCCTGTCGTGAAAGCCCTGATTCCTTTGCTATCTCACTGGCAATTACAGCCACCCTCAGATGGTGATTGGCAACTTTTGGATTAACAAAATCCAGTGCCCTTGAAAAGGAAAGGATCAGGTCAGATAGTTTTATTCTTATGTTACCAATCATAACTTTGTATCATCACTCCATTACTCCATTATTTACGCCTCAGCCTCGAGCTTCGTCAGTATGGAGATTATCTCATCAACCAATCTCACTGATTCTGTCACACGAAGCTTTATTGATTCCCTGTCTCCTTTTTTCGCAGCTTCGTAAGCCTTCAATCCGAGTTCATGCAGTCTGCTGTGAGGCGACTCGAGATCTCTGAATAAACTGCGATTTCCGAACAACTCTCTTCCCTCTCCGTAATACCATGCGCCCATCCTCGATTTATCTGCATGCAGCTCATCAGGACCGACTGATATTTCCTTTGCATCAAGGAGGTTCAGAATCCTGTGAAGCCACAAAACATAATCTGCCTTAAGCACACCTATTCTCATTTTAGGGTCGTTAAAACCATCCAGCAAGCTTAAAAATTCCTTTGCATCGGTGCTGAATTTATTAAAGGACAATGCCATGTCCTTGACTGTCTTAGAGCTCCCCTTTGCATCTTCCGCAATGTTGGTTAAGTTGCTCGATATTTCGGTTGCAGTAGCCGACTGTTCCTCCGTAGCGGTGACCACCTGATGAATCATGTCTGAGACCTTTTCAAAACTTTCGTATATTTGCATAAATGCGCCTTCCAGACGTCGCGCAATCTCACCTGTAACTTTAGACTTTTCAACTGCCACATCCATTATATCTGTGGCATCAACCGTGCCTGCATGTATAGAGCTCAAAATATTGTTTATCTCGGATGTTGCGTTTGCAGTCCTCTGCGCAAGCTTCCTCACCTCGTCAGCAACTACCGCAAATCCCCTTCCCTGCTCCCCTGCCCTTGCAGCCTCTATTGCGGCATTCAGGGCGAGGAGGTTTGTCTGGTCCGCTATATCCTTTATCATTACCACTATCTCGTCTATTTTCTTTGAAAATTCGGACAGATCCTTTACCTTGCCCGATGCCTTTTCTATCTGCGTATTCACTTCGTCTATGGAAGATACCGTTTCATTGATCATCCCCTTACCTTGAGACGATGCTGTTTTTGCGCGCTCTGCCGCCTGCGATGCGATATTTATATTGCGCGCTATGTCGCCTATGGTAGACGACATCTCCTCTGTTGCAGTTGCAGCAGTAGTTGTGCGTTCAAGGTCTTTATCAACCCTCTGCGATACATCCTTGCCGTAAAGGGTAAGGTTGACGGCATCCTTTAGGATATGAACCGTCTTGCCCGCCACATCCCTCATAACATGCCTCATTGCCTTTATTATGCTCGTTACATCTTCCGCCACCTTCCCGAACTCGTCGGCGGTCTTTGATTCAATCCTGACTGTAAGGTCGCCTTTTGCAACCTTCCCTGCAGATGCGCTGATATCGTGCAGGACACTGATGACATACCTGTTGACAAACCAGAAAGAGAACGCAAAAGCTATAGAGAATACCACGAGAACAATTACTGCCACAGAGACTGTGGTCGTCTTGATTTCTCTCTTAATAGTATCCATGCTATTGACAAATTCTTTTCTTGAGTCTTCTATAATTTCGTCCATCATTCCTAAAAATATCTTTGACCTTTCCGCTTGCACGGTCCCGACTATTTTTAGCATATCGTTGATTCTTTCCGATTTGATTAAGGCAATCACTTCACCTTTAATGGTCTGCAAAAAAGGCGCTATCGCCTTTTCCATTTCTACGGTTTTATCCTTATACCTGCCTTTTTTTAATTCTTCGGTATTTCTTAAAATTTTATCCGAAAGAGAGACGATAACGCCCTCCTGCGCTTCCCATACATCTGGGTCTTTTGCCAAGCTCATCCTCAAAAATGCAGCCCTTATTCCGTTAATATCTGCCTTGATCTGGGTTATCAGTTGAATGTCGTTGCTCATAGTATTCATGGAATCGTATTTCGATTTGATGCTCATGAAATTGACGCCTATCAATCCTAATATCCCGAATATCAGGGCAGTCATAAAGATATAGCCCATCAACACCTTCTTCTTCAGGCCAATTGACAGTACTAAAGAAAACAAACCCTTCATTTTTCCTCCATTACTATACCGAATTTATTATCTCGCCGGCCATTTCTTCTATGGCCAATATCTTGTCAGCTATGCCTGCATCCACGACCGCCTTCGGCATTCCATACACAACACATGTATCTTCGTTTTGTGCAAATATCCTGCCGCCCGTCTTTTTCACTTCAATAAGTCCTTTGCATCCATCATTTCCCATGCCTGTTAGTATTACGCCGAGCGCCCTGCCGGGGAAAAATTCTGACACAGAAAACATCAGCGCATCGACAGATGGGCGATAAATAAACTCCTCTTTATTCTCAGAAATGGTAACAACAGTCTCTATACCCCTCGGTCTTCTCACCCTCATATGTCCTCTTCCGGGCGCTATAAGAGCAACTCCCGGCTTCAGAGGTTCTCCCTCTTCTGCCTCTTTTACCGTAATCTGACTGAGTTGATTGAGCCTCTCGGCAAATGGCCCGGTGAAGTTTGGCGGCATGTGTTGGGCTATTACTATAGGGGTAGGAAAGTCCTTGGGCAATTTAGGAATTATCTCCTGGAGCGCCTTCGGCCCGCCTGTAGAAGTCCCTATGGACACTATGCCGACCCTTCTTTCGCCTGTTGTCCTGACAGGCATGGATTTAGGAATCTCTATCGTTCTTGGCGCAGTTGTAGGCCTGATGCGCTTCCTAATAATTCCTGCTCTGGCTATATGCTTTATCTTGTCAATCAATATCTCCCTTATCTTCACAATGTTTACAGAAAGGTCAGATAGGTTTTTGGGGATAAAATCCACTGCACCGAGGTCAAAGGCATCCAGTGTAACCTTTGCTCCTTCTACGGTCAGGGAGCTGACCATAATTACAGGAACAGGATTTTTCTCCATTATATGCTTCAGGGCAGTAATGCCGTCCATCCTCGGCATTTCAACATCCATGGTCACAATATCAGGCCTTAGTTTTTCTATCAGCTCAATTGCTTCAAGACCGTCCCTTGCCTTACCGACAATCTGGATTTCAGGGTCAGAGGAAAGCATACTGGACAGGGCATTCCTCATAAATGCAGAATCATCTACAATAAGAACCTTTACCATTTTTATACCCTAAACCAACCTGCCGTTGAATTTAATTCGGTTGCAAGTCTTGAAAGGTCTTCTGATGCACGCTTTATCTCAACAATGGAGTTGCTCAACTGTCTTGTTATTACTGCAATGCTTTCCATATTATGCGAAACCTCTTCGGAAGCGGACGATTGTTCTTCTGTTGCCGCTGCAATCCTCTGTACCATATCCGCAACCTGCTCCACGTATGTGACGATTTCGTCTATGGACTTTAATGTGCTATCTACATTGCCAATCACTTTTCCTACAGAATCTCTGTTGTCTTTCATTGAATTTACAGAATCCTTAACCTCTGTCTGCATCGTCATTACGGTGTTTGCAATGTCATCTGTAGCTGCTGTAGTCCTTTCAGCAAGCTGCCTGACACTATCAGCCACAACTGCAAATCCCCTTCCATGCTCCCCTGCCCTTGCCGCCTCTATGGCTGCATTCAATGCAAGGAGATTGGTCTGGTCGGCAATCTCTTTGATTAAGCTTATAATATCGTTTATCTCTTCTGATTTTTTACCGAGGGACTCCACCTTTTTAGAGGATTCATTAATCGTATTCGCAAACTTCTGAAGTTCCTGCACGGTAATATGCATCGCACCTTTACCCTGCAGTGCAATCTTCTTCATTTTCTGAGCAGTCTCTGCTGTGTGTGAGGCGCTTTTTGCAACATCTAATGTGGTCTGAGACATCTCTGTCATTGCAGTTGCTGATTGCTCTATCTGCATGCTCTGCTCATTCGAGCCTTTTTCAAGCGTCGTAGATGTAGCAGACAGTTCCTCCGAGCTGCTCGCCAGCGTTCCTGTAGATGTCTTAACCTTTCCGACTATATCCCGTAGGTTTTCTACCATCTTGCACATTGACTGTTGAACCATTCCAATTTCATCCTTGCTGTGTTCATCCTTGGAGCATGTAAGGTTACCCTGCGCAATCTGCTCAGCTCCCCAGATAAGTTCATTTAAAGGCTTTGAAACAGAACGATAAACCCATGTGCCAAAGGCAATCCCGAATACAATTGCTCCGATTCCTATGGCGATAATCAGAATCGTGCTGAACCTTACCATCTTGTTTACAGTACCGATGGCCTTTTCCTGCTCGCCCTGGGCTGTCGTTACGGTTTCCTTGCCCTTTGCTGCCTGCTTCAATACTATCTCCCTCAATCTCTCCGTGGCCTGCAAGGCCTTTTCTTTCATAGAAATCTGATGACGAATCTTTGCGATTATGCCGTCTTTTGCAAATAAAAGGCTCCGCACTGAACTTAGCGCAGACTGTGTATTGTGAAGTATCTTGATCTCTTCCCTTGCATCGAGTTTCAAGAGAAATTTTTCGAGACTCTTACCTGTAGAGTCTATCTTCTCGTATATCTTCTTAATCTCAGCATCAACAACATCGACCTCTTTTAGAGAATTAACAGTGAAAAGCCTTGCAGTCAGACCTTCTACGGATAAACCAAGCAAGATGAGTTCCGAATTTCCCGCCATCACGTTTGTTGCAATATTAGCCTGAGTAAAGACACCTCCCTGTTTTTTTGTCTCAACTCCATATCTATCGCTTGCAGAAACGACCTCCTGCTCTATGGTCAGCAAAAGAGCCGAAAGCTTCTCGCTAACTTCTTTATTTATAGCTTCAAAGCGGTTTTTGGTTTCTTCATTCGCCTGTCCTAAGATGGCTGTCTGGAGTTTGGTAAGCTCTTCTATTTTCTCTCCAAGCGTCTTGACATCAGAGTAAATAGTCTTGGAGTCTTTTGAATATTCGTTCTGGAGCGCCTTATTTATGGCAGAGTTAATCTTGCCTCTGGCAATGATTACTGTCTTTTTGTCCTGAGCCTTCTGTATCTCAAAGACAGCAAGCTGGAGGTCTTTCAGTGTTGCCTTCAACAGTTCTATATTCCTGAGTTTCGATGAAATACCCTTTGTATCCTCCAGAGATGTCACAAAGGCTGCCGAACGATTGAGCTGAAGCCCCTTTATCTTTGTATCCAGTTCCTTCAATCTGTTCGATGCTTCCTTCAACTTCTTTGTAATTGTTTTGTTTGCTGTGCCGGCATCTTCTTCTGCATTGAGTCTTCCCTCTGTTATATCAAAAAGTTCCTTTGCTATACGGCTTAATTCATTGTGGGTCTCCATCTTTGCGCCTCCGGACAGGGCTTCCAATGCGTCCTGAATGCTTTTAACCTCTGACAGAGATTTTTCCGCTTCGGTGCGGTAGGTCTTATATTCCTCCACATTTGTAGAAGCGCTCACATTGACAAGGTCGGCAGTAGTGCCCTGAATGGTTCTCTGAAATTCAACCGTCCTCAGCTGAAACGGAGTGCTCCGCTCTGTAAGATAAAAAAGCTTGCTCTTTACAAATCCCATGCCTATCACGCTCGTTGCAGCAACAGCGCCGATTATTATAAGCACTGCTATTACGTTCCATGTAAGTTTAGTCTTAATTGTCATAAACGTCCCCCTCGCTTCTATCTAATTGCCTGGAAGTGCAGGAATATCCTGCACTTCCTAAGTTTATGTCCAAACAGCCTTTGCTATTTTATATGCTTCTGTCCTTCGCCCTTGATAAAGTCTATGAGCTTCTGTACATTTGGAGATGGTTTGCCTTTAGTAACAAGGATTATTGGTCTTGCCACTTCAGGGGTCTCAGGAGACTTTATAGTAGCATCCACTACCGCTGCCGGACCAATCCCCACTGCTTCAGGATTTGATGTAATATTCTGCCTTACGTCTTCTGCAGTGGTTGCTTCAAGAACATCCTTTGTCTGGGATTCTCCATCAAGCATGTTTTTTATAAATAAACTGTTAGTACCGGGAATAAGCTTACCCCACACCACTATTATAGGCATGTCTTTGCCGCCCACATCTTTCCAGTTGGCTATTTTGCCGGTGAATATACCTTTTAACTGCTCCTTTGAAAGCTTTGAGACAGGGTTATCTTTATGCACGAGTACAATAATCTTATCTTTTCCAATGGTTACCTGCTGAAGTGATGCAGGGTCCTTAACCTCTGCCCCCTCTTTTTTCATAAGATTCATCCAGTCATCAAAGGTAAGACCTGCTGCTGCTGCATCAACAGCGCCTTTTTCCAAATCCATTAAGGCAATCTTAGGCCCTGAAGCAATAATGGTAAGCCTTACCCCTATAGCCCTCTCAAATGGCTCCTTTATAGGCTTTAACACATTCTCTGTCGGTGCGGCCCCTGCCCCAATCTTTACCTCGTCTGCAAAGACGGCGAGGCTAAAGGTCAACAGAAAAACAAATGCAACTGCTAAAATCAGTCTAAATCTCTTCATCTTGTCCTCCAGATAAAAAAATTGTATCCACCATAAGGTGGATTTGTTATCTACGCTTCCGTTTTACTTGTGCAGTATGAACTTCTGTATTGTTCCTATGGGCAATAAGTTCCTCATGAATCATGTCTGTCTTCTGCTTTAGCCCAGATATATCCTTTTTCATATCCTGCTGCTGGTCAATTACAAAACCAATGTTCTTCTGAAATTCTTCCAAAAGAATCCCGGTGTGTCTCCTGAATTCTTCTTTTATCTCCTTAAATTCTTCCTTTACCTCTTGGTTAAATTCTTCAAAGTCCTTTTTCGTAACATAATCATCCATAAAAATCATCCCCTTTTTAGAATCCGAAGTCCTTCAGAAGGTCATCCACATCTGCCTGTGAGACCTCTTCAGGAGTTACTTCTGCCTTTAGTCCATGTTCTATCTTTACACCAAAGGTTGCTATCAGTTTTACAAGCTCCTCCTCTATGTCGCCTACAAGCTTAATCACCTTCTTTATTGTCTGGCCCGTAATGTCCTGAAAGGACTGCGCGGTAAGTATCTCTGTAAAGTCGTCTTCAAGCCTGTTCTTGAAATTCTTTAAATATGCAACCGATTCTTCCGGTTCTTTCAGGTTTCTTATGTGTGTGGCAAGGTCGTCCATGCCGATTATATATTTTTCTACAATACCCATAGTCTTGTTTGCTGCATCTTCTGTCTTTTCTATAACAAACTGGAGTTTGTCAACAGCATTGGGCATATCTGTTACTGCCATATCCTTAAGTCGAGGGTCTATGGCCTCCTTAAAGCTCTTTATAGCGTCGTGAAGCTTCCTCGTAACCTTCCCGACCTCTTTAAAGAGGTCGCTCTGGCCTTTATTCATTATGTTCTGGATAGTGCTGTCCGCCTTTTCGTAATCCTGCGTTGCAATGGCATTCATAAAACTGATCATATCGTCAAAAAGGGCGTATCTCGGATCATTAGCGCTTATACCCCTTTTCTCAAAAAAGTCCTTTGCATCCATTACTTCTTTAACAACCATCTCTCCGCCCATTCCTTCTATCTTCTTTACCACCTCAACCTTATCCCCGATTTCCTTTACCTCAAAGACCTCGTCTTCAAAGATACTCATGTCCTCCACAGGAATAAGCTTCCTTGTGTCTAAAAGCACTACAAGCTTATCGCCAACCTTTGCGACGCCTGAGACAATATCGGATGCATTAAAGTCGGTAGGAGGCTCTATCTCCGACTCCTCTATCGTAATAACTCCTGTTATACTGTCAACCAGAACTCCAAAGGTAATACGGCCGCTGGTGACAACGATTACCTTTTCTCCGACTGTTCCGCCATTTAAACCCGCGAGCCTCTTAAGATCCACCACAGGTATTATTCTCCCCCTGAGATTTGCAATTCCCTCGATATAACCCGGCGACTGAGGCAGTTTCGTAAGAGACGGAAAATTTATAATCTCCTGAACCTTCAGAATCGGTATTGTGTATTCATTGTTATTCATTGTAAAGCCTATATACTGCATATATACCCTCCGTAAACGTAAAATTATTTACTGCTCGTTTTAAATATGCTCCTCGAAACAACCGCAAGGTCAAGGATTAACACAACCTTTCCATCGCCTGTAATAGTAGCTCCAAGAATGCCGCAGGCTTCGGACTCTATACCGTTAATTGTCTTAATGACTACCTCCTCCTGACCTAACAACTCATCCACAGAAATGCAGAACCTCCTGTCTCCAACAGTGGCGACAAGGACATAATTGTTGTCATGTTCAACTTCAGACCTTCTTCTTACTCCTAAGACCTCTGACATCTCAAACAGTGGCAATACCCTGCCCCTTATGGTCAGCACCTTCTGCCCTGTTACATCCTTGATGTCGCTCTTTTTGACCCTGAGCGTCTCTTCTATCATTGACTGCGGTATTGCATAAAACTCGTCTCCGATTCTCACCATCATTGCCTGAAGTATTGCGAGCGTCAGAGGCAGGCTTATTCTGAATGTGCTTCCGACATCCCTTTTGGTCATTACTTCGACATATCCGTTCAGCTTTGCCACATTTGTTTTTACCACGTCCATTCCGACTCCGCGGCCGCTCAGTTCTGTAGAGACCTCTTTTGTAGAAAAGCCGGGCAGGAATATGAGATTGATTGCAGCATCGTCCGGCATCCTCTGCGCTTCATCTTCGGATATGAGGCCCTTTCCAATAGCCTTTCTCTTTACGGCCTCGACATCGATGCCTTTGCCGTCGTCGGATACCTCTATGACAATCTGGGTTCCCTTCTGATAGGCGCTTAAGATTATTCTCCCCTTCTTGGGCTTGCCTTTCATTTCCCGATCTTCCGCATACTCGATTGCGTGGTCTATGGAGTTTCTTATGATATGCACAAGCGGATCGCCGATATTCTCTATCACCGTCTTATCCACTTCGGTATCCTCTCCGAACATTTCAAGATCTATATCCTTGCCGAGATTTCTCGACATGTCTCTTACCATTCTGGGGAACTTGCCGAAGACCTTCTGGATGGGCTGCATCCTCATCTTCATTACGGCAAGCTGAAGATCTGACGTCATCCTGTCCAGAAAACCGGTGGTCTCAAGGAGACTTTCCACCTGCGGGTCCCCGGAATAGTTAAGTTCGAGTTTCGCGGCAAGGTTCAAGAGCCTGTTTCTGACAAGGACTATTTCCCCGGCCAGGTCCATTACCTTATCTATCCTCGATACGTCAACCCTCAGCGTTGAGACTACTTCCTTCTCCTTTGTTATCTGCTGCACCTGCTCTTCTGCCGCAGGCTGTGGCTGAGGTTTGGGTTTAGGCTCAGGTTTCGGTGGCGGCATAATCTCGACACGGGGTTCGGGTTTAGGTTCAATCTTTATTTCAACCTTCTCAGGCGCCCCTCCTGCTAATGCCGTCTCCTGCGCAGAATCAAGCTCCCTTAAAAGGTCCGATGTATCTTCTTCTATGCCGTCTTTCAGCTTTATATGAAATATCAGAAGCCTCAGTGTATCCACGCTCTTGAGTATTACATCCATCAATTCCCTCGAAAGCGCTATCTCGCCGTCGCGCAGCCTCTTCATTATGCTCTCTGCCCTGTGGGCAACATCAACTATCAGCTGAAAACCAAGGAAACCGGCTGCACCTTTAAGGGTATGCATTCCGCGGAATATCTCATTGAGGATATCTTTGTCATATCCTTTGGTCTCCAACTCCACAAACATGGGGTCGATCTTTTCCAGAGTCTCTTCAGCCTCTGTAACAAATTCGCTTATAATCTCATCCATCTCATCAGCCATTTTTATCCCCCTGCCTTCAAAGATGTTTTCTTGTCCGCTATCTTTTCGAGTTTCTCTTTCAGCACCTCGGCTGTAAACGGCTTGACGATATAATTATCAACGCCTGCCTTAATCGCTTCAATAACCTTCTCCTTCTCAGCCTCGGCAGTTACCATGAGAAACGGTATATCCTTCAACGGTTCAGCCTCCTGCCTGATAGTTCTGAGGAGGTCTATACCCTCCATATTAGGCATGTTCCAGTCAGATACAACAAGCCCGTAATTTCCGCTCCTAAGCTTGTTAAGCGCCTGTGTGCCATCCTCTGCCTCATCTATATTTTCAAAACCTATCTGTTTTAATAGGTTTTTGATTATCCTTCTCATAGTCGGGAAGTCGTCAACCACAAGCACCTTGATGCCAAAATTAAACATTACCCTCACCTCCAGAGCTAAATATCTTTTTAAGAATCTTTTTTATGCTGTCATTTATCTGGTCTGCGTTCGTAGGTTTGACTAAATAATCATCGGCGCCTGCCTCAAACGCCCTTTTTTTCTCATCCTCATCCGCCTCGGTAGTAACCATAACAATAGGAATGCTGCTTAGAATCGGGTCTGATTTCAAGTTTTTTGTAAACTCTATGCCGTCCATATAAGGCATATTCATATCGGTAAGAATAAAATTGATATTCTCTGTTCCGACTTTTTCCATTGCATCAAGTCCGTTTTCTGCTGTTACCACCTCGTATCCCTTCCCCTTGAGATATAAACTTAGCAGCTTTCTTGTAGTTTTGTCATCGTCAACAACCAATATCTTCATCTATAACCTCCTGAGACCTTTATACCTTCTGATAGACAATAACTTTATTAATAACAACAGGTCTGAAAGCCCTCGTCACATTGTGAAGACTCTCAGACGTACCCACAAACAAATAACCGTTAGGCCTTAATGCATCGTATAAGTTGGAAACAGCCTTCTGTTTTGCCTTATCATCAAAGTATATGAGAACATTCCTGCAGAATATTACATCGGCTCCGCGCATTGTCCTGACATCTTTATCATCGATGAGGTTAATCCTCATAAATTTGGTTATGGATTTTACGCTATGTGATATGGAATACTGCTGATTGGCATTAGTGAAATATTTTTTTAAATATGCATCCGGGATATTTCTGATCGCATAAGAACCATAGACGCCTGACTTTGCAGAGCTCAAAACAGATTCGCTTATATCCGAGGCATATATCTCTTTTCTAATCATGGTAGCTTCAGGCTTCTCAAGGAGTATCATTGCAATCGTATAAGCCTCTTCTCCTGTTGAAGCAGCTGCAGACCATATCTTTATGTCTTTGCGGCCTGCTTTGGCATTTTCAGCTAACATACGGTTAAAGATCTCTCCTCCAAAAACATCGAACTGCTGCGGCTCCCTGAAAAAAAAGGTCTCATTTGTGGTAACTAAATTAAACAATATGTCCTGTTCATTCTTATCCGCGCTGTATTTCAGGATGTAAAGGTAATCCTCGTATCCTTTCAGGTTCTTTTCCTGAACTCTTCTTCCGAGCCTGTTTTCCAGAAAATATTTCTTGTTGTCCGGAATGAAGATGCCGCTCCTCTCGTATATAAAATCCCTCAGTTGTTTGAAAATATCGTCTGTCATCAATAAACTCATAGAGAGTTTAATGCCTCCTTTATCTTATCTCTCACATCAGCATTCGGATGCTCCTCGTGAGCAGCCAATGCCTCATATGCGGCACTTCCGCCTATCTCCTTGATAGCATCTATTGCGGACATGACAACAGGGATAAATTCGTCGTGCAGCATCGTGCTTATCATGCTTATGGCCTTTTCCCTTTCGCAGGAAAACGCTATCGCCTTAATGGTATAAAACCTTACCCATGGGTCGTCATCCTGAAGCGCATTGAAAAGCTCCGCTGAGCAGTATCTCGCTTCTCCGAGTCCTACGACAGAGGCCTTTCTTATATCGGCGTCTGCGTCTCCTAAAAACCAGATAAGCCTCGATACCGCTTTGTCCGTGCCGAGCCGGCCAAGGCCGTATATTGCGGCAATCTTCACCTTTTTATTCGGGTCGTCGGCAAGGCTTAGAAGAATATCCACATCAAACACGGTCTTTGCTATCACTTCCCTTACTGTATCGCGATACCTCGAAATATTCGACAGAAATGCTCCGGCGTCTATCTTTATCAGGGCCTCAACAATCTTTTCAATAACATCGTAATATTTCTCGACCTCCAATAAATCCATCAGCGGCTTAAATGCATCCTGCGACTGTATGTTTCCGAGAGCCTCTATGGCAGAGCGTCTGACATGGGCATCCACATCCTTTACTGAAATCTCAAGCAGATACTCTGTAGGTGCTGGCTCTCTTATTTCCCCGAGGGCTTCTGCAGACGCCCTCCGGAGGTCCCTGCTGATGTCTGTCAGATAGTTGAGCAATCTCGATACGGCCTTTTTGCTCCTTGTAGTTCCGAGTATTTCTATGGCGAATGATTTTCCCCTGTATTTCATGTCGGGAGACTCCAGAAGCTTCAGCAGCTCTTCTTCAGAATCCATAGCGCTTACAGCGTCCATTAACAAGGTTATTCTTTCTTCGCTTTCGGGCAATGATGGATCAAGAGAGCCGGCAATATCAACTATCACAGGAACTGCCTCTCTGCAATTGAAGGAAACAATGCCCTTCAATGCTATTTCCTTTTCCTCCCAATCACCCTCTTTGAGCATCTTTATGAGGTGTCCTGACAAATCAGCCATTTCAGGGGTAATTCCTATCTGAATCAGGCTTTTTATGGCTGCATTTCCTTCATCTTCCGATGCCTTCGGCAAATATGACAGAAGCGCATCCACAGCCTTTTCAGAGCCGAGTTTTCCAAGTGTTTCGATAGCAGCGAAACGGACTGCTTCAGATGAATTAGAAAGCAGGGATGCTATATCGCTTACAGCCTCCTCAGCCTTTAACTCTCCGAGTGCATCCAGGGCAGAAAAACACACCCACTCTTCATCTTTAAGGGCCTTTATTAATTCTGGAATAGCCTCCCTGTACCCCAATAAGCCAAGGCTTTTTGCAGCAGTAGCCCTTACATTTGCATTCGGGTCTTTAAGAAAAGGTACAATTTTAGAGGGCTCAACTCCTTTCTTTATATCCCCCATAAGGTCAATAGCAAACTTCCTTACATCATCATCCTTGTCCTCTAATAATGGATAAAGAAGGGGAATCACAATTTCTCCCAGCGCCGTAAGAATAATCAAAGCAGTATTTCTGAGATAGGAGTTTTCCCTCAATAACGGCAATACCATGTAACCGACAACCTCTCCGCCTATGGTAATGAGAGAGCGCATAGAAGCGTCCTGAACGCCTGCATTTTCATCGCTCAGCGCCTTAATAAGCGGGAATATCGCCCGCTCGTCACCTTCCGATAACTCTTCCGCTGCCCTCCTTCTGAGAGAAGGATCTTTATCGCTGAGTCTCTGAATCAGCTTTTTAATATTCTTGACCATTTAATACCCCCTAAAGACAGTAGCAAGCAATGAAATAAAACTTAATTATTATAATGCCTTGCTAAGACTAATTCAATGTAACATACTTGTTAAACTTAACCGCACGTCCTTATGCGTTCCCATCCCTGAATTGCTCCATTTTATTTCTAAGTTTAATAAGGACCTTTCCATGCAGCTGACAAACCCTCGACTCGCTTATGTCCAGAATCTTTCCTATCTCCTTCATTGTGAGTTCTTCAAAATAATAAAGCGTTACCACAAGCCTTTCCTTCTCCGGGAGTCCATCTATGGCATTTCCAAGTGCAGACCTCAATTCCTTCAGGTTCAATTCATCCAGCATGTCCCTCTCGTCCTCCCTCGATATGCATTCAAGGATGTCGAGGGTTTCTCCGTCTTTGCCGACGCCTAAATCCTCGAGGCATATCATATTCATGGTGTTGACTGTAGAAAGGGTCTTATAAAGTTCATCAAGTGTTATATTCAGCTTCTCGGCAACCTCCTCATCAGTGGCTATCCTGTTAAGGCTTTTTTCGAGCTCTGAATAAGTATTCCTTACCTCTTCCAGCTTCTTCCTTGCATCCTTTGATGCCCACTGCATGGAGCGAATCTCGTCAATTATTGCTCCCCTTATCCTGAAGTCCGCAAAGGTGCTGAGAGTAGCGTTCATAGAAGGGTCGTATCTTTCTATTGCCTCTAAAAGCCCGACTATTCCGGCTGATACTAAATCTTCTATACTCAACTCAGGAGGCAGGTAGAACGCATATTTGCCTGCATAATACTTTATCCTCGGCAGGAACTGTTCGACTATCTTTTCTTTTTGCTTCTGGGATATTCTTTGTTTTCGGGCTAATTTCTTCATCAGCATTATAGCGTTTTTACAAATTCTAACATTTTATCTCTTTCAACTCAACGCTATAACTCTATAACGCTATAACGCCTCACGCTGTGCATTATCCCACTCTCAGCGCCTTTTTCAAAAAGAACTGTATATTGCCCTTTACTTCATCGAGCGGGTTATCGAGCACTTTTTTGGCTATGGCTGCAAGTTTTTTTGTAAAGTTGCTGTTCGGATACATGGCTATAAAGCCTTTCTGAGCGATAATCGCATCCTTTACATGCTGGTCAAAGGGCAGATAGCCGAGATAATCTATGGAAAGATTCAGGAACTTATCCGCCACTATTGCCAGTTTTCTGAAGGTGTCGAAAGCCTCTTTCTCGGAGCGCGCCGTATTTACGAGAATCCTGAAATGTCTTTCGCTGAAATCCCGTGAAAGCACCTTTATCAAGGCATAGGCGTCCGCTATGGATGTAGGCTCCGGCGTTACGATAACTATCGTCTCCTGAGCGGCGCTGCAAAAGAACAGCACATTGTCGGATATGCCTGCGCCGGTGTCGATGAGAAATATATCGAAAGACATATCGAAGTCATCCAGCTCCGAAACGAGCTTAAGCCTGTGCCTGTCCGTTAGATTCGTAAGCTCCCTGATGCCTGAGCTTGCCGGAAGAATCATTATCCCCAACGGCCCTGTAACGATAATATCCTTTATCCTCTTTTCTCCTAACAGCACATGCTTTAGATTGTATTTAGGCGCTATCCCGAATAAAACATCTATATTGCTCAGCCCGAGGTCTGCATCGAGTATAAGCACCCTTTTGTTAAGGCTTGCATAGAAGAGAGCGAGATTGGCGACAAAGTTCGTCTTTCCGACTCCTCCTTTTCCGCTCGAGACTGCTATTATTCTGGGACCTCCATTATTGTTAATAGTCATTAAACACCTCCGACTATAATGCCTGCAAGAAATTCGGGTGTAGGAATCCTTATGTCATCAGGGACATCCGGGCCTGTGGCTACAAAGGAAAGCGGACGGCTTGTAAGAAGTGAAAGATTATAAAGGCTTCCAAACTGCGTAGCCATATCCAGCTTTGTAAAGCCTATCGAGTCAATCATATCGGAATTGCAGCTCTGCCATGCCTTAAGGGCAGCATGTGTATCCATAGAGGCATCCATCAGGAAGCATTTCTTTACGGGGAAGCCTGACGGGAATATCTCTTTTATGTCTTTTAGTATCTCCTTGTATTCGTAGCCCGGCGTATCAATAAGTATAGGCCCTCTACCCATCTCCCTGTACACAATCTTAGGCAAATCGCTTACCTTTCTTATAACTTTCAAAGGAGACTTCAACTGCTTCGAGAGCTCCTTCATATATGCTATGGAGCCTATCCTGTTGTCATCGAGAGAAATGAGATTCACATTCTTCTTCTTCGATGTGAGCAAATGGGCTACCTTTGACATTGTTGTAGTTTTACCCACGCCGGGAGGGCCGAAGAATATAATTCCGCTTTCCTCTGCCGGCAGCATTCCCTGTATCTTCAGGTCATTCTTGATAACACCCTTTAGGCTGTCCAGAGAATCCTGAGCCCTTTCGAGCAAGATTATGGCGAATTGCATATCAACGCCCTGCTTTATAAGAAGGTTGAATAAGCCCTTTTTATCCTTTCCAACCCTGAGGCTCGGCACTATGGGTTTTAATGTCTCTTTGAGAAAACCCATCTCATCCCTGAGTCCTCTTATCTCTTTCAGTATCTCCTCAAACTCAAAAGATACGGTCTTAGCAGCGGTAGATATGTTTGTTGATACATCTCCGGATTCATCGATGGCGGCAGTTACCTCAACAGCATCCTTGTTGACTATGCCGAACAGCCCTGTCTTAACAGACTTGCTCGAAAGAATTATCGCATCGGGTCCGAGTTCCTTTTTCACCGTCTCAAGGGCTTCCTTAAAGCTCTTGCCGACAAATTTCTTAATCTTCATTTAGCCGCCCTCCTTGAACAATTTTTAAACAATCTATTCAACCTTCACCGTTCCTATGGAATAGACCTTTGTATTCGGCGCTATCTCTCCATGAGAGACAACCATAATGCTGTTGGAAACGCGCTCTGTCAGTTTTTTCACGAATCTCCTTATCGCAGGAGAACATATAAGCACAGGCTGATACCCTTTCATAACGCCCTCTTCAAAATTCTTCCTTATGCCATCGATGACTTTTTCTGTTGTAACCGGATCGAGAGCAAGATACGAGCCCTGCGGCGTGGTCTGCACCGCTTCAATGATCAGCCTCTCCGTCCTCGGGTCTATCAGCATCACGGATATAGAGCCGTCGGGATTCTGTATCTGTTTTGTTATGCTCCTGGCCAACGACTGCCGCACATACTCGGTAAGAAAATCCGGGTCTTTTGTGATACTCGCATAATCGGATAATGTCTCAAGAATTGTCTGGAGGTCTCTTATACAGACCCTTTCCCTCAGCAGGTTCTGCAGCGCCTTCTGTACAGCGCTTAAATTCAGCAATCCAGGAATCAAATCTTCCACTACCTTCGGATGCGTCTTTGAGAGGTTATCGAGCAATTTCTGGGCATCCTGCTTACCTAACAGCTCATGCGCATGATTTCTTATAACCTCAGTAAGATGAGTTGTAATAACAGACGGGACATCCACGACAGTGTAGCCCGCAAGCTGCGCCCTGTCCATATCCCTCTCATCTATCCATAAGGCAGGCAGCCCGAAGGTCGGGTCTTTAGTCGGCAATCCTTCTATTTTAGTCTTCTCGGCTCCTGAAGAAATAGCAAGATACTTATTGACCATTACCTCAGCGGATGATACCTCTATACCTTTTATGAGGATGGAGTATTGCATCGGCTTCAAAGACAAATTGTCTTTTATATGAACAGGAGGCACTATAAATCCCATCTCGGTCACTATCTGCTTTCTTATTGCCTTAATCCTCGCCAAAAGCGGGCCTCTTTCTTCCACAAGAGGAATAAGTCCGTAGCCGATTTCTAAAGAGAGCGGATCAAGGGGCAATAATGACTCAAGGGTTTCAGCAGGCCTTGCCTCCTCAACCGGTGCAGGAGCAGCCTCCTCCTCTTTCTTGGCTGCCTTGCTTAAGAAATAAGCGCCTGTACCGGTAATAGCGGCAAGCGTCAGGAAAGACAGATGCGGCAGTCCCGGAATAAGACCGAAAAAGGCGAGTATGCCTGCTGTTGTTCCCATCACCTTTGGATTCACAAATAACTGCTTAACCGCCTCAGCGCCTAAATTTGCCTCTGATGCCGCGCGTGTCACAACAAGACCTGCTGCCGTTGATGTAACAAGGGCAGGTATCTGGGCAACGAGTCCGTCGCCCACTGTAAGTATTGTATAGGTCTTTGCAGCCTCGGCTATTGGCATACCCTTTTGCAGGACTCCGATAAGAAAACCGCCTATGATATTGATGACCATTATGACTATCCCTGCTATGGCATCGCCCCTCACAAATTTGCTCGCACCGTCCATTGCTCCGTAAAAGTCGGCCTCCCTGCTTATCTCCTGCCTCCTCCTCCTCGCCTCCGACTCATCCACCAGTCCTGCATTTAGGTCTGCGTCTATGCTCATCTGTTTGCCCGGCATTGCATCGAGCGTAAACCTTGCCGAAACCTCTGCAATCCTTCCGGCGCCTTTTGTTATGACTATGAAATTAATCAGAATCAGTATTGAAAATATTATAAAGCCGACCACAAAATTACCGCCGACAACAAATTCACCGAAGGACTTGATGACCTTTCCTGCTGCCTCGGTGCCTTCGTGTCCCCTCATGAGTATCAGCCTTGTGGATGCTATGTTCAGAGAAAGCCTGAGGAGTGTCGCTATCAAAATAATAGAAGGGAACACAGAAAAATCGAGGGGTTTATAGATATAGGCAGAGACAAGAATTATCACAATAGCGAGTGTAATGCTGAAAGACAGCGACAGGTCGAGCAGTATTGGCGGAATAGGTATTATCATTAATCCGAGTATTAATACAACGCCCAATGCAAGCACAAAGTCGCTATGTCTCAAAAGCCTGTCAAGCATAAATCTCTCCTAAACTCCTTTACTCTTTAACTTATACACATTTGCCAGTATGGTTGCCACTGCCCTGTAAAGCATTTCCGGAATCTCCTGACCTATATTCAACTTAAACAATGTTCTTGCGAGAGGCTTGTCCTCAAATACAGGAACACCGCTCTTTTGCGCAATCTCCTTTATCTTTTCTGCAATAAGATTTGCGCCCTTTGCAACAATCGTGGGCGCGCCCATCTTAGGTGAATCGTATTTTAAGGCGACTGCAAAGTGCGTAGGGTTTGTTATAACCACATCCGCCTTTGGAACCTCCTGCATCATCCTTTTCCTCGCCATCTCTTTCTGCAGGCTCTTTATCCTTGCCTTAACGATCGGGTTGCCTTCCACTTCTTTGTATTCTTCTTTTATTTCTTGTTTGGTCATTCTCAGGTTCCGGTTATACTGCCATCTCTGATAAGCAAAATCCGCTACAGCAAAAACGGTCAGGACAACAGCCGAGATGAGCAGAAGCTTTCGTATCTGGTTAAATGAAAATCCGGTAATAGCCTGTATATCCATATCGACAAGGAGCGGCAGGTTCGCAAGCTCCTTTTTAATTAGCAGATACAGTATCAGACCGAGGACAATAACCTTTAATACTCCTTTTAGGGCTTCAAAGACCGTATTAAGCGCGAAAAATCTCTTAATACCCTTGATTGGACTAATCTTTTTAAGATCCGGACTCAACGGCGCAGCAGATATTAAAAAGCCTGTCTGGAGGAAATGTACAATGGCAATGACCAGCAGCATAGTTCCCAGAAGAGGCGCCATCATTGCTACTACCTGAAAGGTATCGGCCTTGATTACATTTACAAAAGAAACCTCGTTCAATGAAATCTCAAATCCGCGCTTTAACGAAGCCCTCATGTAAGTCAGAAGTGTCGTGAACATAACACCGCCGAATGAGAAGTATAAAAAAACCACCCATAAAGGAACTATCCCGGTGAATTCCCTACTTCTCGGAATTTCGCCTTTTTCTCTTGCCTTCTGACGCTTTCGCGGCGTCGCTTGTTCCGTTTTCTCTTCAAACTGCTCAGGCATCGGTTACCTCGCCAAGCCTATGGTAAATACCATTATCGCGTCCTTCACATTTATAAAGGCCTTTGAAACAACCATTATTACAAGCGGCAATGACAATGCCATAAAAATAATCCCTCCGGCAATAAGCAGTGGAAAACTTATAAAGAATATGTTCGCCTGCGGCAATGCCCTCGAAAGAAAACCCAGCGCAAGATTAATCAGCGCCTGCACAAGGATTACCGGCGCCGCTATCTTAAAAGCAAGCGGGAAGAAAATGGAGTTGAGTTTTATAATCGAATCGAATATGCCGGTATACTGAATGCTTCCTATATCAAAGCTCCGCACAATGCCATCGATAAAATAATGATGCATATCGAGGACAAAAAATATCCCCATTGCAAAAAGGCTGTAGAAAAGACTAAGAGGACCAAGCTGCTCTCCAAACATAGGATTGAAAACAGCAGCCATACCGAGTCCCATCGCCAAGCTCATCCACTGTGCGGCCATTTCGACAGCGCCGAGGATTATCCTCGCAGTCAAACCTATAGCGGAGCCTATATAAAAAGCCTCAAAGACAGACCTCACAGGATTATCCGTATTCACATTCACAACAGGCAAAAGAAGCAATGTAAGCGCAATTGCAAGAGCAGCCCTTACCATAACAGGCGTCATCCTTGCGCCGATAAAAGGGATAAATGAAAGCATAACAGCGATCCTTATGAATATCGGGATAAACTTTTCAGAATATGTGGTTATCAGGTTATAAAGTTCCATACCATTAGTTTATAGTTCATAGCTATCTTTATAGTGTTTATTTTTATCTTTACCATGAGCAATGAGCCATCAGCCATGAGCTATTATTCACCTCACATACATCGGTATGTTCTCGAATATGCTCCTCGTAAATCCGACCAGCACCTTAACCATCCAGGGCAGCGCCACCAGCAGCGTCACAAAAACTGCTATTATCTTAGGCACAAAGGTCATAGTCATCTCCTGAAGCTGTGTGATTGCCTGAAAAATGCTTATCACCATTCCGACAATAAGGCTGACAAGCAATACAGGGCCTCCGACCAGCAGGATAGTCTCGAAGGTCTGCCTTGATACCTGATTTAATAATTCCATTGTCATCTGACGAACCCTCCGATAAGCGAACCTATCAATAAATCCCATCCGTCCACAAGTACGAACAGGAGCAATTTAAAGGGCATGGAAATCATAATGGGCGGAAGCATCATCATACCCATCGAAAGAAGGATACTCGCTACAATCATATCGATTACAAGAAATGGAAGAAAAATAAGAAAGCCTATTTCGAATGCCCTTTTCAGTTCTCCTATGGAGAATGCCGGAATAACAACCCTCATTGGAAGATCCATCGGTGTTGCAGGCCTCTCAAGCTTCGACATCCTTAAAAAAAGCGCAAGGTCTTTTTCCCTCGTCTGCTTCAGCATGAACTCCTTCAAGGGGACTCCGGCCCTGTTAAGCGCCTCCTCAGCATTTATCTGCTTTTTTGTATAAGGCTGGTAGGCATCGGTGTAGATTCTGTCTACAACCGGAGACATGATAAAAAGGGTAATAAAAAGCGACAGGCCTATTATTACCTGTGTGGGAGGAACCTGCGGTGTTCCGAGCGCCTGCCTAAGAAACGAGAGCACAACCACTATCCTTGTAAAACATGTAGTCATAACAAGAATTGCAGGCAGTATGGAAATCAGCGTAAGAAACAAAAGGAGTTCGAGCGGAGTCGTTAATCCCAAAAAGCTGCCGCCCGCAGGCGGAGGCGGAGCAGGAGCGGCAAAAGAGAAAGAAGGCAATAGGCAATAGGCGATAGGCAGAAAAGTAACGAGTAACGAGTACCGGGTAACGAGTTTTTTCAAATTTTGAATCTTTGATTTAAAATCTTTTATTCCTGACTCCTGACTCCTGACTCCTAACTCTTGCTTTAAAGCTTCTTCCACGTCCGATGGGTTAGGCTTGCTGAGAAGGGATATGCTTTCATCCGCAACGCCCAATACAAGATATTCTTTTAAGACCTTGACTATTGCAACTCCCTTTTTAGGACCAAAAGGCTGGTATTGAATAATTTCTATCATTCCCTTTTGGGGTAATATCCTCTGTTTCAAAAATCTCAGAAGCAGATACAGACCCCCTAAAACTATCAAAAGTGCAAGTGTAACTTTTATTAATTCAATGCCCAAGTTTTCCTCCCAATACTCCATTGCTCCATCACTATCTCAATTGCCTTACTCTTTCTGTAGGGCTGACAATATCCGTAAGTCTTATGCCGAACTTCTCGTTTACAACAACAACCTCTCCCCTGCCTATAAGCCTGTCGTTAACATATACCTCCATCGGCTCGCCGGCAAGTTTTTCAAGGGCGATAACAGATCCCTGTCCTAACTGGAGAAGTTCCTGAACTAAAATCTTCGTTCTGCCGATAACTACTGTAAGCTCCAGAGGGACATCAAGGATAAAATTTATGTCCCTCTGCGCCACCTGAGGCGACTGCGATTCTCCCTGAAATTCCTGCACATCCAAATTTTTAACCTCGTCTGCCATTTTATTCCTCCAATTTGGCTGTTAGCTCATTATTCATCGCTCATGGCTTAAAGTTTTTTATACTCTTTTTTTTGCTATGAGCTATGAGCTATGTTACCTTTGTTATTTTTAATGCATACGAGCCTTTATAAATGCCAAACCTGCCTTTAAACTTCGGCGTTTCCTCGGCAAGTATATCTATATCCTCATCCACCCTTTTATCGAGAGTTATTACATCACCGACTTTCAAATCGATTACATCCTGAACAGTAACCTTTGAGGCGCCGAGATTGCCTGTCAAGATGAGCGGAATCCCTCTCAGCCTTTCCTTCAGTCTCTCGAGCCATTTTATGTCCAACTCATCCCTGTCTGCGGAAAATGCGCTGTAAAGTTTTTCTTTAATAGGCTCTACAGTGCCGTATGGAATACAAAGAAACGCCCTGCACTGCTTGCCTTCTATTTCAAGCACAAATTCAACCTTTATCACGACATCAACCGGTGTCACGATAGTCACGAACTGCGGGTTCATCTCAGAGCGTACATATGTAGGAACTATCGGATAGACAGGTTTCCATGCCTCTTCCATATCGCTGAAAAACATCATTACGACCTTGTATATTATCTTCTGCTCTATGGGCGTAAACTCCCTTCCCTCAGGCTTGTAATAGCTTTTACCGGTACCGCCAAAGAAGAATTCGATAAGACTGAAAATCATCGGGGCATCAAACACCAGAAGACCGAATCCCCTAAGGGGCTCCATCTTGAATACATTAATGCTCGAAGGGAAAGGAACTCCACGCATAAAATCATAGAATTTCGTGATACTGACATTCACATTCGTTACATCAACCATGCGCCTGACAGCGGCAGACAGGGAAAGGCGGAAATTCCTGGCAAGCCTTTCATTAGCGATGTCCAGCGAAGGCATCCTGCCCCTGACAATCTTTTCCTGTCCGGTAAAGTCATAGGGTTTTACGCCGGAGACCTCTTCTACTTTTTCTGTCTCTACAGCGCCTTCAGATATGCCTTTTAGCAGCGCATCAACTTCTTCTTGCGAAAGGATATCTTCCAATTAAACCTCCAAATCAGGCTATAGGCAAGAGGCCATAGGCTATAGGGAGTGTTAAGAAATTCTCTTCTTGCCTATTGCCAATTGCCTGTTCTTACTGCATTACAAAGTCTGTAAGATAGACATTTTTTACAGAGCTTTCTCCCAGTATTTGGTTAATCCTTATATTTATCTCATCTTTAAGCTGCAGCTTGCCCTCAGGAGAAATAAGCGCATCAGATGTCTTAGCAGTAAGAAGCGTAATAATCGCATCCCTTATTTGAGGGCTCTTTGTCTTTGCCTTTTCCATAACCGCAGGTCCTGCAAGCTCAAGCTGCAAAGATAACTTTAAAAATCTTGTCCCTGCAGGGTCGCTGAGGTTGACAACAAACGGCTCAAGGGCAAATGTCACTCCCTCTTCAGCCTTTGCTGCTTCTTTTTTATCAGCTTTATCCCCGTATTTTGTAAAAAAGAAGAACGCTCCTGCGCCGCCGGCAATCACAGCAACTGCAATAATGATAATCAGAATCAAATTCTTTCCCTTTTTCTTTTTAGTCTCCTGTCCCTCTTCTTCCCCTTCTAACATCTTTTCTTTTTCATCAATCATAGAAACCCTCCTGTAATTAGTTCGTAAACCCCGTTAGAAAAAAACTTTCTAACGGGGTAAAAATAAATTGTGAACGGTGAACTACATTTCAAAGAATGTGCCAAGAAATAACTATTTGAATTACAATCGATTTTAAAGAGATGGGTCAAAAACTTGACGGTTAGATGCCTATGTCAAGGCATCTAACCGTCAAGTTATCAACTATGAACAGTGAGTTCTAAATTAAATTTAACCTAAGGCAAAAAGACTGGATTCCCCGATTAAATCGGGGAATGACAAAGTATAAGAATCGCTCAATTTAGGTTTAAGCCATAAGCTATGAGCTATTTTACCTCTTTATCGCCATCAGCTCATTCAACAAATCATCTGTGGTTGTAATAACCCTCGTATTCGCCTGAAAGCCCCTCTGATACGCAATCATCTTCACAAACTCTTCTGCAAGGTCAACATTGGATGTCTCGAGAGAACCAGCCATAACCCTTCCCCTTCCCGATGTATTAGGAGAGCCTATGATCGGACTGCCTGAAGCAGCCGATTCAGTATAAAGGTTTCTTCCCTGTTTTGAAAGCTGGGTGGAGGCTATAAACCTTGCAAGATAAATCTCTGCAATCTTTAATGTCTGTCCGTTGGTAAATGAGCCGACCATCGTGCCTGTATTATCAATTATAAGGCTCTTCAAACTTCCTGATGAATATCCGTCCTGTTGCTGGAATATGACAGAGGAGGCAGAGCCATATTGGGTAGTCTTATCCTGACCGCTTCCGCCTGCTGATGTGCCTGTTCCGAAGTCAAAGCTTATCGCCTGCCCCTGTGTCACGCCTCCTGCAAAGTCAAATGCCTGGCCCGTTGTCTGTCCATACTGCTGAATATCTCTGACAAGCTTTCCGTTTGTGTCGAACTCAAGATAGCCCTGCCCTCCAACCTGTATCTGCCCTTGAGTACTGTCTGCAGACTGTGTAATAGCATACCAGTGCCATCTGTTTCCTGTGGTTGTCTCTGCGCCGGCGCCATCGAGGTCAACAGATTCAGCGGTCTTTCTAAAATATACGGTAACAAGATGTCCGTAACCGAGTGAGTCATAAACAGTGATCGATGTAGTAAAATCAGATGTATTTGCTGCATTCAGAGGGTCGAACCCTACTGCTGCATAATCAGCCGTAAATGAAGCGGCTGCCGCAGAAGGTCTAACAGACCTGAAACCCAGGATCTGTTCTATTGTTGTGTTTGTGTCTGCCAATTCAGGAGTAAAAGCGCCGGCAGCTTTGGATATTACAAATTTCGGAGGTCTGCCATCAGTGCCGGCCGTATAGCCAACAGTAAAATTCCTATCAGCTAAAGGTATCGGCTCAGCATTCAGGGCGCCTTGAACTGCAGTTGCAAGTCCTGAACCATCGTAAGTGCCTGTAGCAATACTTACAGTATAATCGGTCCCTCCTATGTCAACCACGAGGGTTCTATTCGATGCGTCGATAGTAAATGAATCTGCAGTTCCTGAAAGAGGGTCTTTGGAGGTTGTAGCTGAATTAAGGTTCGCTGATACCTCAACATTAGCGGTCTGCTTTGGCGGGCTGTTAAGAGATGCTATATTTATAGTGCTTACCTGCCCAGCCTGAGTTCCTGTCAACAGTTTGCCTTGCAAGCGCAATCCATCGGGATTGACAATATTGCCGCTGCTGTCAAGATTAAACTGACCTGCCCTCGTGTAGTACTGGGCACCGGAAATGTCCGTCAGAATAAAAAATCCGTCTCCCTCTATTGCCATATCGAGCGGATTGGACGAACTCTCGAGGCTCCCCTGATTAAATATCGCCTGAACATTACTGATGAATGTGCCCCTTCCTACCTGAAAGGCAGCTCCGCCTCCTAAAGAAGAGCTCAAAACATCCGCAAATACAGTCCTGCTGCCTTTAAACCCGATGGTATTTGAGTTTGCTATATTGTCGCCTACAACAGAAAGCGCCTGTCCGTTTGTGCTAAGTCCACTTACTCCTGTAAAAAGTGATGTCAACATTCCCATAGTAAAACCCTCCTTATTGTGTTAGATATTTATCAGTTTATCGAGCATTTCTTTTGCTGTCGACATGACCATACCATTGGCCTGAAATGCCCTCTGCATCATTATCATGGTAATAAACTCCTCTGCTAAATCAATATTGCTCATTTCAAGGGAGTTCGCAAAAACATTTCCCGCGCCTCCGGTTCCAGCCGCTGCAATTGTCTGCTGCCCGGAGAATGAAGACTCGGCAAACAGATTATCTCCCCTTTTAGTAAGCTCGGTAGGCGCGCCGAATTTTGCAAGCGCGAGTTGGGCAACGGCTTTATCCTGTCCGTTTGAGTATTTGCCGTAAAGTATGCCGCTCTGAGCCAATCTAAAGCTTACAAGACCGCCCTCAGGATAGCCGTCGACTTTTTGAAATACGGTAGAATATGGAGAACCATATTGTGCAGAACCGGTAAAATCTATGGTTACCGGCTGAGAAGTTGCCGCATTCCATGCAGGGTCCCATGTCAGTGTAACGCTTGCAGGGGCTGTGGGACTTGTGAGATTGCCGCTTGTATCAAATGCAAGGCTTATTATCTGCTCTCGATAATCGACGATGGTTTTACCGGCATTCCATATTATATGGGCATCCCATGCTGCGCCGACATCAGGGGTAATGCTTGTCTTTTTAAAATATATCTCCACAGGATGGGCATTGCCTGCACTGTCATAAACACTCATTGCAGCGCTGTAGTTATAAGTGTTCGCCGCAGGCCCCTTTGTAGTATTTAGAGGGTCCAGAAGGGTTCCAGACGCAAAAATAGGTTCATTCGGGTCTGCATTTAGGTTCAACTGAATTTCTGCCGCAGATGTTGGCCTGGCATTCATTACAGGAAGTCCCTCGGCATTCAACGGTTGCATCTGTATATCGCCGAGAGTTTGCGTAATATTGCCTGCGCTGTCTGCCTGATACGCCTGAAGCCTCAACCCGTCAGGGTTTACCAAGTACAATCTCCTATCAAAGCCGAACTGTCCCGCCCTTGTATAAAATAGATTTCCTGCCGCCCCTGTAACCGCATCGAACTCCCTGACCATAAAAAATCCGTCTCCGTCGATTGCAAAATCGAGCGGATTATTAGTGGGCTGAAAAGCGCCCTGTGTAAACATGGTTCTCACCTCATTTGGCCTCACGCCTCTTCCCACCTGCCTCGATGCGTCTTCCCCAAGAGATGCGAGCACATCGCTGAATAAGGTGCGGCTGCCTTTGAAGCCTATAGTGTTTGTATTGGCTACATTGTTGCCTATAACAGACATGCCGAATGAGGTTGTATTAAGACCGCTTACACTTGTGTATATCGCTGATGACAGACTCAAGATAAACCTCCCTAAATTGAGACATCAATTTTTCTAATTTCGTTAAACTTTATTTCCTTAGAACCGTTCTTTACGTTTCCATACATATCTCTTTCCTGATAAACGATTGAAAAGGCAGGTTCTCCTTTCATATCTACGCTTACACCTATGACCACGCCCGTAACGCCCGTGGTATCAGTTAATTTTTTTCCAAGCAGGTCTAAAGAAAGGTATCTCTCCAGATTTTTGTTCATATTGCCCATCTGCTCAAGACTGCTGAATGTTGCCAGTTGGGATATGAATTCAGTATCCTTCATCGGATTAAGAGGGTCCTGATTTTTCAACTGGGCTATCAAGAGATTCAAAAAATCATTCTTGCCGAGCTCATTTTTGGATTTTACTGCATTATTGTCAGTGTAGGTTTTATACGCCGGGTCATTCAAAATTGGTGCTATAGATGCCATAACTTACCTCCTGTTATGCAAAATAATCAAAAAACCGATGTTTCTGCTGTTTATTCTGTTTCTGCTGATGCTGATTTGCATCTTCCTGCTGCTGCCTCTTGCCGCTGTCTGAATAATAATCCTCCTTTACATCAACGAAGAAATCGCTAACCTTGATGCCTGAATTCTCAAGAGATGCCTTTATCTGCGGCATAGCTGCTGAAAACAAATCCCTTACAACATTGGAGTCAACCCTGAAATCGGCTCTCAGCACACCGCTATTGTCTATCCTCAGTTTTATCTGTATGCTTCCAAGGTCAGGCGGTTCAAGTCTTATTATTAAATGCTTGTCTCCTGCGCCGAGCGTCTTCATAATCGGTTCGCTGATTTCGTTCAGTCTGCTTGCATGCACCATTTCCTTTACTACAGTCTCGCCTTTATTGCTTGCCGCATGCTGAACATGCGTAACACCGGCAGGCATTTCCTTATTATTATTCCCTGACGAAAAAGACTTCTCTCCTGCATCCATATCCGTTCCGACATCTCCGACTTTCATCACAGCAGCATTATTTTCAGCCCCTATGGATACCTTAATCTGCATCTTCAAATCCTTATCGCCTCCTTCGATGTTAGACAAAGGCGCAGCAACCTTAAACTGCTTTAATTGTTCAACTGCAGCATTATTTGCAATGCCGTCTTTAGACAAGCCTCTAATTTCCTGAATATTATTTTTTAAAGAACTGACTTGATCTTCAACAAAAGAGGTTTTAAAGTCTTGCAACAAATAATTTCCGTTGCCATTTGCATGCACCTTCCCCTTACCCACCTCCCCTTGAGGGAAGGGGATTATATGTGCACCCTCTCCCCTTGCGGGAGAGGGTGTGGGGGAGGAGGCAGACTGCCTGCTGTCATTGCTAAAAACTAAGGGCTGCGGCAGTATCGCAGTCTGTGCGTTCAGCGCAGAAGCCGTCATCTGCTGAATGATACTCATAATGTTTTCATCCGTTAAACTCTGACCGCTGCTCTCCACTGACATGCCTTTCAGGAATTCGCTGCCGTTAACCGGCTGCCCGTCTTTATTTGCGAACAAACCGCTGTCAGCGCTCATCATTGCATTATTAAGTCCCGAAAATATTGCGGCAAGAATCGCTATAAAGCTTCCGGCTTCCGCTAAATTTTGTCCGTCCTGCATATTCTGGGGAAAAATCGAACCGGATTTCACATTGCCGGCTGCATTAACTGAATTCATATTTACCTGAAACAGATTATTAAGCATCCAGAACCCTCCAGATAGATTTGGAAAGTAATACGCAATAGATATGCCAAGATTGCGTAAAGCGTAAAGTATTAACCCGAAAAATGCAATTGAACGCTAATCATGAGCAGGCATGGGCGGATAAAAGGCTTTACCATCGCCACCTTAATTGCTTCAGACTGGATTGTCCGGTCAATCCCCCGGTCAAGCCGGAGGAGGACAATGACAGACTTACAGGGGTATCCTAAAATTTGTCATTCCCCGACCCCTCCCCCCTGACTTGATCAGGGGAAGGGGGTGCATTTTGGGGATTACTGGGAAGTTTTTTCCTACTGGGAAGTTTTTTCCTGCAGAACTTTCCCTTTTATAAGGAGCTTTTTTGAAAGTGATGCAGCTATGTCGCTTTCAATTTGGGCGAGTATCTTGCCTGCAATTTTAGGTTTGAGGGAATTAAGTATTATTACCGCTGTATCTTCGTCGAGTTTCTCTAATCTTCTTGCAGCCTCTTCAGACGGCATCGACTCGTACATCTTTGCAACTTTGAGCAGGCCTTCCTGAATCTTAATATCTAAAGCCTTCTGCGCTTCTTCTATCTCCTTTTTCAGTTTTTTATATTCCTCGATTTTCTTTTGAATGTCATCCCTGAGCACCTTCAGTCTTTCCTCCTCCAGAGACTTCTGCGGAAATTGTATGGTTTGTTGCTGCTGCTTTTGCTGAGGAGGCTGCTGAGCATGAACCAAAGAGTGAAGAGTGAACAGTGAAAAGTGAAGAGTGAACAAAAAAATAATAATGGATAACGAGCAAGAATCGCCGAGTCTATCCAGGAAATTAGAAATATGTTTACTCCTCAACTCATAACTCATAACTGCCTCTTTCTATGGTGTCCTGTAGCAGCATGCTCGTCTGTCCTTATCTGCTCCTTCCTCTTAGACTCTTTTTTAGACGCAGACTTTTGTTTTTCATCAAGCTTCTCGAATATCTTTTTCTCTTTTGATGCCTCAACCAGATGCTTCCTTGCATTCTCTACCTGTTTCTCTTTTTCTGAAATAACCTTTTTCTGATGCTGTATCTTAATCAATAAATGTTCCAGATATTCGCTCAGCTTTTTTATCTCTTCAATATTAACCAACTCATCAGTGCTGCACTCTAATTTTTTGCCGGTTAAATTGTACTTATCTTCCAAGTCATAAAGCCTTTTTTCTTCTGCTGCAAGCTCTTTGAGGAGTATTGCAAAGCGGTTTTTTGCCTCATCCTCCTTCCACCTCTTGAGGTTTAAAAGACTTTTAAGCGGAGTCCGCATATATTTTATACAACTCATTTAATCCATCTTCAAAGGTAACCCTGTTTTCTATGTCCTGTTTCAGAAATGACCTTATCCTGTCCATCATCTTTATTGCATAATCGAGTTTCGGATTCGTGCCTTCTTTGTATGCGCCTATGGTAATAACATCCTCATATCTCTTATAAATCGCCATTATGTCGAGCGTCTTTTCGACATGCGTCTTATGCCTGTCGTCGGTTATATCCTTCATTAATCTGCTTATGCTCTGAAGCACATCTATTGCAGGATAGTGGTTGTGATTCGCAAGCTCTCTCGACAAAACTATGTGTCCGTCTAAAACAGACCTCGCCGCATCTGCAATAGGCTCATTCATGTCGTCGCCTTCGACAAGAACTGTATAAAGTCCTGTAATTGTGCCTTCTCTATCGCAGGTGCCGGCCCTCTCAAGGAGTTTTGGAAGCAGATTAAAAACCGACGGAGGATAGCCCTTTGTCGTAGGCGGCTCTCCTGTTGCAAGACCTATCTCTCTCTGCGCCATCGCAAACCTTGTGAGAGAATCCATCATAAAAAGAACGTTTCTTCCGTGAGACCTGAAATATTCGGCAATTGCAGTGGCGACAAACGCTCCTCTTATCCTTATCAGCGGCGAGGTATCCGACGTGGCGACAACGATTACAGACCTTCTGAGTCCTTCATCACCGAGGTCTTTTTCTATAAATTCCCTTACCTCCCTGCCTCTTTCGCCTATAAGCGCTATAACATTGACATCAGCAGTGGTATTCCTTGCCATCATACCTAACAGGACGCTCTTGCCGATGCCGCTTCCTGCCATTATGCCTATCCTCTGACCTTTGCCGCAGGTTAGCATCGTATTGACAGCCTTTATTCCGAGGTCGAGAGGTTCTGAAATGCGACGCCTGTACAATGGGTTGATAGGCTCATTGTATATGGGATAAAGCTGCCCTGTTATATAACCTTTGCCGTCTATAGGATTGCCCAGGCCGTCAAGAATCCTTCCTAAAAGCCTCTCGCCGACCCTTACATATCGCTGCCTTCCTTTTGCTATTATTCTTGAGCCGGGGCCGATACCCCTGATATCTCCGAGGGGCATCAAAAGTATCTTGTCCTCTTTAAAACCTACAACTTCTGCCTCAATAAATTCGGAGTTCAGAGTTTGAAGTTCTGTCTGGATAAGGCATACATCGCCTATATTCGCACGGGGACCAAGTCCCTCAATAACAAGACCGACCCCTTTGTTTACCCTTCCATAAACCTTGACAGGGTCGGTCTCCCTTATAAACTCTCTACACTTCTCTATCAGTTGCTGTGCTGAGTGCATCATAGACTTCCTTTATCTGTTCTTCTATCCGCGCATCTACTTCACCGGTACGTGTTTCTATATAACAGCCGCCGGGAGGGATTGTCGTCTGCGGCTCTACAGCGATATTCTTCAAGCCGGATTGTTCCTTTAATAAATTCATATTTGCAATGATAACTTCATAATCGAGCGGATTTACCTTTATGACTATACTCTCCTCGCTCTCCTCAACCTTTTTTATTGCATCCCGCGCTATATACATAACAATGTTTTTATCAAGCTCTACTTCTTTGTGGATAATCTTTCTTGCAATTTCCATCGAGAGGTCTATAATCTGAGACAACAGTTCGTTAAGTCTCTTCGTCTTAAATCCCTCCAGTTCCTTAATAATCCCCTCAATGCGTTTGATCTTCAACGCGCTCTCTTTTTCGCCGTCATTTGTTCCCTTTTCGTAGCCTGAGGCATATCCCTTTTCATAGCCTTCGTTCTCGAATATCTTTACTTTCGCCTGAATGTCCTCTTCTTTTATTTCCTGCTTCCTGATGACATTTTTATGTGATAAGTCCTCTTCAAACTGTACAGGCTTGTAAGGTTGAACAGAATCTATGCCGTTGTTAGACGATGACTTCTTCTCCACCCTTGCCCCCTATGACAATCTTGCCCTCTTCTTCGAGTCTCCTCGCCACCCTCACTATATTCATCTGAGCCTTCTCAACATCGGAAACCCTCACAGCGCCTTTTGACTCCATCTCTTCTTTCAATATCAGGACCGCCCTCTGGGACATATTTTTGAATATCTTTGCTTTAAGTTCATCGGATGCCATCTTCAATGCGAGCGCAAGGTCGTCGGTAGTTATCTCCTTAAGCACCATCTGTATACCCCTGTCGTCGATATGGATGAGGTCGTCAAAGGTGAACATGAGTTTTCTTATCTCGTCGGCAAGTATCTGGTCTTTTTCTTCTATGTTTTTCAATATCAAGTCTTCGGATGACCTGTCCATCTGGTTCAGTATTTCGGCTACTGTTCTGATTCCGCCGATCTTTCTGCCCTTTGTATAGCTCTGAAGTTGCGACTGGAGGACATCTTCCAGCTCTCCTAATATTGCCGGAGAAATCTGGTCGAGGCTCGCTATCCGCAATGAAACGTCTATTTTGATATGCTCAGGGAGCTTTGCAAGCACCTCCGCACCCTGAGTAGGTTCGAGATGCGCAAGGACAATGGCGATAGTCTGGGGATGTTCCCGGGTAAGCATACTGGCTACAGCACCTGAATCGAGCCACCTCAGTATGTCGAATGCGCTTGCGCCGCTCTCTATCTTATCCATTAATTTTTTTGCCTGATCCTCGCCAAAAGCCTTCATCAGTATTTTCTTAATGTACTCCTCGTCCACTGCGAGCATGGCGGTTTCTGCTTTATCATAAAAATCCTTAACCACTACCTTTGCCTCATCCGGAGAAAGCTTTACCTTTGCCATCATAGGAACAATCCTTGCTAATTCAAGTGGGTCAAAATGTTTGAAGATTTGTGTAGCAGCTTCTTCTCCTATTACGGAAAGAAATGCAGCAACCTTTTCCACGCCGCTGAGCTTTCTCATTGCGCTATTCCGACAACCACTCCTTCAGTATCATTGAAGCGCGTCTGGGGTCTTTCTTCACCATCATAAGCACATCTTCCTTCATGACCTCTTCAGGCGCTATTTCGGCGCCGGGCGCCGGAAAAGGCGCGGCAGGCATGCCCCCTTCCGGCATTTTCCTTACTATAGGAGCCTTCAGCGCCTCTATAATAGGCTTGATTACAAAAAGGATAAGAAGCGCTATCGCAACGAGAGGTATAATGTATTTCAACAAAGACATTGCAAGCTTTATGAAATCTATCTTCTCAGGAGGAAACTCTTCAATGGCTGTTTCAAAAGGAACGTTCTCGATAATCACCAGATCACCTCTTTCCTTATTATAGCCTATAGCAGCCATGACTATCTCTTTATACTTTTTAATGTCTTCCTCTGTTCTCGCTACATAAACTTTCTTGTCCTTTTCTTTCTTGTATGTGCCGTCAACAAGAACCGCGACAGAAATACTCTTAACCTCGCCCCTCGGCTGTATTATCTTACTGACGCTCCTGCTGACCTCATAATTTATGTTTTCGGACTGTTTTTGGGATGATGAAGGAAAACCTGCCGCCTGTGCCGGCTGCTGTCCGGGCTGATTCGAAAGCACGCCGGGAATGCCGCCGGTTACAGCGCCTGTCGATTTTTCCTGAGTCCGCTGTTCGCTCCTGACCGCAATGGTATCTGGGTCGAACTTCTCTTCTGTCTTTTCGACCCGTGTAAAATCTATCTTTGCGGCAACCCTGACAATAGCCTTTCCTCTGCCTATAATGCCCTCAAGCATGCTCTGGAGTTTGCTTTCATAGTCTCTGTCGACGGATTTCTGGTATTCTATCTGTTTTGAATCCGCAATAACATCCGTATCAGAAGGCCTTGAAAGTAGGTTTCCCATGTTATCTATAACAGTCACATTCTGGGGCTGCATGCCCTGAACGCTGCTGGATACAAGATGGACAATGCCTCCTATCTGTCCTTGATTCAATACCCTCCCGGGCCTGAGCTTCAAAACAACCGAGGCCGTAGGCTTGTCCTCTTTCTCTGTAAAGATTGTCTTTTCGGGAATGGCGATATGAACCCTCGCCTGTTCGACTTCAGAAAGCTGCCTTATCGTCCTCGTCAGCTCCCCTTGAATCGCCCTGATGTAATTCAATCTCTGGACGAATTCCGTAATGCCTATCTGTGTCTTATCAAATATCTCAAAACCGACCCCTCCGCCCTGCGGAATGCCCTGAGCGGCTAATTCGAGCCTCAGTTCATAAACCTTATTGCTCGGCACATAAATAATATTGCCCTCCACTTTATAAGGAACCTTCATCTCTTTTAATTTTGCAATTACCTGTCCTGCATCCTCCTGCGACAGGGCGCTGTAAAGCGCCCGGTAATCAACTCTTTCACTCCAGAGCATTATTCCCGCCATGAGGGCAAAGCTCAATAATATGACAAAGACAAGAGAGAGCTTCCTTTTTAAAGGCCATGCCTTCAACTGTTCAATCATGTCTGCTAATGCCATTATCTTATACCTGCATCCTCATTATTTCTTCGTAGGCAGTGAGCAGCTTGTTTCTCACCTGAAGCAGGGTCTGCAATGATACATCAGCCTTTTCCATCTCAATCACTACTGTATGAATGTCCTTTACCTCTCCCTTTGCAAAATTATGAATAGCCTTTTCAGCCTCGTTCTGTATCTCTGATACCTCTTTCAATGCGCCTTTAATCGCATCCTCAAAGGACGCGCCGCTTTTACCGGCTGCTTTTGAAGACTGTGCGATGCCCTGAGTTATATCCCCTATTTTCTTTATATCGTCCATAATAACACCTCCCTAAAACGTGATGTGTGAAGCGTAATCCGTGATGAGTTAAAGTAATAAATTTTTTACTCATTACTAATCACGCATTACGGATTACGATTTACACTTTCGTTATTTCCAGTGTCTTCATAAACATTTCTTTATACGAATTAATAATGGTTAAGTTAGCTTCATACGCCCTTGTGGCGGCTATAAGGTTAACGGTTTCCTCTATTGTGTTGATATTCGGATAACTGACATATCCGTTTTTATCCGCGTCGGGATGCGACGGGTCATGGACCATCCTAAAAGGCCTTTGGTCCTCTACAATCTTAGGTATATTGACGCCTACGGCACTCTCGTTAAATAAGTACGACTCAAAAACCACATCCTTTCTCCTGTAAGGCCCGCCTTCAGGAGTCCGCGTGGAGTTTACATTGGCGATGTTTGAAGCTATGACATTCATTCTTATCTTCTGAGCCTCGAGGGCTGTTGCGCTAATCTTCAGTGGCATAAACATTTCCTTCATAACAACCTCCATCTGTGTTTTTAACTTAATACTCCAATCCTTCTTACCTGCCTCCTTTTATCACATCCTTAATCATCCTCATTTTCTTTGTCATCAACTGGGTTGCGGCATTGTATATTAATGTATTTTCCGCAACCTTTGCCATCTCAATGTCAAGATTTACGGTATTTCCGTCCCTGTTGGGCATGGTAGTAACAGTTTCGTAAATTTCATAGTCATGCCCTTTGCCTATTGCCTCCTCTACAGCTTTGTTAAGCTCTCTCTGAAAAGATATATCCTTTGCTTTATACCCAGGCGTGTCGGCATTGGCTATATTTGATGCAAGCACCTTCTGTCTGAATGCCGCCACATCCATCATCTTTTCAAGAACCTTCATGGTATTGTCAGGCATATGACCCTCCTGTGCAATTTTCATTCCAGATTTACCTTTTGTAACCGTTCACCAGCCTCACCTGAAATGGCATAGTAAACGCTTACTACCTTTTTATGTCATCGTCCGAAATGTTATATTCCTTTATCTTGTTCCGTATCGTCCTGACGCTTATGCCGAGCAACTGAGCCGTTTTTGTCCTGTTGCCGCCGGTTTCACGGAGCGTATTGATAATCAGGTCCATCTCCATATTCTTCATCCTGCTCTGGCTGCCTATACCGCTTAACTCTAAACTCTGAACCCCTAACTCTAAACTCTTATCTCTGAACTCCTCAGCCGGAGGCAGTAGAACCTCAGAGCGCAATATTACGGCTGTTCTGTAAAGGAAATTTTCGAGTTCCCTTACATTGCCATCCCAGCTCTTCTTCTTGATATACGACTGAAGCTCCTCAGAAATCTGAAACACCTTTCCCATCTTTTGGGATAATTTCTTTATAAAAAATTCCGCCAGCGGTATTATGTCTTCACTCCTCTCCCTCAAAGGAGGCAGCCTTATCGGAAATACATTCAGGCGATAATAGAGGTCTTCCCTGAATTTCCCATTTTTGACCTGTGATAAAAGGTCTTTGTTTGTGGTGGCGATAATTCTTACATCCACAGGAACAGGAGAGCGCCCTCCTATCCTGTCAATCTCCCTCTCCTGTATAGCCCTGAGGAGTTTTGCCTGAAGATGAAATGCCATCTCGCTTATCTCATCGAGCAGGAGCGTGCCTTTGTCCGCAAGCTCGAATTTCCCGAGCCGCCTGTCCGCTGCGCCCGTAAAGGCTCCCTTTTCATGGCCGAACAACTCTGCCTCAAGCAGGCTTTCCGATATGGCAGCGCAATTTATAGCGACAAAGGGTTTGTCTGCCCTCAGGCTGTTTTTATGGATAATCCTTGCAACAACCTCCTTGCCTGTACCGCTTTCTCCTGATAACAGTACAGTTATATCGCTCTTTGCCACTTCCCTTATTATGGACATCAGGTGTTTCATTGCAGTAGATTCTGCGACTATATCCGCCTCCTCCGACGGTAGCATCCTGTCGATAACCCATTTAAGCGATTCGAATGAAAACGGCTTCATTATATAATCGGTCGCTCCAAGTTTCATGGCATCTACGGCATTTTCTACCGTCCCGTAGCCTGTTATCACAATTACAGGAACGAATATCCCTTTTTTCCTTATCTCCTGAAGAAACTCTATGCCGTTCATCTTAGGCATCTTCATGTCTGTTATTATGAGAGAGAAGTCCGAGAGGTTAAGCTCCGACAGCACATCCACCGGATTGTGGTACACGGCAGGCTTAAAGCCAAACCTCTTCAACGACTCCTTTATCGCCAGAGCCATGTCCACTTCATCGTCAACTATTAAAACCTGTTTCACCTTAAAATACCTCTTTCCCCCTCCCCCTCGCTATAACGCTTTACGCTCTACGCTCAACGGCAGTTTAATAACAAACTCCGTCCCTTTCCCGACCTCGCTTACAACATCTATTGTTCCTCTATGAGCCTTTATTATACCTGCGGTTATCGACATTCCGAGACCTGTGCCCCTGTCCTTTGTAGAAAAGAAGGGCTCGAACATCCTCCGCCTCGTATCTTCATCCATACCGCTGCCTATATCACGTATATAAATCCCAACTTCCCCTGACTTCTGACTTCTGACTTCTGACTTCTGCACCAAGATTTCTATCTTCCCTCCATCCGGCATTGCGTGAACAGAGTTGAGCAGCATGTTTATAAGCGCCTGTCTCATAAGTCCCTTATCTACATACAACCAGCGCTTTTCATCCTCGCTGAGAGAAAGCTGTATATCGCTGTTTGCAAACAGTTCCTTAAACTCATTGCAGGTTTCCCTGATTAAATCATTTAAGCAATAATACTCAAGTTTCGGTTTTATTTCTTTGGTAAACCTGAGCATATTATCGAGCGTATTGACAAGCGCCCTCACAGAGTTTGATATTCTGTTTGCGTAGTCGCCGTACTCTGTAGCTTTCAGGTCATTAGAAAGAAGACTCGCAAAAAGCTCTATGCTGCCGAGCGGATTTCTTATCTCGTGGGCAATCTTCATAACAAGCTCTCCCATTGCGGTCAGTCTCCTGTTCCGCTCATTCTCCGACTCAAGCTGTTTAAGCCTCGTAATATCTTTGAATATCAGCACATGGCCAATGATATTTCCAGATTTGTCCTTCACATCCGACCGGGATACGAGGGCATAAAATGGCTTGCCGTTATGCGGCGCTATTACATCTTCATGGATTTCTGCTTGTATAGAAGCGCCGCCTATTACATCATCGGCATTAATGCCTAAAAGACTGCTTGCCGCATCATTTATAATCCTTATTACTCCATCCCTGTCAAAAAATACCACACCGACGTCAATGCTATCGAGAATACTGTTGAGCAACTGTTTTTTGTGTTCAACCTCTTCGGTCAGCAAGCGGACATTATCTTCAAGCGCGCTGTAATACTGTACAAGCGTGGCAGACGCTGAATTAAAGGTCTCTATCGCCTTATTTAAGAGATCTACATTCTGGTCGCTTTTTGTCATAAATAAATTACTTTCCCCCCGAAATAATTGCCGCAGCCTCTGCAATCTCTTCGCCTCCGCTTTCAGCCTTTTTCAGATAATCTCTGTTTTTGGCAAGCTTTCCGTACTGGTACTGTGCCCATTGAAGACTCTTAGGATCTTTTACATCATAGTCCAGCGCTCTTTTGTAATAAGTCTTTGCCTTTGCATAATCCCTCGATATATACAGGCAATCTCCTGCCTTTACCGAAGACAGTCCGTCTCCCCTGTCGGATGCCGCAATATAATATCTCATCGCGCTCCGCTTGTCCCCTGTCTTCCAGTATAAGTCGCCGAGTTTTGCGGCAATTCTGTAGTCCTTTGCAGCCTTTACAATCTTTGTAAGATATTCTCTTGCAGGCGCATATTTTCCCTGCCTTTCCATGATGTCCGCAATCATATATGAAGCCCTGTATAAATAACGGCTGTCGAGGGTAAGAGGAGTAAGAATCTTCTCCGCCTCAGAATACTTGCCTTCCGTTATCAGCATCTCCGACATGTACAGAGATGCATCTCCCTTTAAAGAACCTTTTAATGCCTTTCTGAGCAGAAGCGCCCCCTCAATTTTTTTGCCGTTTGTTATTAAGTAACGGGAAGCGTCCAAAATAAAAGGAGCGTCTGCATCGAGATATGGGGCGAATTTTTTAACATACTCTACGGCGTTCGGATCCTTCAAACTTATAATGCCCTTAAGCCTTTTTTCTATCTCCGCAGACCTCAGTTTCACGCTCTTTAAATAGGAAAGATATTTCATCGCATTATTAGCATCGCCCTTTTTGTCGTACAAAGATACAATCCTCAGTTTGAATTCATCTCCCGGTTCGTAAGGAGACAATTGCAGACCAAGCCTCAAAGCATCGTCCAGCTTTCCTTCTGTTTCATAAATATTCATTAAGACCTTCTGTGTCCTAAGCCTTTCGATGCTCGAAACCGGTTTGTCTATTATATTTTTACAAATTCTTTCTGCTTCCTTGAATTTCCGAGCATTAAAAAAAATCTGAACCTTATCAACTCTGAAGTCGCTTTCCTTTAAAACCAAATCAGGAATTTTATTAATAGTATTTATTGCTTCTTTTGCAAATCCTTTCCAGCTATAAACCATTGCCAGTGCATAAAGAGCGCGGTGGTCTGTTTCCAGCATCCTCTTGGGCAGCCCTGCCAAAAGGGACTCTGCTCTCGCAATATCGGCTCTTTTTAAAGCCGCTTCTGCCTTTCCGATATCCGCCTTTTCTTTCATGGCAGTTCCGACAGTCTCGAAGTGCTGTTCTGCCTCTTTTATTTTCTGCAAGTGCAAAGAGATATAGCCAAGCAAAAGATGCGCCTCATCCCTGTATTCCGGTATCTGGGACAAAGAAACAAAGCGATTGAGATTCTGGCGCGCCTCGTAGTAATTTTTCAGATAGTAATCGGACTTTCCCATCCCGAACAATGCCTTTTCCGACAGAGCGCTTTTAGGGGCCGAGAGAAAGACATCCCTGTAAGTTTCTTTTGCCTTTAGATAATTTTTTGCCTTTAGATGCCCTTCCGCTGTTTTTATCTTGTCTTCCGAGGCAAAGGCTGAAGTAAGCAGTAAGCAATAGGCAATAGGCAGTAAGCAGTAAAAAAACAGTTTTTTATTCATCTTTTTATCAAAACCCCGGAATACATAAATATCCGTTTTCTATAATGAAAGAAATGTGCCAACCGATTAGTTCATAGCTGATAGCTCATGGTTAATGGTTTTATCAAGCTATGAGCCATGAGCTATCAGCTAATTAGTCAATTATCTGACTAAATAAGGCTAAAGAAAACAGCTTGAGTGTTAATTTTATGACAACCCTAATCTCTTCATCTTCTCGATGAGGGTAGTACGGTTAATATTTAAGTACTTAGCAGCCTGACTCTTCACCCCATTCTGAAGCTCAAGGGCATGGAGTATAAGCCTCTTTTCGTATTCCTCGAGAGCTGCATTCATGTCTATCCCGCTCACGAATGGATTTATATCGTCATTTTCTATATCGGGCAGGTTCGGAATCTTTCTTCCGGTCATCTTTTCGGGCAGGTCGTAAGGCGTCACAACATCATCATCCTTGAGAACAAGAAGCCTCTCTATCGTATTTTCCAGTTCCCTGACATTGCCGGGCCAGTGGTAGCTCACAAACATCTTAAGCGTTTCGTCGGTCATCTTTATTGAATTTCTTCCAATCCTCTTAGAATGCTTTTCTATAAAGTGGTCGCATAAAAGAGGGATGTCCTCAGACCTCTCTCTCAAAGGCGGTATATCTACCGGTATTACATGAAGCCTGTAAAATAGGTCTTCCCTAAACCTGCCCGCTGCAACAGCATCTTCAAGGTTCTGATTGGTTGCCGCTATTATTCTTACATCGACATTTACAGTCTTTGTTCCTCCTATCCTTTCGAAAGACCTCTCCTGCAATACCCTGAGAAGTTTGACCTGAAGTATCGGCTGCGTTTCGCCTATCTCGTCAAGGAATATTGTGCCTCTGTCGGCAAGCTCAAACCTCCCGACCCTCGATGTTACGGCACCGGTAAACGCGCCCTTTTCATGCCCGAAAAGCTCTGATTCCAGAAGCTCCGTAGGGATTGCGCCGCAATTGACGGGAATAAACGGCTTAGCAGCCCTTGCGCTCCTGTAATGGATGTTTTTGGCTACAAGCTCCTTTCCTGTCCCGCTTTCTCCGAGAATGAGGATAGTGCTGTCAGAATTTGAAACCTTTTCAATCAGTTCATATATGCGTTTAATGGCTTTAGAAGCGCCAATAATTTGAGGGAAGTTACCGTTACTATCATCCATGTCATAAATATGACACACGGAATACTAAAAGTCAATACAATTATCCATCACTCCAATACTCCATTACTCCGTCTTTTCCAGATTGCCAATTCTTACCCCGATAAGGCGCACCTTTTTCTTCAATTCTATCCTCCCAAGGCACTGAAAGACAGCCCTCCTGATTACATCAACAGAGTCTGCCGGTTCATTAAGTGTTTTTGCCCTTGTCTGTATCCTGAAGTCGCTGAATTTCACCTTTACGGTAACTGTACGTCCCTTATAGCCTGAATGTTTCATATCATTGACAACCTCCCGAGTAAGCTCTGCAAGGCTTTTTGCTATGACCTGCCAGTTTTTTATGTCCTCTTGAAATGTCGTCTCCCTGCTTACAGACTTAGGCTCCCAATGAGTAATGAGAGGGGTTTCATCTATGCCGCGTGATGCCTCATAAAGATAGTTTCCAAAGGACTTGCCGAAATGCTCGATAAGTATATCGAGCGGAATTGATGCGAGTCCTCCGATGATCTCAATCCCCATAGCTTTAAGATACGCCTCTGTCTTTGGGCCTACCCCCCATAGCTTTCTCACGGCTAACGGCCAGATGCGACTCTCTATGTCTTTTTCTGCGAGTATTGTCAGACCATCCGGCTTCTGCATGTCTGATGCTATTTTCGCAAGGAGCTTGTTCGGCGCAATGCCTATAGAGCATGTCAGCCCTGTCTTATCCTTTATTCTCTTTTTAATATCATTAACAATCTCCTCCGATGGTCTTTCGATTTGTGATATATCAAGAAATGCCTCATCAATTCCTACGTCCTCCATTATGGGAGAGAACTCCCTTAGAATGTTTTTGATTATCCGGGAAACCCTTGAGTATTCCTCATAATCCACAGGAAGGAAAACCGCGTGAGGGCAGAGTTTATAAGCGGTCCTTAATGGCATTGCAGAATGTATTCCGAACCTCCTCGCCTCATAAGATGCAGTTGATACAACTCCTCTCTTCGTAGGGTCTCCGTTGCCTCCAATAACTACAGGCTTGCCTATGAGTTCAGGATGCCTCTTCTGCTCAACAGCAGCAAAAAAGGCATCCATGTCTATATGGAGAATGCGTCTCATCTTTTTAGGTTATTTATAGTAAAGATTTATAAATTAGTATACAATTAAGCTAATAACAAAGGGGAATTTTTAGTCGAGAGGAGCAAATGCCAATACCTTCCGGCGAACGGTTCAGGTGTGAGATACTTTCATGGGCGAGGATTGTGAAAGACTCAAAAAGACTCTCGAAGATTATAAAAGATTCCGGTTATAACCCTGATATTGTAGTTGCTATTGGCAGAGGAGGCTATGTTCCAGCAAGAATACTCTGTGACTACCTGCTCATCAGAGACCTTACCACAATTAAGGTAGAACACTGGGGAATCGCTGCCACAGAGACTGAAAAAGCAATTATAAAATTCCCGCTCTGTGCAGAAATAAAAGACAAAAGGGTTTTGCTGGTTGATGATATAACGGATACGGGCGACACACTCAGGGTTTCCCTTGAGTATTTGAAAAATTTTGAACCAAAGGAAATCAGAACTGCAATACTGATACATAAAAGCTGTTCTGCCATTGTACCGGATTACTTTGTTAAAAAGGTCGTAAAATGGCGGTGGATTATATTCCCATGGCATATCCGGGAAGACCTGACAGGATTCGTAAAAAATATAAGGGATGCAGGCATTTCTGGTGTGGAAAATATACATCATGAACTCATGAAGCGGTACAATATCGATATCGATATTAATACCATCAAAGAAGTCCTATCAGAAATTAGAGATTAAAAAGTGTTCGACCCTGTCAAACTCATTTTATTGCTTATTCGCCTATCACGGTTACAGTGCTTGCCTGAGGACCTTTTTCTCCCTCTTCTTCCACAAAGCGGACTTCCATTCCGACCTTTAGATGTTCAAAATCCAGGTTTATCACACTATTTTCGTGAAAGTATATCTCTCTTCCGTCGGGAGCAGTCAAAAAGCCGTAGCCTTTATCATGAAACAGGGAGCTTATGCGTGCATGGGGGATTTCCTCATGGTGCTTTACATCCCGGCGTTGAAGCCTGGCATAGTCCTCAAGCTTCCGCTTGGCTGCGTCAAAGGCATCCCTTATGGCAATATTGATATCTTCGTGCTCCTGTCTTTTTATTACAATCTCAGAACCGGGGACTGTCATATCTATATGTACAGTGTACCGTTCTCCTTCACGGGAATGACGGTGAGGCATATCCACAACTACCCTGCACCGGTTGATCTTACCGTAAAATTCATTTAACCTCTCTGCCTTTTCCCGGATTTCTTCCTTAATCTCATTACTAAGTTCAACATTGTGGGCCTGCAATTGAAGATTCATATTAATCCCCCTTATAAAAAATTGGAGCGGGCGACGGGATTCGAACCCGCAACCTTCAGCTTGGGAAGCTGACACTCTACCACTGAGTTACGCCCGCAGATGTAAGGCAAAATATGTTACTACATGGAAAATACTTTGTGCAACTAAGTATAATTCTTATATTATGTGGAACATAAGGATGAGGGCGTCGAAAAACAGTAACGAGTTAAGAGTCATGAGTGAAATGCATATCTCAGGCGCGGAGGGAATATATGAAGATTCTGAAATATCAAAGGTTGTCAAAGAATATATAAAAAGGGCATTAAGCCATTCCCGCGGAAAACCCGGCAAGATTGTGCTCACAATCGAAGAGATAAAACAAATGCCTAAGAAAATTTCCATTTTACCGGTAACGACGTTACAATGTGATTATCCCGATGAGGCAAGGGAAATTATATATCAGAAACTCTTAAACATCGGCATCTCTAAAAAGGCTTTGGATAATGCATTTAGAGTTCTATCGTCTGCAAAAACAATGCGTGGCGCATCATTGATGGATATAAAATCAGGCAAAAGAACGGAACCCGACAGAGAACGTGGAATAAGGGTGTCAAGGCTCGGAATAGAAAAATCAGCGGATAAAAAACTCTCATTGATTCTTTCAAAATCAAAAATAAATATTACAACCGTCAAAGAGGCATTAATCCTCGCATCAAAGGCGACATCATGCCCTGATATAGTGGCAGAGGTGTGCATATCCGATGATCCCGATTATACGACAGGTTATATCGCATCAAAAAAATTCGGATATCTGAGGATACCTAATATCAAAAAACAAGGAGAAATGCACGGTGGGAGGGTGTTTTTTATAAAAGAGGATGCGAATATTGAGAAAATTATTAACTATCTCGAAAAAACACCGGCGCTCGTTTCAAATCCATAATTAGAGGGGTGTGCTTGGTAAAGAATATTGTTTTAATCGGCAATCCGATTGCAGGCGGAGGCGCGGAGAAAAATATCAAAAAGGCGGCGGCAATCCTTGAAGGCAGGGGATGCAATGTCCGATTAATGCTAACTACAAAAAAAGGCGATGCCGAATCCTTTGCAAAAGAAATTGTTTCAGAGTTTAGAGTTAAGAGTCAAGAGTTTAAAAACAATAAAAACGCAGAACTCCTAACTCATAACTCAAAACTCTTAGTTATTGCCGCCGGAGGAGACGGCACATATAATGAAGTGGCTAACGGCCTTGTCCATTCGGACATTCCAATGGCAATACTACCTTTAGGTACAACATCCGTCCTTGCGAAGGAATTAAACATACCTGAAGACCTCGAAGCAGCCCTCGACATTGCCTTGCATGGAAAGGCGCAGACAATCCACCTCGGAAGAATAATGTGCAACACTCCCAACTCCAAACCCCTAACTCGTTACTTCTTATTGATGGCTGGAATAGGCTTTGACGGAGAGGCTGTCTTCGGCGTGAGTGAACGGATAAAAAAATACAGCGGCAAAGGCGCATATATATTGAGCGGTATCAAGACGCTCTTAAACTACAACCCTGAACCAATCACCATAAATGCACAAATCCCCCCTACACCCCCCTTTACTAAAGGGGGGGAGGGGGGATTACTTAAAGTTGCCGGTTACACTGCAATTATCGGCAAGGCATCGTGTTATGGCGGCAATTTTAAGATTACTCCCGATGCGAGATTAACAGATCCATATTTTTATGTTTTTGCAACGCACAAAAAAAGCAGGCTTGCGCTCCTCAGATATGTCATCGGAATAATCAAGGGTTTTCACCTCAATTTTAAGGACACCGCATATTTCAAAGCAAAAGAACTGTCAATCGAAGGCAATGCACATATCCAAATCGACGGAGATTACTTAGGCGTCACACCGGCAAAAATAGAAATAGTACCTGATGCATTGAAGCTGATAATGCCTAAATAAAAAATAAGGCTCTTGCAAACACTCTGCAAGAGCCTATGTCTTAATTGTATTTTGATGCTTATTATTCTTTAGCAGCCTCTTCTTTAGAAGCGGTACAAGCTTCTTCCCTCAGAAGCCTTTCCCAGTTTTTGTCAACCTCTTCCTGCGCCTGTTTCAGCATCCACTCGTTTTCTGGCGCAAACATGTGTTTGAATCTTCCCTGAGGCTTTAGGAAATCAACAATGGGCTTTTTCTCCTTAGGTTTATAAGTCACCTTTGTTACGCCGTTTTCTATTTCATAAAGAGGCCAGTAGCATGTGTCGGTAGCGATCCTGCTGAGAAGAATCGCATCGTCATTTCTCGACCTCCAGCCTCTATTGCACGGCGCAATGATGTTCATGAACTTAGGCCCTTTAATCTCCAGCGCCTTTTTGACCTTCTTCACCAAATCAGACCAGTTGCTCGGCGAAGCCTGCGCAACATACGGAATTCCGTGAGAAGCCATGATTTTTGTAAGGTCTTTTCTCTGCTGGAGCTTGCCGGGGATGGCACTTCCCGCAGGACAGGTGGTTGTGTCTGCACCAAATGGCGTTGCGCTTGAACGCTGTATGCCTGTGTTCATATATGCGCCGTTGTCATAGCAGATGTAGAGCATATCATGACCTCTCTCCATTGCTCCGGAAAGGCTCTGAAAGCCAATGTCATATGTTCCGCCGTCGCCGCAGAAAGTTATAAATTTAATCTCTTTTTCAATCTTACCCTGCTTTTTAAGCGCCCTGTACATCGTCTCAACACCGGCAATTGTAGCAGCGGCGTTTTCAAATGCGCTGTGTATCCATGGAATCTTCCACGCTGTATAATCAGAAATACATGTTGACACTTCAAGACAACCTGTTGAAGAGCAGGCTATTACAGGGTATTCAGATGCCAGAAGCGCCATCTTCACAACGATGGGCGCTCCGCATCCGGAGCACATCCTATGGCCTGCTGTTAATAAAACCTCTTTTTTGGAAAGCTCTTTTAAGCTAAGTGGTGTTGCCATATCACTCCCTCACTCCGATGTATTCTTTAAAGGTTTTTACTTTTCCTGTCTTTGCTATCTCCGCAAGCTCATTTAGCACAAGCTCTGCATGACTTGGCATATAATCCCTTCCGCCGAGGCCGTATATTTTATTAACCATTATCGGCTTCTCTTTATATGGATAAAGGCTTGAGGCGATTTCTGTATACAGCGGGCCGAATGCCCCAAAGGAGTCCGCCCTGTCAAGCACACAAACAGCCTTTAAATGTTTGAGCGCCTCTCCAACTTCTTCGTACGGGAACGGCCTGAATAATCTCGGCCTTAACAGACCGGCCTTGATGCCCTTGTTTCTGAATTCATCAACTACATCCTTTGATGTGCCTGCCGCGGAGTTTAGAATGACCAATCCAATCTCGGCATCTTCGAGTCTGTAAGTCTCAAACAGGCCATATTTCCTCCCGCTGAGCTTTGCAAAGTCATCGGAGATATTTAAAACAACATCCTTTACCTTTGACATCGCCTCATGCTGAGACCTTTTGAATTCCATATAATAATCGGGCAGTATCAGCGGCCCGTAGCTTTTGGGATTTTCAATATCCAGAAGGGGATTAAGAGGCTTGTATTCTCCGACAAAATTCTTAACGTCTGCATCCTCAAGGTATTCCACCCTTTCAATGGAATGGCTTATTATAAAGCCGTCCATGCAGACCATTATGGGCAGCCTTACATCCATATGTTCGGCTATAAGATATGCCTGAAGCGTGTTGTCATACGCATCCTGCGCATTTTCCGACCACAACTGTATCCAGCCTGAGTCCCTTGCGCCCATAGCATCAGAATGGTCGCCGTGAATATTAAGAGGCGCAGACAATGCCCTGTTTACCACAGGCATTAAGATAGGAAGCCTCATGCCTGATGCAACAAAAAGCATCTCCCACATCAGCGCAAGACCGGGGCCCGATGTTGCCGTCGCAACCCTGCCTCCGGCTGCTGATGCGCCTATGCAGCAACTCATAGCGCTGTGTTCGCTTTCAACGAGTATTAATTCTGTCTTAACCTTGCCGTCGTTAACAAAGCTTGAAAACCTCTGCATCATGTCTGTCTGCGGCGTAATGGGATATGCCGCACAGACATCTGGATTTATCTGCCTTAATGCATTGGCAACTGCCTCATTTCCTGTAACCGCTACAACCTTTGCCATTATTTGCCCTCCTCTTCCATCACGATTGCCTTGTTGCCTTTCTTTCCGGGACATTGAAGGGCGCATATGCCGCAGCCTTTGCAATAATCATAATCAAACTCCGCCCTCTTCCCGTCCTTTACTTTAACCGCCATATCAGGGCAATAAATCCAGCAGAAAAGGCATTGAATACAGTTTTCCTCTATCCATTTGGGCTTAAACGCCCTCCACGAACCTGTCTTAAATTTCAAGGCGCTGCCTGCCTCCAAAATAACAGCGCCGGTGGTAACTTCTTTCCATCCTTTCAGTTTCATCCTTCCCTTACCTCCCCATAACCCCTTTTTACAGCTTCAAGATTACCGTCAATCACCTTCTGTGAAAACTTCTTTCCAAAACTCTTTTTCACGTCCTCAAGTATCGCCTCAAGGCTCACAATCCCTGATATCTTTGCAAGCACTCCAACCATAGGCGAGTTCGGCATAGGCCTTCCAAAGCAGTCTATCGCAATTTTTGTTGCATCAACTGTGAATACCTTTTGTGTTGGCTTTGCCTTGAGCTTTTCCCTTAACTCCTTCGGGTCTTTAGAGGAATTTATTATAAAGACAGCATCGTCAGGAGTTCCCTCTGTGACATCTATTCCATCAAGCAATGTTGCATCAACAACCGCAACAATATGCGGCTTTAAGACAGGACAGTGCATCCTGAGCTCTTTTGTGCTTATCCTGTTGTATGCCCTCAAAGGAGCACCAGACCTTTCAGGTCCGTATTCAGGAAATGCCTGAACATGCCTTCCACCGCTTAAACATGCGTCGGCAAAGACCTTTGCAGCAGTGACGGTGCCCTGCCCTCCCCTGCCGTGCCATCTGACTTCCAAAGTTTCAGCCATCTCTTTCCTCCTGTATGTATTCTCAATAACTTAAGCTAAGTTTGTTAGTCTAACGGAATTTTCATTTTTTATTCAATAAATTTAAGGATGGATTAATAAAATTAATAGCTAAATTTTACTACTGAGAAGTTGACATTTTTTTTAAGGATTTACTATCGACTGAAGGGCATCTAAATCTTTTATGAGAACCTTTCCGTCTTTATCATCCATGAAACCTGATTTTTTGAACCTGCTCATAACCCTGATTGCAGTCTCAACAGTAGTGCCGACCATTTCTGCAATATCCTGTTTTGTAAGCCTTATGTTTATGAGTATTGTCTTGCCGTCCTTTTTTTCTCCTGTCTTGTCTGCAAGTTTCAGGAGCAATGCCGCAATCCTCGACTCCACCCTTTCGAGCGCGATGTTCTTAAGAGTGTCGTGAAATTCCCTAACCCTGTCTCCTAAATTGGCTGTTACGTCATACAGCACGCTCGGAAATCTGTCTATAATCTTCAGGAAGTTGTGCCTCGAAATCTTGAAGATTTCCGAGTCCTCCATTGCAATCGCATTCGCCGGATATGGAAAATCTTTCAGAACAGCAAGGCCTCCGAAAAAATCAGAAGGGGATATTAATTCTATGATTATCTCCCTACCGTCATAGGAAAGTTTTGTAATCTTTATCTTTCCGGTGATAAGTATATAAAACCAGTCTGACGGATCTCCCTCGGAAAATATTTCTTTCTTCTTTTTAAAGCTTTCTTTAACTAAATACGGCTGGACTTCTTTCAGTTCATCATCATTGAGGTTAGTAAATATAGGAATATTTTTTAAAGTTTTTAATCCGTTACTCATTTACCATTCACTGTTCCCTATACAGGTATCTCCAATAAAATCTTGCTGTAGTTCACAGCGAGGATAGTTTTCTCTCTGCCGTCAGTTATTCCGCTTTCTTTTAAATTCCTTTAACACCTCTGGGTCAAAGACTATATTTTTGGTTCTTTTTAGAAGTGCCACCCTGATAAGATTCTTGTCTATCTTTACAATCTCCTTGTAAATCAGGTCTTTAGTAATTTTTTAAGTCTTTTAGCTACCAGTCTGTATATTTCTTCTTTGTCTCTTTTGCCAATGCCTATAATCTCTATCACCTCAATATGTTCACCAAGCAGCCTGTCAAGCAGCCTGTAAACAATGCGATACTTCTTTTTTGCAACATAGAGCTTATAAAAGCCAGTAAGGTCAATGCCGTATTTATTGCCAAGCGGTTCCCCTAAATAGGGATTATTGGGGAGTGCATCTATCTTTTTAGAGACTTGTTTTTGAATTGACTTGTCAAGGCTGCTAAAATCTTCTTCTGCCTCTGCAATGAGTTCAATTTTATAGGCCATGCCTCTTTTTTACCTTATCCCATGAGATATTTTTAGAACGGTCATAACACTTAAGTCTTTTTTCCACAGTTTCGGCAATCTCAAAATGTTCGAGTATGTCTTCCGCCTGTTTTAGCATCTCATATTCCTCTGTAGAAAGTATCACGGCTGCAAGCTCGTTATTTCTAAGAACATAAAGAGGCTCGTTTGTTTCAGATATTTCCCTGAGTCTTTGGGTAAGTTCTCTTTGCAACTTGGTAACCGGTATCATTTTTTCTGTATTAACCAACATTCATTTACCTCCAATTTAATTATACACAATTTTATACATAGAATAGCATGTATGTCAATAGATAATTATAAAATGTTCTCTATATGGTAAAGACTACTTTAAAAGTCGTTTTAAGCCCGATTTAGCACTCTTACCTGAGTACAGAATAAATTATGAATTAATGAAATCTCCTTAATTCATAATTCATAATTGTTAATTCTTAATTGTATTTTAGACGACTATGCCTGCTCATAAAATGCATTTTGGGGGTTAATCGGGGCGAGCCGATTCGAACGGCCGACCTCTCGCACCCCAAGCGAGTGCGCTAACCAAACTGCGCTACGCCCCGAAATGTTGACTGAGTATTTTTCTGAGCCTGTCTTTTACCCTGTTTATTATGCTCCCGGCATCAATCTTCGGCTCAGGGCTTTCTTCAACTGCCTCTTCTGAAATTGCTTTTGGAAAACCTTCCGTATCTAATTGCTCTATATTTCCGCCGAGCTTTCGCCTTACGCCGTCGATTGTGTACTTCTCTTCGTAGAGAAGTTTTTTTATCTGCAATATCAGGTCAATGTCCTTTTTTATATAAACACGCTGCCCTGATTTGCTTTTTCTCGGCTCAAGGAACGGGAACTCTGTTTCCCAGTAGCGCAAGACATAAGACTCAACACCGACTATTCTGCTGACTTCTCCTATTTTATAAAAAAGCTTTTCAGGAAAGAGTCTCAGCGGCTGTGGTGATTTAAATGCATCATGCATCTTGTAATCTATCAACTACATATTCTCTATAAGTTCCTTAAGCTGGTCGCTCGCCTTAAAAGTGACAACCCTGCGCGGCGTAATCTCGACCTCTTCCCTTGTCTTCGGGTTTCTCCCTACGCGGGCATTTTTCTTCCTTACATTAAGAGTGCCGAAACCTGAAATCTTTATAGATTCTCCTGCTGCCAATGTCTGTTTTATGGTATCGAAAACAATCTCAACCATCTCTTGAGCCTCGTTCTTAGGAAGTCCAACTTTCTCAAACACAAAGTTTACTATATCGGCCTTTGTCATAAGCTACCTCTGCAAATTCCAAAATTTAAACTTAATTGTTTTCGTTTTACAATTACATCAATTTTATATTACTGTCTTGCCCAAATGTCAAGTATTTTTCTTCGGAGTTCGTTTGACTATCCCTCACATTTTCTGTTACTGTATCCAGAATTGCTTATCAATCTTTTCAACAAAGAGGCGTAGAACTATGAAAGGTAAAAATAAAACAAAGGCAGATAAAAACCCCTCTTCAAGGGAGAAAAAGATTCAGGATATCAAGAAAAAATTATTACAGCAGAAAGAAAGCCTTCTTTCGGAGGCAGGGGACGCATTAAATTCCCTTCCTGATGAGACCATGTTTCCTGAGATGGGAGATCAGGCATCAGCAGAGATCGACAGAAATTTCATGCTGAAACTGAAGGGAAGGGAAAGGCAGTTGCTAAAAAAAATCGACGAAGTACTTGAAAAGATAGATAGCGGCACATACGGAATCTGCGATGTCTGCGGAGAAGAGATAAACATAAAGAGGCTCGAGGCAAGACCTGTAACTACCATGTGCATCGAATGCAAGACCGAACAGGAAGACGAAGAAAAACTGAGGGAAAAATAATCAATCTCTAAATTCGTATTTTTCTTTTAACGTCTCTCCAAGCATATTAAAGCAAAACGCAGTTATCGATATCGCAAGCCCGGGAAAGAGCGCCATCCACGGTGCAGTAAGTATATAAGCCCTGTTTGCGCTGATCATAGAGCCCCATGTGGGGACCGGAGGCTGTGCGCCGAGTCCCAAAAAACTGAGTGTCGCTTCTGTAAGAATAAATCCTCCAAGCTTAATGCCCATCATCACAAGGCTCAAAGGAATGCAGAGCGGAGCGACATGCATGAAGAGTATCCTCAAATTGCTGCATCCCATCGCTCTTGCAGCATCAATAAAAGGCATGTCTTTGATGGTCAATACATGACCTCTTATCAATCTTGCAAAGGACGTCCATCCGACTGCTGATATGGCAATCATTACAGTGTATATGCCAGGCGGTAAAATAACAGAGATTGCTATGGCAAGGAGCAGCGAAGGAAACGAGAGGATAAAATCGACCACAGACATTAATACAGTATCAACCCTGCCTCCGAAATATCCTGAAGCAATGCCGACGCCAAAGCCGATAGAAGCAGATACCAAAGCAGCAATGACAGCAACGCCGATGGATATCTTGCCACCATAAACAACTCTAACCAGTATGTCCCTGCCTTTGTTATCGGTTCCGAATGGATGCTGGATGCTCGGCGGTCTCTTAAGCGATTCGAGGTCTATTTTGTTGGGGTCGTAAATCGGCAGGAGTGGAGATAAAAGAGAAATAGCGAATAAGAAGACAATTACAAGCAGAGGGAATAATAATTTAGCAGGCATCTTACCTTTCTTTTTCATGCAGTCTTATCCTCGGGTCGAGATAGTGATAGATTATGTCCGTAATAAGATTAACGACAACAAAGACCATTGTGCCGAAAATTATGCATCCCATTATCACAGGATAGTCGCGCTTTATTATCCCTTCCATTGTGAACCTTCCTATTCCGTCCCATCCGAATATGGTCTCTGTGACAACAGCCCCGTTGAGATAACTGCCGAAATCGAGGCCCATGATAGTGACAATGGGAATAATGACGTTCTTCAGGACATGCATAATGCTTATTTTTATTGAAGGCAGACCTTTTGCCTTTGCCGTCTTTATATAAGGCATTTTCAGTATGTCCACGACGATTGTCTTTGTGACCCTTGCAAGAGTAGCTGTTGCAGGGATTGCTAATACAAGTGCAGGCAGAACAAGGAATCTAATATCTCCTGTGCCTGATGGCGGGAATAGCTTTAGCTTGAGGCTCAAAAAGAGCATTATGATTATTGCGCTCCAAAATACAGGAACGCTCAACCCGGCAATGGATAATGCATTGATAAGTCTGTCTATAAATTTGCCTTTTTTGTAGGCTGATATAAATCCGAAGACAATGCCGAAAGGTACCGCTATAGCCATAGCTGCAAAGGCAAGTTTCATGGTATTAGGGAATTTCGTCACAATATCTTTCATCACATCCCTGTTTGTGTAGTATGACCTTCCGAAATCCCCTTGTGATAATAATTTCAGATAACCGATATACTGCCCTATGAAGCCTTTATCCGCGCCTATCTCTTTTCTTATGCTTTCTATTGTTTCAGGACTCGCACGCTCTCCGACAAGGCTCAATACAGGGTCGCCGGGAATCGCCTTGAGAAGAAAAAACGCAAGAAGTGTTATCCCGAATAAAAGAGGAATTAGGAGAAGGAATCTTTTGAGAATATATTTTCTAATAACACCCTCCGAATTTTCAGACTACCTTTCTATTTCTATCTCCAACCCCTTATCCATCGTATAAATCGGATATACTTTATAATTTTTCACCCACGGCTGTTTTATGAAAAAGTCAGTCCTGTGCCAAAAAAAGACCCAAGGAGAGTCTTTTGTGATGATTTCCTCCGCCCTTTGATAAAAGCTGTTCCTGTCCTTTTCATTCAGCGAATATTGTCCTTTCTCTATGAGGGAATCCACTTCTTTGTTGACATATCTCGTTCTGTTGCCTGCCGGTCCGAGGTTTGATGAATGAAACAGCGGAAAAAGGAAGTTTTCAGGGTCAGGATAGTCTGCCCACCAGCTAAGCCAGAACATATCAGGCTCTCCTTTGTTTATCGCCTCTTTATAAGCACTCCATTCCAACTGCTTTATATTTACATTTATTCCGCCCTCTGAAAGATATGACTGTATAATCTCTGCAAGGTCAATAACATCCTGATCGGCAGTCACATACATATTGACTTTAATTCCTGACATGCCTTCTTCGGCAACTATCTTTTTTGCCTTTTCAGGATTGTATTCGCAGCTATCCTTAATCTCCCATCTCCTGAGCATATCAGCGACAGGCCCCACTGCCAGCCTTCCCCTGCCTTCGTAGAATGTATCGAGAATCTTTTTTCTGTCTATAGCATATGAAACTGATCTTCTCAGATTTACATTGTCAAATGGCGGTTTAGATGAGTTCATGCCGAGATAATAAGTATTGAGCCCTTTAAGAGAAACTATTTGACTGCTCCACTTCTTATCATTCTTAAATTTTGAATATGCCGATGCAGGAAGATAAATCACGTCGATGTTGCCAAGCTCAAATTCAGTGACTGCAGTCAAATCCTCGGGTATAATTCTATAGACGATGCCCTTAACCTTTGCCTTTTCATCAAAATAATTCCTGTTGCTCTCCAAAACCAATTCCCTGTCGGGCAGCCAGTTTTCCAGGATAAAAGGCCCTGTTCCTGACGGGTGGCTCGAAAAATCGTTTTTCCATTTTTCTACATCTTCCTTTACAACAACATAACCTGGTGTCATTGTGAGTATGCTTAGAAACGGAGAAAAGGGTCTGCTTAATCGAATCTCAAATGTATAATCATCTATTGCCCTGAATCCCTTAACTTCCTTTGCATTTCCTTTTTGAAACTCCTTTACGCCTTCAACCTTATCAAACACCCATGTATTTGGCGACTTTGTCTTTGGGTCTAAAATGCGTTCGAAGGAATATTTAAAATCCTGAGCCATTACCTCACGTCCGTTTAAAAACCTCACACCCATTCTAAGGAAAAATTTATATCGCAGTCCATCCTTTGATATCTCCCATCTCTCTGCTATATCCGGAGATATTTCGAGATTGTCGTTTAATTTTACAAGGCCGTTAAATACCTTAGCAGCAATCGAAGCACCTGAAACATCCGTAATCAATGCAGGATCAAGAGTGGTGGGATTTGCATTCAGCCTGTAATAAACATATCCGTCGAGGCGGTTTGAGGATGTGCAGGAAAAGACAAAAAGAGTTATAGCGGCAAGGCAGATGTGCCGAAAGGCTTTGAGGCATGTCTGCCTTGCCGTTTTCATTTAGAATCTCAGAAATGCCCCGATTCCTCCTGCTTCCATAAGCTTTTTGCTCTCAGAGACAACTTCTATCAATGCTCTCTGCTGGACTGCCTTTTCGCCTGCAAGGTCTACCATATAATCAGCAGCCTCCATCGTTCCTTTACAGTATGGGCAGGAATCAATCTTCTGAGCGCTTAGATAACCGCAGGAATTGCATCTGTATCCGCTCGCCTTGTACTCTTTTACAAAAACAAGCTTCATCACCCTCTGCTCCTGAAGGGCATTCACCACATTGTCCAGTCCAAGCACGGCATTCTCATTCTTCAATGCCTTTGCAATGAGGTTTTCCACAGTCTCTTCCTCTTTCTTTTTCTCATAGGCGGAAGCAATCGGCTCTACCCTCCTTAATACCTCATCAGATTTTGCGAACATCTCCACCTTTGCAGTGCCGATAATTTTATCTAAAATTGTCTTATGGAGCATGCCTTTGACCATCGAAACAGCCTCGTCAGAGCCTCCTATTATCAGCCTTCCGATATATTCTCCGGTAAGAAACGACTCCAGTTTATCAGCCACATCTTTGAGATGCATTCCGATATGGAAATCTATATGCCTTTCATAATGGTTCTGAGACAGGGCAAACCATCCTCCCTTTTTATGCTTGCCGGGAATATCAGGGGTATGCACCTCTCCGTATTCGACTACCTCTCCGAGATGGATGGTGAATATCCTTGCAGACTCTTTATCCACAAGCAAGACGACATACCGCTGATAGTTGTCGAGGATGTCCATCAAAGGCTTTGCATATGGAGTCTTATCAACAATCAGTTCGTTCTTTACAGGGACATTGATATTGTAGTCCCTCCAAAAGTTGTTAGCCGCAGAGCTGACAAGCGTAAGCCCCTTTTTAAACATCCTCTTGTTCGAAAGGACATAATCTTCAATCTTATCGAGGTCATCTTTCACAGCCTTATACACTGCCTTATCGAGCGTATCGACTGTATTTTTCATCATGTTTTTGAAATGCACCATATAGTCGCCCTTTGTATTGAACAGAGGATCGACATTAAGATAAAGACAAACAAAATAACTATCCTTCCCCTCCATAGATGTGATTTCCCTTATTTCTTCCCTGCTAAGCATTTTGCCCTCCTTCTATGTTTCTGAATATTTCTACGACTGATACAAAAATCGCCAATACCAATGGCCCCATTATAAGACCTATCAATCCGAAAAGCTTAATTCCCCCTAAGACGCTGAAAAATATGGCAAGAATCGGCATCTTTGTCCTGCTGCCGATGATGATTGGTTTTAAGATGTTGTCTATCAAGCTTATTCCAAACACACCGATAATTACAAGGGCTACCCCCTTCAATACCGCGCCCTGAAGGAACAGATACACAGCAGCAGGCCCCCATATTGCAAATGCGCCGATTAAGGGTATAAATGAAGCTATGGAAGTGGCTACTCCCCAAACCACAGGAGACGGTATTCCTAAAAGATAATAGGCAAAACCTCCTATTATCCCCTGAATAATTGCAACCACAACGCCTCCGAAAACCGTAGATATGACGATGTCTCGTATCTGTGTAGTCAACCTGTCCTTCTGTTCCTCCGAAAATGGCATGTAGTCCCGGATTCTTTTGAGAAACCCTGTGCCGTCCTTAAGCAGGAAAAATATGGCAAAGGCCATGAAAATAAAGTTTAATGCCACAACTACAATATTGCCCAAGCCCTTTGTAATCCTGCTGACCAATTCCTTGCCGAGCTTTGAGATATTGTCCACAATGGTTTTATCCAACTCTTCTTCAGTAATATCAAACATAGCTGTCAATTTTCCGATTATTGCCTTGACGGTTGGATGTTGAAGGACGCTCTGCAGGGCTTCAAGCCTCTCCCCCTCCGCATAATCGGATATAAATGTCAGTTCCTTAACGAGTAAAAGTGAAAGGTATGAAAACGGGCCTATAATAATCAAAAGTATCATTAGGAGGGTAACAAGGGATGCCACCGAGCGCCATTTTATATACCTGAGCAAAAATGCATAAACAGGATAGAATACGAGCGAAAGGACGATAGCCCAAGCTATCGGAGATAAGAACGGCTTGAATATCTGGTAGTTCAGATAGCCCAAAACTATGACCAGAAATGTCAGAGTAATAAAATAAAATCTATTAACCGCCATATTACATTGCCTTCCTTATAAATGATTCGAATATCCCTACTGAAAGTTTATCATAAAATATGCGCTCCGGGTGCCATTGGACAGAGACAAGAAATGGATAGTCCTTTTTATAGAATCCTTCTATGATGCCGTCATCTGATAACGCAAAAGCCTCAAATCCATCCGCAAGTATTTTGACAGCCTGATGATGGGAAGAGTTGACGAATTGCGGATTGCAGATTGCGGATTCAGAAATATCAAATTTGGAACAAAAGGATTCTTCAATTTTTATAACGTGCTGCCCGGTTTTATGATTAACAGCATCTTTTACCTGTATCTCTATATCCTGATAAAGCCTTCCTCCGAAGGCGACATTCACAAGCTGCATTCCGTAACAGACGGCTAAAACAGGCTTGTTTCTTCTTATTGTCTCCCTCAAAAGTGTAATCTCGAAGTCGCTCCTCTCTTTTCTTACAAATTTCAATATTTCTAAGGGAACAGAAATCTCTTCACCGTAATATTCAGGCAAGAGGTCGTCGCCTCCGGGCAGTAAAAGACCGTCAACCATATCTGCAATCCGGTTAACATCACCCCCCTTTAATTCCCCCTTTACTAAGGGTGGAGCAGAGGGGGGTGATGCCAGAATTACAGGCAAACCGCCTGACTCTGAAACAGCAGAAACATAATCCTGTCTGAGCCTGAATATCTGTTCATCCATGTCTGAAGTTATGCCGATCAAGGGTTTCAAGTAATAATCCTTCCTGAAAGTCTTCCTGCGAATTCGCCCTCTATCAATGCCAATTTGCCGTTTACAAAGACACAATTGATGCCTTCGGCCTTTTTGTAAGGCTCTTTAAATGTTGCCCTGTCGATAATTCTTTCGTAGTCGAATAAAACAATATCAGCATAAAAACCCTCTTTTATCAGGCCATGCTCTTTTAGTCCGAATGTTACGGCTGGAAGATATGTTATCTTTCTTATCGCCTCAGACAAGCTCATGAGACCTTCTTCTCTCACATATTTTCCAATGAATCGCGGAAAGCTGCCGAATCCCCTCGGATGGGGTTTTCCTGTGCATGTCGGCCCCGAGAAAGACCTGACAGAGCTGTCAGAACCTATCATTGCATACGGAAGAGACAAAAATTTCTTTAAATTATCTTCATTCATCGAAAAAAATATAGCCCCTGTCCTTACCTTCGCGTCTATGAGAATCTCAAACAATGCATCTACCGGTCTTTTCTCCAGTTTCAATGCGATATCAAAGATATTCTCCCCCTCCATCCACTTATTTTCAGACTTTGCGACAGATGAGATATAAATGCCTTTCCAGTAACTGTCATCTCTCATCCCTATCTCTTCCTTAATTTTCTTTGCAGTCTCCGGGTCTTTAAGCCTCCTCAATTCCTCACCAACTCCGCCGTCATGCACCCAAGAAGGCAGAATCGTATCAAGGTCTGTGTTTGCTGCAATATAAGGGTACCTGTCGCAGGTTAAATTAATTCCAGCGCTTCTTGCACTCTCAAGCAGTTCGATAACTTTATCCGCCTTCCACCAGTTCCTCTCGCCTGCGGTTTTTATATGAGACACATGAACCTTTACGCCTGAGTCCCTGCCGATTCTTATAACTTCCTCTATGGCTTCGATAAGTTCATCCCCTTCGCTTCTCATGTGTGAGGCGTAAATACCTGCCCCCCCTTGCCCCCCCTTAGCAAGGGGGGGATTAGGGGGGGTAACCAAGACTTTGCATAGTTCAATGAGTTCTTCTGTTTTAGAATAAACACCCGGAGGATATATAAGCCCTGTAGAAAGCCCCATTGCGCCGTCCTTCACTGCATCTGATAAAAGCTTTTTCATCTTATTAATGGTATTTTCATCGGGGCTTGCATTTTTATAACCGATGACCGATGCTCTTATGTTTCCATGTCCGCAGAGTGTCGCAAAATTTATTGCAATACCCATCTCTTTTAAAATGTCGAAATATTCCCTGAATGTCGACCATCTCTCCTTTATCCCAAACTCTTTTAAATCCGTCTCCCGGCGCTCGAATGCTTCTCCGTAGAGAGGTGCGGCAGAAAGACCGCAATTGCCGTTTACTTCTGTAGTAATGCCCTGTGACAGCTTTCCCTCTGCTCTTCCGTCTGCAAGCAGTGTAAATTCAGAATGTGCATGTGTGTCGATAAATCCTGGAGATACAACAAGTCCTTTTGCTTCGATAACATTTAAGGCAGGGATTTCATCATTGCCTATATAGGCTATTCTGTCTCCCTTTATGCCGATATTCGCCTCGACCGGATTTGAGCCGCTGCCTTCAAAAATAAGGCCGTTTTTTATAAGATAATCAATCATTTTTTACTCCCTTGGTTGTTACATTTTAACACTTTAACATGTAACACATTTTCTTGACAAAAATTCGTCTTAATCGTTATAGTATTTAACTTAACGCTATTTCGTTGAAATTTCTTGTTTTTGAGCTATGAAGGTCATAATTTCCGAAATTCCAGAAGAGGGCTTGGAGCTTGAATTAAAAGAGAGGATTTCGCCGGACGAATCTATTAAAATATCGTCACCGGTTCATGCCTCTCTCAGATTCGACAAAAAAGGCCCGGAGGTTATTGTAACGGGCGATGCAAGCGGCGAGGCGGAGTTTCAATGCAGCAGATGCCTGAAGACATTTAATATGAATATGGATTCCCATATTGATGTTGTGTATCATCCATCTGCCGAGATTAACAAAGAAGAGCATTACGAGTTGAAGGGCGACGAACTCGACACAGGATTTTATAAAAACGATACGCTTGATACCGAGGATATATTAAAAGAGCAGTTAATGCTGAACGTGCCGGTGAAACCGCTATGTTCTGAGGGTTGTAAGGGATTATGCCCGAAATGCGGCGCGGATTTAAATATAACGCAGTGCAATTGTGCGGCTTCAGAAATAGATACAAGACTTGCAGTACTAAAGCAACTATTAGAAAAAAAGAGTAAAACATAAAAAATTAGGGGGATTTCTTAAGGGGGATTTTGTCCCCCTTAAGCCCCAGAGAAAGGAGTAGGCAATGGCAAATCCAACGCATCGCCATTCAAGGTCAAGAAGGGACAAGAGGAGGGCAAACTGGAAGGGAGAACTTCCGAACCTCGTCGAATGCCCCGACTGTAAGGAACTCAAGCTTCCTCATAGGGCTTGCGCAAGCTGCGGCTCTTACAACGGCAAAAAGATACTCGAGGTAGTCTCTAAAGAATCATGAGAGTTGCCCTCGATGCAATGGGGGGGGACTTTGCTCCCGATGTAACAATAGCTGGGGCATTGGAGGCAGTCAGCGAGTATGATATTCATGTTGTACTCGTAGGAGATAAGCAAAAATTAACAGAATCTCTCCATAATAAACGTTACCACTCCGACAAAATATCCATTCATCATGCATCCGAAGTGGTAGATATGCATGAATCGCCTTCTACTGCCATCAGGAGAAAGAAAGATTCATCCATCCGCAGGGCGGTAGATATGGTAAAGAATGGTGAGGCAGACGCTGCGGTCAGCGCCGGTCATTCAGGAGTCGCAATGGCAACTGCCCTTTTCGTTTTAGGAAAGCTGCCGAATGTCGACAGGCCTGCAATAGCAACCATAATGCCTTCATTGACAGGACACTTTCTTCTCATTGACGCCGGGGCAAACGTTGATTGCAAACCGGAAAACCTGCTCGAATTTGCCCATATGGGGAATGCCTATTACACGGCCATCTTTGATACGCCTTCTCCTCGAATTGCACTCTTGAGCATAGGCGAGGAAGATACAAAAGGCAATGAATTGACAAAAGAGGCATTCAAGCTGCTTAAAGACACCGACCTGAATTTCACAGGCAACATCGAAGGTAAAGATGTATTTTCAGGGAATGCAGATGTCATAGTCTGCGACGGCTTCATAGGAAACATCGTTTTAAAAGTGAGCGAAGGACTTGCAGAAACAATCATGAAGATGCTGAAAAGGGAAATCGCTAACGTGACCACAGGCAAACTCGGCTATCTGATGATAAAGCCGGCCATAAGAAATTTTAAAAAGAGAACCGACTACTCTGAATACGGAGGCGCCCCTCTCCTCGGCATAAACGGCACATGCATCATCAGCCACGGCCGCTCTTCTGCAAGGGCGATAAAAAACGCCATACGCGTTGCAGGTGAGATGGCAAAGAAAAAGGTGCATGAAATCATTGCAAATGCTTTGGATAGGGGCTCACGGGGAGATAGTAACCATTCACCTATCTATACCAAAGAGCAAATGGCAGGCAGGGAGGGGCAGGCATGAACCTGCCTGTCATTTGCTAATGAACGATTACAAAGAGGATATATTATATGACAAGGGCTAAAATAATTGCCACAGGCTCGTATGCTCCTGAAAAAAAACTCACAAACTTCGACCTCGAAAAGATGGTGGATACATCGGATGAATGGATTACAGAGAGGACAGGCATAAAGGAGAGAAGGATAGCCGGAGAAGAACAATCAACATCAGACCTCGCTTTCGAGGCTGCAAAAAATGCATTAAAAAATGCCGGACTCAAGGCAAAAGATATAGATATAATCGTCGTTGCAACCGTCACGCCCGATATGCTTTTCCCCTCAACCGCATGCTTTCTTCAGCATCGTCTCGGTATCAAGAACATACCCGCCTTTGACATCAGCGCCGCCTGCTCCGGTTTCATCTACGGACTCTCGGTTGCGGACAGTTTTATTAAGGCAGGAAAATACAAGAGGGTGCTCCTGATAGGAGCTGAAACCCTTTCCAAGTTCACTGATTGGGAAGACAGGACAACATGCGTGCTATTCGGAGACGGAGCAGGAGCGGTTATATTAGAACAGACAAAAGGAGAAAGCGGCATTGTTTCTACGCATCTGCATGCGGACGGAAGCTACTGGGATATGCTGAATCTGCCCGGCGGAGGTTCAAAAACTCCAGCATCAAAAGATACAGTGAAGAAGAGGTCTCACTATATAAAAATGAAAGGCAATGAAACTTTTAAAATAGCGGTCAGAACGCTTGAAAGTCTCGTTGAGGAAACGCTTAAGGAGAATAATCTGAAACCATCGCAGTTGTCTGCGCTGATACCGCATCAGGCAAACCTCAGGATAATTCAGGCAACGGCAAACAGGCTCGATATATCCATGGACAAGGTAGTGGTCAATATCGACAGATACGGAAACACATCAGCCGCCTCAATCCCCATAGCGCTTGACGAGACCGTAAGGACAGGAAGGATAAGAGAAGGAGACTATGTTTTGCTCGAAGCCTTCGGCGGCGGGCTTACATGGGCATCTGCTTTGATTAGGTGGTAAAAGCTTTTGTCTATAACTCTTTACGCTTTGCTTTCCTTTTCCTATAGTCCTTAATATGCCATTTTCTGAAGAGCCTTTCCAGCTTATCCCTGTATGCCATGGCAATAAATACCACAACCAGCGCCACACCAACAAGGATGGAAAACTTCCCGTATTGATGATGTCTTATGTAATCGCCTCCGAGTGTCAACAAAACCGTGCCAAAGAGTCGTCCAGTCCCACCTATTAAAAGAAACTCTTTAGTGGAAAGATGACCAAGCCCTAATATATAACACAAATAATCCTTCGGAAATCCGGGGATAAGAAACAGCATGAATACAAGAAACGCACCCTTATGGTGAAGCAGATAATCAAACCTGTCCATGACGGACTTATTCACAAACCTGTCTACAAAGGGCCTGCCGAAAGTCCTCGCCAGGGCAAAGGCCGCATAAGAACCTATGGTCAGGCCGATAGTGGATAATATGACGCCTACAACAGGCCCGTACAAAAAACCGCCGAGAATTCCGGTAACCTCGCCGGGAATAGGCGCTGCAACGACCTGTGCAATCTGAAGCAGTATGAATCCTATAAAGGCGGCAGGACCGAGGGAATCAAGAAAACGGAGTAGCCTTTCTTTGTTGAGGAAAAAATGAATAAGCCCTGTCTTATAAAATATTAAAGTCAGACCGCTAATAATGAGTATAAGTATGAGGAGCCTAATCCATATGTTACTTTTAGTTGTATTATTCATTATTCTGGAGTAATGGAGAACTGTAACAGCAAACTAACCGCCCAATCCTCCATTACTCCGGCGCTCCAGTGTTATTTGCTTCCTATCTTCTCAATAAACGGCTTTAAGATCTCTATTGGCAATGGAAAGACAATCGTCGAATTCTTTTCTGTCGCAATCTCCGTTAATGTCTGTAAGTATCTTAACTGTAATGTCATAGGCTCCGACGCAATAATCTTTGCTGCATCCGCCAACTTCTGCGATGCCTGAAACTCTCCTTCTGCATGTATTATCTTTGCCCTTCTCTCCCTCTCAGCCTCCGCCTGTTTTGCAATCGCCCTGAGCATCTCCGTAGGAAGGTCAACATTCTTAACTTCAACTGTTGTAACCTTAACACCCCACGGCTCTGTCTGCGTATCAATTACCTTCTGCAATTCTGCATTCAGCTCATCCCTTTTCATAAGCAAGTCATCAAGCGTGCTCTGTCCAAGGATGCTCCTCAGGGTTGTTTGCGCTATCTGAGATGTAGCGTAATAAAAATCTTCCACCTCTGTAATCGCCTTAATAGGTTCCATAGGCCTGAAGTAAACAACAGCGTTGACCTTAACAGTAATATTATCCCTTGTAATAATATCCTGAGCAGGGACATCCATTGTAACCGTCCTCAAACTTACCTTAACCAGCTTGTCAATGATTGGCCATATGATTACGAGACCCGGCCCCTTCAAATTAATAATCCTTCCAAGCCTGAAGACAACGCCCCTCTCGTACTCCTTCAAAATCTTGATGGCGCTCTGAAGAACATAAGCAACCATGATTACAATGAACAAAAACGTCATAAATGATGGTGTCAACATAAATCCTCCTTTTTTAAGTCGATTTTAATCTCTGGATTATTATACCTCAACAATGTTCGGTAAAACTATCCTATGTAATGGAAACAAGTCTCGGCTCGTGGGTGAAGAAGATATAGCTCTTTGCCTTGACAGAAAAGAGTTTTTCTACAGCCTTCCTATAAACATCCATCTGGAAGGAATATCTCTCTATCAGCTCGGGCATCTCGTCCTCTGAAATCGGATATGTCTTGTAATCATAAATAAATGCAGTATCATCTTTTATAATCACCCTGTCAATCCTGCCTTTATAAACACCGCTTCCAAGCTCAAGAACAAACGGAAGCTCGGCATAAGAATTTCCCTGAGGCATTATAATTTCTTTAAAATAATCGCCTGCGCTAAGTTTCTCAATATTTAATAGAATAATACTCTTCATCCTGTCCGCATCTTTGTCAGAAAGCACCTCATTTTTGAGTATATCCATTGTTTTCTTTTCGATGCTTTCAATTTTAATGAAGCCTTTTGAAATCCCCTCAAACAGTCTGTGGAATGCCCTTCCCAAGACAACCCAGTCGTCGCCATGCCTTCTCCTTATATCGTCTATCTCTTCAGTGACATCAAGCCACACGGTTGGCGGTTTATAATCAAGAGACTCGATGAATACTATTTCATCCGAGAATTCCTTTGGTTTGTCATTCCGAGCATGCGAGCCGAAGCCCTGAGCAAAGCGAAGGGGAGGAATTACATTCTCTTTATTTCCGAACTCATCAAACTTTATCCTTTCAATCTTAATTATGTTATTGTCATATCCCGAATCCTGCATCATGAATCCTGCATCCTCAAGATATGCGATTTTACCTGAAGGCGTCTCTTTCCATATTCCAGACATGCAGAGGTAGTCCATTGCCCTTGTTACCGCAACATAGAATAATCTTTTTTCCTCATCCTGAAGCCTTTCTTTATGCCTCTGGAAAACAGGAACCTTCCTCCTGAGAACTGAATCTTCTTCATATGCTATAACAATCCCATTTTCGTCTTCATCAACGACTACACTGCCTGAGCTTCTTGTCCTGCCTTCTTCATCAAGGCACGGTAGGAATACCATCGGGAACTGAAGCCCCTTTGATGCATGTATTGTCATTATCTTTACAGCATTCATACCTTCTGTATTGACATTTGCCTTTGCCTCTTCCGATTTGCCGGATGCCTTAATCAGCTTTTCCCGTATCTCAAGGGCAGTAAGTCCCTTTTGCTCCATTTCTTCTACAAGTTTTATGAACTTTTTTGCATTGACATATCTCTGCTTCTCATGGAAATACTGCCAGGCTCCTGTCTCAATGAGAATCTCCTCAAGCAGTATTGCATATTGAGCGTCTCTTACCCTTTCAAGCCACTTAATAAGCGAAGTAATGGAGTAATTGAGTGATGGAGTGATGGAGTTACCGAGTATACAGTTTTTCATTGATTCAAATAAATAACCCGCAGGCATATCATCAATAACCCTGTTACCGATGGCCTTCAGAATTGTATCGTATCCTATAGAAAACAAGGGGGAGCGGAGGATATTAAAGAGACTGTAGTCATCTGCAGGGTCTATAAGGAAAAAGAGAATGTCCCTTAAAATGCCGACTTCAGGAGAGTTATAAAAGCCTATGCCTTTGACAACAACAAACGGTATGTCTTCCTTCTGCAATGCATCCTCGAAGACCGACAGATGCGTCCTGTTTCTTAGGAGGAGCGCCATGTCGCCATAGTTGCAAGCCCTTCTGCCTCCGGCCTCGTATATCTGATAACTGCCGCACAATTTCTTTATCTTCCCCGCAATAATGGATGCCTCCGCCTTTCTGTTTTCCTTTGTATTGCCGATGCTGTCCAATAGGACGAGTTCCACATCGCCTTCTCCCTTCCTCGCTGCCTCAAATGGCGTGTATTCTACCTTATAGTCGTCATAGAGGCCCTTCGGCATAAGTCTTTCGAAAAGCGCATTGACAAAACTTACAATTGCAGGAAGGCTGCGGTAATTCTCCTTTATCTCGATAAAGTGGTATTCGTCTCCAAGCCATTCCGTAAGCTTTTTCCTCGCATTCTTGAATATGCTGACATTGGCCCCCCTAAATGAATAGATTGACTGCTTGCCATCGCCGACAAGAAATATTGTCGGATTGCCGCCCTTTTCCCTTTTTGCTCCGAGACCTGAACGCCACTCCTCTGTGAGCTTGTCCACAATCTTCCACTGGAGCGTGCTTGTATCCTGAAACTCGTCAACGAGTATGTGGTCTGTATGCTCGTCAAAGGAATAAAGGACATTCTGCCACTCTGGATTTGTTGAGATGGCCTCGTATGCCATAAGCTCAAGGTCATTATAGTCGAGAGAGTGTCTTTCCATCTTTTTCTTTTTGTATTTTTTAAGACATTTCGAATATATAGACATAATCCTTTCGAAATATTCTTGACTGCCGACTGCCGACTGCTGACTGCTGACTGCTAATTCTATGTTTGGCCTTTTGCCGTGGAGTTCACCGAGTATGGCATAGAGCTTATTCCAACCCTTAATACCGCTGTTCTTGATAACTTCATAAAACAGCCTATCCCCCAATGTATCATCCTCCATAAGGGATTCATAAATCGCCTCGTTCCAGAGGATATCTGCATTAAAGCTGTCCATCACCTCAAGAGACGGGTCTATGTCGAGGTCAAGGGAAAATCTCTTCAAAAGTTTCAGGCAAAAAGAATGGATCGTGGATATCCGCATCCTCGGCATCTTCTCCCTGACTCTTTCAAAGAGTTCCGGGTCTTCTTTTTTCAGGATGTTCAGAATCCTTTCCTTCATCTCGGCAGCAGCCTTATCCGTAAATGTTATGGCGAGTATCCGCTCAACATCAGAGCCGTTTTTCAGAAGTTCGATGTATCTGCGCGCAAGCTTCTCTGTCTTGCCTGAACCGGCAGGAGAAGAGATCATCACACTTTTGCTTATGTCGAGATAATTGTCATTCATCTTACAAAATAATCCGCCAACAACTCCGCTTGCTTTAAGACCGTATCAACAGCCTTTTGCTGCCTCGCTGCCCGTCTCAAATGCATTCAGATATACGCATTCGTATTTCAATGACCTCCACAGCTTTTCTATCATGACATTGTCCATCCATCTGCCCTTGCCGTCAAATACAGCCTGCCGCTGCTCAAAGTGCGTTACAATATCTTTGGCTAAATTTTTTACCCTTTCCTGATTTCCTACAATGGCTTCAAGTTTTGCCCACTTGGCTTTGGCTCTTTGCTTGTCAGTTATTTCCTCGTCTTCTTCCAGTTCTTTATCAAACTCCTCAATCAAGCGTCTGCCTTCTTCATCAAGATTGACCTTTGCCAGACGGCTCTCGTAGTAAATCTTGACTGTTGCGCCATCTGCTACCAATTGCATAGTATTGATGGTATGCCGCCAGTTTCTTTTCAGTCTCAACATGAATGATTCCACCCTCACTCCCTCTCCCACTGGGAGAGGGCTGGGGTGAGGGTTTAGAAGAAATAGATTTCTCAAACACGATAAAATTGCGGACAAGGTCTAACAAGGTGTCTGGATTTAACATTCCTTTTAGAAGCGTTTCTATTTGCGGAATGAAGCGCGATGCCTCTTTTTTGCCGTCTGCGCTTTTCCATGCCATATAACGGCTGAATCCCGAGGAAACGCTCCCAGCCCTGCATTCCATGCCGTCTGAAATGACACAGACAGCATTATAAGTAAACAGGCTTGGAATAGCGGCTTTGTAGGTTTGAATTTGTTCAAATGCTTTTCTGATGGTAGCGTTCTCATCCGCAGCATTCTTCAGTTCAATCACAACTAACGGAATGCCGTTGACGAAGAGCAAAATATCAGGCCGCTTATTTTGATTGTTCTCAATGATTGTGTATTGATTGACAGCCAAGAATTCATTATTCAGAGGATGAGCAAAATCAATCAGGCTCACCTCATAACTTCTTTCGTAGCCGTCCTGCTGATAAGGGACTTTTATTTTCTCAATTAAGAATTGGTGAAAGATTTCGTTATTGTGAAGCAAATCAGGCGAGTAGATGCGCAATACCTTTTGGACGGCTTGCTCCCTTGCATTTTCAGGAATGTCAGGGTTTAACCGCGCAACCGCTTTGCGCAGCCGCTGCGTTAAAATGATTTGCTCAAAGGTTTCCCTTTCAGCAAGTTCTGCCCCCGGAGCAATAGCCAAGCCGTGAACATACCCCCAGCCCAAGGACTGCAGGGTTTCTATGGCAAGGGTTTCTATGTTGTTTTCAGTAAGTTTGGTCATTTCAGTTTCCTGGCATGGCTTCGCGCCTGATAGAGCCTTTCCGTGAAGCCGCCTTCAGTGAGGAATTGTTGTTCGAGCCTTTGAAGCTGCCGTCCAAGGAGATAACTTGCCTGGTTTATCAGGCAAATAAGCGTATTTGCTGCAGTTTCAGGAGGCGCTTTCTCAATATAGGTCTTATAGGTCATATACGACCTATTCTTTTCATGAGCAAGCGCTCTTATTTTAAGCGCTTGCTCATGCTCTTTTCCCCAAAGCTGGAGCCCCTTCTGCCTCAAAAAATCATGATAATCCAAAAGCAATTCTTCAAGACTTGCGCGGGCAACTCCTGTCAGTTTGAGTTCTGTTTTTTTAGAGGTTGCGGAAGCCATGCTTCCCTCTGCGATGTTCTGCACCCCACTCCTCGCTGCCTGCACCATCTGGTCATGCGTGCGAGACCGCTTGTCAATAAAACGGTCACAAAACACAACTGTTGCGTCATAGACAATTTCCGCTGTCTGGTAAGATTTCAGATTGCGGTATCCGCCGTGAGGGGGGATAAGGGAAGGGCTTGGTTTCTGGGGTTTATTGTTCATTTTGGGTTCTTAATTTTCCTTTATCATTTCCTGTTTTTGCAAGGGGCTTTATCTGCTTCGTGCTGAGGCTCATACCACCAGAAA
>CAMTVO010000015.1:0-48767 GCA_947085205.1 uncultured Nitrospiraceae bacterium
ACTCTGGAATATAATTTGATTTAACAGCCATTGCCCTTGCTGTCCATAGGATCTCAGTAACTTTGATGCCCTGCGGACATCTCTCGGAACATGTAAAGCAAGTGGTGCATTTCCAGATGGTATCGCTTTTTAAGACTTTATCAGCCGCTCCTATACCGATGAGATGGAGAAGCCTGTGAGGCTGAAATGAGTTGTCAAGCCTGTTAATATCGCAGCCTGAAGAACACCTCCCGCATTGATAACAGTATTTAAATTTCTCTCTATCAAAAAATTTATACATACTAAATCCTCAATGGGTTTCTGCCCATCTTCTTCAATTCCTCAACATATTCCATAATCGTCTGAGCAAACTTCTCTGATTCGTCTCTGCTTATGCTAATGAAACGAACCCTTTCGGGTTCTAAATACATCTCCCTGAGCTTATTTGATATATCGGTCAGCCTTGCTTTTGCCAATGCACTCCCCTGCACATAATGGCACTGGTTATCCGGACATCCTGCGATGAGAATCCCATCCACACCCGTTGAAATGGCTTTGGCAATAATTGCGCCATTTACCGCACCTGCGCATGGAACCATGATACCTAAAAAATTAGGTGGATATTTAATCCCTTTCAGACCAACATCATCCACTGCCCTGTATGCATCGTTTTTGCAAAGGAATCCGAGGATTAAAGGCTCATCCTCTCCAAAATAAGATTTGTCTATGGCATCAAGCATCTCCGAGAGTTGCTCTATGGAGAGTTCTCCAAGGGAGATAGCAACAAGGGGGCAGCCCCCCATACATATGCCGCATCTGCGGCATTTCATGATGTCGGATTTTGGAAATCCCTTTTCATCAAGAGAATATGCCCTAAATGGGCACTCCTCTATACAGCGTTTACAGACATCGCATTTCAATGTATTTACGGCAGGATTGTCCGGAATTATCTCTGTACAATTATTGAAAAACTGGAGAGTCTTGACTGCAGCAGTTCCAGCGCTTTCAATAGACCTTGAGACATCCATTGGCGCCCTGCAGCAACCTGCACTGAATATCCCCTCTCTTTGGGTATCCTGCGGATAACATTGGAGATGGGATTCGATGAAATTATTTTTGTTCAAAGCAATGCCGATTTTATCTTTTAAGTCAATATTCCCCTGTGAAGGCTTCATGCCTGTTGCAAGAACCACCATGTCAGTTGTTATATCGAGCCTCTCTCCTGCCACAGTGTCAAAGACAGAAAAGTTTACTTTTTGTGGTTCGTCCTGTCTTAATTCAGATGGAATTCCCTTTATAAATATTACCCCTGCTGTTCGTGCCTTCTGATACAATTCCTCGTATTCTCCCGGCGTCCTGATGTCGTTATAAAATATATACACCTCGTTTTCATGATTAACCTCTTTAAGAAAAAGCGCCTGTTTGATGCTTACCATGCAGCAGACATCAGAGCAATAAGGAAGATGTCGTTCATCCCGACTACCGACACACTGGATGAATGCCACTTTTTTGGGCTCATCAAAAAATGTCTTTTGTTCTTTTGCAATCCTTTCAAACTCCATGTTCGTGACAATATTTTCAAGCCTTCCATATCCGAACTCTGTAAGGGGTGTCGGATCAAAAGGCTCCCATCCTGTTGCAAGGATAATAGCGCCCACCTTAATATTAGTCGCTTTCCCTTCTTCAGCGATATCTATTGCATCTATCGGGTCAATATGCCGTGGAGAGGTTTTTATCAATACCTCGAAATTACCCGGAGAACCGCTAATGGTATCTATCTCGGAGGAAGTTAAGACATGGATATCGGGATTGTTTTTTATCCTTGAAAACATGAGTTCCAGGCCGCAGGATGGCGGACACATCCGCGGGAAATATTTATGAAACCCTGCTACCTTTCCCCCAAGAAACGGGCCTTTCTCAATGAGGAACACCTCATTATCCGTCCCTGCAATATCAATCGAGGCATTTATACCGGCCATACCTCCACCAATCACCAATGCACTTTTTAGGACGGGAAGTTTTAAAGGCTCGAGCGGTTTTGAATATCTTGCTTTTTCAAAGAAGACCCTCAGCATGGCCTTAGCCTTTTTAGTAGCATTCTCAGGATCATTACCGTGAACCATGCTGCATTGTTCTCGTATATTCATGCGCTCAACAAGGTATTTGTTTATACCGAGGTCGGAAAACTCTTCCATTTTAAAGAAAGGAGAACATGCAGATATTAATAATCTGTCAAGCCCGAACTTTTCTACATCATCCCTGATTTTTCGTGTCACTTCATCGGAACAAAGGAGGGCATCTTTATGGACAGTGGTCACACCTGACCACTCTGATGCCTCCTTTGCCAATGAGTCAATATCAATGACCTTCTCTATTTTTCCTTCGCATGTGCAGAAATAGATCCCTATCTTTGCGTTACTGCTCATTATTTGTTTCTCGTGCGATATGTGAATCGTTCCACTTTGCCGTTAATATCAACGCATGTCCATGTTATGGTGTCGGTGCCCATCATAGGAATCAGCTTTGCTCCATGGTATCCGAGCTGATAAGGTATCCTCTGTTCAATAGCGCCCTTTGGACATATCTTTGTGCAGGACATGCAGTCCCAGCAGTCCCTCAAAGACCTGCAAAAGGCCTTTCCTGTACCGGCGTCTAATGTCATAAGATCCCCGATACATATCTGTTCGCACAGCGGTTCCTCTTTCCCTTTACATCCATCACACTTATCTCTTACAACATAGGGCGGCATATCTTAATCCTCCTTTTATTGAAATTTAATTGTTTCATAATCATGCCTTCTCGGCAGAAAGCGGTATAGGAGAAGGGGCCTTTGTCCTGTCTCCCGGAAGTATCTGTTCATACGGCCTTTTAATCATCTCTATCTCTCCTGTCTTGAGGTTCTTTCTTGAGTTGATAAAACAGTCGAGATTGGGATCCACATCTGGGTAATCCGTCCTGGTCTGCCAGCCGGGCCATCTGGTTTCCCTCCTCTCTCTCAAATGCATCACTACCACTTCCGCAACATCGAGACGGTCAATAACATCATGGACCAATACGAGATCATGCAAGTCGGTCGCAAAGAGTCTATCAACTTGATCTCTCATCATCTTGATATGTTTAAGCGCATAGTTAAGCTGCTCCTCATTGAATTTGAAAAATTGGCCTACGCCGCCTGCGTATTCGTCCATAAGCCTTTGAAACCTCTCTTCCATCTCCTCGGGGGTAACGCCGTCATACTGCCAGCGGGGATCCTGCCCGGAAGGTATGTTGTATTTGGCCTCCATACTTGATCCTCTTACCAGTGGAGAGAATACCCTCTCCTTTTCTGCTGCCACTTGACTTTCATCGAGATCGCCATGCTTAACGCTTGAGATATACTTTAATGCTCCTCTTGCTGCAAGAACTCCTTCGGCAGCACATCCACCGACAAATTTATTAGGCATTCCCCCTGCACACTCACCGGCGGCAAAGAGCCCGGGAATGGTAGCCATTCTGTCAGTATCAACCCAATAGCCGCTTGCTGTATGGCCTCCGACAATATAAGGGTCGCTGCCATATATTTCTAACGGCTCTTTAGCGGGATCCTGCCCCCTTGCAGCTAAAAAAAGCACATAAGTCGGTCGCTCATTGAGATAGTCTATCTTCAGATCTTTAACCTGTTCAGGAGAAAGATGCCGTGTATCTACATAGGTTGGACCTCTTCCATCGCTCCATTCCATCATGGGTGCGTTCGCCCTTATATAGCGAGGAGACTTATCCCCGCCTAAATGGGCGTATCTTTCCTGAAGGATCAATTCCCCTTTGCTGTTGATCATTCGCGCCTTGTAGCCCACCGATATGGTATCCACAGGCCCTGTGAAGTCCTTTACCCTCGCCGCACACCACCTCTGTTCCATAAGAGTGAATTCTGCTCCAGCCCTTATCCCCATGGCATATCCTGTCCCAACATTAAAGGGGCACATCCACATTTGATGATGCGAGGTGGTGCCGTCGTTGGTTGCTGAACGGTAGAGACCTGCTGCGCCTCCGGTTGACACAACAGTAGCCTTGGCCTTTATCACATAGAATTTACCGTCCCTGATGCCAAAACCCATTGCGCCGACAACCCTGTCTCCGTCTTTAATAAGGTTTGTTGCAGCCACTCTGTTCAATATCCGCGGATTATAACTCTTGGTCTTCTCTGCAATAACCGGCTTCAGTTGCTCTCCATGGATCGAGATATCGAATCTTCCCCTTCTCTTATACCTTCCTTTCTCATCCTTTTTGAAAGGCACTCCCCATTTTTCCAGAGACTCTACACATTCATTGAGGATTTTAGCGTTGCTCAGGGCGAGATCCTCCCTAAGCGGCCCACCGCCTACCTGCGCCCTGCTCCATGCAACAATCGTTTCAGGAGTTTCACCTTCTCCGATATAGGTATTGATGGCATCCATTCCTGCTGCCAATGCGCCGCTTCTATCGATATGCGCCTTCTCCATAATTGTTACATCGATGTCCGGATTCTTCTCCTTTGCCTCGATTGCAACAAAACACCCTGAGTTGCCTCCGCCGATGATGAGGAGATCGGTTTCTATCCTCACCTCTTCAACATCTTTGATATTTCTTGGGAGACTCTTCTTCATTGTCCTTAACCTCCTTTAAAGTATTCTTGAATCTATACTACAACCTAAAAAACTTTAATTATGTTTTCTGGACGACAGTTACTAATTATTTTTCAAGAAATCCGATGAAGGGTGTTTCGGTGTGGAACTATAAAGAGGGGATTAAAAAATATCAGTCGGAAAAATTTATAAGTTTGACAAGCCTTGCATAATCGAGAATGCTTATCCTGCTGCCGTCACACTCGATAAGTCCATTTCTTCTGAACTCGTTCATTACCTCTGTCACTGTTGTCCTTGTAGCCCCTATCATATTCGCCATCTCTTGATGGGTAAACTTTTTCTCTATGGTAATAACCCCATTATGAGAACAGCCGCATATCTGCCCGAGCTTGATAAGGAGCTGAGCCAATCGGGTGTGAACATCGCATACAATAAGGTCCTTTATGGTCTCATGCGCCTGTCTTATTCTACTGCCGAGTATCCTCATAATAAAGACGGCTATTTTAGGACTTCTGCTGATTAGTTCTTCAAAATTCGTTCTATTTATGCACAAGACCTCGGTATCCTCCACTGCCTCTGCGAAGACAGTCCTCATCTCACCGCCGCAGACCTCTGCAAGGCCGAAAAAATCCTTTGGCTGGCAGAACCAGTATATAATCTCTTTTCCGCACTCAGAAAGGTTGTAAATCTTAACCCTGCCGCTTAAAACATAATAGATTAAATTGCCCTGGTCGCCCGGAGAGAAGATAACACTGTTTTTGGAATATTTTTTCTTGTGTGATTTTTGGTAAAAAAATAGTCTCTCATTTTCTGGTAATTCGTTGATTATATCTATGGCGCTTAAATACCAGCGTCTTTCCATAAAATTAACTGCTGAGTATTAATTTTTTAAACATTTCTTGCCCCCAGAATCGATAATTCAGTTTAACTCTCCATCATAACTTTGTCTATAGAGGCATTCTTTCTTTTTCACCCTGTCTTACTGTTTGATATACTTCTGTCTCTCTCCTTTAATAAAATCAATAAGTTTCTGAACATTGTGAGATGGTTTGCCTTTAGTAACAAGGATTATATCGCTCGATATTTCCGGTATCTCAGGAACCTTGATGGTATCATCAGCTACATTAGAAGCTACAATCCCTATTGCCTCATGATTGGATGCTATATTTTGTTTTACATCAGGACCGGTAACGGCTTCAAGGACATCCTTTGTTGGAAATTCTCCATCGAATATCTTGCTTATGAATAATGTGTTCATTCCCGGGGTCAGTTTTCCCCATACTATAATAATTGGCATGTCTTTCCCGCCTACATCCTTCCAATTAGTTATTTTTCCGGTGAATATACCCTTTAATTGCTCTTTTGTAAGTCTTGAAACAGGATTGGATTTATTTATAAAAACCGCTGCCCTGCTTTTTCCGATAACGAAACTTTGCAGCTCTGCTTTATTGACCTCAATTCCATCCTTTTTCATGGCAGCAATCCACTCGTCAAGTGTAACACCCGCCCCTGCAACATCTGTAGTGCCTTTTAGGAGGTCTTGCATCGCTACTTTAGGCCCTACCTCTAAAATAGTAAGCTTAACCGCGGTTGCCTTTTCAAAATGTTCTTTTATTGGTTTTAATATACCTACAGGTGCCGCACCTGCTTCTATTTTGATTTCCTCTGCAAAGACGCTAACACCGGATATCAATAAAAAGAAAATACCTGCTGCCAAAGCATATATAACGTTTTTCATGGTAGCCCTCCTGTTTTTCATGAAGAATATGCAAACCTCTTTTATGTTATAGTGCCCCTGCTGCTCTGGCAGCTTCTCTCATAAGGTCAAAGTCTTTATCTGTCGTTGCAACAAATCCCTCAATCTTTGCAGGACCTAATATCGGGAACGCCTTTGCCGTCCCTGGTTTAAGTTTTAAAAGTGCTTCCCTGACCTTTGCTGCAACTGCTTTGTCTATCTTCTTTGTGGTAAACAAAGGGAAGTTGGGAATCCATGCACTTGTCCCTACGACTCGAAATTCAGTACTATTGGGAACCTTCTCAAAGTCGTCCTCCCTGATTCCGCCTGCGTCTGCCTTGCCTAATAATACCGCCTCCGCAACTGCATCGCGTTTCTTAACAAATACCGGCATAATTTCTGCTTTACTGATGCCTGCTTCTTTGAGCATGAGCATTTGCATAAGATAAGCTCCAGCAGAGCCAGGATCCACAAAGGCGATCTTCTTGCCTTTCATGTCCTTTATATTCTTTACGGGGTTGTCTTTTCTTACAAATATAATCCCCTTGAACCTTGTTCCAATTTTAGGTTCTGCCGCGAGTGCCAATGGCTCTGCTGCCAGCACATCTTTCTTGACAAGCACATAAATAAATGGATTGGCATACCCAAGGTCAAACTCCCCTGCAATTGCCATTTTTGTAAAGGCATCAAAGTCTTTCGGCACAACAAGGGTTACTTTCTGGCCGATTTCCTTTTCAAGATATTTCGCAAGGGGTGTGAACATTTCAAGCATTTCCTGCTCAGGTAGTCTCGGCAAAAGGCCAAGCTTTACCTCTGCAAAGACCAACACGGGTAAAAACAAAAATACCATTGCCAATAAAAGCGCCGTCTTCTTCATTTCAAATCCTCCTTTTAAATTAAGTTAATTTCTCCTGCCAGTGATCATTGCACCAAAGGCTTCCATACCGGAAATCCATTCAGGGCATACCATGGCGCCATAACAAATATGCTCCACAATATGGCAACTATCATTGTTGGCAAACCGACCTTTGCATAGTCCCACATCGAGAAAGTGCCTGTACTATAGGCTATAACAGCAGCAGTAATCTGTGTTGGAATCACAAAGGCAAATGTATCAACATTAGCAATTAAAAGGGTGAATGCAACAGGGTTCATATTGAGAAGGGGAGCCATTTCCAGCAGAATCGGCGCCAGCATTGCAACAGCAGCCACATTACTAAGCATTCCGAGACGTATGAACTGAGTAGCAACCATCATTACAAGGAGGACAGTTATCCATCCTTGCCCTTCCACAACAGGATGAATTACAGCAGCAAGATACTTTGCAAGCCCCGTAGATCCCATAGCAGCAGACATGGAGAGTGCGCCTCCTAAAAGGAGCCATGTTCCCCATATGGTCTTGTTTTCTATCACCTTCCACTTAAAAGGAAAAATCCCGGGCAAAAAGAAAACACCCAGCACTATAAGCGTAACCATTCCAGTCTTAATCTTGTGAACTTCCTCAAGTGACCACATTGCAGCAGCAAGGGCAAAAATTATGAGAATAACCCATTCATTGCTTTTAGTTTTACCGAGATCTTTCTTTGCAGTCTCTATCTTTTCTATCCCGCCGGGAACCTCCACATGTTTAAACTTAAAAAAGAACTTCAGTATCCAGTACATTATAGGGAAGAGTCCTACTATCGGCAGGTGGAGCCAAAGCCACTGTATCCATGAAATATGTATGTTGAGCTGCTTGTCAAAAAGTCCCACCATGATAACATTGGGCATATGAGCGGTAAGTATGAGTATCCCACCGACCATGGGCGCATAAACCAGAGAGGATATTACTATCGCCTTTTTTGCGTTACTCTCTGGTTTGGAATCACCGAATAATTCAATAACTCCACGGACAATCGGCAGAAGTGTGGCTGCCCTCGCAACAGCCGCAGGAATAGCAAATGCAAGTATCATACATGTGCTGAACAGTCCTATAATAATTCTACCTGTATTGCTAGCCTTCATCTTTGATAAGACAGTCAATGCAATGCGGGTATCAAGATTTGCGGTCCATAATATTGCCCCGAATATAAATGCCCCCAAACACAGGAAGCTCACATCCAGGACATATCCTCCAAATGCCTCCGGTATCTTTGGCACAGCCTTTGACACAACCAGAATCATCGGAATCATTAAGCCTGACACGCCAACGGGGATGGCCTCGGTCACCCATATAATGCATGCCCAGACAATTGTTGCGAGTACCGCCTTTGCAGAATAAGTGGGTACGATGGATGAAATATCTATGCCCCACATAATAAATGCCCATGCAGCCCATGCGAAAATGTAACCCAGAAGGGTCTTTTTGGGTTCCCTCCCTCGTGCCATCAGATTGTTAATTAAATAACCCAATACGCCTTTTTCAGGCGGTGGGTTGCTGACATTTACTGCACTTTCCTTCTCCATGACCCCCTCCTCTAATGTTTCTACCTCTCGAAAATTATCTCCATGCTTAAGGATAGTATGTTGTTCACCGCTGTACTGTCGTCTGGAAGACATCCAGTTAATTAGAGAGAAAGTTGTTTTTATTTTTGCAATTTAAGTAAAATCCATATCATGGATATTCTGAATACTATTCTTAAAAAGAAGACTGAGCGCCTAAAATATTCCAAAAGCGCTGTTCCCGTTCATGATCTAAAGAATCGCCTGCAGGAAATGGACAGGACAAGGGATTTCAAAAGCGCCATAAAGGGTGATAAGGGAAGGATAAGGCTTATAGCAGAATTAAAAAAGGCATCACCTTCAAAGGGTCTCCTTAGAAAAGAGTTTGACCCGATTAAAATAGCATCCATATATGATGAAAAAGATGTAAATGCCATATCCGTTTTAACCGAAGAAGATTTTTTTCAGGGACATCTGTCATACATTCAGGCTGCAAGAAATGTCACAAACAAACCAATCTTAAGGAAGGACTTTATCTTTGATGAATACCAGATATATGAATCGAGGGCAAATAATGCTGATGCCATACTCTTGATTGCCGCGATACTCGAAAAGAATCAGGCAAAGGAATATCTGCACCTCGCAAAGGAATTGGGGCTTCATGTCTTATTAGAAATTCATGACGAAGATGATTTGGAAAAGGCGCTCAGTGTAAATGCCGAGATCATTGGAATAAACAACCGAAATCTGAAGACATTGAAAATCGATTTATCCACCACCTTCAGATTAAAAAAGGATTTGCCAGAAGGCAAAATAGTTGTAAGCGAAAGCGGCATAAAAAACAGAGACGATGTTATTAAATTAATAAACGCTAAAATAGATGCAATGCTCATCGGCACATCATTGATGGAAGCAGAGGATATAGGGGAAAAGATCGATGAATTAGGGAATTGCAAGAAGCTCAATAGTCTAAGGAAAGTTTAGTAAGATAGTCTTCCCACTCGATTGGAAGCATATACTTTTTTTTGTTATTGCATTCCTTGCAGGCTGTGACTATATTGCTTTTCGTTGATCTACCGCCTCTGATGGCAGGAACAATGTGATCCATTGTAAGCTCTTTTGGATGGACTTTTGTGTCGCAGTAGTAACACCTGCCGTCTGCGCATTTCCTTTTCCACCATGCGCTTTTACGGAACTCGCGGGCTATTCTTCTCTCTCTCTTTATTTCCTCCTCTGCAATGTCTGAAATGAACATCTTATCTTCTTCCTCTCTTTAGTTCCTCTTCTTCAAAGAACTTCCTGTAAAGCACTTCCCATTCAGAACCGCCTTCCATAAGTTTTTTGGAGAAAGACTGGAGCTTCCTTCTCACTGCAACATCTATATCTTCGCCTATCTTTAATTCATTTATAATTGTCCTCTTTATTTCCCTTCTGAGCAGACTGTCGTCTCCTTTCAAGATTATCAGGTCTTTATCCATAAGCCCTTTCAGTACCACATGAGTCATATGGGTTATCTTGTCATCAGAAAGCATCATAATACTACATTTCTCTCTTTCACTAGTTTCTGCTTTGTCATATCAAAGAGCTTCCTAAAATCGAGTCTTCCCTTTTCTATCTCGGATTCGTATTTTCTAAGCAGTTGGCGGACTTCATCATTGAGCCTGTCCTCTACCGTAAGCTCGTCCATGATCAGCTTCGCTGTCTCTTCTACAAGGCTGTTTAATGGGATAGCCGGCTCTATAAGCTCTTTTTTTATAAGATTGTCGACCATCCGCTTTGCTATGGATGGAACCCAGCTCTTAGGTATCCGCATATTATCTTTCCATGAACGAAAGTAGCGCTATGTTTCTCGCCCTCTGTATTGCGGCTGTAAGCTCCCTCTGGTGATTAGAGCATGTGCCTGTCATCTTTCTCGAAAGCATCTTGCCGCGCTCTGTTATATAGCTCCTAATGGTTTTTAAATCCTTATAATCTATGAACGATACCTTGTCTGCACAAAACCTGCAGAACTTTCTCCTCTGAAATCTCCTTTGCTGCATCTTGTCTCCTCTCTTGGCGTCTCTGAAACTCATGTTTTCAATCTCCAATCTTCAACCGAAAATCTGCCGCTCTTTAGAACGGCTCTAAGTCCGTAATCTCTTCAGGCGGCGTTATGTCTGAATGGCCGCCCTCTGCCGCCCCGGCCTGACGTGATTCCCTCTTGGGCAGGAATCTAACGCTGTTTGCTATTACCTCAACCTTGCTCTTCTGGGTTCCATCGGACTCCCATCTCCTCTCGCGGAGCCTTCCTTCCACAAGAACAGGATTACCCTTGCTCAGATACTGCCCGCAGTTTTCCGCCTGTTTCCCGAAGACGACCGCATCTATGAAAAGGGTGTCGTCCTTCATCTCGTCGCCCTGCTTGTACTTCGATGTCACAGCCAGCCTCATGGTCGTAACGGGTGTTCCGCCCGGCGTATATCTTACATCAGGGTCCTTTGTGAGATTGCCTATCAGTATTATCCTGTTAAACATCAGGCCTGCCTTTTACTCTCTGCCTGCTGCTGTCTCCTGAGGTGCAACCGGAATGCCTGTTACCTCTTTCGGAAGGGCAGCAATCTGTTTTTTGCCGAGTTTAATAACCATAAACTTCACAACAGGGTCAAAGACCTTAAAATAGTCCTCTACCTTTTTTACAATCATGGAAGGCGCCTTGAATAAAAAGATCACATAAACCCCCATTTTCTGTTTATTGATCTCGTATGCAAGCTTCTTCTTGCCCCAGTTGTCGACCTTAAGGATATCGCCGCCAGAATTCTTTATAATGTCCGTGATTTTGTCGACAGCGGACTTCAGTTCCTCTTCGTTAAGGGACGGGTTCAAAATAACTACATTTTCATAGATGTTCATAACACCTCCACATGGATATAAAGCCCTTTCACAAAGAAAGGGCATGGAGAACGCCGAAATTCTCCGGCGGACATATAGTCTTTATATATAACATATAGGCTGGCTGAAAATCAAATAAGTTTATATTCTTTGATCTTTTTATTCAGGGTATTTCTGTTGATTCCGAGCACCTTAGCCGCCCTTACCTGATTGCCGTTGGTCTCTTTCAGGACTATGCTGAACAGGGCCTTTTCGACTTCGGATACTACGGTTTCGTAGAGGTCTGAATTCTCTATTTTTGTCATTTTGTTTAGAAAACCGTTAAGCTTGCCCTCCAGAAATTCCTTTATTGAGCATGAGTTGTAATCGTTTGCAAACAGGTCTCTTCTCTCTATGAGGCTGCCTTTTGAAAGTATGGAAGCCCTCTTTATAGTGTTTTCAAGTTCTCTGACATTTCCGGGCCAGTCGTATCCTGCAAGGGCCTTTTCTCCGTCCTTAGAAAAATCCTTTGGCGGCAGTTCGAATACCCTGACCGACTCATCGAGAAAATGCTGTGCAAGCGGCATAATATCCTCTTTTCTTTCCCTCAGCGGAGGCAGCTTTATCTCAATGACATTGAACCTGTAATACAAGTCTTCGCGGAACAGGCCGTTTTTCACGCACTCTTTGAGGTCTTTGTTTGTAGCGGCTATTATCCTGACATCTGCCTTTATTATTTTGTTGCTCCCAAGAGGACTGTACTCCTGCTCCTGAAGGAATCTCAATAATTTTGCCTGAAGGTCTATGTCAAGCTCTGCAATTTCGTCAAGAAAGAGTGTGCCGCTGTCAGCAGCCTGAATCTTTCCTGCGGTCTTTCCGACAGCGCCTGTGAATGCGCCCTTTTCCCAGCCGAAAAGCTCAGCCTCCATAAGCTCATTAGGTATTGATGCCGAGTTTATGGCAATGAAAGGCCCGAATTTTCTTCTGCTGTTGTTGTGTATGGCCATTGCAACGAGTTCCTTTCCTGTTCCGCTCTCGCCTGATATGAGGACAGTCACATCCTTTGGAGCGACCCTTCCTATCTCCTTGAATATCTTAAGTATGCTCTTGGACTTACCTATTATCTGGAAAGGAATCGACTCTTCTTTGCTCTGTCTCAACTTGAGCAGCTCTTCCCTCATGGCTATGTCCCTGAATGCTTTTTCGACAGTTATTTTGAGTTCTTCAATGTCAAAAGGCTTCTCAAGATAATCATAGGCTCCTTCCTTCATAGCATCTATGGCGCTTTCCATCCTCCCATGTGCGGTAACCATAATTACAAGGGCGTCAGGATTAAAAACCTTTATCTCCTTTAAGGCATCCATGCCGTTTCCGTCAGGAAGCATAAGGTCAAGGAGTATGAGTTTAAACTTATCAACAGCCTTTATGCCTGCCTTGATGCTTGTCTTGGCGTCTATCTCGTAACCGAGCGGCTGCAGCGCCTTACGGACAACCCAGATTACGCTCTCGTCGTCATCTATGACCAGTATTTTTTTAATCATAGCCTTTTCTTTTATCTTTCGCTTGCATCTGCAAAGGCAAAAACACGCTGAATGTTGAGCCGGCGCCCACCCTGCTTTTGACCTTAATAATCCCTCCATGGTCCTTTATTATCTTTTTGGAGAGGGCAAGGCCGAGACCGCTTCCTCCATGTTTTTTCGTATAAAACGGCATGAATATTTTGACTAAATCATCTTTGGATATCCCTATCCCGGTGTCTTCTATGCCGACAACAACCCACCTTTGCTTTTTTGTTCCGGCATCCATTATCCCGGCACCTTTCTTTTCATAAATGAGCACATATTCGTCGGAAGGTCTTGTGGATATGTTCAATACCCTCTCTTTCGATTTCTTCATAGCCTCGACCGCATTTTTCAGCAGGTTTATAAATACCTGCAGCAGCTTGCTCTCGTCGCCTGAGATGTTCGGGAGGCTCGGGTCATAGGATTTATGCACGGAAATCTTTCTCTCCTCTATTGCCGGCACCATTACCTTCATGGCATGTTCAACGACCTCATGAATATTCAGTTCGTTAAAAACAGGGATCCTCGTCATTGTAAGGTAACTGTGGAGAACAGAATTCAGTCTGTCTGTCTCCTTTAATATCAGATTCACGCACTCTTCCGCCTCTGAATTTTCAGAACCTTCAGCGCTGGCCCTTAATATCTGCGCTGCTCCTTTTATGCCGCTCAGAGGGTTCTTTATTTCATGGGCAATAGAGCCTAACAGGTACAAAAGAGAATCGAACTGATAATCTTCCCTCCCTGTTAATGCAAGGTTTTCCCTTATGCATAAAATTGCGCCGTTGCCCCCCGGTGAAGTCTCAGGCATTTCCGAATAATACGGGGAGAGATTAAGGTCTATATTGGCTGTCCTGCCTATATCCACCTCCATCTCTTTACAGTTGAACGAGCGTCCTTCCATTATGGTTTTATGTATGAGCATTGCAATATCCTTTGCATCCGAGAATAATTCCCTGAACCGCCTCTGCTTTATCTCTTTGTAGCTCCTCCCGAAAAATTCTTCTCCTGCCTTGTTTATGAAGACCAGTCTGCCTTTTTTATCGAACAGAAAAATAGCCTCGTCCAGATTATTAACAACAGCCTCTACCGACACCATAAAATACAGGATACACCATTCAAATCACAAATTCCAAATAACACCAATAACCAATTTTTAACGAACTCGTAAAAAGTCCGAAATTCCCTCCCCCTTGACGGGAGATGGCGAGGGTGAGCTGGGACATAGAAAACAAGGCGCAGAAGCCTCCGCATGAAAGAGATGTTATAATTGTTAAATGTGCGGGGTCAGACACCATAATTGACTTGCCTGTCGTCGAGGAAACAGCAGAATATTTCACAGCTACAGGACTAAAATGAATGCATCATTCTCCCTTAACAAAATAATCCATCAGCTTGTATCCTTCATTGACGACCATTATATCTTTTCTCTCTGTAATAGACTCGTCATATGTAACACCCTTGTTTTTCTTCTCATTGCGGCTGTCGTATATTACAAACGGCACAGGCTCATCCGTATGCGTCCTTACCTTTATTGGCGTGGCATGATCAGGCATGAGCAGGACTCGGTATTCCCTGAATCTCTCTTTAAGCCCTTTCATCACAGGACCTACAACAAGGGCATCAAAGTCCTCTATTGCCCTTATTTTGTCTTTATAGTTTCCTGAATGCCCTGCCTCTTCAGGGGCCTCAACATGGATATAAACAAAATCCACATCCTTAAGGGCATTCAATGCATATTCCGCCTTGCCGCTATAATTCGTATCGAGCCAGCCTGTTACTCCCGGCACTTTGAGTATTTCAAAGCCTGCATATATTCCAAGACCCTTTGTAAGGTCAACTGCAGATATTAGCGCGCCTTTTAATCCGTATTTTTCCTGATAGGTCGGCAACTGCGGCTTTTTCCCCTGTCCCCATAACCATATGCTGTTTGCAGGTTTTTTGCCGTTTTTAAGCCTCTCTTTATTTACAGAGTGACCTTCAAGTATGTCCACAGATTTTCTCATTAACTCTCTCAGAACACTATCCCTTTCCCCGACAGGCAGATAATCCGTAATCTCCCTTTCGAAGATGTCGTGTGGAGGGACGCACTCGATATTCAAACTTCCGTTTTTCCAGACCATGAGATGCCTGTAGCTGACGCCCGGATAAAAGACAATATCTTCCTTTTCAAGCCCTGATTTTATTGCCTTAATAAGCTCCCGTGCCTCTTCTGTCGTTATATGTCCGCTACTGTAATCATCCATTGCAGCATGGGTTCTGTTTTTATCGAATTTAAGTGTTACGAAATTACACCTGTATGCAACATCGTTTTCATCGAGCTTCACGCCGATGCTTGCAGCCTCAAGCGGAGCCCTTCCTGTGTAATACTTTGCAGGGTCATAACCCAAGATGCTGAGATTGGCAATATCAGAACCGGGATGAAATCCTTCGGGGATTGTCCGCACCTTGCCGATGATTCCCTTCTGGGCAAGCTTGTCCATATTTGCGGTTAACGCCTTTTTCAAAGGCGTAAGTCCCCCAAGCTCATCAATCGGCCTGTCCGCCATGCCGTCTCCAATAATAACTACATACTTTTTCATGATTTTTCCTCTTTTAACTCGTTATTCGCAACTCATCCCTCGTCGCTGCTTTACAATATCCTCTCTATTATCTTTTTAACTTCGTCAAACTCTGCCTTAACCTTTATTGTATCATCCGTAACCTTAAATACAGTATCCGGGTCTTTCAAACCGTGTCCTGTCAATGTGCATACAACCGCTTCATTATCTGTTTTGACCTTCTCAAAATATCCCTCTTTATATAATTTTATAACACCTGCCACCGATGCTGCAGAAGCAGGCTCGCAGAATATTCCCTCAGCAGAAGCTATAAGCTTATATGCAACCAGTATCTCATCGTCTGTAACCGCATCAATGCGGCCCCCTGACTCGTCCCTTGCAGCAACTGCGGTCTTCCAGCTTGCAGGATTTCCGATTCTTATGGCAGTTGCTATTGTCTCCGGCTTCTCTACAGGATGGCCTAAAACTATCGGCGCTGCACCTGCTGCTTGAAAACCTAACATCTTCGGCAGTCCATGAATTATGCCGGCATTGTAATACTCCTTATAGCCTTTCCAATAAGCTGTAATATTCCCCGCATTGCCAACAGGCAGGGCATGATATTTAGGCGCAAAGCCAAGCTGGTCGCAGACCTCAAAGGCCGCCGACTTCTGCCCCTCTATCCTGAAGGGGTTTATGGAATTAACAAGGGTGATAGGGTATTTTTCGACCATCTCTTTAACTATCTTTAGCGCCTCGTCAAAATTGCCATCTATCTGCAATACATGGGAGCCGTGAACCAGCGCCTGCGCGAGCTTTCCGAGTGCGATTTTGCCTTCGGGTATCACAACAATTGCCTTTATCCCCGCCCTCGATGCATAGGCTGCTGCAGATGCAGATGTATTGCCTGTTGATGCGCATATTACTGCCTTGGAGCCTGATTCAACGGCCTTTGAAAGGGCAAGGGTCATTCCCCTGTCTTTGAAAGAGCCCGTGGGGTTTGCACCGTCAAACTTCAGGTAGATATCAAGGTCGATATTAAGCTTTCTTGATAAATTGACAGCCTTTATGAGCGGTGTATTTCCTTCTAAAAGGCTTACAACCGGCGTCCTGTCTGTAACAGGAAAGAACTCTCTATACTCTTCGATTATTCCTTTCCACAAAATCCTTGAACTATTACACTCTCCAATCTCCATATCATCTCCGTTAAATCGCAATGCGCAATGAGTAATGCGTAATGGGAAAGTGAATAATTACAAAGAAATCCTTCTACGCATCACGCATAACGCTTTACGCTTTATTCAACTATGTCTCCTTCTATAAGTTCGACATCTACACCCTGGTCCTTGATAGACTTTATTCCGTTCTGAATATTTTCTTCTGTCCCTTCGAGTTCAAGCACCATCTCTCCTACGGTATCCGTAACCCTCGCCCTTCTGATATTGGGCATAACGTCATACTTTTTTGCCATCGTAAATATAATCGGCTCTTTAATGAGATGCTGAGGAAAAGTCAATTTGACTCGCATTTTCATAACTCCCTCCCTTTAAGTGTCAGTAATTAGTGTCAGTGTCAGTCTCTTGGAGTGTCAGTTTTTAGTGTCTGTGTCAGTAGACAATTTTTACTGACACTGTTCACTGACACTACTCACTGTTTAATAAATTGCCTCCGGCTATTGCAGGGACAATGGAAACCTCGTCTCCATCTTTAACAGACGTCTGCTCTGCCTGCAAAAACCTTATATCCTCTTCGTTAACATAAATATTCACAAACCTCCTGACCTTGCCTCCCTCCGATATCCTCTCTGCAATACCAGGGTACTTTGTCTCGAGGTCATTAATAAGGTCGATTACGGTCCCTGCCTTGCCTTCAACCTCTTCTTTACCCTGTGTCAATCTCTGAAGGGGTGTCGGAATCCTAACCTTTACTGCCATTTTATCACCTCCTGTTAAATATTTAAGTAGGAGGTAGGAACTGGGAAGTTTGGAAATGAAACTTCTTACTTCCTACTTAACTTTTTAAGTATTTCTTCAAATGCATCAATATTCGGCTTTATGTAATGCACCTCTGCAGTCCTTCCTGCAAGCGCCTCCTGTGTCTTAAGACCGTTTCCTGTAATGCATACCACTGTAGTTTCATTTCTGCCAATCTTTCCCTGCTCTATCAATTTCTTGGTTGTTGCAATGGTAACGCCTCCGGCAGTCTCTGCAAAAATACCTTCGGTCTTTGCGAGCAGCTTTATTCCATCGATAATCTCGTCGTCAGAGACATCCTCGCCGTATCCACCTGTTTCCCTCACCACCTGTGCTGCATAGAAGCCATCAGCAGGATTGCCTATTGCAAGAGACTTCGCAATGGTGTTTGGCTTTACAGGCCTTATCACAGCCACTCCCTGTTTTATTGCCGTGGATATGGGAGAGCAGCCTGTGGCCTGCGCTGCAAAGACCTTTGTCTCAAGTTCTTTCAGTATACCTATCTCTTTGAATTCCTTAAATGATTTCCAGACCTTTGTCAAAAGTGAACCGCTGGCGCAGGGAACAACAACATTGTCGGGAGCCTTCCAGTCGAGCTGTTCTACAATCTCGAATCCCTGAGTCTTTGAGCCTTCTGCGTAGAATGGCCTGATGTTGATATTCACAAATGCCCATCTGTACTTATTTGCTATCTCGCTGCAGAGTCTGTTCACCTCGTCATAGTTTCCGTCAACAGCAACCAGATTTGGCTCGTAAACAAGTGATGCCACAATCTTGCTCGGCTCCAATGTGGCAGGGATAAAGACGAATCTCTTAAATCCTGCCTTTGCGCCATGTGCAGAAACAGAATGAGCGAGATTACCTGTAGAAGCGCATGCAACCGTGTCAAAACCGAACTCCTTTGCCTTTGTGAGAGCAACTGCCACAACCCTGTCTTTAAAAGAGAGCGTTGGGTGGACAACTGTATCGTCCTTAACGTATAGCTCCTTAATACCAAGCTCCCTTGCAAGATTATCGGCCTTTATAAGTGGTGTAAATCCTGATTTCAGACCAACCTGAGGCTCTCCGTCTATTGGAAGGAGCTCTTTATATCTCCAAAGGCTTTTAGGCCTCTTTTCTATATTTTTTTTCGTCAATACTTTCTTTATTTTTTTATAGTCATAAACAACCTCTAAGGGACCGAAACAAAACTCGCAGACATATATTGGGTCAACAGGGTACTCCCTGCCGCACTCTCTGCATTTAAGACCTCTTACATATCCCATAAACACCTCCTCGTCACCCTTTTAAAATGAAAGACTATTTTACCCCAAACTGGAGGTAAAATTAAATAGCGGGTGTCCAAAGGATAAACAAAGCAATAAAAAAACTTGACAAACCTGTCTTTTTGAGCTGCCAATATAAACATTAGGACATATTAAAATTGTAGGAGGTTTTATGCAGGCAGTAAAAGTGTTGCCGAAAGGACAGATAACTCTGCGGGGCTTGAGGTAAGAAAGCCGTAAAATTCTGTACTCCTATTTTATAGTAATACCGACTTCTTCAATATTTCTCTCGATTATAGCGAAAGCCTTCGCAACCGGCTCTTTTTCCATAAGGCTGATGATTATATAAACAGCGTCTTCATAGAAAGCGAGGCTTACATCCTTTGCTGAAGGATATGCGGCTGAGGATGGGTGTGAGTGAAATATTGCGAGCATCGAGAGATTGTTCTCACTCATGTCCTTCATTACTTTAAACTGCTCTTTTGAATCCATGAAATAGCTCACGGGAGATACTTCGGTATTTGCCATTTTATAAATTCTCGATACTTCATTGTCATTGCCCGCAAGGATACCGCACGCCTCATTAGGATAGCCCACTTTGCAATGGGCAAGCATTTCGTCAAAGATATGGGCTGGTATAACTAACTGTTCCATTGCATGTAACATGTAATGTAAAGGGGACGGTTCTCTTTTTAGTTAATTAGTAATTAGTGCGACAGTGCGACATCAGTGCTACAGTTAATAGAGCGACAGAACGACAGTTTTTTATAAGGAATAAATTTTCCATAATTTAACTGTCGCTCTGTCGCACTAATTAACTGTAGCACTTTATATCCTGCAATATCCTGCATCGTAATTCTGCAGTTCTGTGATTGTAGGGTTTTCACCGCATACAGGGCATTCTTGATTCTTCGGCACCTTAACACGCCTGAAATTCACCTTCAACGCATCGTAAATCAATAGCGTATTCTTTAATATGTCTCCCTTGCCGAGTATGAGCTTCAAAACCTCTGTCGCCTGAAGCGCGCCTACTACGCCTGTTATTGCGCCGAGCACTCCTGCCTCCTGACATGACGGCACAAGACCGGCAGGCGGCATTTCTTCGAATAGACATCTGTAGCAATGCCCTTCTCCAGGAAGGATTGTGGTAACCTGTCCCTCAAATCTCAATATAGCGCCGCTGACAAGGGGCTTTTTAAGCATCACGCAGGCATCGTTCACGAGGTATCGGGTCGGGAAATTGTCGCTGCCGTCAACCACGATGTCATAATCTTTTATAAAATTTAGGATATTATCTTTTGAAATCCGCTCTTTAATGCCTATCACATTGACATCAGGATTCAATGCCTCGAATGTATCCTTTGCAGAGTCAACCTTATACATGCCGAGTTTTTTTGTATTGTGCGCTATTTGCCTCTGGAGATTGCTCAACTCAACAGTGTCGTTGTCTATCATTCCGATAGTTCCGACACCCGCAGCGGCAAGATAATATCCCACAGGGCATCCGAGTCCTCCCGCGCCAACGACAAACACCTTCGCATTAAGTATCTTCTTCTGCCCTTTTCCGCCAACCTCCGGCAATATTATGTGACGGCTGTATCGCTGAAGCTGATCCTCTGTGAACTCCATTTTATCGCCTCCTAAACCTTCTTTTTGGTTCTATCATTACTCCATCATTTTCATTCCTTTTCTTTTCTTACAACTATTACCCAATCCGTATCGTTTATCTTGTCCACCTTCAAAACCTTATGCCCGTGATCTTCCATAGATTTTGGAATACTCCTCGAAGCCTCTTCATAATCGAGGAGTATTTCGAGAACCTCTCCCACTTCCATGTCTTCAACGGCAATCTTTGATTTCACAAATGTATAAGGGCATATAAGCCCCTTGATATTTATCTTTTTATCAACCTTAATCTCCTCCATCGTTACCTCCCTTATTCCTCTTTCCCTTCTACTCTTATAAACAATGTTTTATCAGAGACAACAGGCAGGTTGTCTATCTCACCTATTGCATTCAGGACATCCCTCTCCTTTGCCATGTGTGTGAGAACAACGAGAGGAACAGAGCCGCCTATCCTCCTGCCCTTCTGAATAACAGATGCAATGCTTATATTGTATTTGCCTAATATTCCTGAAATTTTTGAAAGCACGCCAGGCTTATCCAATGCAGAGAATCTGAAATAATACATGCTCTCGACATCTTCCATCTTTCTTATCTTTAATTCCGATTGCTGACTGCCGACTGCCGACTGCCGACTGCCGACTAATGACTGGCGACTGATGACTTTCTTGCCTATATCCACAATGTCCGCTACAACTGCGCTCCCTGTCGGCATATCCCCTGCGCCTCTTCCGTAATACATTGTTGCGCCTACTGCATCGCCTTCAACATAAACTGCATTGAATACGCCGTCAACCTTTGAAATAAGATATTCATTGGGTATCATTGTCGGATGCACCCTCATCTCTATCTCACCCCCCCTTTTCTCCCCCCCTTGATAAGGGGGGGATGGGGGGGTAAATTTTGTTATTGCAAGGAGCTTTATCTTGTATCCAAGCTCTGATGCGAACTCGATGTCCTGAGCAGTTATCTTTGTAATCCCTTCCTTATAAACCTCATTATATGAAAGCGGAATTCCATAAGCAAGCGATGCAAGGATTGTGAGCTTATGTGCAGTGTCTATTCCTTCAATATCAAATGTCGGGTCTGCCTCTGCATAGCCGAGCCTCTGAGCCTCTTTCAATGCGTCGGAAAACTCGACCTTTTCATCGGTCATCTTTGTGAGGATATAGTTTGACGTGCCGTTTATAATCCCGTAAACAGCAACTATATTATTGGCAACAAGTCCTTCCCTTAAGACCTTGATTATAGGGATTCCTCCGGCGACTGATCCCTCAAACCCAACCTCGACGCCGTTCTTCTCCGCTTCGCCGAATATCTCATTTCCTTCTGTTGCGAGAAGCGCCTTATTCGCCGTAACCACATGCTTTTTATTCCTTATAGCCTGAAGCATAAAATCCTTTGCAGGACGGATTCCGCCGATAAGCTCGACAACAATGTCTATTTCAGGGTCGTTGATAACAGCATTGGCATCCGTAGTAAGCGCTCCTTCAGGGACTTTAATACCCCTGTCCTTTTTTATATCGAGGTCGGCAATCCTTTTAAGTATAAAATCGACACCTGTCCTCTTTTTAATAAGACCGCTGTTTTCTAACAATATCCTTGCAGTGCCTGCGCCGACAGTGCCGAAGCCTATTATGCCGACAGAAACCTTATCTTTTGCCATCATTAGCCTCTATTGAGCACCTTTTTAATTCCTGCGACCGCCTGTTTTATCCTGTGCTCGTTCTCCACAAGGGCAAACCGCACATATTCATCTCCGCCTTCACCAAAGCCTATACCAGGTGATACAGCTACCTTTGCCTCTGTAATTAAAAACTTGCAAAACTCAAGCGACCCCATCTTCTTAAAAGGTTCAGGTACTTCAGCCCAGACAAACATCGTCGCCTTCGGCGCCTCGATCTTCCATCCTGCATTATTCAATCCCTTTATCAATACATTCCTGCGTGATTCGTAGATTTTTCTGTACTCCTCAACGCAGTCCTGAGACCCTCTCAGGGCTACAATGCTCGCAATCTGTATCGGCTGAAACATCCCGTAGTCGAGATAGCTCTTTATCTTGATCAGAGCGCCGACCACTTCCTTATTGCCGCAGCAGAAACCCACCCTCCAACCTGCCATAGAATAGCTCTTTGTCAGAGAGAAAAACTCCACGCCGACATCCTTTGCGCCAGGCGCCTGCAAAAAGCTCGGCGCCTTATAATCATCGAAAGTAAGGTCGGCATATGCAAGGTCATGAATGACGATGATGTTATTTTCCTTTGCAAAATCCACCACCTTTTTAAAGAAGTCTAGCCCTTCAACCACAAGTGTTGTAGGATTGTGCGGAAAATTGATAATCAACATCTTGGGTCTGGGCCATGTCTTTTTAAATGTCTTCTCCATTTCTTCAAAGAAATCCATTCCAGGACATATCGGAATGCTGCTAACCTCGCCGCCGGCAATGATTACGCTGTAAGGATGTATCGGATAAGCCGGGGTCGGAGTCATAACAACATCACCGGGCTGGACAGTAGCAAGCGCAAGATGCGAAAGCCCTTCCTTTGAGCCTATCGTAACAACAGTCTCTGCTTCAGGGTCTAAATCCACATCGTACCTTCTTTTATACCATTCGGTAATTGCTACCCTCAACTGGGTTATTCCCTTTGATGCAGAATACCTGTGGTTCTTTGGATTCTGCGCAGCCTCGCATAGCTTGTCGATAACATGCTTTGGAGCAGGCATGTCCGGATTTCCCATGCCAAGGTCAATAATATCTTCGCCCTTTCTCCTGTACTCCATCTTTAAAGTATTTACGATGGCAAAGACATAAGGCGGCAGCCTCTTAATTCTGTTAAATTCAAACATCATTCCTCCTATACATTTCTTCTGCATTCATCGAGCTTCTAACCAATGGTCCGGAGGCGACGAATTCAAACCCAAATTCATAGGCCAATTCCTTAATCTCATCAAACATCTCCGGTTTTATGTATTCTACAACAGGCAGATTCTTTTTTGAAGGTCTCAGATACTGCCCGACAGTCAAAAAATCACACCCCGTCCCTTTTAAATCCTTGAGCAAATTTATAACTTCATTCATAGTCTCGCCGAGACCGAGCATCAGGCCCGATTTTATCTTAATCTCAGGCGCTATTTTTTTTGCATTTCTCAGGACATTGAGCGAGCATTCGTAATCAGCCTGCGGTCTGACTTTATAATAAAGCCTCTTTACTGTCTCCATATTGTGATTAAACACATCAGGCATTGCCTCAAGGACAATTCTCAGAGGATCGGTATTGCCTTTAAAATCAGGTGTAAGCACCTCAATCTTTGCAAACGGAAGCCTGTTCTTTACGGCCTTTATAGTCTCTATAAACTGTAATGCCCCGCCGTCAGGCAGATCATCCCTTGTAACTGATGTGATAACCACATACTTTAATTCCATCTCCTCTGCTGCATCTGCAACCCTTTCCGGCTCTTCAATATCAATATACGCCGGCATTCCCGATTTTACAGAGCAAAAGCCACAACCTCTTGTGCATATATCTCCCAATATCATGAATGTGGCAGTAGGCTTTGAAAAACAATGCCCCTTGTTCGGACACCTCGCCTCTTCGCAGACCGTCGAAAGCCCGTGGTTCCTCAAGAGGCTCTTTGTGTTATGAAGCCCTGATGCCTTTGTCTTAATCCATTCAGGCAATCGCATAATTTATTACGATACAAGAAAAGGTAGGGAATATACAAGAATAGAGTATTGGCGTTATGAGGTATTTTCGGAATAATATTTAAGAGGTATTGAAAGGGCCCACTAAAGGGCCCTGATTGGTTAGATTTTTACTACGTTTGTAGCCTTTGGTCCGCGATCGCCTTCGACTATATCAAACTGAACTCTCTGACCTTCGGCTAATGTCTTGAAGCCATTACCTGCCATTGATGAGTAATGAACAAAGACATCCGGTCCGTTATCCTGCTGGATAAAACCAAAACCCTTGGACTCGTTGAACCACTTAACCTTTCCTTCAAAAGCCATACTACTGCAACCTCCTTTTTTTACCCTGAATTAAATTCAGGGCTTGCTGAATCCCACGACAAAGCATAGGGATTTCATTTTATAACATGCAGCAATTCTAAATGTCAAAGAAAAAAACACTGCTATCCTATTACTCCAACACTCCATATTTTTTGGCCTCATCCCATAACTCATCCATCTCTTCGAGTGTCATGTCAGACAAGCTTTTGCCTGCATCTGCCGCCTTCATCTCTATATAGCGAAAGCGAGAAATGAATTTGCTGATGGTCTTTCTCAAGGCATCTTCAGGATTTACGCCTACAAAGCGTGAAATATTCACAAGCACAAAGAATACATCTCCAAGCTCATCCTCTATCTCTTTCTGGCTCTTGCTTTTAAGTGCTGCGTTGAACTCTTTCAATTCCTCATCGAGTTTTTCCATGACATCTTCCGCCCTCTTCCAGTCGAATCCAACCTTTGCAGCCCTCGCCTGAAGCCTCTGCGCCCTGAGAAGCGATGGAAGTTCCTTTGGAATGCCTTCAAACATTGATTCCCTGAGCTTTCCTTCTTCTTTCTTCCTCTCTTCCCACTGCTTTAAAACTTCTTCTGAGGTCTCGAATTTCGGTTTGTTAGAGTCTTTGGCAAATACATGCGGATGCCTTGCTATCATCTTATCGCTGATTTTCTTTATCACATCATCCATGTCAAACTCGCCCCGCTCCTTTGCCATCTGGCAGTGAAACACAATCTGGAACAAGAGGTCTCCAAGCTCTTCTTTTATCTTCTCGGGGTCTCCTTCATCGAGGGCCTCAAGAACTTCATATGTCTCTTCTATGAGAAATGGCTTGAGCGATTCCCTTGTCTGCTCCTTGTCCCACGGACATCCATTCTCAGAGCGGAGTGATGCCATTATGTCCAGTAATTTTTTGAAATCGCTCATACAGATAGCTTACACAAAAGTGCCATAAAATCTCATGTCTGATCACTACTGTCCCAACGTTGAAATATGAGGACATTATAACACAATGAAAAACCATAGTTTTAATGACATTTCAGGATTTTTCGATTTGAAATCAGGAATTCTTTATAGCCATACTCCTTTAGCAAAACAAAAGGAGTTTCTCGCAGTACACTGGCAAATGCCAATCAAGTGCGAGACTGGAGAATATATGCTGATTTCGCACAAGTGCTTATTAAAACAGCAAGGCGTTTGTATATAGCTAAGAAACAACTGGAATTGGAGCAGAGCCTCTACACAATTCTACAGATTTTGAGCATAACACTTTTTGAGAAAACCTTACTCTCACAAGCATTTGCGAAGAATAATTACATAAAAGAATATGATGACGATTATAACCAATTGTATTTATTGGATTAACGTTGGGACAGCAGTGATATTTTTTAGTAAATCCTTCAACTAATTCTTCCTTATGTTCATACACTCTTCGTTTCAGATCGCCTGTAATACCAGTATAAAGAACAGTATTGTTTCTCCATAAAGATTGCGGAGCCTGTTCCGAACCTGTTTTGAGATTGCTTCGTCTCACTTCGTGAGTCTCGCAATGACAGAATTTTACTTTTTCACATGACTTCCCTTAAACCTGCTCAGTCACATGATATAGATCTTCTCTTCATTTATAATCTCATCAACAATATCTTTTTCCTTAATTATATTTCTTATCTCATGAAAATAAAGAAGTGTCTCTCTTTCAAAACCCATGGCAAAATTAACTGCATCGCCAATTGATTTTACATGCTCAAGGGAAGGCAGAGATTTGTTTTTACCACGGAAGAACTCCGATTCAACAATAGCCCTGAGATACCGGGATACATCTTCCCATCCTTCCGGTTCTTCATTGCCTGTTATCTCCTTCAGTTCCGAAAAGGTCTTCTTATGCCTCAGTTCCTTCTGCGCAAGTGTCTCAAAGAGGTTTTTAAATGCATCTTCTTTTTCAAACTTTTTTGCCATTGAAGAGTAAAACTGATAACCAAGCCTTTCTGTCTGAACAGCCTGCTCCATAACCTCACTTACAGAAAACTTTTCCATAACATCTCCTTACGTTATAATCGTTAGTGAATAATTAAGAGTTTAGATTATATTTTTGATGTCGTCAATAGTAGTAACAACAATAACACTCACTGTTTTATGTCTTTATCCAACAGTCCCCTCACCTTTTTTAAAAGTTCAGTAGGTGAAATAGGCTTTATAATAAAACTCAACTCTGGTTTTTTAGTTATATCTGCAATGCCTTTTTTGTTTATAAAATCTGCCGGATAACCGCTTGAAAAGAGCACTTTCATCTCAGGCTTTATCTTTTTTATTATCTCACAAGCCTCTTCACCGCTCAGCTTAGGCATTATCATATCAAGAAAAACAACTTCAATTCTATCTTTATTATCCATGAATTTATTTATCGCATCTTCTCCATCAACAGCCTCTATGACCTGATATCCGAATTCCTCAAGAATCTCCTTAACAAGCTTTCTGACTACTTCTTCATCTTCCGCCACAAGCACCGTTTCTGTTCCGGCCAGCGCCGACTTTGTTCTGCTCGCATCAGAACCTGAAATATCCGCAATCCGCATCCCTGAATTAACAGCGGCTATAGGCAGATATACCTTAAATGTTGTGCCTTTGCCTGGTTCACTGTAGCAATTGATGTATCCATTATGCTATTTGATTATTCCGTATACTATTGAAAGCCCCAGTCCCGTGTGATGGAGCAAACCCCTTGTGGTAAAGAATGGCTCGAATATCCTGCTCTTTGTCTCTTCATTCATGCCCTCCCCTGTGTCGCTTATTCTGATTACAGCATATTTGCCGAGTTTCTGCAATGCATGTTCCGGTTTAATAAGCTCCTTGTTGAAGGTTTCTATTTGCAATTTGCCACCATCAGGCATGGCATCCCTTGCATTTATGCATATATTCAAAATGGCCTGCTGGATTTGATTTTTATCGGCTTTTATCATCCATAGGTCTTTTTGCAAATCGGTCTGTATTGAGATTGATCCTGGGAATGCGGCTGATATTATTTGAAGGATGTCATTAATAACATCATTTATATTTACTTCAGTCACCTGATATTCTGCCTTTTTTGAAAACAACATAAGGTGTTTTATAAGCTCGGATGCCCTGTTTGCAGAGTTCTCAATGGTGTCTATATATTTCAAGATATCTGTTTTTCTCTGGTGTTCTATTGAAGTCAGTTCCATACGCAGCATACCAGAGTATCCCAGCACGCCGACAAGGATGTTGTTGAAATTATGCGAGAATCCTGTTACAAGGGTGGCTATTGACCGAAGCCTCTGGGTCTCCGCAAAGTGTTTTTCGAGGTGTTCTTTTTCTGTAACATCAATGCCTATGGCGATGACATATTTAACCTCGCTATTTTCATCGGTAATGACTGCATTGTTTGTGAGCATGATTCTCTCTTTTCCATCTTTTGTTAATACTGCAATCTTAAAGGTACTGGGAGTTTTATTTACCAACATCTCCTCAAACATGTTTTTTGCCATATGGGCAGAGTCCGGTGGCATGATGTCCCATACATACCTTCCTTTTACCTCTTCCTCTCTGTATCCGCGCATATCTTCCCATGCCCTGTTGACCCTGACAATCTTCCCTTCTCTGTCAAGCACAACTATTGTTGCTCCGATGGTGGACAAAAGCTTATCTATGAAGTCTTTCTCATGCTGCAGTTCCGTGAGGGCATTGTTTAGCCTCTCTGTCCGCAGGTTTATGATATGTTCGAGATTTTTTGTGTAATTTTCTATTTCTGCTCTTGATGACTTTAGACTTTCCACCATGTGATTAAAGTTCTCAGCAAGGATTCCCAATTCATCCTTTGATTTTACGGGGACTGATACAGAAAGGTCGCCTTCTGCAACCTTATTTGATGCATCTGCAACGGCTTTTAATGGCTCTGTTAATCTTCTCGAAAGGACAATACCGATTGCGATAAGGACAACCGTGATGATGCCTGTCAGAGTCATGAAGAAGTTTCGCCGCTTTGCAAAATATTCCTTAAGATAATTGGTGTCATATTCCATATACAAAAATCCGATTATTTCTTTGCCTCTTATAACAGGCTCGAAATGTCCAAATATAAAACCGTCCCACAGATGGTGCATGGATTTTGACTGTATCGCACTTTTTATCTTTTTGTCGGATGGCAGTTCCCTTTTTATGCCTTTTTTGTCAACAATCAGATAGCCCTGCTTATCGTAAACTCTGATGTCAGATAGATTTTTAAGTGTGGATGTGTAATCTACGATATGATGATGCATTATCTGGAGTTCGTTTTTAAGGATATGATGAGCAAAATGCACTGTCTCGACTTTTGATAGCGCCATGACCTGTTCTTCAATATGCTTACGTTCGTCTTTTATGTAATGGTCTCTAAAAACGATGTTTAAAGTTGCACTCGCGATGAGGACAATCGCGATTATCAGAAGGCTGATTTTGCATGTAAGATTAAGTTTCATATGCAGACCTTCTATCGTAACTATTTGATTTATAATATTTTTTTGGGGGAGGGGGTAGTTATATGATTATTATTTCTTTCCATCTGCAAGTATATATCTTTACAATTATCCAAATTTTATCATAAAAATTTACTCTGGTGTATTTTTATTTATATTTGCAGACTGCCCAATAAACTTACCGTGAGATGCGAATTTTTTATATGATTTAAATCATATTATTATATTTATGAGTCTGCTAAACGACTTTTAGTTGTTTTTTGAGTTCATCGACCTCTCTTTTTAAGGCGTTAATTCTTTCCATAGAGTCATGCTGAATGCCTGCTATCATCTCGGAGCTTATCTTTTCTATCTCTTTTTCGCGGGTCTTTATATGGCTGAGGATATCATGGTCGCGCATCATTCTTTGAAATCTGGCAGTGAACTCTGCAATCGAAAACGGTTTGTTGATGAAATCGGTAGCGCCTGCATTTATGGACTCATCATAGTAATGCTCGTCGGTGAACCCTGTTATTACCATGACGGGAAGGGAGGGGTTCTGTCTCAATAGTTCTCTGGTAAGGGCAATGCCATCCATATTGGGCATGACAATATCGGTAATTACAGCATCGAACTTTTCTTTACTGGCCTTATCCAGCGCTTCATCGCCGTCGCATGCTGTTACACATGCATGGCCTTTTGAGGATAATATAGATGAAATAAGGTTCCTTGTCATAGGCTCATCATCAACAATAAGAATTCTGTATCTTTCCTGAGGCATATTAAATTTTATCATAAATACAGTGCATTTTGCTAAACCTTGTATAAGTTCACTACATATGAGACAAAACCGAGGAGTATTTTGTATCAATAATGCCATTGTTTTTGAGAAATTGCAATGGGGTTATTTTACCCAGAGAGTGATGTGGTCTGATGCAGTTGTAAGTATGTTCCCATTGCCTCAACTGTCTGTTCAGTTCTGACACTGTCCATGAGCAGTCGTTGACTTCATAAAACTCTTCAGTATGTGTTCTATTAGCTCTTTCTACAGAGCCATTGAGTTTTGGGCTTTTAGGCGGCAGGACAAACAGCCTTATGCCTTTATCCTTACATGCATTCTCAAAGTCAGCGCAAAACTCACTTCCCCCGTCAACCTGTATTGCTTTTATTTTAAACGGCATCCTTCTCTGCATAGTCTCGATAAACTCCTTGGCAGTTTTAGCTGTTGCTCTGCTTCTTGCCTCTATCACATCCCATTTTGATATAACATCCCTTGATGTGAACTGTTTAAAGACTATGCCGGGCAATGGTCTTATATCAAGGGTATCTACTTGCACAAGGTCACCAGGACCCTTAGGTATATACTCCTTTGGTTTCCTTATGGCATATGGTCTTTGTATTTTTCTTTTTGCTGAAATGGCTCTTCTTTGAGGCTCTATTAAATCTCCTCGTTTTTTAAGATGCGAAATTATGCGGCCAACTGTTGATTCTGATGTCTGAAATCCTTGTGCTTGAATCAATGGGAAAAGCTTTTCTTTTCCCCAACGAGGATACTGCTGCCTGAGTTCTTTAACTGCTATGATTAGTTCATGTGGCCACTTGGGTTTTCTCAGCTTTTTCGGTCTGCGTGATTTGTCTTTAAGCGTTGTAATATCCATAGGGTCAAATCGCTTGAGCCATCTGTAAAATGTTGCCCTGCTCATTTCAAAGGTCTTACAAACAAGTTCTACATCTTCTGTTTTTTTATAAAGCCTTATTGTTCTTAGTCTGTCCTGTTCCTTTTGTGTGAGTTCAGGCGGTGCATTCTTATTAAGCCTGTGAAATCCTTTCGCTATGCTGAATACTTTCATTGAGGGGCTACTCCTTTTCTTAAAAGTTACCCCTCTTTTATAACCTATTTTTGTCTCACATGTTTATGAACTTATTCAGAAAATAGGATGTGTCCCTAATTACTAATTACTAACTCTGCATGCCCAAACCTGCAAGCAAGGCGCTTCTTATCGTTTCAAAAAGCGTCATAAATACCTCCCTCTTCATAAGTGTCAGTAATTAGTGTCGGTGTCAGTCTCTTACAGTTTCAGTTTTTAGTGTCTGTGTCAGTGACAAATTTTACTGACACTAACCACTGACACTGAATACTGATTTGCTGACACTGTTCACTGACGACTGTTCACTGCCTTTTTGATTATATCGTACACAGCTTCAAGCGCCTTGTCCAGTTTTGCAAGCTCTTTTTCTCCAGCCCTTGCAATATTAGACGTGCGTCGCCTTAAACAATACGGAAAGGTTCTTTATATCAAGAAGCGCAGAAGGCATAGAGAGGATGATAAGTTGTAGCTATTGCAATTTTGGGACAGCCTGTTTTTTGCCTTTTTAAAACCCTAATTCCTTTTCCAGAGATCCCTGTTCTTTCTTGAACTTCTCTTTCCTCTGCCCTTCTGTCTGCTCTTTTTTCTTTTCTGCTGTCCCGCTTAACTCCTCTACCTTTGCATCATTTCCCACAGCCTGATAATATTTCAGCGCCCTTTCCAGTTTGCCCTTTCTGGCATGTGCATCTCCCAGTTCATTTCCCCTGGCTTTGACAGATTTTATCCTGCCCTCGTTTTCTGCTATTTCGTAATAATTCAAAGCATTATTAAGCGCACCCGGATCTTCCTCACCTTTGCCCGTAAAAAATAAGTCTCCTCTCCTTTCAGCCCTGTTACGTGCATTTCCCATTTTAGTATCATTAAAGAACCAGAACCACTCCTTGGCAGATATAATCGCTATCTGTGACCTTGCAATATAGCCGTCTTCCTTGATCTTACCGCCAAATACCTTATTCTCCTCCACAAGGTCATTATCCCCTCTGACAGAGGCTATATGTTCAAGGTCTTTTAAATAGCCGTGTGCTTTTTGCCTTCGCTGTTTATCGTCGCTCACTGCTACAAAAACATCTCCTTTCAGGTTCTTGAAATGACTAATGGCGATGCTGAGTACACCTTTGTTTTTTGGTTTGGCATCTACCCATTTCATCATGGTTTTATCCGCCTGATCATAATTCCCTGCTGCTTCATACCATTTAACGGCATTCTCAAAGTCACCCTGCTTTTCTTTTAATTTTGCTATTTCATTGGCAAGCCGCTTCGTCTCAGCATCTATCTGGTCAGACATCGCCTTATCGGCTTTGGTAAACCCTTCTCCTATAATACAAAATTCCGAGGCTTTACCGGCGGCAGAATATGCCTCTTCCAGTTTTCCGGCGCTTGCAAGAGATTGAGCCCTGCTAAGTTGTGCTGAAGCCTTTGGATGGTCGCAAGAAGTTTTATAACCATTTGCAAAAGCAATGTATGCACTGCTTAAAAAGCCTATATACAGAAGCATTGTAAGCGCTAAAATCTTTTTCATGTTCCCTCCGTCTTTTAATTCACTTCATTATTTATATATTACATTCCTCCCCTCTGACTGAGGCATTACCATGGAAGTTTGGGCAGACTGAGACCTTTCTTTTTCGGTTTTTCTTTGGATTCCGGTTGCGTCTCTTCCGGCGTCTCTGCACGTGGCGTAGTCCCACCTATTCCAAAGGGCATTGACATCTTTGAATAGCCTGCCGGAATTTCAAAAAGATTCGGGTCCTGTTTGCCGATTTTAAGGTTTGTGAGTTCTGTCTTAATCCTCGTTTTTGAATTTTTATCCACAGCAATCACCTCCATCTTAACCATAATCCCTTCCTTTGTTGTCCACCAGAACCCTCCCATTTTGCTGCCGTCTTTTTTGCTCGTCATAATAAGTTTGCTCTTGGTAGTTCTTATGCCGTTGACAACATCTTCTCCGACCACTGTCTCCTCAATCTTGTATTCTGAAAGGTCTTCAGCGCCTTTATCACCTTCTGTTATCTTCATCTCCATATACATCAGCGCATCCGGCATAAGCGTCCATATTACCTTTTTATCGCTGCGTGTAATCATGGTCATCTTCTCTCCACCCACTTCCTGCTCCCTTCGTTCTTTATCCGGTGCATAATAGATTTTAGCCTTTAGAGCTATTACCTCGGTCTCCATGTAACTGTCTGCTGAATATTCAACCCTTGGCAGTTGATATTCCTTTCCCGAGGCGAATACATCACCCTGATAAAGTAATGCGACCAAAAATCCCGCTAATGTTGCAACAAATACCTTCATTGTAACCTCCTCCTAATGTATTTTATTGCTTTTATCTCAAATCATGATAGTTTACAGTAATCTTAGCCCTGTATCCCGCAGTTTCAAGTTCTTTCAGGCATTTAACCCATATATCTCATGAGTCCTTTGCCATCCATTCCTTCGCGGCCTCCGTCATTCCTTTATAAGACTCCTGTTGAATATGCTGCTATCGCAATCAATGGTAGTGCCCCGGACACTGTTTGCCGGGACACGCCCAGTCCTCGCTGTCGGCAGTGCCCGGCACCCATTGCCATCCAACGTTGTATGCGTTAAATTCAGTGTCTGGCACTTTATCATGAAGAAATTCCGGCCTGCCGGGACACGAATATCTCGACTCGTAATCGCATCCGGCAGTGTTTTTCTCCACCCAGTCAGGCACTAAATCAGCATCTTTGTCTTTGAGGCAGTCATAGTTTGACATATTAGCGCCCCCTTTCTTCTTTCTATTGTAATTTAACAAGCTTTATGCGGATTTTGATAGTTCCATTAAACCACTCAAATTCCTTATCAGCGGCATCAATATTCCGGTTTTGAATAGGCATGGTAAACAAATGATAATACTCTCCATCTACTTCTTCACTAGGAATGTTTAATGCCATGCTGTTTGTGCCTATTACAGGCCAGCTAAACTTTATTTTGCCATATTTATTAGCATATTGCTCATTTTTAGCCCCAAGGCCACTAATTAAAAAATCTACTGTCTTTTTATCGCATGGATCAAAATTCCTCACAGCAACCTTAACAGGAAAACTCTTCGTTACCAAAACATTGTCATTAAGATGTTTCTCATCTTTAAAAGAAACATATTTTATAATTCCTTCTCCGCCAATACCATGAGATATTGTTTTATCAAGCGGTATTTCACCTTTTAGCACATAATTTTGCGTGCCATCTGTTATTGAATAGTTCGCCTCGTATATAAGTTTGAATTTTAACAGTTCATCAAGGTTTTTGGGGTCAGCCAGAAAGTGATCACTCCCCATGAAATGTAAGCTGCGACCGAGTGAAATAACTGCTGAATATGCCGAATAGTCATGCTTTACCTTCAGTTCATTCAAATAATAGTCTGCATTTTTTTGTGCCCAGGAATACAAGCGGTGATCATTTGCCTCCGGAGCTTCCACCCCGAATACCGATGCTGATCTCCAATAACTCATAACCGTTCTGCTCACTGCTATAAATTTATCAGGTTGAGGGTAATATGTTTTTATCAGAAAGTCAATTTTTTGCAGTCTCCGTTTTGCCAAATACTCCATTAACTGCAGCGAATCATCATTAATTTTGAAACTGTGTTTAGATAATATATATCCAAGTGTTCTAATCCGGGATATCAGGACATTCTCATGCTCCCCGAATTCCTCCATATATTTCGCTACCTGCTTTTCTGCCTCTTCCCAATCCTTTTCTGTTTTACAGTTTAAGGTGATTGATGGAGGAGGGGGTATGACAAGAGGTTGTTTTAAGAGTTCTTTTACTGCATTTCTGGCCTCTTCATAGACACGTGTCATATTTAATGCCCACTCGATAAAATTCGGGTCTTTCCCTATCTCGGAGTCTTTGCTGTTTTCAAAAATGTCTGCAAAGAATGCAGTACTGAAATGGAATATCTTTGAGTGTACGCCTTCTTGTGAGAAATCCATCATTGCATAATCAATATCTCTTCCAGTATTCTTACCGGTAAGCATCAACCCTTGTTTGTTTCCGGGCATTGATACAGATAAATTGGCAGGTGTTAAAAATCTAAGACCGCTTGGCTCCATCCTTACGCCGCTGGTTATTTTTCCAATAGAAGTATCACCTCTGATGTTTGTCAGCGGAGTAAGTATAATCTTGGTTTTTTCCATAAGAGCCTTACCTGGAAGGGTAAGTGTCCAGACCGCCCCGTTTGCATCGGTTACCTTCAGGCTTATTTCGGTTCCGTCGGCAGGAAACACCTTGGATATACTTTTCTCCTCGTCGACGTCAGCCTTTACATCACCAATTGATGCAGGTGGTGTTTTAAAACTATTTAATGGACCGTCTGCTAATTTGACTTTTTCACCGAATACCAATCCTGTTATATCTTTATTTCCACGCCATATAAAAAACGATATCAATACAAGGGCAATCAATATAAGAAATACCAGACCTCTTTTAATAGCCATTTTTCATCCTCCCTATTTGCAAATATTACTTTTTAAGGGTCTTCAGGAAAGTGAGTTTAATATTTAATGGGACGGTTCTATTTATTATTTTCTTGTATTTCTTCATTTTAATAGAACCGTCCCATTTATCTGTTTACATTTATCTGTTTACTTTTGTCCTCCTAATGTATTTTACAAGCATTATCTTTGAAATATGGGCGCATATTGGCAAACATCGTTCCCTATTTCTTCGTTTGCATTATGATAATTACCACATCCTTCATCAGCGCCTTGCCGGTATTGTCAGGATACCACGGGGTGTAAATGTTGACGAACAGCCCCTCGCCGGCATTGGCGCATTGCATGCCGGGCGCGCAGAACATGGCAGATTTTGGATTTTCATCAACTTTAATGGCTTCTACCGCCTTTTGCGTCTTGAAGAACTCTACCACCTTTTTATAATCATCGCCCGTGCGATAGCAAAACGCTTCTGTTTTGAGAGGCGTTTTAATAACGTTTTTCAGTGTTGTCTTCATTATTTGCTCTGTCCCTTTTTTAAACTCCTTGCATAATAATTCCGTTGACTTGTCTGTCTTTGCGCCCGGATATACCTTAATGCCGAAATGCTCCTGTGCTGATGCAACGCCTGCCAAAAACAAAACAAACATAAAGCCTGTAAAAATCTTTCTCGCCATTTTCATTCCTCCCTTTGTCATCTAAAACTGCCGTTTACCTGCTCTTTTCAATCATGCCATCTTTCACATTGACCGTATCTTATTTGTGCCCCCATATGTCCCCTGTCATCGCCTTTTCAACTATGCCGTCTTTCACATTTACCGTATCCCCTGCCTTAATACCGCCTGCATCCTTTACATCCAATGTTCTCTCTCTGCCTGCATCGTCTTTTACTGTGATTGTATTGCCTTTCACGCCTGTAACCTTCCCATTAATGATAATAATGCCTTTCTCACTGCCTTTTGACATTCCCTTTGCCTTGCCGCTGTCCTGCGCAAAAGATGATGAAACACCTAAAACCAAACATACTGCCAGCGCTGCTGAAATAAGTTTTTTGAACATAGTTGCCTCCATGAAAAATATTATATTCACGCCGACAAAGTCAGCGCGTCATTCCTTCGCCCCCGCCTGTTTCTTCATCTCTTCCATTTCCTTCATGGCTTCTTCCACCTGCTTTTGCATTTCCCTGTTCGCTTTTTCAGACTGATCCGCCTGTTTCAGTATTGTCTTTACTGCTTCTTCAGCCTCTTTCTGGAACTTTGTCGCATCTCTCATGAGTTTTTTGGATGCAAATTCTCCGCTCAGGCTCAAAAATGCAAAGACCGCTCCTATGATGCCGAACACAAGCCATGCCTTCTGAGAGGCAATCCTGTGGACCTCCATGCTTGCGATAACAAGATAGAATGTCATCAGTGCAATACCCGCCACTCCGCCGAGATATGGAACAAGCCCTAAAACTGTTGTAATCGGCGTCAATGCAGAGATATACGCCCCGCACCGGTAAGCTGTTTCGTATGATTCCTGAGAGCCCATAACCTTCCATATCACATAAAGGATGGCCGCTCCTATAAACCCGAATATGGCAATCATCACAGGCATTATGATTATTGATGCAATTCCGCCTGCTACGCCTGCCGCTATATTCAGCCCAATAATGCTGAATACGCTCTGTATCAAACCACTGACAACACCCATGACCACCATAAACACCAGCGGCTCAATAAATCCGCCGGTCTTCGGCATCTCCCTGAAAAACTGCGCCGGAGACGTCAATACCTTAACTGCCGTCTGCGGTATTTCCGCAAAATTGATTCCCTTCTCCATTTTGTTCCTCCCCTACTTTATTTTTACGAACTCAACACGGCGGTTGTTCGCCCTGCCTTCGGATGTGTCGTTCTTATCCATAGGCTTGTCCTGTCCCCAGCCTTTCGCTGTGAGCCTGTCTGCTGCTAGGCCCTTGCTTTCCAGCCATGCCTTCACTGCTTGCGCGCGCTTTTCTGACAAAGGCTGATTTATGGCTGTCCCGCCCTGATTGTCCGTATGCCCTTCAATGGAAAACTTCAATGAAGGGTCGTCCTGAAGCAGTTTTAATATCATTTTCAGCGTCGGCAGGGATTCTGGCTTTATCCTGTCGGAGCCGGTGTCAAACAATATTCCGTGGGTTACGATTTTGCCGTCAGTGTCAAGGGCGGATTTGATGTCCTTGCCCCCTTCGGCTACACGGAAATTGGTTATCATAATGTCTTCGGCAGGATGGTACCCATAATTGCCCATCCCTATACCAATATATTTTACAGGCCTGACTATGGCGTCAGGGTCATTGATTACCCTTTCATGGTCTATATATGCCTTTACAAAGGCGCCGTTGACGCTTATTGAAATGCGATGCACCTTCTGGTCTCTTTTTTCAAGCTGGGTCTCTGTATACAGGCTGTTTGCTCCCCGTCCTGATAGTGCAATAATGCCCGCTTCCTTTCTAAAACCTATACTCACAGGAGCAGACACACCGCGTGTTTTTTCATTGTACATGGCGACGCTATAGACATAATCATAATTGTGGTACTTTTTGTCTGTTTTACCGAGTAAAGCGTCGAATTCAATGGTAAATTTTTCAGGCATGTCCTTTGGTATATTGAGCCTTACATCGGCAGCGGAAGGTCCCTGGCTTCCCCCTTGGTCGGTAGATGACGGCACACTGCGCATAAACCTTCTGCCCTGATACCCCACCACCTCAACGCCGTTTCTACTCTCGATGCCCGGTCCAGATCTCCCTTTCAGCTTCCATTTGCGGGGAAACTCTCCGACATCGGTATCGCTGAAGTCATCGTAGAAAATGATCTTGTCGCCGGGGATGAAGTCGTATTTGTTGTAAATCTGCTCTGAAGCAATCAAGTCTTTACTTTCTGACGCAGCCGCAGAAGCGCTTTCTGAAGAACCGGCAGGCTTTGAAGAGGGTTTATCTCGTGCAGGCTCTTTCACCGGTTCTTTCTGCGCATCTCCTTTTACCGAATCCTTTACTCCCTCTTTGCCGGCGTCATATGTGCTGTCTACAGCCTCGTTTATCGCCCTCTCTCCTGTGCGCTCCAATGCCCGCTCAACAGCTCTTTGAAGCCAGCTCGCATGAACTGAAGACACGCTAATCATTACTGCCAAAACCATAACAATCAACCTGAACATATCATAGCCTCCTTTTGCAAATTATTTTTTGCCTGCTGGTATCATAAACATATCCGCAATTTTGTTCCAGTCAACCGCACGGATAAGCTCAACCTGTTTTTGTGTAGCAAGGTCCGGCTGGCGGCTGCGCTCCTGCGCTTCTTTTATGCTCTGTTCATAGCCCACGAATCTTCTTAGTATGATTACCTGAATAGCGCTTTTGGGAAGTGTTGAATCAAAGAAACCGGGATTGGGGCTTACCAGCATCCTTGCTCCCGGAGCATCCGTATCAACAAGACAGGACACTGCTTTTACCTCACTATCACAACTGAGTTCTTCACTGTAATAAGCAGGCGCAGCGCGTTCGGAAGGAGAGAGGGAATCAAGTTCTTCTTTAAGCATTCTCAACCGTTCTACTCCTAGCAGCATGAGAATCTTCGGTTTGTTTTCCTTCACTGCACGCTCTCTTGTCTCTGACTCATGTTTTTTCATCCTTTCTTCATGAGCACGCCAGTTTTCCTGCATGTCTCTTTCGCATCGCTCTGCTGCATCTTCTATGGTTTTTTTGTATATTTCCGCTCCGGCAGGGTTAATCGCCTTAAGCTGACTGTAATGCCTTTCCGTTTCTTTTTGGTCGTTAAGCTCACGGCATCTTTTTTCATCCTCTTTTTTACGCCACTCAATATTTTTCTTACTATCCTCCTCCAATGCCTCAGCCTCACGAATCAAAGCCTTGATAAACCGTTCCTGACTCACAGGCAGCCATAACGGTTTCGGATTTCTTGTAATAACGATTGTATCGGGTTTATACATGGGAAAGCCTTGAAACTCTCCTATCTTTTTCGGCTCAAAGAATATGCCCCAGCCATCATCGTATTTGTAGTTAAGCTGGTTTTTCCATGGCGATATGGCCCTAGTTTGCATAAGCTTGCAGATGTAAGGATACACACCTTCAAGCCAGTTGACATAAATAGGCATGGGCGGACATGTTACGCTTTCAAGCGGTTTCCCGGGCTCAAAAAAATGCCTAAGGACATTTGTCAAAATATAGCCTGTAACAGGAAGATACGGCTTCTTCTTCATCTCAAGAAGCTTATACGAATAACCAAACTTAATGCCGCCGCCTATTTTTCTGCCCACTCCTTTTGGCGCGGTATCTACCTGCTTTATCACATCCGCAACCGCTTTCAGTTTTTTGGAAAGGTCATCCACATCTTTTTTGCTCCAACCGTAGTCATTGCCATTGCCAAGGTGGTTTGTCATAGACCACGTCCACTTGCCGGGGTTGTCGGGAAGATAAACAATATCTGCAAATACAAAAGCAGGCAGACACGCCATAAATATGATGAGAAACAACAACCCTTTTTTGAATTTACCGTTCATTTCGATTTTCCTTTTTCCCTTTTCCTTTTCCGCCTGTTTTTCCGCCAAGTATGCCGATAAGTTCGTCCGGATTTTTAAACCCTTTTTGTTCGTTAATCCCGACTTTTTCTACAATACCGGCCATGCCGGCGTCCGGATTTTTTTCTTTACGCCGATAAATCCTTACGATATAGGTGTCCATAGTCATGGAAAAATATAACACGGCAAAACTCACGGATGGCTCACGGATTTAAAGATATGCGAGAAGCAAAAAGTGGAAAGTTACTTGCGGGTTTCTTCCATCAACTGCCGATAAAGTTTTTGCGTAGCTGAGGAGGGCGGCACGCCCATGACGGCTGAAAGCACTTTTTCGCATCTTCTGTAAAGGGATAGGGCTTCGGAAATTCGTCCGGTTTTATGCAGGCACTCCATGGTGCGGCTGTAAAAATCTTCCACAAGAGGGTCAACTTCCATGCCTTTTCCGTAGCGTTCAATGGCGTCTTCCACCCTGCCTGCTCTTTCACAAGCCTTTCCATATCTGAGGAGGTGGCTTACAAACCTGTTTCTCAGAGATTCACGGAGAGGGACGGTCCATGCTTCGTCAGTCTCATCCGAAAGGAAATGCCCTTTATATAAAACAGACAATTTTTCCGTCAGCGAAGAGGCTCTATCGCCATAGCCTTGCTTAATAAGGCGTTCAAAAAGGCTCTCAAAACACCATACATCAACAAAACAATTCCGCCTGTCAAGGCTCAGTCTGCCATCCTTTAATTGGAGGAGTTCCGCTCCGATAAGCTTGCGTAAGCGGTAAAGCGCGGTCTCAAAGGCGTGATGTCCTGCATCTCCGTCGGCCTCAGGCCATAAAGCGTCAATTATCGCGTCCTGATTAACCTCTCTGCCTCCGAGCGCTATAATCGCCTTCAATAATGCAAGCGTCTTCTGCTGCGTCTTGCCTGTAAATTCGTGGCGTTGTCCATCCTTAAGAATTTCAAATCTTCCAAGCGTATATATCTTCACCTGCCACGGCCAGTTTTCTATCTCTACAGGCGGTGTTTCCGGTATTAGACCTCTGTTTCTTATAAGTTTTTGAGCATATTTTGCCTCAATACCATTCTCAATCGCCTTAGCGCAAAGATATGACATCATTTCCGGCAGCCAGAAGTCAAAATTCATATAATTTTTCTCTTTGCATATCGTCATGGCTTCCCTCAAGTCTTTAAATGCATGTTCCTCATGCCCTTCCCTGAATGCAAACCATGCGCGGCTCAAAAGGCACATACAATTCATGCGGATATTTTTAATGCTGCCGCTCAATTCATAGGTTTTTGAGAGAAGCTCATACGCTCTTTTAGCCCTGCCGAGTTCGTGCAGTATATGAGACAGCAGATAGCAATTAACGCATTGGGCAATCATGGAACCGGAATCTTCGGCAAACTTCAACGCTTGTTCGCCGTGAATAAGCGCATTGGAAATATCGTCCTTAAAAAAAGAATACTGACAGGCAAGGTAATGATAGAATGATAAATCGTTACGCCGGTTTGTGCTTAAAACAACCGACATTTTTTCAAGGAAATCTCCTGCAGCCTTCATATCTCCCATGCTCAAAGAGGCTGAGGCTCCGAATCCCGCAGCAAGGTGGTTAAAAATGTTAATGCCTGATATTTGTGCTTTTTCCATCAGTTTATGAATCAGTTCAATGCATTTATCATTCATACCGGCATGATAGCAATAAAAAGCCTCTATTAAATCAATAAAAATAACGCTAAAGGGACCGACATCGCCGCAGCACATCCCCTCTTTCATTGTTTTAACAAAAAGCCCGGCTTTTCCGATTTCTCCGCTCCATATATTGTGGACAATAGCATATTGAAACGTTTTAAGCCGGAGCATTACATCGCTGCTCTGCATGGAAAGCGAACATGCCTTATCAAGCCAGTATGGAAGCTCAGGATTAAACGGCTGTCTTACGGCAAGGCCTATAAAAAGATTGGTTGTTACATAAGCCTCTATCTCTTCCGAAGGGAATGAGCGGTATTTGACGATGGAGCTTTTTATGGCTTCTAGCCATCGGTCAAGAATATACAGGTAACTTAAATCATAGATTACGGTATCAACTACGCCTACAAGAGACATAAATACTCCTGCGGAATCTCCCTTTAAATCAAAAAGCCCGAAGGCCTTTTCAAAATATCCCCTGGCAGCCGGGGGCTCAAAAGAAAGACGGCACACGCCTTTCCAGTATAAAATCCATGGATTTTTTTCAATAATTTCTTCAGGGATTATATTAAGCCATTCCTCAAGTATCCTGTTTCTTCCCTGCGCGATTATTGTCCTTGCGTTCTTCAGTATCAAGCGCATCAAACCATCCCAGTCTGACGCCTCTATGAAAAGTCCGGCAGCTTCCTCAACCCGGTCTGATTTCTCCAACAACAATGCAGCCTTATGCCTTATTCCTGCAATATCCTCCGGCGAAAACAGTTGTTTTGCCTGAGATATGAAAAAATCCCTGAATAAAGGATGATATTGATAGACAGGGGAGACCTGCGACTGCTTCTCTACAAAGAAATGATTGCGGTTAAGTTTTGCAAGTATCTGTTCAGCCCTTCCATCGCCGGTTATATATTCCGCTATGTGCGCGCTGACCGAAGGAAGCAGCGATGTCTTAAGAAGGAAGTCCCTTGTCTCTCTGTCCGTTTTATAGAGCATCTCGGATGCGAAATAATTGAAGATTTTGTCTAAGGCAAGGTCTTCCAGTCTTTGAGGCTCAAGGCCCGCTGCTCTCATCCCTTTGCTTATCAGGAGTAGTCCTGCAGCCCAGCCGTCTGTCTTTGTGTAAAGCCTTAGAAGCATTTCGTTATCGCATACGGTTCTTTCCTGTGTCTCAAGAAGTTGCCGAGATTCATCAAGGCTAAACCTTATATCGTTCCAGCCGATAATTTGCAAATCGCTTGCCGTATCGGCGCCGCCAAAGAGAGGCTGAGGTTCGGTGCGGCTTACGACAATTATCGTAATGCCCTTGGGAATTATTGAAGCTGCTATTTTTATCACCTCATGGAATAAGGAATAAACAGGCACATTCTGATAGTTGTCAAGCGCTATTACAAAGGGGCTTCCGACTATGCCGTATAATTTTTCAAAATAGCGGTGTGTGAAAGTGGTAAGGCCGGCAAGATATTCAGGAGTAAGCAGGGGCAAGGTCTTTTTCTTCTTGGGGTATGCATTTTTGACGGCAAGCCCCATGTAGTAAAAAAATGTGGCGGCGTCAGCATCGCCTTCATCTACCTGATACCACAGGCACGGAAGCTTTCGTTCCTTAAGATAACTCGCAACGAGAGTAGTCTTGCCCGAACCGGCAGGAGCGGACAGCCAGATTATCTCTCTTTTCCTGCCCTTATCAATAATTTTAAAAAGCCTGCTTCGCAGAACAACCTTAGAAAGCCCCGGAGCGCTTATCTTGGATATTGAAGCAGGCTTGCGCATTACTTTGTTTCTTTTTTAGCTTTCTTAACTATATCGTACACTGCTTCAAGCGCCTTGTCCAGTTTTGCGATGTCTTTTGTGCCGCCTTCTGCCATTTCAGGTTTTCCTCCGCCTCTGCCGCCTGCAATCTCGGCAACCTTTTTAAGTATCTCTCCCGCCTTTATCTTCTTTGTAAGGTCTTTTGTGACCATGGACAAAAACGCTGCCTCGCCGTTTCCCGAGCTGCTCGGGACAGATGCCAGGACAATAACACCTGAGCCGAGTTTATCCTTTAAATTGTCTGCAAGAATCCTTAAATCCTTTTTTTCAAGGCCGTCAACCCTGCACGAAATAACCTTTGTGCCGCCTATATCCATTGCCTTCTCTATGAGAGCTGCAGAACTTTCAGACGCTGCCCTGCCCTTGAGCCTCTCTGCCTCTCTTTCCATTTCTTTCATATCGGCAAGAAGTTTTTCTACCCTTTCAAGCGGTTTTTCTGTCTTAAGCATATCTGAAATTTTTCTCAGTTCCTCGTCTTCTTTCCTGAAATAGTCAAAGGCAGACATTCCCGTCAGAGCCTCTATCCTCCTTATTCCTGATGCAACGCTTCCCTCTGAGACAATGACAAATGGGCCTATGTCTCCGGTGGCCTTGCAGTGAGTGCCGCCGCAGAGTTCAGAACTGGCTCCCGGCACCTTCACAACCCTGACTGTTTCGCCGTATTTCTCTCCAAAAAGAGCTGTAGCTCCTGATGTTATCGCATCTTTTATGTCCATGACTGAAATCTCAACATTAATGTTTTCAAGAATCTTCTGATTGACAGTATCCTCAATGCTCCTTATCTCCTCGCGGCTGATAGGGAAAAAATGCGTAAAATCAAACCTGAGCCTGTCAGGAGCAACAAGCGAACCTGCCTGCTTAACATGCTCGCCGATTATATTTTGCAATGCTGCCTGAAGGAGATGCGTTGCGGTGTGATTGCTCATTATAGCTTTTCTTCTACGGGTATCAACTCTGCATGTCACCCTGTCCCAGACTCTCAATTTTCCCTCTTTGATTTTTATGATATGAGAATGTAACCCCCCCATCCCCCCTTTAGTAAAGGGGGGTATAGGGAGATTTTTGGTATCCGTAACAAAGGCCCTGAATCCCTCTGATGTCATTTCTCCGGTATCTCCGACCTGGCCTCCGGATTCACCGTAAAACGGAGTTTTATCCAGAAAAACCTCTATTTCTTCACCCTTAGACGCCTCCTTGACAACCTTCCCTTCCTTTAATATAGCCTTAACAACTGATTCGGTCTGCATCGTGTCATAACCGGCGAACTCGGTTTTGCCTGTCTCGGAAAGCAGTTCTCTGTATATGGATGAAACAGCCTCTTCTTCGCCTACCCATGAAGCCCTGGCCCTTTCCCTCTGCAGCTCCATTTCTCTGTGGAACCCGCCTTCATCCAGGATAAGATTGTTGTCAGATGCGATGTCTCTTGCAAGGTCTATAGGAAACCCATAGGTATCGTACAGCTTGAATATTTCATCTCCAGGAACTGACTTCAATCCTGCTTTCTTTGCCGCTGCAATTACTTCGTCTATAATCTTCATGCCCTGCTCAAGCGTCCTGGAAAAACGTTCCTCTTCAAATTTGAGAACCTTTGCCGACCTGTCTTTTTCATCAAGAAGTTCAGGATAAGTATCACCCATGGAATCAGCCACAGGCTCAACAAGCTTATAAAGCACGGGTTCGCTGATGCCAAGAAGTTTTGCGTGCCTTGACGCCCTTCTAATAATTCTTCTGAGGACATAACCCCTTCCTTCGTTTGAGGGCGCAAGCCCCTCAGAGAGCAGAAAAGAAATCGCCCTGATAAGGGGAGTTAAAGGGGACGGTTCTCTTTATTCCTTTTTCTCCATCTCATCAGCATCTCATCAGTACATGATAGACATGCTCTTGTGGAGCCACCCTTGCGGTCCTTGGCATTATGTCAAAATATCGTCTCAGATCGACTTTGTCAAATAAAGAGAACCGTCCCCTTTATTCCCCAAAACAGTCACCGCTGGCATGCATTCGCATTCGCAACAGTGAATGGCTGAGCAATTTATTCTGTAGGTACAGAAAATTTAAATATTAGCAACCTTTTATTTTCAAAACTATAACCTTGGTCTTCAGCCCACTTAATAATATACTGTTTTAATTCATCGATATGTTTTATTAATTTACTGATTTCAACAGTAGTATCGTTTACGCTTAATATTAGCTTCTGAGCAAATTCTTTTTTCCATGTATCGTATGAACATGAGTGTACACTAATGTCTGGAGCCGAACCTGTGAGCAAAGTAAAAGACGTATCTTTTCTTTTCTCTGAAACCCATGATATGACGCCCCATAGTGGCGCTGATTTTTCTGGTAAGGTGTGTATATCTGTTCGTAGATGTTGGACATAATGTCTCAGGTCCTCTACACTCTGAGTTGATCTCAGAAATATTTGAATTTCAGGGGTGTTCTTCTTTAAGCCCGGCAGTTGTTGAATAAGCTCTCTAATTCTATGGCCTGTATCAATGATTCCCCATAGATTTAGCGTAAGGCGCACTGCATCAGTTTCATACTCACCTGTGATTGATTCAGTTTCTTCTAAAACCGGAAGCAACTTATCTATTTCATCCTTCTGAAACTGCGCCATTTGGAAAGAGTAACGTAATGCATCAAGAAATAACACCATATGTCTAGTTAGCGGCTGTGGAGTTTCAGTCATATTAAATTCCTTCTGCCTAACATATAATCTACCTCGCAGGCAGATTCAAGCTATTTGCGTTATGGTAGCATAATGCATTAAACACCGCAATACAAAAAATGTATATTAATATCAATGACACATGCAAATGCTAAACTTTACAATTTATGATATTATAAGTCAAAAGTATGGGAGGTTTCTTATGGGTTTTCGTGCACAGGAGCAAAATTCCGGGCATATTTTGCCTGAGTTTCAGCAATACCTCTGTCCATACGCTCAGACATAGTTTTGCCACGCATCTGCTTCAGGCAGGCATAAACATCAGAGAGGTTCAGAGCCTTCTCGGACATAAGCATGTTGAGACGACTATGGTGTATACTCATGTTTTGCGCGATATGTCCAATGCCCCGCAGGGCCCGCTTGATGTTCTCTATAGAAGCCACAACGAGAGAAAAGATGTTTGACGACACAATAGCCTCTGAAAGATGTGCTTGAGCTTGCAGTTAAAAATGGAGGGAGCCATGAGAGTTCACAAAAAGGGCATTCTTAAACGGAATGCTTGACCTCAGCGAGGCAGAAAGGCTCGCTGCCAATAATTTACCTTCCATAAGCCCGTCCTGTTTGCAATAAATGCTGATCTTGGCCGTATCATCGCATGGTTCAACAAATATCTTGTCTACAATCTTTGACAATAGTGTCTTGCCAAGCACAGGATGAAGCCTGAGTAATGCGTGAATATCTGCCAAATAGCCGCAGATTAGGCCCTCGGATGCAGAAGGCACTTCAGGCATCTCTTCTTTTTCCTGAACAAGGAGACCTTCGATTTCATTTTTCTTTTTCTCAGCATTTAGAAGCTGAATTTTTACGGTATCTGTAATAATGCCGGCCTTTATCGCGTTAATGAAGTTGGCTATCTCTTTATTAAGTTTCTTTAACTGCTCATTAAGTGCAGTTCCTTTCCACTTTGGCCGGTCCTGTTCAAACTTTGCCTTGAGAATTGAGTTTACCTTCTTGGCGAGATATGAAATATTTTCATCGCTGTTGAAACTAATGTTCAGAGAGTGAACAATAGTTTTTTCAATCTCCTCTTTCTTTATTTTAATATCGCTACTGCATACTGCACTTCCTTTATTCCAGTTATTCGAGCATCCATACTTGGCCCACTTGCCTCCTGATACAATCACAATATTGCCGCCGCATTGTCCGCAGGTCATAAGACCGGTAAGGAGATTCACCGAGTAGGCCGGTATGGTCTTCATGTATCTGCCGTGCCCCATGTCGTTCAACTGCCGCTGTCTGTTTTTTACTTTATTCCATAGTTCATCCGATATTATCCTAAGCTCCGGCTTCAATGCAATAATCCACTTATCTTTTTCTTTTACCCGCACAGACACCCTGCCGGTCTCAGGATTGCGCATCGATGTCGAACGGTTCCAATAATACTTACCGATATAAATCTCGTTATTAAGTATGCCCCGTACGGCTTTCTTGTTGCCGAGCAGTGTGGAAAAGCCCCAATATTCACCTCTCGGCGGCTTTGGGCTTCCGGTCTCCTTTAACTCCTTGTTCAGGATATTTACGATCTTTCTGGCGCTGTACCCTTCCTCCCCGAAGAGCCTGAATATACGGATTACTATATTTGCTTCATCCGGACTGATTTTCAGAATGTATCCGTCAGCTTCGGGGTTGCCGTAAATATCTACTTTGCCGTTATATACAGGAACTGAATAATAACCATATCTTCTGCCTCCACCGCTATAGCCTTTTAACACTTTACCCTCTACTCCCCTGAAGGTCTCACTCCTCAGATTCCTGATATGAAGAGAGTCTATAAGGCCGTTTATGGTGATCATCTCCTCCGCCGCGGCATGGGTTGTATCGATTCCCTGTGACACATAGTAGACGTGGACTCCGTAGAAAGTGAGCATGGAGAAAATGTCAAGCGCTTCCTTGGTATTCCGTGCGATCCTTGACGTGTCGTCAACGATAATTCTCCGGAAGGGACAGTTGTTGCTCATCGCAACCCTCATCATTTGTTTAAGACCCTCGCGCGTACTCATCCGTGTGCCTGATTGCGCCTTGTCGTAATAAATATGATCTTCGAGAATTTCCCATCCCTTGGATACAGCGGTCTCCCTGCATTTTCTTATCTGGTCGTCTATAGACGCCTCACGTTGATTATTGGTGCTATAGCGTGCATAAATTGCACACTTTATATTTTCAGACATTTGAGTCCCCCTTAGATTTATTGGCTATGTTTTTTGTAATATCGCAGGCTATTATCTCTGCCATAATATCCAGCAGCTCAATATATTCATCCGGTACTACCGTTGTCTTCTTCATGCGGCCTTTTCTTTCATCTCTTTAAGAATCTCTTTGGCAAACTTCTTCTGATAAATCTCCGTATTCAGTATTTTGTCGAAATGGCTCCACTGTTTATCAGGATCAGAATTTCCCAAATGGCAATATAGATGATTTATCTTGGCGTCCGTGTTTTCAATGAGATGAAGCGCCAATGCCTCCGGTGTTGCCGGTCTTACAGGGCTTCCATATTCCAGTTCTCCGTGATGGGAAAGGATCATATGCTTCAGCAGCATGGACAGGTCTTGAGGAAAGTCCTTTTACTTCCCATCTTCTGAATGGCGTCCAAGAACTTTTTTCTCCTTTCTTCATCAAGTGTTTTGTAAAGACCCTCAAAATACTTGAAATCCTCTTTTTTGATATACATATGCCCACCTCATTTTATGGCTTTCTGAA